>NZ_CP012621.1:620000-790000 GCF_002407485.1 Zobellella denitrificans | reverse complement strand
ATGTCCGTATGGTAACCATGCTATTTCCCGCCTGCGGTGAGAACCGCATGTACGCCAAGGACGATGCCCCCGTGACCCGGGTGATGTTCAACCCCGGTGACACCATCAGCAGTCATGAGGACTGGGAACTGGAGGTCGCGGACGTGACCGAGCAGGATGGCCTGCTCACCTATCACGGCACTCGCCTGGACACCGGGGAGCCGGCCAGTCTGAAGGAAACCTTTCTCAACCATTTTATCAAGCTGAACAAACCCCAGGAGCGCCTCTTTGCCGGCCAGATCGACAAGATAGGCCGCTTTAACCTGCGCTACCAGGCCCTGACCCACCAGTTCAACCAGCGCCGCTCTCCCCTGCGCGGCCTGGCCAGTGGCCGGGTCAGCCTGATCCCTCATCAGTTGCATATCGCCCGCGAGGTCGGTGGCCGTTATGCCCCCCGGGTGCTGCTGGCCGACGAGGTGGGCCTCGGCAAGACCATCGAAGCCGGCATGATCATCCAGCAGCAGTGGCTGTCGGGGCGGGCTTCCCGCATCCTGATCCTGGTACCCGACGCCCTGATCCATCAGTGGCTGGTGGAAATGCTGCGCCGCTTCAACCTGCACTTCGCCCTGTTCGATGAGGAGCGTTGCGTCGAGGCCTTCGCCGATGCCGCCAACCCCTTCGACACCGAGCAGCTTATCCTGTGCAGCCTCGACTTCATTACCAAGAAGCGCAAGCGTTTCGAGCAGTTGCTGGACACCAGCTGGGACCTGCTGGTAGTGGACGAGGCCCATCACCTGGTGTGGGACGCAGAACAGCCCAGCCGGGCCTATGAAGTGGTGGAAACCCTGTCCGGGCAGATCCCGGGTGTGCTGCTGCTTACCGCCACCCCGGATCAGCAGGGCCACGAGAGCCATTTCGCCCGCCTGCGCCTGCTCGATCCCGAGCGCTTCTACGACTACGACGCCTTCCTCGCCGAGGAAGAAGCCTACCAGCCCCTGGCCCGGGCGGCGGAAGCCCTGCTGGGAGAGGCGCCGCTCGATGATGAGGCCCTGGCGCGCCTGGCGCCCTTTATGGAAGCGCAGGAGGCGGTCGATCTGGCCAATCCCGAGCAACGGCACGCCCTGCTGGCCCGCCTGCTCGACCGCCACGGCACCGGTCGCTTGCTGTTCCGCAATACCCGTCATGCCATCAAGGGTTTTCCCTCCCGGCAACTGCACCTGTATTCCCTTCCCCTGCCCAACCAATACAAGACCGCCATCCGGGTGGCCGGCATGATGGGCAACCATCAGGATACCGCCGCCCGCGCCCTGCAGGCCCTGTATCCGGAGGAGATCTATCGCCAGTTCGAGGGCGGCGACAGCGCCTGGACCCAGTTCGACAGCCGGGTCGAATGGCTGCTGGAATTCGCCAAGGCCAAGCGCAACGACAAGATACTCATCATCACCGCCAAGGCCGGCGTCGCCCTGGCGCTGGAAGAAGCATTGCGTACCCGCGAGGGGATCCGCGGTACCGTCTTCCACGAGGGCATGTCGTTGCTGGAGCGGGACAAGGCCGCCGCCTACTTCGCCCAGCAGGAAGGCGGCGCCCAGGTGATGATCTGTTCGGAAATCGGCTCGGAAGGACGCAACTTCCAGTTTGCCCACCAACTGGTGCTGTTCGATCTGCCGCTCAACCCGGATCTGCTGGAGCAGCGCATCGGCCGCCTCGATCGCATCGGCCAGCGGCACGATATCGACATCCATGTGCCCTACCTGGAAGGTACCGCCCAGCAGGCGCTGACCCTCTGGTACCACCAGGGCATGGACGCCTTCAGCAGGCCCAACGCGGTCGGCCAGCCGGTCTACCAGCAGGTGGCCGAACGCCTGCTCGAACTGCTGGCCAACCACGGCCAGGATACGGAAGCCCTGGCGCAACTTGTTGCCGACACCGCCGCCCTTGCCCGGGAGCTCAACAGCCAGATGGAGCAGGGACGGGATCGGCTGCTGGAACTCAACTCCAGCGGCGTCATCCACAATCGCAACCTGGCCACCCAACTGGCCGAAGCCGACCAGGATCCCACCCTGGCCATCTTCGCCATCAAGCTGTTCGACGAGGTAGGCGTCCACCAGGACGACAGGGGCGAAAACGCCATAGTGCTGCGCCCGACCGAGCAAATGCTGGTGCCTCAGTTTCCGGGCCTGCCGGAGGACGGCGCCAGCATTACCTTCGACCGGGAAACGGCGCTCGGCCGGGACGATCTGCATTTTTTGAGCTGGGATCACCCCATGATCCGCGGCGGCATCGACCTGGTGCTGGGCTCCGAGATCGGCACCACCTCGGTGGCCATCCTCAAGAACAAGGCGCTGCCGGTCGGCACCCAGTTCGTGGAGCTGATCTTCGTGGCCGAGTCCGCCCACCATGCCCAGCTGTACCGCTTCCTGCCGCCGGCCCCCATCCGCCTGCTGCTCGACAAGCACGGCAACAACCTGGCGGACAAGGTCAGCTTCGAGTCCTTCGACAAGCAGCTCAGCGCCGTCAACCGCCACCTGGCCAGCAAGCTGGTCAACGCTTCCCAGACGGTGATCCACCAGTTGCTGCAGGCCGCCCTGCCCCAGGCCGAGCAACAGATGCAGGGCCTGGTGGAAGAAGCCCGGGCGCGGATGCATGCCTCCATCGGCGAGGAGCTTTCCCGCCTGCAGCAACTGGCCAGGGTCAACCCCAACGTGCGCGAGAGCGAGCTGGGCCACCTGCGGGAGCTGAAGGACGAACTGGACGGCCTGCTCAGTCATACCCGCTTAAAACTGGACGCGATTCGGTTTATCGTGGTCAGCCATCAGTAAAGAGGACGAGTCGCCCATCATGGTTCTGCTGCGTTACGATCCCCCCATGGATCCCCAGTTCGAGGTGCTGTACCAGGACAACAGCCTGATCGTGCTGAACAAGCCGAGCGGTTTGTTGAGCGTACCCGGGCGGGAGCTTATTCACCGGGACAGCCTGTCCTACCGGGTAGCCCGGGTCTACCCCGGGGTACAGGTGGTGCACCGGCTGGACATGGCCACCTCCGGGGTCATCGTCATGGCGCTGCATCCCAAGGCGCACCGGGAACTCAGCCGCCAGTTCCGGGAGCGGGAAACCGCCAAGCGCTACTATGCCTGGGTGCACGGCCGCCTGGAACAGGACGCCGGCAGCATAGACCTGCCCCTGTGCTGTGACTGGCCCAACCGGCCCCGGCACATGGTCAGCCTGGAGCACGGCAAGCCGGCCCTCACCCACTGGCGCTGCCTGCGCCGGGAGCCAGACCGCAGCCTGGTGGAACTGACCCCCATCACCGGCCGCTCCCACCAGTTGCGGGTGCACATGCTGAGTCTGGGCCACCCCATACTGGGCGACAACCTCTATGCCAGCGGCGAAGCCCTGGCGATGGCGCCGCACCTGCAACTGCATGCGGCCTGGCTGGCCTTTCGCCATCCCCGCAGCAAGCAATGGCTGGAGTTCAGCGCGCCGGCCCCCTTCTCCATGGGGCCGGCATGAACCGGGCCCGCTGGTTGCCCCTGCTGGCCCTGCTGGTCGCGCCGCTGGCCACGGGCAAGGCCGACTGGGCTCTGTTCGAACAGTACCGGCCCGAGCCCCGGCTGCTGCATTTTGATGCGGGCGCCAGCCAGACCGCCGGCACCCTGCTGATCTGGCCCGAGCTGGACCAGCCTCACCTGTGGCTGGCGATGGCGGAATACTGGCAACAACGGGGCTGGGATTTCCTGCTGCTGCTGCCGGATCCTGATCAGCAGGCCTTCGATCCGGTCAGCGAGCAGCCCTCGCCGGCGCAGCAGGCCTGGCTGGAGCGGCAGGCGCAGCGCCTGAACGAGGCGCTGGCGGCGACGGAATCCGAGCCCCCCCTGGTGGTCATGGCACAGGGCAGCGCCGCCCTCTGGTTCCAGCAACTGATCGACGCCGGCCAGTCCCGGACACCGGACGCCCTGATCCTGCTCGACGCCCATCCCCGGGCGGCCGATCAGCAGCGGATGCTGGCCATCAGCCTGGCCCGCAGCCCCTATCCGGTGCTGGACATCCATGGCCGCAGCGATGACGCCGCCACCAACGCCAACCGGCAGCGTCGCCGCCAACAGGTGGCCCGCCAGGATAAAGCCGACTACGAAGCGCAGCGTCTCGCCGCCCATTCCCTGCTGGAACGGCAGGTGGCCGGCTGGCTGATGCGCCGGGGCTGGCTGCCGCTGCCCCCCAGTGCCCCCGACTACCTGAGAGGACAGACCCATGAAGCTGGTATTTCTCGATCGCCAGACCCTGGCGCCGACCATTGAGCTGCGCGCCCCCGGCTTTCCCCACCGCTGGCAGAGCCATGAGGAAACCGCGCCCGGCCAGGTGCTGGAGCGGCTGCGGGAGGCGGACATCGCCATCGTCAACAAGGTCAGGCTCGATGCCGATACCCTGGCCCACCTGCCCCGGTTGAAGCTGATCGCCATCGCCGCCACCGGCAGCGACAACGTGGATCTCGCCGCCTGCCGCCAGGCGGGCATCGCCGTGTGCAATATCCGCGATTACTCCAGAAATTCGGTGCCCGAGCACGCCCTGGCCCTGATCATGGCCCTGAACCGCAATCTGCATGCCTACCGGGCCTCCATCGCCGCCGGGCGCTGGCAGCAGGCCGGACAGTTCTGCTATTTCGACTACCCGGTGCGGGATCTGGCCGGCCAGACCCTGGGGTTGATCGGCTACGGCACCATAGCCCGGGATCTGGAGCGGCTGGCAACGGCCCTGGGGATGCAGGTGATGGTGGCGGCCCGCAAGGGCCAGGCCGCCGGCGAAGGCCGCCTGGCCTTCGAGGAGGTACTGGCCCGGGCCGACGTGCTTAGCCTGCACTGTCCGCTGACGGACGACACCCGCCACCTGATAGGGCCGCGGGAGTTCGCGCTGATGAAACCCGATGTGTTGCTGATCAACGTCGGCCGGGGCGGCCTGGTGGACGAGGCCGCCCTGCTGGCGGCCCTGGAAAACGGCACCATCGGCGGCGCCGGCTTCGACGTGGCCAGCGCCGAGCCGCCCGCGCCGGATCATCCACTGATGCAGGCCCTGCGCCATCCCAACTTTATTCTCACCCCCCACATCGCCTGGGCCAGCCAGTCGGCCATGCAGCGGCTGGCGGATCAGCTGATCGACAATATCGAGGCCTTTGTGGCCGGGCGGGAACAGAACAGGCTGGTGTAAATAAGGGGTGAGGGGTGAGGGGTAAGGGGTAAGGGGTAAGGGGTAAGGGGTAAGGGGTAAGGGGTAAGGGGTAAGGAGAATACCTCCCGCTTTCCCCTCCCGCCTCACTTCCATTCAGCGGATATTGCGCACCGCCCTGATGGTCTCCCAGGCCTGCTGTATGTCCTGGGCCTTCTCCTTGGCCAGCTCCATCATCTCCTTGGGCAGGCCCTGGGCCACCAGCTTGTCGGGGTGATGCTTGGACATCTGCCGGCGGTAGGCCTTCTTGACGGTGGCGTCGTCGGCACCGGCCTCCACCTCCAGGATCCGGTAGGCATCGCGCAGCCTGTCCTCGGCCGGTCGCTGCTGGTGCCGGCCACTCCCCGCCTGTTGCCCGTTGCGAAACATATGCAACTGGGCCTCGGCGAAAGCCAGCAACTGCTCCAGCTCCCGGCTGGAAAAACCGAGCTCACCGGCGACAAAGTGCAGCAGGCGGCGCTCGGCCGGGTGCAGCTCGCCGTCGGCAAAAGCCAGTTGCAACTGTACCTCCATAAAAAAGCGCAACAGGTTGCGGCTGTCCCTGACCTGGGCACGGAACCGGCGCAGGGTCTCGGCCAGTGGGAAGTCGCTCTCCTTGCCGTCGCGGAAGGCCTGCTGGGCCTCGGCCTTCTGCTCGCCTTGCAGCCGCATCTGGGCCATCAGCTGTTCCGCCAGCCGGATTTCCTCGGCCGAGACCCGGCCGCTGGACTTGGCGATATGCCCCATGGTGGCGAAGGTGGCGTAGAGAAACTCGGCCTGGCTGTCTTTGTTGAAGCGCCAGGCGTGGGCCAGCTTGCGATCGACCAGGTGCCCCAGCCACAGGCCCAACAGGGCACCGGGGATGTTGCCGATCAGCAGTCCGAACAGAAAACCGATCAACTTGCCCTTGATATGCGCCAGCATTCAGCGCACCTCGTGCGGGTCGGAAAAAGGAGCCGCAGCCGCCTTAATCGGGGTGAAGAGAAAAGAAAGGGGAAAAAAGATCATCGGGCGGGTTCCATTCACGAAAACAGGGCACCGGGGCAGGCCGTAGTGCTGGCAACAAGAATGCATTATCATAGCCCGCTACCATAAAATAATGACACCAAAAGCTCAACCAGCCCGCCGGGCCCGGGACGGTGTCGCCACGACCAGGAACGCGAGCATCAACCCATGAGAATACGGATTATCGGCTTTCCCCTGCTGTTTGTTTCCGGCCTGGTTCAGGCCCAGACCGATGCCCTCACCTCCGGCCAGGATAGCCCCTTTTCGTTCAGCCGTTGCTTCAGCCACGTGCCGCTGCGCCTCGATCCCGGCACGACCGACCCCAATGCCCCCATCACCGTCACCGCCGAGGTGCTCGAGGCCACCCGGGACGGCAAGATCCTCTACCGGGGCGATGTCCGGGTGGAGCAGGGCGCACGCCAGTTCGGCGCCGACTATGTCGAACTGGAGCAGCAGAGCCGGGATGTCCGGGCCGAAGGCAATATCCACTTTACCGACGGCACCATCACGGTGGAAAGCGATCACACCCTCACCGGCAACCTCAACACCAAGGACACCGAACTGGATCAGGCCCGCTACCAGTTGCACGGGGATCCCGGCCGCGGCCAGGCCCGCCGGGTGCGGATGACCGAGGACACCAACAGGGTCGACCTGAGCGGCGCCAGCTACACCACCTGTCCGCCCAACGAGGAAGCCTGGCAGCTCAGGGCCAGCTCGGTGCGGGTGGAGCAGGATGAGGTATTCGGCGAAGCCTGGAATGCGGTGCTCTGGCTGGGCGACGTACCGGTGTTCTACTTCCCCTATATCAAGTTCCCGGTCAAGGACGAACGCCAGAGCGGCCTGCTCTACCCGTCCTTCGATCTCAGCAGCGAACACGGCACCGATATCCGCCTGCCCTATTACTGGAACATCGCTCCCAACTACGACGCCACCCTGACCCCGCGCTACATGGAAAAACGCGGTACCGCCGCCCAGCTCGAATTCCGCTACCTGCCGGTGGAAGGCCAGAGCGGCACCCTCTACGGGGAGTACCTCGACAGCGACGACAAGCTCGCCGACTCCGAATGGCGCGACCGCGCCCGCTGGCTGTTCAACTGGCGCCACCATGCCCGTTTCGACCCTGACGGCCACTGGCGGGCCAATGTGGACTACACCAAGGTGGCCGGCTGGGACTACGCCTATGTGGACGACTTTTCGCCGCCGGTCGGCATCCTGGTCGAGGACCAACTGATGCAGTCCTTCCGGGGCGGCTACCATGACCGCCGCTGGCAGCTGACCGCCGAAATGCGGGACTACCAAATCCTGAAACCCGACCGGCTGACTCCCTTCCAGCTGGCTCCCAGCCTGGCCCTGACCAGCTACCAGCACCTGGGGGGCGTCGATCTGGGCTTCGACTCCGAACTGACCCGCTTCGCCAACGACGGCCGCCAGGTTTACGAGGCCACCCGCTTCCATGCCGAGCCCAGGCTGGTCTACCCCCTGGTCGACCGGCCCGGTGGCCAGCTCACCGCCGAAGCGGGGGCCTACTACACCCATTACGAGCAGGATGTGCCGGGCCAGCTGGATAGCCGCCTCGGCTTCAATCCGGAACAGCTGGATACCAGCGCCGATCGGCTGCTGCCCCGCCTCCGGCTGAACGGCACCCTGGTATTCGACCGGGACACGGCCTGGTTCGGGCAAGCCTTTACCCAGACCCTGGAGCCCCAGTTCCAGTACCTGTACGTGCCCTTCAAGGATCAGGATCATATCGGTCTGTATGACACCACCGACATGCGTCAGGACTACTACAGCCTGTTCAGCGATCGCCGCTTCGCCGGCCTCGACCGGATCAGCGACGCCAACCAGCTGACCGGCGGCTTCACCAGCCGCATCTACGACCAGGAAGGCATAGAGCGGCTGCGCCTGGCCCTGGCCCAGTCCTACAACTTCGTCTCTCCCCGGGTCCGGCTGTTCCCGACCGACACCCCCAGCGATATCAAGCGTTCCTTCCTCACCTTCGAAGGGGATCTGAACCTCGACGGCAACTGGTTCGTCCATGCGGAAGCCCAGCAGGATACCCGCAACAACCGCCTGGCCGCCGGCAACCTCACCCTGGAATACAACCACCAAGGCCGCCTCGCCCAACTCGGCTTTCGCCATCTGAACCAGAACTATTATCCGGATGCGAGGCTCGCCGACGATCTCAACCAGTTGGGCGGCACCTTCTCCTGGCCACTGGATCCCCAATGGCGGCTGATCGGCGGTTATTACCGGGATATTGAACTCAACCGCAATATCGACAGTCTCATAGGACTGCGCTACGACTCCTGCTGCTGGGCCGTCAGCCTGGTCTGGGAGCAATGGCAGAAAGAGGACAAGCTGTTCAACCCGACACAAACCCTGCAGGAAACCACCATAGGGTTGCGCTTCGAACTGAAGGGACTGAGTTCCATCGGTGCCGGTGGTGGCGAGTTCGCACCGGGCACCAAGCTGTTGCCTTATTATCGGCCCTTCAATCTCAACAACTGATTTTTACTCGTACACAGGACCTGTCATGAAGAAAAGAGGTAAACAACTGCTTATCGCCGCCGGCCTGGTGCTGGCGGCGGCTGCCAGCCAGGCGGTGGAGCTGCTGGATAAGGTGGTCGCTGTCGTCAACCAGGACGTGGTGCTGGAAAGCCAGCTCAGCGGCCTGGTCAATCAGGTCCGGCAAAGCGCCCGTGCCGCCGGCCAGCCGCTGCCGGAAGAGCGGCAACTGCGCAAGCAGGCCCTGGATCGCCTCATCCTCGAAAGCCTGCAACTGCAGCTGGCCGACCGGCTGGGACTGCGCATCACCGACACCCAGCTGGAGCAGGCCATCACCAATATCGCCCGCAGCGAGGGCAAGACGGTCGAGCAACTGCGCGCCGGCGTGGCCGCCGAGGGCCTGACCTACGCCCAGTTCCGGGAGCAGGTGCGCAACGAGATCCTGCTGAGCGAGCTGGCGCGCAATCAGGTACGCCGCCGCATCAATATCTCCGATCAGGAAGTGAAGCAGGTGGTGCAGATGATCAAGGAGCAGGGCCAGGGCAATAGCCGCTACCGGGTGGGCAACATACTGCTGCCGCTGCCCGCCAACCCCAGCAGCGAGCAACTGCGCCAGGCCAGCGGCCTGGCCGAACAATTGATGGCCCAACTCAAACAGGGCGCGGACTTCCGCCAGTTGGCCATCGCCCACAGCGCCGGTCCCAAGGCCCTGGAAGGGGGCGACTGGGGCATGCTCGGCATCAATGAAATGCCCTCCCTGTTCAGCGAAGCGGTGAGAAATCACGCCAAGGGTGATATCATCGGCCCCATCCGCTCCGGCGCCGGTCTGCATATCCTCACCATCTTCGATATGGAAGGAGGCACCACCCAGACGGTGCAGGCGGTGGAAGTCAAGGCCCGCCATATCCTGATCAAGCCGTCCATCATCATGAGCGAGGAAAAGGCCCAGTCCATGCTGGCCGGTTTTTCCCGCTCGATCCGGGCCGGTGAAGCCAGCATGAGCGAGCTGGCGGAACAGTTTTCAGAAGATCCGGGCTCCGCCATCAACGGCGGCGACCTCGGCTGGGCGGCCCCGGAGATGTACGTCAGCAGCTTCCGCGATACCGTCAACCGACTCGATGTCGGCCAACTGAGCGAGCCCTTCCGCTCCGAACACGGCTGGCACCTGGTGCTGCTGGAAGACCGGCGGGTGATGGACGCCACCGAGCAGGCCACCGAGCAGCGGGCCTATCAGTTGATCTTTAATCGTCGCTTTACCGAGGAAGTGCAGACCTGGCTGGATGAGCTGAGGGATGAAGCCTATATCCGTATTGTCGACCCCAATTTAGCCAACGGTGAATTGTGACTTGTAAACGCATAGCCATAACCCCCGGCGAGCCCGCCGGCATCGGCCCCGAGCTGATGCAGGCGCTGGCCGAGCACGACTGGCCGGTCGAGCTGGTGGTGATCGCCGATCCCGACCTGATCCAGAGCCGGGCCCAGGCCCTGGGCAAGCAGTTGACCCTGCTGCCCTACCACCCCGAGCAGCCGCCCGTGCCCCAACGGGCCGGCACCCTGACCATAGAGCCGGTCCGGCTCGCCCGGCCGGCGGTGCCCGGCCAGTTGGACGAGGCCAACGGCCTCTATGTGCTGGAAACCCTGAAGCGGGCCTCCGACGGCAACATGAGCGGCGAATTCGACGCCGTGGTCACGGGCCCGGTCAACAAGGGCATCATCAACAAGGCCGGGGTCTCCTTCAGCGGCCACACCGAATTCTTCGCCCAGCAGGCCAATGTGCCGGACGTGGTGATGCTGCTGGCCACCCCCGGCCTGCGGGTGGCCCAGGTCACCACCCATATCCCCCTGGCCTACGTGGCCCGGGCCATCACCCCCGAGCGGCTCAGCAAGATCACCCGCATCCTGCATGCGGAGCTCAAGGCCAAGTTCGGCATCCCCAAACCGCGCATCTATGTCTGCGGACTCAATCCGCACGCAGGTGAGGACGGCCACCTGGGGCGGGAGGAACTGGACATCATCATCCCCACCCTCGACCAGTTGCGGGCCGAGGGCATGGATCTGGTGGGGCCCCTTTCCTCGGATACCGTGTTCCAGCCCAAATACATGCAGGACGCCGACGCCTTCCTGGCCATGTACCACGATCAGGGACTGCCGGTACTCAAGTACATCGGTTTCAGCAAGGCGGTGAACATCACCCTGGGACTGCCCTTCATCCGCACCTCGGTGGATCACGGCACCGCCCTGGAACTGGCGGGAACCGATAAAATCGATGCGGGCAGCATGCTGTGCGCCGTTAATCAAGCCATTGAGATGATAGAAAAACGCGATGAATAGTAAGGTTCACCAGGGCCACAAGGCCCGCAAACGGTTTGGTCAGAATTTTTTGCACGATGACTACATCATTGACCAAATAGTCGATGCTATTCATCCCAGCGATGATTTCACCATGGTCGAAATCGGCCCCGGCCTCGGTGCCCTCACCGGTCCGGTGTGCGATCGGATCAGCCGCCTCAACGTGGTGGAGCTGGACCGGGATCTGGCAGCCCGCCTGGCCACCCATCCCTTCCTCAAGGACAAGCTCAACATCCACCAGGCCGACGCCATGAAGTTCGACTTCGCCAAGCTGCTGGAGCCGGGCAAGAAGCTGAAGATCTTCGGCAACCTGCCCTACAACATCTCCACCCAGCTGATGTTCCACCTGTTCGAGTTCGCCGCCCTGGTGGAAGACATGCACTTTATGCTGCAGAAAGAAGTGGTCAACCGGCTGGCCGCCGGCCCGGGCAGCAAGGCCTACGGCCGACTGAGCGTGATGGCCCAGTATTACTGCCAGGTGGTGCCGGTGCTGGAAGTCGGCCCCGAGGCCTTCAGGCCCGCGCCCAAGGTGGAGTCCGCCGTGGTCAAGCTGCTGCCCTATGCAGCCCCGCCCCATCCGGCCCACGATATCGGCTGCCTGTCCCGGGTGACCGCCGACGCCTTCGGCCAGCGGCGCAAGACCATCCGCAACAGCCTGCAACACCTGTTCAGCGCCGAGCAGCTGTCGGCCCTGGGCCTGGATCCCTCCGCCCGTCCCGAGCAGCTGAGCCTGGCCCAGTATGTGATCCTGGCCAACGCCCTGGCCCAACAGAAGGAAGCCTGATGACTCCCGGAGCCATTCACATCGCCACCCGGCCCCAGTACCTGGCCGACAGATCCGCCCCCGACGAGCAGCATTATGTGTTCGCCTATACCATCACCATCCGCAACGACGGTAACGAGAGGGTCCGACTGATCAGCCGCCGCTGGCTGATCACCGATGCCAACGGCAAGAAAATCGAGGTGGAAGGCAGCGGCGTGGTGGGCGAGCAGCCCCGAATCGCTCCGGGCGAAGAATACACCTATACCAGCGGCGTCAGCCTGGAAACCCCGGTGGGAGTGATGGAAGGCAGCTACACCATGGTACTGGACGATGGTCGCGAATTCCAGGCCCCCATCGCCGCCTTCCGCCTGGCCATGCCGAACCTGATCAACTGATGGCCACCTATCTCGTCGGCGATCTGCAGGGCTGCCTGCACGAGCTGGAGCAGTTGCTGGCCGAGGTGGGCTTTTCGCCTTCCCGGGACCAGCTCTGGCTGACCGGTGACCTGGTCGCCCGCGGCCCCGATTCCCTCGGCTGCCTGCGGCGTATCGCCGCCCTCGGCAATGCCGCCACCACTGTGCTCGGCAACCACGATCTGCACCTGCTGGCGGTGGCCAACGGCATCGGCCGGCCCAAGGCCGCCGATCGCATCGACGACATACTGCAGGCCGCCGACGGGGCCGATCTGCTGTACTGGCTGCGACACCAACCGCTGCTGGCCGAGCACGAGGGACACGGCTTTGTCATGACCCACGCCGGCATCCCGCCCCAATGGAGCCTGGAGCAGGCGCGCCGGGCGGCGCGGCGGGCCGAGGCCGAGCTGCAATCACCCCAGTACCGGCAACGGCTGGCGCAGATGTACGGCGACGAGCCCGGACGCTGGCGTGAGGATCTCGATGAGCTGGAGCAGTTGCGCTACACCATCAACGCCTTTACCCGCATGCGCCTGTGCCACCCGGACGGCCGGCTCGACTTCGGCTACAAGGCGACCCTGGCCGAGGCCCCGCCGACGCTGCGCCCCTGGTACGAGCTGCGGGGCCAGTACCAGGATCCGCCCCTGGTATTCGGCCATTGGGCGGCGCTGGAAGGCCGCTGCGACATCGCCGGCATCCACGCTCTGGACACCGGCTGTGTCTGGGGCGGCAGCCTGACCCTGCTGTGCTGGGACAGCGGCGAACGACGTTCGACGCCCTGCCCGGCCTATGCGTGAAGCGTGAGGCGTGAGGCGTGAGGCGTGAGGCGGCATTATAAATAACAACAGCCCGGCGTTAAGCCGGGCTGTTTAGATGGTCAGTGGCGCTCCAGTACCTGAAAGCGGCAGTCGTAGGGATTGCGCTCGTCCGCCGGCCTGATCTCCTCCGAGACCAGCCGCCATTCTTCCCCCACTTCCGGAAAACGGGTATCCCCTTCCAGGCTGGCGTCGATACGGGTCAGGTAGAGCCGGCTCGCCAGGGGCAGGAAGGCGGCGTAGAGCTGGCCGCCGCCGATGATCATCACCTCTTCCGCCTCCGCCAGCAGTTCGAGCACCGCCTCCGGCGAGCCGGCCAGTTCGGTACCCGCCGGCGCCTCGCTCAGCGAGCGGCTGAGGATCACATTGCGCCGCCCGGGCAGGGGCCGGCCGATGGACTCGAAGGTGTTCCTTCCCATCACCACCGGCTTACCCAGGGTGACCCGCTTGAAGTAGGCCAGATCCGCCGGCAGGTGCCAGGGCATGCCGTTGTCCTTGCCGATGACCCGCTCCCGGGTCATGGCGACGATCAGCGACAGCTCCATGCCTTACTCCCGGGTATAGATGACGTGGCCGTCGTCTTCTTCGTCATCCCAGTCGTCATCATCATCGTCCCCATCCTCGACCTCCGTCAGCGCCGCCTGGTGGTACTCATCCCACTTGAAGCTGACCGGCTCGCGGGCCGCCTCCAGCTCCTCCTGGGAACGCGGATGCTCGTCGAGGAAGCCCATCAGCGCCTGGGTCAACTCGCGGGTGCCCTCCTTGCTGATGGCACTGATGCGGAAGATGGGCCCCTGCCAGTCCAGCAGCTCCACCACCCGGTCGATGATGGCCTCGGCTTCCTCTTCCAGCACCAGATCCAGCTTGTTGAACACCAGCCAGCGCGGCTTGGCGGCCAGCTCTTCGCTGTATTGGGCCAGTTCGTTGACGATGATGTCGGCGTTGTCGGCCGGATCCGAGCCATCCACCGGCAGCACGTCGATCATGTGCAGCAGTACCCGGCAGCGCTCCAGGTGCTTGAGGAAGCGGATCCCCAGGCCGGCTCCCTCGGCCGCTCCCTCGATGAGGCCGGGGATATCCGCCACCACGAAGCTCTTCTGGCCGTCGCAGCGCACCACCCCCAGGTTGGGCACCAGGGTGGTAAAGGGATAATCGGCCACCTTGGGCTTGGCCGCGGACACCGAGCGGATAAAGGTGGACTTGCCGGCGTTGGGCAGCCCCAGCAGGCCGACGTCGGCCAGCAGCAGCAATTCCAGCAACAGACTGCGCTCCTCGCCCGGGGTGCCGTTGGTTTTCTGCCGCGGCGCCCGGTTGACCGAACTCTTGAAGCGGGCATTGCCCAGGCCGTGGAAGCCGCCCTTGGCCACCAGCAGCTTCTGGCCGTGACGGGTCAGATCGCCGAGGATCTCGCCGGTCATCTCGTCCTTGGCCCGGGTGCCCACCGGCACCTTCAGTACCAGATCCTTGCCCCGCTTGCCGGTACAGTTGCCGCCCCGGCCGTTTTCACCGCGCTCGGCCCGGTGAAACCGCTCGAAATGGTAGTCGATCAGGGTATTCAGGTTCTCGTCGGCCAGCAGGTAGAGGTCACCGCCGTCACCGCCGTCGCCGCCGTCCGGCCCGCCCATGGGTACATACTTCTCCCGGCGGAAGCTGACACAGCCGTTACCGCCGTCGCCCGCCTCAACCCGGATCTCCGCTTCATCGACAAACTTCATTGCATTGCTCTCCCATTCGCTTGCTGAGCCCAGTATATCCGGCCCAAACGCCGAATGTGACTTTCATAAAGCAAAAAGCCCCGCCGGGTGGCGGGGCTTTTCAAGTCCGGCTTGTAACTTATTCGGTTACAATGCTGACAAATTTACGGTTCTGCGGACCCTTCACCTCGAACTTCACCTTGCCATCGGCTTTGGCGAACAGGGTGTGGTCCTTGCCCAGACCTACGTTGTCGCCGGCGTGGAACTTGGTGCCACGCTGACGGACGATGATGTTGCCCGCCAGGACAGACTCACCGCCAAAACGCTTAACGCCCAGACGTTTGCTTTCTGAATCGCGACCGTTACGAGTTGAGCCGCCTGCTTTTTTGTGTGCCATGGAACTTAACTCCTCTCTTAGGCGCTGATACCAGTGATCTTCACTTCAGTGAACCACTGACGGTGACCCTGCTGTTTGCGAGAGTGCTTACGACGACGGAACTTGACGATCTTGACCTTCTTGCCACGACCGTGGGCAACTACTTCTGCAATTACCTTGCTGCCGTCTACATAGGGTACACCTACTTTAACGTCTTCACCTTGGGCAACCATCAGCACCTTGTCGAACTCGACAGAGGCGCCGGTTTCAACGTCCAGCTTCTCCAGACGAACGACCTGGCCTTCGGCTACACGGTGCTGTTTTCCGCCGCTTTGGATTACCGCGTACATGTCTATAACTCCGAATATGGCACTTTTACCCTCTTCGGGCCGTGCACTAAAACTGTTCTACAATGGCCGCGCATTGTACGTAAAATGATCCCCTTAGACAAGGGCCGAACAGCAAAAAAATCTCCCCTTCCCGGTTTCTGGCCTAACCCCAGCCGGGCGGGTTTATCCCTTTGACAAATCGTGTAAAATCCTACCACCAATGGCTTTAGACTGCACCGTCCGGCTCAAAATTTTATGGTAGATATCAACAGGGTAAAAACACTGACCGCGCAGGATATGCAGGCGGTCAACGACCTTATCATGTCGCGGCTGCAATCGGAGGTGGCGCTGATCAACCAGCTCGGCTTCTATATCGTCAGCGCCGGCGGCAAGCGCATGCGGCCCATGCTGACCGTGCTGGCCGCCCGCGCCCTGGGCTTCGAGGGCGAGGACCATATCAAGCTCGCCGCCATCATCGAGTTCATCCATACCGCCACCCTGCTACACGACGACGTGGTGGACGAGTCGGATCTGCGCCGGGGCCGGGACACCGCCAACGCCCTGTTCGGCAACGCCGCCAGCGTGCTGGTGGGTGATTTCCTCTATACCCGTGCCTTCCAGATGATGACCGAGCTCGGCAACATGAAGATCATGAACATCCTGAGCGACGCCACCAACATCATCGCCGAGGGCGAGGTGCTGCAGTTGATGAACTGCAACGATCCGGACACCACCGAAGACAGCTACATGCAGGTGATCTACTGCAAGACCGCCAAGCTGTTCGAGGCCGCCACCCGCCTGGCGGCGGTGCTGACCCACCAGTCCCCGGCGGTGGAGCAGGCCATGCTCGACTATGGCAAGTACCTGGGCACCGCCTTCCAGTTAGTGGACGACATCATGGACTACAGCTCGGATGCCGGCGACATGGGCAAGAACGTGGGCGACGACCTGGCCGAGGGCAAGCCCACCCTGCCGCTGCTGCGCGCCATGGCAGTCGGCACCCCGGCCCAGCGTGAGCGGATCCGTGACGCCATCGCCAACCGTAGCGGCATGGCTCATCTGGAGGAGATCATGGGCATATTGGCCGACACCCGCGCCCTGGAATACAGCCGCGAGCGGGCCCAGCAGGAGGCCGAGAAAGCCATCGCCAGCCTGGCCCCATTGCCCGACGGCGAGCACAAAGCGGCGCTGATCGATCTGGCCCACCTGGCGGTGGAGCGCACCCGCTGATTCCGCAAGAGGTGAGGGGTGAGGGGTGAGGGGTGAGGTAAGTCAGGCTCCAACGTGCTTTAGTCTGGGGGCTGACACCCGAATATCCGTACGCTTTCCCCGCTCGTTTTACGCTTCTCCATACCGAATAAAAAACGCCAGCCCTGGGGCTGGCGTTTTTGCTGCGTTACCGGGAAGCTCAGGCTTCGAAGGGATGGCGCAGTATCATGGTCTCGGCGCGATCCGGGCCGGTGGAGATGATGTCCACCGGTACCCCGGTGATTTCCTCGATCCGCTTGACGTAGTCACGGGCCGCCTGGGGCAGGCCTTCCACGGTAGTGACACCGAAGGTGGTTTCCTCCCAGCCGGGCATGGATTCGTACACCGGTGTCACCGTCTCGTAGCCTTCTGCGGCCATGGGCGGGACATCGCGTACCGAACCGTCGGGCATCCGGTAGCCCACACAGATCTTCACTTCCTTCAGGCCATCGAGCACGTCCAGCTTGGTCAGGCAGAAGCCGGAAATGGAGTTGATCTGGATGGCACGCTTCATGGCCACCGCATCGAACCAGCCGGTGCGGCGCTTGCGGCCGGTGGTGGCGCCAAACTCGTGCCCCTTCACGCCCAGGTACTCGCCCACCTCGTCAAACAGCTCGGTGGGGAAAGGACCAGAGCCGACCCGGGTGGTGTAGGCCTTGACGATGCCCAGCACATAGTCGACGTAGCGCGGACCGAAGCCGGAGCCGGTCGCCACGCCGCCGGCGGTGGTGTTGGACGAGGTCACATAGGGATAGGTACCGTGATCGATGTCCAGCAGGGTGCCCTGGGCGCCTTCGAACATGATCTTGTCGCCATTCAGGCGGGCCTTGTCGAGCAGGTCGGTCACGTCCACCACCATGCTGGTGAGCAGTTCGGCATAGCCCTGGGCCTGCTCCAGCACGGATTCGTAGGAAACGGCTTCGGCGCCGTAGAAACCGGTCAGCTGGAAGTTGTAGTAGGCCACCACTTCCTTGAGCTTGTCGGCAAAGGCAGCCATGTCGAACAGGTCGCCCACCCGCAGGCCGCGCCGCGCCACCTTGTCTTCGTAGGCCGGGCCAATACCGCGGCCGGTGGTGCCGATGGCCTTGGCGCCCCGGGCCTTCTCCCGCGCCAGATCCATGGCGACATGGTAGGGCAGGATCAGCGGACAGGCTTCGCTCAGCACCAGGCGCTCGCGCACCGGAATGCCGCTCTCTTCCAGGCCACGCATTTCCTTGAGCAGGGCCTCGGGAGACAGCACCACGCCGTTACCGATCACACAGGTGCAGTTGTCGCGCAGAATACCGGAGGGGATCAGGTGGAGGACGGTTTTCTTACCGTCGATGACCAGGGTATGGCCGGCATTGTGGCCGCCCTGATAACGCACAACATAACGGGCTTTGTCAGTCAGCAGGTCGACGACCTTACCCTTGCCTTCGTCACCCCATTGGGTGCCTAGTACAACAACGTTTTGTCCCATTTTCACTAACTGTTGAGTTGTTAAAAATGGAGTCTAACAAATTTTGACCAAGGTCGGAACAATGGGAGCGGGACTTTTGATGGAAAAATCGCGCAGAAAAAAGCCCGGTTGCCCGGGCTGGTATCGCTGCTTACTGGACCCTGCCTGAAGGATCCTTCAGGAAGCGGAAGAAATCGCCGTCCGGCTTCAGGATCATCATGTCGCCGCCGCTTTCGAAGCTCTTGCGATAGGCCTCGAGGCTGCGGATAAAACTGAAGAACTCGGGATCCGCCGCATAGGCATCGGCGTAGATGCGGGCCGCCTGGGCATCCCCTTCACCGCGCAGGGTGCGGGAATTGCGCTGGGCTTCGGCGATCATCACCGTCACCCGGCGATCCGCCTCGGCCTTGATGATCTCCGCCTGCTCACGACCTTCGGATCTGTGCTCCCGGGCCACGGCGGTCCGCTCGGCACGCATCCGCTGGTAGATGGAGTTGGACACCTCGGTCGGCAGGTTGATCTGCTTGATCCGCACGTCCAGCACCTTGATGCCCAGCTCGGAGGAAGACTCCAGCAGGCCGCGCAGGGCGCTTTCCATCACGTCGCCCCGCTCACCGGACACGATATCGCGGATGGTCCGGCTACCGATTTCGGAACGCAGGCTGTTGTTGATCCGCCGGCGCAGCAGGTTCTCGGCCTGCAGCCGGTTGCCGCCGCCGGTGGCCAGGTAGTACTGGGCGAAGTTGTCGATGCGCCACTTGACGTAGGAGTCGATGATCAGGTCTTTCTTCTCCGAGGTCACGAAGCGATCCACCTGATCGTCCAGGGTCTGGACGCGGGCGTCGAGCTTGCGCACCTGGTCGATCATCGGCACCTTGAAATGCAGGCCCGGCTGGTAGACGGTGGGCAGGTCGGAGCCCTGCTCCCGTTTCACCTTGCCGAATTGCAGCACTATGCCCCGCTCGCCTTCCCCGACCACGAACACCGAGGAATACAGCACGATCGCCACCAGGCCGAGAACAACGAGTAATACTCTTTTCATCGCTTAGTTTCTCCCTGTCGGACGAATAGCGCTACGGTCCGAACCCGGCCGCAACTGACCGCCGTCCTGACTCGTGGGGACATTACCGTTCAGGTAATCGGAAGTGATGATATTGGGATCGATCCGGGTGGCCCGGCCCGCCTGCTGTTCCATCATCTTGTCCAGCGGCAGGTAGAGCAGGCTGTTGTTGCCGTCGGGGGTGTCCACCACCACCTTGTTGACCTTGCTGTAGATCTCTTCCATGGTTTCCAGGTAGATACGCTGGCGGGCCAGATCCGGCTGCAACCGGTACTGGGGCAGCAGCTCACGGAAACGGGCTACCTCACCTTCGGCGCGGAAGGACACCTGCTCCTTGTAGGCTTCGGCTTCCTGCAGCAGACGCTGGGCCTGACCACGGGCCTTGGGCTCAATTTCCCGGGCGTAGGCTTCGGCTTCACGGATAAAGCGCTGCTCGTCTTCCTGGGCGGCGATGGCATCGTCGAAGGCATCTTTTACTTCTTCCGGCGGACGGGCCGGCAGGAAGTTCAGATCGAGCACCATCAAGCCCAACTGGTAGGGGTCGATGATCTCTTCGAGCAGGGCCCGGGTTTCCTGGCGCACCCGCTCACGGCCCACGGTGAGCACGTCGTCCATGGTGCTGTGGCCCACCACATAGCGCAGGGCGCTGTCGAGTGCCTGGTGCAGGCTGTCATCGGCATTGGTCACGTTGAACAGATAGTCGCGCGGCTCGATGACCCGGTACTGCACATCCATCTCCACGCGGACCAGGTTCTCGTCACGGGTCAGCATAAAACCGGAGGCCGGCTGGGAGCGTACCGTCTCCACGTCCACCGGGTAGACCCGGTCGATGAAGGTCGCTTTCCAGCTCAGGCCCGGATCCACCGTCTGGTAGAACTTGCCGAAACGCAGCACCACGCCCCGCTGGGCTTCGCCTATGGTATAGAAACCGCTGACCACCCACACCACCAGGGCGATGACCAGGCCCACAACGATACCGAAGGAGCCGATGCTGCCACCGCCACCACCGGTACCACGGTAGCCCAGCAGCCCTCCCAATTTGTTGCTCAGGTTGCGAATCACCTGATCCAGATCTGGCGGGCCCTGATGTTTGCCGTTATTCCCCCAGGGGTCACGGTCCTTACCACCATTTCCAGGCTCATTCCAAGCCATTTGTATCTCCGTCTTTCTGGTTTATGAAAGTAACTTTACCAAGCAATCAATCGCTTATAAAGCGCTCTAGCTGTTCGCCTTCCTGTTTAAGCAGGCGGTGCCAGTCGGCCTGCTGCAGCCGGATGTCGACCACATACTCCCCCTGCTCCCCAAAAGACTCGTTCACGACCCCGTTCAGGGCATAGAGCCGGCTGCGCAGCCTGGCCGCCGATGGCGGCAGGGTCAGCTGGTGTTCCACCAGTACCCCGGCCAGCAGCCGGTTCAATGCCTCTAAGAGACCGTCGATCCCCAGAGCTTCTTGCGCCGATACCCAAACGGCACAAGGCCGCCCCTCGTCGTCGACCTCGACGCGCGGGCTGGGCGACTCCAGCTTGTCTATCTTGTTGAACACCATCAGCACCGGTACCTCGTCCGCCTCGATCTGCTCGAGCACCGAATTCACCTCGTGGATGTTCTCCCGCATCTGCTCGTCGGCGCAGTCCACCACGTGCAGCAGCAGATCCGCGTCGCGGGTTTCCTGCAGGGTGGCCTTGAAGGCCGCGATGAGATCATGGGGCAAATGACGGATAAAGCCGACGGTGTCGGCCAGGATGGCGGGCCCGGCATCGGGCAGCTCTATCTTGCGCAGGGTGGGATCCAGGGTGGCAAACAGTTGATCCGCCGTATAGACCCCGGCCTGGGTCAGCCGGTTGAACAGGGTCGACTTGCCGGCGTTGGTGTAGCCCACCAGGGACAGGGTCGGGATCTCGTTGCGCTGCCGCGCCCGGCGCCCCTGCTCCCGCTGGCGGGACACCTTCTCCAGCCGCTTCTGGATATACTTGATCCGCTCCCGCAGCAGCCGGCGGTCGGTCTCGAGCTGGGTTTCCCCCGGGCCGCGCAGGCCGATGCCGCCTTTCTGCCGCTCCAGGTGGGTCCAGCCCCGCACCAGCCGGGTGGACAGGTGCCGAAGCTGGGCCAGTTCGACCTGCAGCTTGCCTTCGTGGGTACGGGCCCGCTGGGCGAAGATATCGAGGATGAGGCCGGTTCTGTCCAGCACCCGGCACTTGACTTCCCGCTCCAGGTTGCGCTCCTGGGCCGGGCTCAGGCTGTGGTTGAAGATGACCACGTCGGCCTGGTGCATCTGCACCAGCGCCGCCAGCTCTTCCACCTTGCCGGTGCCGATAAAGAATTTGGACTGGGGCGCCCCCCGGCTGGCGGTCACCACGGCGCAGGTGGTGACCCCGGCGGAGTCGGCCAGCAGCTCCAGCTCGTCCAGCGCTTCCCGTTCGTTATCGTCGGCAAAATTAATGTGAACCAAAATGGCGGACTCGCCACCTTGATAACGCTCAAACAAGGTGCTTCCTCCGTCGTTCAGACACAGCGCACATCAAGGCGCTGTCACACCGCCATACAGGGTTGCTCGTCAATATCAATCTTGATCCTGCTCGGTATCACCCTGATCCGGGCCGCCCGACGAAGGCGCCTGGTGATGCACCGGCCGGGCCGGTACCACGGTCGAGATAGCGTGCTTGTACACCATCTGGCTGACGGTGTTCTTCAGCAGAATGACGAATTGATCGAAGGATTCAATCTGCCCTTGCAGCTTGATGCCATTCACCAGATAAATAGAGACGGGGATCCGTTCACGTCGCAGCGCATTCAGAAACGGATCCTGCAGAGATTGTCCCTTAGCCATCTTGTTGTCCTTATCTTTTGTAATTGTGGAAAATTGTTATTGTTGTCTGTCGTCGAGCGCCAGCTTCACCCGTTCAACCAGGTGACGGCCGGCCTCTTTGTTATCGGTATCCAGCCAGTGCAGATCCGGCCAGCTCCTAAGCCAGGTCAGCTGCCGCTTGGCCAGTTGCCGGGTGGCCGCAATCCCACGCTCCACCATTTCATCATAGCCGACAACGCCATCCAGGTAATCCCACATTTGGCGGTAGCCGACACAGCGGATGGACGGCAGTTCCGGATGCAGATCCCCCCGCTGATACAGGTTGCGAACCTCCTGCTCGAATCCCTGCTCGAGCATCAGCCGGAACCGCTCGGCAATGCGCCGGTGCAGCTCGGCCCGCTGGACGGGTGCAATCGCGAACTGTAACACTTTGTACGGCAGGGGATCACCCTTGTGTTGCGTTAATTCTGTGAGCGTTTTACCGGAAATACGAAAAACCTCCAGGGCCCGGGACAGGCGCTGGGGGTCGTTGGGGTGGATACGGGCGGCCGCCACCGGATCGATATCGGCCAGTTGGCGGTGCAGCTCTGTCCAGCCCAGGCGGGCCGCCTCGGCCTCGATCCCGGCCCTGACCGCCGCATCCGCGCCGGGCAGGGGGGACAGGCCTTCGAGCAGCGCCTTGAAGTAGAGCATGGTCCCCCCCACCAGCAGCGGGATCCGCCCGGCCTGGGTGATCTCCGCCATGGCGGCCAGAGCATCGCGGCGGAAGTCGGCGGCCGAATAGGCCTCGGCGGGATCCCGCAGGTCGATGAGCCGGTGGGGGAACAGGGCCTGCTCTTGCGCCGTCGGCTTGGCGGTCCCGATATCCATGCCCCGGTAAACCAGGGCCGAATCGACGCTGATCAGTTCACAGGGCAGCTCCCGGCACAGGGTCATGGCCAGACTGGTCTTGCCCGATGCCGTGGGCCCCATCAAGAATATTGCCAGGGGTTCAGTCCCCATCCATCCACCTGTCTAGTTGTTGCTCCAACGCCACCGACCGCAAAAAGGGCACTCCCTCCGGGTCGGCGGGCAAACCGGGTTGCAGCCGTTGCCACAAGGCGCTCGCCTCGGCCAGGGTCCAGGCCGCCCGGGCCTGTGCCTGACCGGCAAGCCAGCCACACAGGGCCGCCGGCTGGGCCTGTGCCTCATCGTCCAGCCGGGCCAGCAGTTCCGGAAACAGCCGGGCCAGATCCGCATGGCGCAAGGGCTGCGGCACCCGGGTCAGGATAATGGTGCCTTTACTGCCGCTTTTCAACTCCAGGCCCAGTTTTTGCAGTGTAGGACCATGCCGCGTCAAGGCCGCTGCTTGTTCCCGATCCAGGGGGATGCTGATGGGCAACAGCAGGGGCTGGGGCGTCAGTCCCTCTCGCCACACCGCCAGCAGCGCCTGGCCATTTTCATGGACGCGGGCCCCGTCCAGATCGCACAGCCAGAGCCGTTCCCGGTACATCAGCACCAGGAAGCGTTCCCGCGCCAGCAGCAGCGGCTGGCCCTGCCCGCTGTCCGACGAGACCCCGGCAGCGGCCGGCATGGCCGGCTGAGGCAGAGGCCGGGACGGAGCCAGGGTGGTCAGCAGGCCGCTCATGCCCTGCCATTCCCGCCGGCTCAGGCCCCCGCCCGCCCGTGGCTCGCGCCCGCCGCCATAGCCGTGGCCCGGTGCCTGGAAGGACACCGGCTCCCGCACCGGCAGTGCGGCCGGCTCGTAGTCCGGGGATGGCTCTTCGGCCTGCGGAACCACACGGGCCAGGGGCTGCTCCAGCGCCTGGGCCAGCACCTGGTAGATAAAGTCGTGCACCAGCCGGGCCTGGTGGAAGCGCACCTCGTGCTTGGCCGGATGCACGTTCACGTCCACTTCGCGCGCATCCAGCTCCAGGTAGAGCACGAAGGCGCCATGGCCGTCGGCGGGCAGACGATCCCCGTAGGCCTGGCGCACCGCATGGTTGAGCAGCTTGTCGCGCATCATGCGGCCGTTGACGTAGGTATATTGCAGATCCGGCTGGGCCCGGGCCGCCTCCGGCGGCGCCAGCCAGCCCCACAGCCGCAGCCCGTGGTGTTCGCTGTCGAGGCGCAGTGCCGAGGCGATAAAAGCAGGGCCGCACACCGCCGCCAGCCGCTTGTCCTGCTGGGATGGCAGGGTACCGGCCCGGTACTGGCGCACCGGCTTGCCGTTGTGGCGCAGGCTCAGGTTGAGGTCGAAGCGGCTCAGCGCGATGCGCCGGATCACTTCGTCGATATGGCCGAATTCGGTCTTCTCGGTGCGCAGGAACTTGCGCCGGGCCGGGGTATTGAAGAACAGATCGCTCACCTCCACGGTCGTGCCGACGGGGTGGGAGGCCGGCTGGATCTTCACCTCCATGTCCCGCCCTTCCGTCATCGCCTGCCAGGCTTCGGCCTGTTCTGCCGGCCTGGAGGTGAGCACCAGGCGGGACACCGAACTGATGGAGGCCAGCGCCTCGCCCCTGAACCCCAGGCTCAGGATCTGCTCCAGATCCTCCAGGGTGCTGACCTTGGAGGTGGCATGGCGGGACAGGGCCAGGGTCAATTCCTCGCGGGCGATGCCGCCACCGTTGTCGCGGATGCGGATAAGCTTGGTGCCGCCCTTGTCAATGTCGATCTCGATACGGGTGGCTGCGGCATCCAGGCTGTTCTCCACCAGTTCCTTGACTACGGAGGCGGGCCGTTCCACCACTTCACCGGCGGCAATCTGGTTGGCCAGCCGGGCCGGCAAGATCCGGATAGGCATCTCAGCTCCCCGGGATATCCAGCACCTGGCCGATACGGACCACGTCGGACTGCAGCTGGTTATGCCCCTTCAGGCGGCTGACGCTGACGCCGTAGCGCTGGGCGATGAGCGACAGGCTCTCCCCGGAGCGAACCGTATGCTGGCGCGTGCCCCCCTGGGTCGGCTGACTGGCCATCATGGTGCCGCTGGGCGGGTTCTGCCGGTAATAGGACTTCACCCCGTTGAACACCGCCAGGGCCACCTTCTGCTGGTGTTCGGCGGTGATCAGCAACTGCTCCTCCTGGGGATTGGAGATAAAACCCGCCTCGATCAGGATGGAGGGGATGTCCGGCGACTTGAGCACCGCCAGGCTGGCGTGCTCGGGCTTGCTCTTGTGCAGCCGCACCACCTTGCCCATGGCGGAGAGGATATGCTCGCTGATGGCATAGCTGTCGGCCCGCGACTTGTCCATCGACAGGTCGAGGAAAGTGCGGGTCAGGTAGGGATTGCCGTCGGTCTGGGAGATCACCTCTCCCACCCCACCAAGAAGCTCCGATTGGCGCTCTTGCTTCTCCAGCCAGCTGGCCATTTCCCGGTTGGCCCGGTTGGAGGACAGCACCCACACCGACGCGCCGCGCGGGCCCTGGTTGGCGACGCTGTCGGCATGGATGGACAGCAGCAGGTCTGCCCGGGCCTTGCGGGCGATTTCGGAACGCTGGTTGAGGTTGACGAAATAGTCGCCGGTACGGGTCAGTACCGCCCGCATGCCCGGCTCCTTGTTGATAAGCTCGGCCAGGCGGCGGGAAATCGCCAGGGTAATGTGCTTCTCCCTGTTCTTGCGCGGCCCGATGGCGCCCGGATCCTCCCCGCCGTGGCCGGGGTCGATGGCCACCACTATCTCCTTCTGCCCCACCGGCGTCGCCTGGCGTGCCACCGGCTGGGGTGCCCGGCTCTGATCCTGGTAGGGTAAATCGATCACCAGCCGGTGACCGTATTCACCGGCCGGGGTCAGGGGAAAGAGGCTGGGCTTGACCCCGCTCCTGAGTTCGAACACCAGCCGGTAGCTGCCGGGAGAAGGCGGCTTGCTGTCGCGGATGCGGGTGATCAGTTCGCTGTTATTGGTGATGCTGGCGAAGTTGACCCTGTTCTGGGTCTGGCGCAGATCCACCACCAGCCGGTGGGGGTCGTTGAGCATAAAGTAGTCGTAGGCAGGCGCCGAGCCCATGTCCAGCACGATGCGGGTGTTGTCCGGTGAAGGCCAGATACGGATGCTCTCCAGCTGATTGGACCAGGCCGAAACACTGAACAGCAGACAGAACACAACGAATATCGACTTCACGCTTGTATTTTCTCCAGCAACGCCACGCCCGCCGCCGAGCAGGCCTCCACCAACGCCTTACGCTGCATGCCCTGGTAACTGAGGGTGATCTCCAGATCCGGCGACGGCAGCATGCCGAGGCCACGCTCCGGCCACTCCACCAGACATAAGCTGTCATCAGTAAAATAATCGCGAATGCCCATATATTCCAATTCTTCCGGATCCGCCAGGCGGTAAAGATCGAAATGATAAACCTGCCAGGGTGGCAGCTGATAGGGCTCGACCAGGGTATAGGTCGGGCTTTTCACCTTGCCCTCATGGCCCAGGGCCCTGATAAAACCGCGGCTGAGGGTGGTCTTGCCCGCCCCCAGCTCACCGTGCAGGAAGATCACCGCCGGACCGCCGCAGGCCTGCGCCAGTTTTTCCCCCAGGGCCAGGGTTTCGCCCTCATCGGCCAGCAACCGGGTCCACGTCTTGATTGTCATGTTCATCTTTTTGATTGATAAGGGTTCTTAGTGGAGATAACAAATCCGATGCCAGAAGACCGAGCATGCCGCCGGCTCCGGCCGCCTTGTCGCCCGCCAGGGCGTGCAGGGGTACCGCCAGGGTCGCCGCCCGGACAGGAGCCAGCCCCTGGGCCATAAAGGCGCCGATTATACCAGATAACAGGTCGCCCATACCCCCCGAGGCCATGCCGGGGTTGCCATAATGACACAAACTGACCTGCCGCTCATCCGCGATCAGGCTGCCGGCCCCCTTGAGCACCGCCACACCGCCGTATTGGCGCTGGATGGCACGCACCGCCGCCAGCCGGTCCGCTTCCACCTCCGCCACCGAACAACCGAGCAGCATGGCCGCCTCGCCCGGGTGGGGCGTCAGCACCCAGGGCCGCTCGGCGGGCAGTACCGCCTGGCGGCGGGACAGCCAGTAGAGGCCGTCGGCGTCGATCACCATGGGGCCCTGGAAGGACAACGCCGCCTCGAACAGCGCCTGGGCCCAGGGGTCCCGGCCCAGACCCGGCCCCAGCACCAGGGCCTGGGGCCACTGCCAGCCGTCAAACCCTGGAAAGCTCGCCGTCATCAGCTCGGGCCGGCTCAGATTAAGCCAGGACGCATGGGACGGATGGCTGAGCAGCCGTACCAGGCCGGTGCCGAGGCGCAGCGCCGCCTCCCCGGCCAGCCTGACGGCGCCGCTCATGCCCTCATTGCCCCCGGCGATCAGCAAGCGGCCGGCCTCGCCCTTGTGGGCGCCCCGCCGCCGTCCGGGCAAGTCCCGCCGCTCCTGCTGCCAATGCAACAGACGGCCGGCCGGGGCCGCCCGCAGTCGGGGCTGGATGCCCAGATCCGCCAGCCAGACCCGGCCGCACACATCGGGCCCGCGCCCGGTGAGCAGGCCGGGCTTGAGCCCGACGAAGCTCAGGGTGAGAGAGGCCCGCACCGACTCCCCCAGCAGCCGGCCGGTGTCGGCGCAGAGGCCGGAGGGCAGATCCACCGCCAGCACGGGGACGGCCGTGTCGTTGATGCGCCGGATATGCTGCCGGGCCGCCTCCCTCACCTCGCCCTTGAGGCCGGTGCCGAGCAGAGCGTCGACGATGAGATCCGGGCTGTCCTGCAGGGCCTCCAGGCTTTCGATGGCGCCGCCGTCGGCCCGGTAGTGATCCCGGGCCAGGGCGGCGTCGCCGGTCAGGGCGTCGGCATCCCCCAGCTGCACCAGTTGCACCCGAATGCCCGCCGCCCGGGCCAGCCGCGCCACCACATAGCCGTCGCCGCCGTTGTTGCCGCCGCCGCAGAACACCCACCAGTGCCGGGCATCGGGCCATTCCTTGCGGGCCAGCTCGAACAGCGCCAGGCCGGCCCGGGACATCAGTTCGAACAGGCTGATGCCGGCCGAGGCCGCCGCCTGCCTTTCCCCCTCCCGGATCTGCTCCGAGTACCAGAACGACTGTGTTAGACTGTGGGGCTTTTCCAGACCGACGATGCTCATGACCACTCCCGACTTTGCCGCTTTGGCTCACGATATCAAGCTCTGGGCAGCAGAGCTAGGCTTCGACCAGGTGGGCATCACCGACACGGATCTGGCCGCCCACGAGCCCCTGCTCGCCGACTGGCTGGACCAGGGCTACCACGGCGAAATGGACTACATGGCCCGCCACGGCATGATGCGCGCCCGCCCCCAGGAGCTGCTGCCGGGCACCTTGCGGGTGATTTCGGTACGCATGAACTACCTGCCGGAGCAGGCCGCCATCGCCCGGGTGCTGAGCGACCCGGACAAGGGCTACATCAGCCGCTACGCCCTGGGCCGGGATTACCACAAGGTGTTGCGCAACCGGCTGAAGAAGCTGGCCGACCGGATAGCGGAACGGGCCCAAGGGCTGGTCGCCCGCCCCTTCGTCGACTCGGCCCCCATACTGGAGCGGCCGCTGGCGGCCAAGGCCGGCATCGGCTGGGTGGGCAAGCACTCGCTGCTGCTCAACCGGGAGCAGGGCTCCTTCTTCTTTCTGGGCGAACTCTTGGTCAACCTGCCGCTGCCGGTAGACGGCCCGGTGGAAGAAGGCTGCGGCAAATGCGTGGCCTGCATCACCACCTGCCCCACCGGTGCCATCGTCGCCCCCTATGTGGTGGACGCCAGGCGCTGCATCTCATACCTCACCATCGAACTCGACGGCCCCATCCCGGAGGAGTTCCGCCCGCTGATGGGCAACCGCATCTACGGCTGCGACGACTGCCAGCTGATCTGCCCCTGGAACCGCTTCGCCGGGGCCAGCCGGGAGCCGGATTTCGCCGCCCGGGACGACCTGCACGCCCCCGAGCTGCTGGCCCTGTTCGCCTGGAGCGAGGAACACTTCCTGAAGATGACCGAAGGCAGCCCCATCCGTCGCATCGGCCATCGCCGCTGGCTGCGCAATATCGCCGTGGCCCTGGGCAACGCCCCCGCCTCCGAGCAGGTCATCCAAGGACTGGGGCAGAAACGGGACGAGGTGGACGAACTGGTGCGGGAGCATATCGACTGGGCCCTGGCGCGGCAACGGGCCGGACTGGCCCGGCCGGAGCGCAAGACCGAACGGCTGATCCGCGCCGTGGACAAGGGCATGCCGGAGCATGCCCGGTGAGGGCATGTTTGATATATAGGAGCCGCTTGCAGGCAAGGTTGTGCCGTGTCATCCGGCATGATTTCCGGGCAATAAAAAACCGACCCTGAGGTCGGTTTTTTGGGGTTTGGAGCGGGAAACGAGACTCGAACTCGCGACCCCAACCTTGGCAAGGTTGTGCTCTACCAACTGAGCTATTCCCGCAAAATACTTTTTACTTTCGATGCCGCCTTGGTAAGCCACATCGTTGAAATTTGGAGCGGGAAACGAGACTCGAACTCGCGACCCCAACCTTGGCAAGGTTGTGCTCTACCAACTGAGCTATTCCCGCAAAACACTTTTTACTTTCAATGCCGCCTTGGTGAGCCGCATCGTTGCAATTTGGAGCGGGAAACGAGACTCGAACTCGCGACCCCAACCTTGGCAAGGTTGTGCTCTACCAACTGAGCTATTCCCGCAAAACACTTTTCACTTTCAATGCCGCCTTGGTGAGCCGCATCGTTGCAATTTGGAGCGGGAAACGAGACTCGAACTCGCGACCCCAACCTTGGCAAGGTTGTGCTCTACCAACTGAGCTATTCCCGCAAAATACTCTTAACTTGTGCATGGGGCCGCGGCGCGACCCTCATCAACTTCAGCAAGGTCAAGCCCTATCAACTGAGCTATTCCCGCATAAGCCTTATCGCAACCAGCGGCTTGCTTTGCAATTCCGTCCGGCTACGGGAGGCGAATTATACGAGCGGCTTAAGTGAATGCAAGCCTTTTTTCGCCCCCCGAGATCGTTTGCCGAATTTACCAGCAACGGCGCCCGGACGGCTCAGATCGTGAACACTTTCTCCCGGTAAAACTGCAGTTCGGCGATGGACTCACGGATATCGTCCAGGGCCTGGTGGCTGCCCTTCTTGGTGAACTGTTCCAGCAGCGCCGGCTGCCAGCGGCGCACCAGCTCCTTGACGGTGCTGACGTCAATATTGCGGTAATGGAAGAAGGCTTCCAGCTCCGGCATGTGGCGGGCCAGGAAGCGCCGGTCCTGGCCGATGGAGTTGCCGCACAGGGGCGAGGTCTTTTCCGGCACCCACTGGCGCAGAAACGCCAGCGTCTGCGCCACCGCCTCCGCCTCGGTCACGGTGCTGGCCTGCACCCGCGCCACCAGGCCCGAGCCGGTGTGGGTGCGCACATTCCACTCGTCCATCTTGGCCAGCTCCGCCTCCGGCTGATGGATGGCCAGCACCGGTCCCTCGGCCAGCACCTTCAGCTCCTTGTCGGTGACGATGCTGGCAATCTCGATAATCCTGTGTTCGTCCGGCTCCAGGCCGGTCATCTCCAGATCGATCCAGACCAGGTTTTCTGCATTTTGGCTCATGTTGGGTCTCTAGCTGAGTGGCAATGGGGACAAGTTCGAGCGGGAAAGTGTATCATAGCCGGCAGTGAAAACGGGTTCGAGGACGTCGTGACCAAGAAAAAACAGCTCAGCAAAGGCCAGAAGCGCCGGGTAAGCGATAACCACAGCCGGCGGCTCAAGCGCCAGCAGGTGGACACCATAGACGACAGCCTGCTGGGGCCGCCCCAGGAGGGGCTGGTGATCAGCCGCTTCGGCCAGCATGCCGACATCGAAGACGATGCCGGCCGGATCCACCGCTGCAACCTGCGCCGGACCCTGAGCTCCCTGGTCACCGGCGATCGGGTGGTCTGGCGCCCGGGGGTGGAGACCATGCAGGGCATCAGCGGCGTGGTGGAGGCGGTGCATCCCCGCCAGACCGTGCTCACCCGTCCCGATTACTACGACGGCATCAAGCCGGTGGCCGCCAATATCGACCAGATAGTGGTGGTGTCGGCGGTGCTGCCCGAGCTCAGCTGCCACATCATCGACCGCTACCTGGTGGCGGCCGAGGACGTCGAGATGCCGCCCATGCTGGTGCTGAACAAGGCGGATCTGCTCACCGACGACCAGCGCCGGGAGGCGGAGCAGGCCCTGCAACGCTACCGGGATATCGGCTACCAGGTGCTGCTGGTCAGTTGCGACACCGGCGAGGGGCTGGACCAGCTCCAGCAGGCGCTGAAGGATCACACCAGCATCTTCGTGGGCCAGTCGGGGGTGGGCAAGTCGTCCCTGGTCAATGCGGTCATGCCCCATGTGGAGGCGACCACCGGTGCCGTGTCCGACAACTCCGGCCTGGGCCAGCACACCACCACCACCGCCCGGCTCTATCATTTCCCGTCCGGCGGCTCCCTGATCGACTCGCCGGGCATCCGCGAGTTCTCCCTCTGGCACCTGCCCCCCGAGCGGGTGGCCTGGTGCTTCCGCGAATTTCGCGACTATCTCGGCGGCTGCCGCTTCCGCGACTGCAAGCACGGCACCGACCCGGGCTGCCTGCTGCAGCAGGCCAGGGCGGATGGCGACATCCATCCCGAGCGGCTCGAGAGCTACCACCGCATCATGGATGCCATGGCCGACAAGCCCAGTCGCCACCATCCCAAATCCTGATCCCTTTCCCCGTCATTGTTCGGATTCCCTATGATCGACAACCTGAAAATTCTGCTGCAATACCTGCTTCCCAAGCACCTGATTTCCCGCCTGGTCGGCCTTTTGGCCGCCATGGAAGGTGGCCGACTCACCCAGTGGCTGATCCGCCGCTTTATCCAGCGCTACCGGGTGGACATGAACGAGGCCCAGTATCCGGATCCGGCCCACTACCTGAGCTTCAACGACTTCTTTACCCGCCCGCTGAAAGACGGCGTCCGTCCGCTGGTGCAGGGGGAAGAGCTCCTCGCCATGCCGGTGGACGGCGCCATCAGCCAACTGGCCCCCATCCAGCAGGGCCGCATCATCCAGGCCAAGGGCCACGACTTCAGCGCCCGGGCCCTGCTCGGCGGCGACAAGGCCCTGGCCGAACCCTTTATGGGCGGCGACTTCGCCACCATCTACCTGGCCCCCAGGGACTATCATCGCATCCACATGCCCCTGGACGGGGTGCTCAGGACCATGATCTACGTGCCCGGCGAGCTGTTCTCGGTCAACCCGCTCACCGCCGAGCGGGTACCCGAGCTCTTTGCCCGCAACGAGCGGGTGGTATGCATCTTCGACACCGCCGCCGGGCCCATGGCCCTGGTGCTAGTGGGCGCCACCATAGTGGCCAGCATCGAAACCGTCTGGGCCGGTACCATCACCCCGCCGGTGGGCAAGCGCGTGCAGCGCTGGGACTACGAGCCGGCCACGGCGCCGCGCCTGGCCAAGGGCGAGGAGATGGGCCGCTTCAAGCTGGGCAGCACGGTGGTGTGCCTCTTTGCCCCCGGCCGGGTAACGCTGTCCGACAGCCTCAGGCCCGGCACCCCCACCCGCATGGGCACCGAATTCGGACGCCTGAACCGGGGCTGAACCGCCGCAGGTTTTAACCCTTAAACATCGGGAGTCAGCCGTGTTTGCCCCCATACTGCTGTTTTTTGCCCTGCTGTTGCTGCCGGCCCCGCTGCCGGCGGATCAGAGCGTCGCCGACATCGAGGCCCTGCTGGCCGAAATCCCCGAGGGGGACAGGCCCGAGCTGCAGAAATTGCGCGACAGCTACAACCAGGCCCTGCAACTGGTGCGCGAAGGCGAACGCTACCGCAAGCAGGCCCAGGCCCTGCGGCAGTTCATGGATGACTACCCCGCCGAACTCAAAAAACTCGAGCGCGAACGGGCCGGGCTCAAGGCCACCGACACCGCCGGCATCCCCCGCCTGGACGAAGAGGCGGTACAACAGGCCCTGGTCGAGGCCCAGGCCCGCCGGCTGGAGCTCAGAGGCCAGCGGGACGAGCTCGCCAATACCCTCAACCTGCAGGAGTTGGGGGCGGGCGATCAGCACAGCCTGCTGGACGATCTGCGCCAGCAGTTGCGCCGCACCCAGCAGAGCCTGGACGAACTGCAGTTCGCAGACAGCCAGAGCCGGCAGCAGACCGCCAACCGCGTGCTGGCCCTGGTGCGCGAGCAGAGCCTGCAGACCCGCATCCAGGTGCTGGAGCTGGAACAGCTGTCCGCCGGCAACCGAGACAGCCTCAACCGGCTGAAGCTGGACATTCTCCAGGCCCGGCTGCAGGATCTGGACACCTACATAGAGGCGCTGCAAGGCCGCCAGAACGAGCTGCGCCGCGTCACCACCGAGGCCGCCATCGCCGAGAGCGAGCGCCTGCTGGACCAGGTCGAGGCCGACTCCCCCCTGCTGGCCGGCCAGCAGGCGGTCAACCAGCGGTTGTCCACCCAGCTCGGCGAGAAGAGCCGGGAGGTGGAGGCGCTGCAGCTGGAGTACCAGGCGGCGGAGCGGGCCGCCTCCGAGCTGGTTACCATGAAAAACAACCTCAAGGAGCAACTGGAATGGCTGCAGGTCAGCCGGGGCTTCGGCGAGAACCTGCGCAACCGCCTGAACGAGCTGCCGGCTCCCTATCCCCTGCCCCAGCTGGAAGCCCGCATCGTGCAGAGCCGGGTGGACAAGTACGGCTATCAGGAATCCCTCGACAGCCTGCGCACCGGCGGCTACCGCACCAACCTGCTGCTGAGCGAGCAGGCCGGCACCCTGACCGATGCCCAGTTGGCCCAACTTGATGAGTTGCTGGCCACCCAGCGCCGGCTGCTGGAGCAACTGGTCGGCGCCACCGACAACCAGATCCACGAACAGACCCGGCTCAAGGTCGCCTACAGCCGGCAGAACAGCCAGTTGCAGGAAATCCGTACCCTCACCGACGAACGGCTGTTCTGGCTGCCGGATCTGCGCCCCATCGGCGGCCAGTTCCCGCTGGCCCTGATGGAAACCCTGGGCTGGCTGCTCACCGCCAGCACCTGGACCGCCCTGCCCCAGTCCCTGCTGCTGCAGGGTGGCGCCAGCCTCACCCTGTATGGCGTCAGCTCCCTGATGGTGCTCTACCTCTGGTTCCTGAGCCGGCGCAGCCTGCGCGATTACCTGGAGAAGATCAGTGCGCGCATCGGCAACGTCACCCAGGACAAGTACGACTACACCTTCAACACCCTGCTGCTCAGCCTGCTCACCGCCCTGCCGCTGCCGGCGCTGCTGTCGCTGCTGTCCAGGGCCATCGACTCCCCCTGGGCGCCGCCGGTGGTGCTGGCCCTGGCCCATGCCCTGGGCAAGCTGATGCTGCCGGTGTTCATCCTGATGCTGATCGGCAACCTGATGATGCACAGGGGTCTGCTGGTGGTGCACTTCAACCTGCCCCGGGAACGGGTTCGCCGGGTCTGGCGCCAGTTCCAGACCCTGATGCTAACCATGCTGCCGGCCCTGCTGCTGTTCTATACCGCCCAGGAATACCGGGACTTTTCCCTCTACGACACCCTGGGCCGGCTCGGCTTTATGTTCATCTGCCTGCTGCTCAGCCTGTTCTCCTGGCGCCTGTACCGGGCGGATCTGCCGCTGCTGCTGTCCACGCCCCGCCGGGAGCACCTGACCCTGGTCAACCACCTGCTGTGGGGCCTGCTGATCCTGGCGCCGCTGCTGGCCCTGGCCGCCGCCGCCATGGGCTACCTGTTCACCGCCCATACCCTGCTGCGCCAGCTGGAGATCTCGGTGCTGGTGGGGCTGGGATTCCTGATGGCCTACTTCCTGGTGCGGCGCTGGATGCTGATCCAGCGCCGGCGGCTGGCGTTCGAGCGGGCCAAGGCCCGACGGGCGGAAATCCTGGCCCAGCGCAAGGAAAAGGAGAAGGAGGAGACGGCCGAAGCCCCGCCCAGCCCGGAGGCGGAAGCGGCCGCCGTGGCCGAGGTGGATCTGGACACCATCAGCGCCCAGTCGTTGGGGCTGCTGCGCTCGGTGCTGATGCTGGGCTACATCCTCAGCCTGATGCTGCTGTGGTCGGAGATCAACACCGCCTTCAGCTTCCTCGACAGCATCCAGGTCTGGCAGGTTTCCACCAGCCTGGCCGGGGAAGACGCCCTGGTGCCCATCTCGCTCAAGGATCTGGTGATCGCCCTGTTCGTGGTGGTGCTCACCTGGATCACCGCCCGCAACCTGCCCGGCCTGATGGAACTCAGCCTGCTGCAGCACCTCAACCTGTCGCCCGGCACCGGCTTCGCCATCACCACCATCTCCAAGTACCTGGTGCTAATGGTCGGCGCCTTCACCACCTTCGCCATGCTCGGCATCGACTGGTCCAAGACCCAGTGGCTGGTGGCCGCCCTGTCGGTGGGCCTGGGCTTCGGCCTGCAGGAGATCTTCGCCAACTTCGTGTCCGGCCTGATCATCCTGTTCGAAAAGCCGATCCGTATCGGCGACACCGTCACCATCCGCGAATTAACCGGCACCATCTCCAAGATCAAGACCCGGGCCACCACCATAGTGGACTGGGACAGGCGCGAGATCATCGTGCCCAACAAGGCCTTTATCACCGAGCAGTTCGTCAACTGGTCCCTGTCCGACGCCATCACCCGGGTCAAGCTGCTGGTGCGGGTGCGGCTGGACGCGGATATCGAGCTGGTGCAGCGGTTGACCCACGAGGCGATAAAAGAATGCGGCCTGATCCTGGACAACCCCATCCCCGAGGTGTTCCTGATCGAGTTGACCGACTCGGCCCTGGTGTACGAGGTGCGGGTCTATGTGGAGGACATGAGCCACCGCATGCCCATGACCCACGAGCTGCACAACCTGCTGCTGGCCCGGCTGCGCCGGCACCGGATCCAGATCCCGCACCAGCAGGTGGACATCCGCCTGATCAGCGAACAGCCCATCAACGCGCTCCCGAGAGGTCATGATGCCAAACCGGTTTAAACTGCTGCTCGCCCTGCTGCTGCCCCTGCTGGTGCTGAACCTGCCGGCCGGGCTGCTGCCGCTGCCGGATGCCAGCCTGGTCGAGCAGCGCCTGCTGGCCATCTTCCTGCTCGCCGCCCTGCTGTGGGTGCTGGAGCCGGTGCCGGTGTTCGCCACCTCCCTGTTGATCATCGGCCTGCTGCTGATCACGGTGTCGGATCAGGCCGCCGTCTGGTTCCTGCGGGAAGACGCCGGCCAGCCCCTGGGCGAGCTGCTGCCCTACCAGGCCATCATGGGCAGCTTCGCCTCCCCCATCATCATCCTCTTCCTGGGCGGCTTCGCCCTGGCCCTGGGGGCGGCCAAGTACAAACTCGACACCAACCTGGCCAACTATCTGCTGCGCCCCTTTATGGCCAGTCACGACCGGCTGATGCTGGGCATCATGCTGATCACGGCGCTGTTCTCCATGTTCATGTCCAACACCGCCACCACCCTGATGATGCTCACCATCATGGGGCCGGTGTTCGCCAGCCTGGGGCTGCAGGCGCCGTCCACCCGCGGCCTGCTGCTGGCCATTCCCATCGCCGCCAACCTGGGCGGCATCGGTACCCCCATCGGCACCCCGCCCAACGCCATCGCCCTGCAGTACATGACCAACCCCATCGACTTTTTGACCTGGATGGCCTTCGCCGTTCCCCTGGTGCTGGTGATGCTGGCCGCCGCCTGGCGGCTGCTGCTCCGGCTCTACCCCGCCGCCGAGCTGGGCCTGTGCCTGACCCTGAGCAGCAAGTTCGTACGCGGCCCCCGGGCTTACCTGCTCTACGCCACCTTCGCCCTGACCATAGTGCTGTGGCTCACTTCCTTCTGGCACGGCATGAACAGCTATGTGGTGGCCGTCATCCCCCTGGTGGTATTCAGCCTGACCGGCATCATCACCCCGGCGGATCTGCAGAAGATCAACTGGGACGTGCTCTGGCTGGTGGCGGGAGGCATCGCCCTGGGGCTGGCCCTGGATCAGTCGGGGCTGGCGCGCAAGCTGGCCCTGTCGCTGCCGCTCGAACAGCTGCCCGGCGCCGCCATACTGCTCAGCCTGCTGCTGGTGTGCTTCCTGCTGGCCAACATCATGTCCAACACCGCCACCGCCAACCTGATACTGCCGATCACCGCCGCCGTGGCCACCGGCTACCAGGGCATGGCCGACTACGGCCTGGACAGCGCCCTGGTACTGGTGGCCCTGTCCTGCTCCCTCGGCATGATACTGCCGGTGAGCACCCCGCCCAACGCCCTGGCCTACGCCACCGGCCTCATCACCACCCGGGACATGCTGCGCACCGGCCTGGCGGTGGGCGCCTTCGGCCTGGCACTGCTGTTCGTCATCCTGCTGGTGCTGGGCGCCCTGGGATGAACTTTACCCTCAAGCAGTTGCGGCTGTTCGTGAGCGTGGCGGAAAACGGCAGCCTGAGCCGGGCCGCCGAGCAGCTGGCCATGACCCAGTCGGCCGCCACCATGTCGCTGCAGGAGCTGGAGCGACAGCTCAACCACTCCCTGTTCGACCGGGTCGGCCGCCGGCTCAGCCTCAACGCCTGGGGCCAGTGGCTGCTGCCCCGGGCCCAGAAGATGCTGGCCGAGAGCTACCTTATCGAACAGGGCTTCAAGGGCCAGAGCCCCATCGCCGGCCGGCTGCGCCTGGGCGCCAGCCGGACCATCGCCGACCACTGGATCCCCGGGTTGATCGAGCAGGTGGCCCGCCGCTACCCCCAGCTCGACCTCGGCCTGGCGGTGGACAACACCCACCGCCTGCTGCAACAGCTGTACCAGGGCAGGCTGGAAATGGCGCTGATAGAAGCCCACGCCCAGGAAAAATGGCTCCGCCTCGAACCCTGGTGCCGGGACGAGCTGGTGATCGTCTGCCAGCGCGAGCATCCCCTGGCCCGGGAGTCCGAGGTGAGCCTGCAACAACTGGCCGAGTGCGAATGGGTGCTGCGCGAGTCCGGATCCGGCACCCGGGACACCTTCGAGCAGGCCCTGGCCGGCCGGCTGGGGCCGCTGCGGATCCGCCAGGAATACCCCCACCTGCCCACCATCAAGCGGCTGCTGCAGTCCCGTCCCTGGCTCAGTTGCATGTCGCGGCTGAGCGTGGCCGACGAGCTGGCCGCGGGCAGCCTGGTGGCACTGCCGGTGCCCGCGCTTTCCCTCAGCCGCTTCTTCTATTTCGCCTGGCACAAGGACAGGGGCGATCATCCCGCGCGCCTGGCGCTGATCGAGCTGGCCAGGGAACTCCTGCAATGAGCGATACCGCCATGGTGGCCACGGCCGCTTGCAATTTGCCCTCCGCCCGGGTCTAACTACCTGCAACCCCGGCCGGAGATGGAGACCCCTATGCTACGCCTGCTGCTTGTTGTGCTGTTGTTGAGCGGCTGCGCCGCCCCCTACGACTACGCCGAAGACACCGATTTCAGCCGTTTCACCACCGTCGCCCTGGCGCCCACGGCGGACAGCCAGTCGCTGGACGGCGCCCGCATCACCGCCTCGGCCCTGGCCCTGCTGCCTGGCCGCGGCCTGCACCTGGCCCAGCCCGAGCAGGCATCGCTCTGGCTGAACTACCAGTTGCTGGAAGAAACCCGGTTGCTGACCACCATACCCCGTCTCACCGCCCGTCATGGCAGTTTCTGGGATGATGAGGAAAGGGTCTATGGCGCGGTGCGGGAGCTCAGGCTCAAGCTGTGGCTGGAAGAGCCCGGCGGCAGGATGCTGTGGAGCAGCAAGCATCCGCGCGCGTTTCCCGCCGAGCGCATAAAGGGCGCCGAACGCAGCCGACGCATCGAGCAGCAGGTGGCGGAGCTGCTGGCCAACTATCCGCCCCGGGACTGACTCAGGCGCGGGTGACCGGAAAGGCGATCACCTGCTCCAGCCGCCCGGCCCCCAGCGCCAGCATGATCAACCGGTCCACCCCCAGGGCGACCCCGGCGCAGTCGGGCAGGCCGGCCTGCAGGGCGGCGAGCAGGTATTCGTCCACCGGCCGCTCGGGCAGCCCGCGGCCGCGGCGCAGCCGGTTGTCCTGCTCGAAGCGGCGGCGCTGCTCGTCGGCATCGCTCAGCTCGTGGAAGCCGTTGGCCAGCTCGATGCCCTTGAAATAGACCTCGAATCGCTCCGCCACCCGCGGATCCTGCGGACTGATGCGCGCCAGGGCCGCCTGGCTGGCGGGGAAGTGGTAGACGAAACAGGGCACCACTTGGCCGATACGCGGTTCCACCCCCAGGGCGAACAGCAACTGCAGCAGGGTGTCCCTGTCTTCCTCCCGGGCGATAAGGTCATCGGCGCCGAGATCCTGGCCGGCCCGGCGCAGCTCATCGAGGGAAGCGCTCAGCGGGCAGACCCCCAGGGTGGTCGTAAAGGCCTGCTGGTAAGTCAGCCGTTCGGGGCTGTCGCAACCCAGCACCAGCTGCAGCAGCCCGGCCATCTCGTCCATCAATTGATGATGATCGAAACCGGGGCGGTACCATTCCAGCATGGTGAACTCGGGATTGTGCAACCGGCCCGACTCCTCGTTGCGGTAGGCCTTGCAGATCTGGTAGATGGGGCCGCTGCCCGCCGCCAGCAACCGCTTCATATGGAATTCCGGCGAGGTCTGCAGGTACAGATCCAGGCCCTGGGCCATGCCGGGGCCGACGAAGCGGGTGACGAAGTTGTCCAGGTGCACGTCGGTCACCCCGGCGCTGGCCAGGGTGGGCGTGTCCACCTCCAGCACCTGCCGCTCGGCGAAAAAGTGGCGGATGGCGGCCAGCAGGCGGGCCCGTTGTTGCAGAAAAGCGAGGGAAGCCGTCGGCGGCCAGGGGATGGTGGTCATGGAATCGCTGCCAAAAATGGGCATTTTACCCTTAACGGCGGCGCTTGCCAGTCTAGAGCGGGCCTTTCAGCTCGACCTGGTTGCCCTCGGGATCGAACACATAGACCGAAGGCCCTTCCCCCTCGGCCCCGTAGCGCAGCTGCGGCTCCTCGCAGATCACCCCGTTGCACTCCAGGTAAAGCCGCAGGGCATCAGGCTCGAAGGGGCTGATGCGCAGGCAGAAGTGATCCATGTTGGCCTTGCACTGATCCGCCGCTTCGCCGTCGCCGCCGAGCGGCCCGCGGATGTCCACCAGATCGATCAGTTGGGCGCCGGCACGCAGCTGGTAGAGGCCGATGTCGCTCTTTTCCCGCTCCAGGGTGCAGCCCAGGACCCGGCAGTAGAAATCCAGCATCCGCTCCGGCTGCCGCACCCGCAGCACCAGATGATCCAGCCCCAGTATCTCGAACATGAATAGCGCCTCCCCGTCAGGATGCTAACAGCATGGCGTAATTTTGAGCAAAATAAAAGGGCGCCGCAGCGCCCTCGATTCGTCGTTTCCGTTCAGTCTTCGCCCATCACGTGGTCGTCCCGCTTCACGGCGCCGAAAAAAGCGTACCAGGCAAACAGCAGCGCCATCACCAGGTAGCCCAGCACGTATTCGGGCGCGGCGTAGAAGCCGAGCTTGGGCGCGTGCATCAGCCCCACGAAGGAGAAGCCGGCGCTGCACAGGGCGAAGGCCGTGGCGCGCTTGAAGGCGCCGTCGATCACGCAGACGGTGATGGCGCCCAGCATCATGGCGGTGAACATGGCGCCCTGCCCCAGGGGCACTATGCCGTCGGAGATGCGGCTGACCACCTCGCCGGCGGCGTTGTTGAAACGGGTCATCACGTAGTTGGCGAAGTAGGGCAGCATGGCCAGGGCCACCGCCGGGTAGTACTTCTTGGCGTTGGTCTGGAAGGCGGTGGACACCATGGACATGCCCACGAACACCAGGATAGGGGCCACCACCGCCACCGGGATCAGCGCCGAGATCACCGCGATCAGGCCGAACATGGCCGCCAGCAGGTATACCAGGCCGTTGAGGATGCTGTAGCCACGGCCGGCCTTCATCCACTTGGCGCCCACGGTGGCGATATAGACGGTGGTCGGGAACAGGCCGCCGAACAGGGCGCCGATCATGGTGCCCACGCCGTCGACCGCCTGGCACTCGCGCACGTCGTACTTGTCGCCGGCCGCCTCCATCGCCTCCACGTTGTTCATGGTCTCGATGGCGTTGTAGAGGGTGATGGGCAGCACCACGGTGAGGATGCCGATCATGGAGCCGAACAGGTAGCTCATGCCGTCGAAGGCCGCCATGCTGGGCAGCACGGGGTAAAAGCCGAAGTGGGACAGTCCCTCGGCGATCTTGGCGCTATCGCTCGCCCCCAGCAGGTAGGCCAGCAGGGTACCGAATACGATGGCGAACAAAGAGGCGGGCATGCGGAAGGGCAACACCACCCGGCCGACGATGCCGATGATGATCACCGCCAGCACGAACAGGCCGACCACCGGCATCTCCAGGGTCTTGAACATCATCTCGCCGGCGATAAAGGTCAGGGCCACCCCGGCCACCGCCCCCAGCATGGCCGCCCGCGGCAGGTTGCGCTGCACCCAGCGGCCCACCAGGCTGACCAGCACCTCCAGCAGGCCACTGAGGAAACAGGCGCCCACCGCAATTTTCCAGGCCAGCTCGGGATCGCCGGTCATGGTCTTGGCCGGCAGCAGCACCCCGAACAGGAACACGAACATCACCGGCGTACTGATGCCGTAGGACAGGGCGGTCACGTCGGTGCGCCGCTCCTGGTGGGCCAGCCGGTTGGCGGTATAGGCGTAATAGAAATTGCCCACCAGCACGGCGATGGCCGCGCCCGGTATCACCTGCCCGAACACCAGCTCCTGGGGAAAGCCCATGCCCAGCATGGTGATGGTGATAATGACGAAGTTGGCAACGTTGTTCTGGAACAGGGCGAAAAAGGCGTCGGTGTCCTCCTTCTTGTACCAGGGATAATGGAAGCGGGGCTCGGCCACTGCTGGTTTCTCCTTTGATGATGGGTGCCGGCATCGGGTGACGATGGGCAAACGATTGCGCGTGTGGATGCCGTCTTCTGCGGGACGGCTTGAAGCGGCTGATTATAGGCGAAAAACGGCACCGGCAAAGCCAATTTGTACCAAAAAGTCAGTTTTTCGGGTCAGGAATGAGCCCCGCAATCTATCTTTGCATAAAAATAATTATTGAACAGTGAGTCAGGATAGTTGCAAAAAAAATAACCCGAACTAGAATGCTGAAAACCGGGGGCCTAAAAAACCCCCGGTTTTTTTGTGCCTGTCACTTATCGAGGTTACACCATGCGTATCGAAGAAGACTTGAAACTGGGCTTTAGGGATGTGCTGTTTCGCCCCAAGCGCTCCACCCTCAACAGCCGTTCCCAGGTCGAGCTGGACCGGGAATTCACCTTTAAGCATTCGGGTCGGCGCTGGTCCGGGGTGCCGGTGATCGCCGCCAACATGGATACCGTCGGCACCTTCGCCATGGCCCGGGCCCTGGCCCGCCACGATATGCTGACGGCGGTACACAAGCATTACTCGGTCGACGAGTGGCGGGCCTTCGTGGCGGAGACCGGCGCCGACCTGCTCAGGCACGTCATCGTCTCCACCGGCACCTCCGACAAGGACTTCGAGAAGCTGCAGCAGATCCTGGCCCTGTCCGACGAACTCGGTTTTATCTGCATCGACGTGGCCAACGGCTACAGCGAGCATTTCACTTCCTTCGTCAGCCGGGTGCGCAGCCAGTGCCCGGGCCACACCATCATCGCCGGCAACGTGGTCACCGGTGAAATGGTGGAGGAGCTGATCCTCTCCGGCGCCGACATCGTCAAGGTGGGCATAGGCCCGGGTTCGGTGTGCACCACCCGGGTCAAGACCGGGGTCGGCTATCCCCAGCTGTCGGCCATCATCGAGTGCGCCGACGCCGCCCACGGCCTGGGCGGCCAGATCATCGGCGACGGCGGCTGCACCTGCCCGGGCGACGTGGCCAAGGCCTTTGGCGGCGGCGCCGACTTCGTGATGCTGGGCGGCATGCTGGCGGCCCACGAGGAGTGCGGTGGCGAGATCATCGAACGGGACGGCCGGGCCTTTATGACGTTTTACGGCATGAGCTCTTCCAGCGCCATGGAAAAGCACGCCGGTGGCGTGGCCAAGTACCGGGCGGCGGAAGGCAAGACGGTGGAACTGTCCTACCGCGGGCCGGTGGAGGAAACGGTGCAGGACATCCTCGGCGGCGTGCGCTCCACCTGCACCTATGTGGGCGCCCAGCGGCTGAAGGAGCTGACCAAGCGCACCACCTTTATCCGGGTGCGGGAGCAGGAAAACAACGTTTACGGTAAAGAGTGAGACGCCTGAGGTAAGACGTAAGAGGTGAGGGGTAAGGGGTGAGGGGGCTCTACAGTACCCCTGCTTGGCAAAACCGTTTTCGCCTCACTCCTGTCGCCTCACTCTTCACCATAAAAAACGGCGCCGAAAGGCGCCGTTTTTATTGAAAAGCGAATCGCTTACTTCACCCGGGACACGTATTCGCCGGAGCGGGTGTCGACCTTCAGCACTTCGCCGATCTGGATGAACAGCGGTACCCGTACCACGGCGCCGGTGCTCAGGGTGGCGGGCTTGCCGCCGGTGCCGGCGGTGTCGCCCTTCAGGCCCGGATCGGTTTCCACCACTTCCAGCTCCACGAAGTTGGGCGGGGTCACGGAGATGGGGGAGCCGTTCCACAGGGTCAGGATGCAGACGTCCTGCTCCTTCAGCCACAGCTTGGCATCACCCACCGCCTTGTCGTCGGCGGCCAGCTGCTCGAAGGTATCGTTGTTCATGAAGTGGTAGAACTCGCCGTCGTTGTACAGGTAGGCCAGTTCCATGTCCATGACATCGGCCGCTTCCACGGTGTCGCCGGACTTGAAGGTCTTTTCCAGCACCTTGCCGTTCAGCAGGCGGCGGATTTTAACACGGTTGAAGGCCTGGCCCTTGCCGGGCTTGACGAATTCGTTTTCGATAATGGCGCAAGGCTCGCCGTCCAGCATAATCTTTAGGCCGGAGCGGAATTCGTTGGTACTATAAGAGGCCATTTTACCCTCGTGAATTTGACAGAGTTGCAGAAAATGCCGGCAATGATACCCCTAAACGGGGGCGATTTACATATTAACTGGCAAAAAGAACTTGCCCGGGCCTTTACCTCGCCCGAACAACTGCTGGATTACCTGCATATCGATCCCACGCCCTGGCAAGCCGGCTTCCCGGCCCGCCGGCTGTTTCCGATGCGCGTCCCCCGTCCCTTCGCCGACAAGATGCGCCCGGGCGATCCCCGGGATCCCCTGCTGCGCCAGGTGCTGCCCCTGGGCGAGGAATTCGCCGAGGTACCCGGCTTCGTCGCCGATCCGCTCGACGAACACGACAGCGCCCTGCCCGGCCTGCTGCACAAGTATCGCTCCCGGGTGCTGCTGGTGTTGCGCGGCGGCTGCGCGATCAATTGCCGCTACTGCTTTCGCCGCCACTTTCCCTACGCCGACAACAGCCCGGGACGGGAAGGCTGGCGCGAGGCCCTGGACTACATCGCCGCCGATCCCGGCATCAACGAGGTGATCCTCTCCGGCGGCGATCCGCTGATGGCCAAGGACGAGCAGCTCGCCACCCTGCTCGACGCCCTGGAGGCCATTCCCCACCTGCGACGGCTGCGCATCCACAGCCGGCTGCCGGTGGTGATCCCGGCCCGACTGACCGGGGCCCTTAAAGCCCGTCTCGCCCGCAGCCGGCTGCGGGCGGTGCTGGTACTGCACGTCAACCACGCCCAGGAGGTGGACGACATCCTGGCCGAGGCCCTGCAGGACTGGCGCCGGGCCGGCATCACCCTGCTCAACCAGAGCGTGCTGCTGGCCGGGGTCAACGACGACGCCGAGGTGCTCGAGGCGCTTTCGGAGCGGCTGTTCGAGGCCGGCGTCCTGCCCTACTACCTGCATCAGCTCGACCAGGTGCAGGGCGCGGCCCACTTCGCGGTCGGCGACGACCAGGCCAGGGCACTCATGGCCCGGCTGCTGGCCCGGCTGCCCGGCTTTCTGGTGCCCCGGCTGGTGCGGGAAGTCGGCGGCGAAACCAGCAAAACCCCGTTAGATCTCGGTCTTGAACCCCGTTAAGGAACACCAATGCACGACTCCGTCACCGCCAAGCTGCATGACACCCTCAAAGAGCTCTATCACCAGGCCATCGACGCCGACAAGAAACTGGCCGGGCTGCGCGCCAAGGGCCAGGCCAAGTTCAGTGCCGTACTGCGCGAAGACAGCCAGTTCACCACCCATGCCGACCACTTCATGCCCTATGTGGCGGAGCTGGCGGAAGAGCTGGAGCTGCTGGAGATGAGCACGGACGAGGAATACCAGGCCCTGCTGGGGCGCATGGTGCACAAGATCCAGCTGCTGGCTTCCACCCTGGGCCAGTTCCTCCGCCTGTCCTGAGGCGATACGTCGCCGGCCCTCAGGGCTGGCGACGCTTGAGCCAGCCCGGCACCTCGACCGCCGCCAACGGCGCCCCGACCCAATCCCCCTGTACCAGCAGCTCGCCAGCCATGCCACTGAGCACCCCGAGTTCCGCCTCGTGATCCACCCCGCAGCAGATCAGCGGATACCCCAGCAGCCGTCCCAGGCCGAACAGGGTCTCCAGCTGCTGGCGGGCCTCTCCGGGCCGCTCTATGCCGCTGCAGAAGGTCGGATCCAGTTTGAGCCAACTGATCGGCAGCCGCGACAGGCTTCCCCAGGACGAACAGCCGCTGCCGAAGTCGGCCAGGGTCATGCGGATACCGGCCGCACCGAGCGCGGCCATGATGGCCTGTGCCTCGAACGCATCCTGCATGACCATGCTTTCATCGAGATCCAGCACCAGGCTGCCGGCCGCCAGGCCATGCTGCTCCAGCACCGGCAGGATGCGCCGCTCCAGTCCGTCCCGAAACAGGGACGGCGGTAACTTCAGGCTGACGAAGAGCCCCGGCTCCTCCAGCTCCTGCCAGCGCCGCAGGTGGCGGCAGGCATTGGTCAACATCCACATGAAGACCCGCTCCGACAGCTGGAACTGCTCGGTGACCCGCAACAGTTCGGTGGACGATATCATGCCGAAGCCCGGGTGATGCCAGTGCAGCAGGGTTTGCAGGCCGGCGCAATCACCGCTGCGGGGCTCGGTCAGGGGCTGAAAGCAGAGCCCCAGGCTGCTGCTGTCCAGGGCCGCCGGCAGATCCCGGGCCAGCCGTTGCCGGCGCGCCATTTCCTTCAGCAAAGAGGGATCGAAAATCACATAGGGCAGCCGGTCCCGCTTGCACAGCTCCAGCGCCAGTTCGCCCCGCGCCAGCAGATCCACCAGGTTGTCCCCGTCCGCCGGATAGAGCACCACGCCGATCACCGGCGTCATATAGAAGTCGTAACTATCGATAGCCTCTTTTTCCGTCAGCGCCTGGCGGAAGCGGGACAGCTGGGCCCTGACCTCCTCCAGCTCCACCACGCCCCTGGCCAGCACCACCACCCCTTCCCGGCCGAACTGGGCGATAAACTCGTGGGGCTGCAGGCTTTGCTGCAGGCGCTGGCTAAAGGCCTGCAGCAGGCGATCGGCCACCTCGAAACCGAACCGGTGATGGTGCTGGGAAAAGTCCTCCAGCTCCAGCACGGTCACGCTGAAGGGAATGCCCTGCTCGATCATCGGCGCCATGCGCCGCTGCAGGGCGAAACGGTTGGGCAGGCCGGTCAGGGGATCCCGCAACTGCTGGCTCCGGTAACGCCACAGCTCCCGCAGCAGCAACAGCAACAACAGGGCGGCGCTGACGAAAAGGCCGACGATCTGGACATAGAGCCGCTGCCCCATCAGCCGGTAGGCCTGATCGTATTCCGCATAAAAGCGCACGTTGCCGTGCATGGTGGCGGTGACGGTCCGGGACAGGGGCTCCAGGTAGGGGTTCAGCTCCGCCAGGATCAGCTGGTAGCCGGGTGACCCGGGCACCAAGGCCTGCACCTGCTGCTCCAGTCCCCTCACCCTGGACTCAATCTGCTGGATCAGCAGCCACAGATCGGGGCGCTCACTGAGGGTGTCCTTGAACTGGCTGCTGAGCAGCACCGGCGTCCGGCTCCAGAGGATGTCGTAGCGCAGCATCAGCTCGTCATGGCGGATGGCATCGGCGTGGAACAGGCGCACCGCGTCGAGAAAACGCCCCATTTCCAACTGCAGTTGCATCAGTGACCAGGGCACCTCGTAGGTGCGCTGCTCCAGCAGGCTGTTGTGCTGGTGGATGCCGTACAGGGTATGGGTGGCGCCGCCGCCGAACATCACCATGATCCCCAGCAGCAGCAGGGCGGCGACGACCTTGAGCGGGTGCACCCGACCGTATTCGGTACCGGTGCCGACGTAGGGCAGCAAGGGATGACTCACATGGGTTCCGTATGAACGCGGATCTGCCGCAGTTGCCAGGCCATGAAATGCAGGAAGTCCGCCTGCTGCAGCTCGGGTACCTGGTCGAAGGGCAGCATCAGCCACAAGGGTCCCTTGTCCCGCCGGCTCATCACCTTGTCGTTCTCCTGCCAGGCCAGGATGGGCGTAAAGGGAGCCACTTTCTGCCAGTCGACGGCGACGCTGAAGCCGTTGAGGGCCTCCAGGTAGAGGGTCCTGACCCTGGCGTGGCCGAACAGCCTCTCCAGCAGCAGCGCCAGCTCCGGCCCCCGGTAGGTACGCGCCTCCTCCACCCAGGGATGGACGGTGGTGATATCGGCCTGGGGCAGGGCCTGCAGCTCGGCCAGGGTGTAATCCAGCCGTTCATAGGAGCGCCCGTCGAGCTGGATATTGCCGACGATGGTAAGCACCACCGGCTCCGCCGCCTTTCCCTGCCAGGACAGCAACAGCATCAGTACCAAGCCTATGAGTTTCATTACCGCTCCTCCTTAAGCCCAGGGGACTGGCCACCACGGCACGGCCACGGGACGGGTCCATCCAAAAAGACTCAAAAAGACCCGAAAAACCAAAAAAACATGATACCCAAATCTCCCCGCCAACCTGAAGTGTAATTTGGCGACGGGGACAAGAAAGCGGAATTTGCCGGCGCCGAAAACAAAAAAAACCGGGCCACAGGGGCCCGGTCGCTATTTATGACGCAGGGTCGGGCGATTACATCATGCCGCCCATGCCACCCATGCCACCCATGTCGGGCATGGCCGGAGCGGCGTCTTTCGGCAGCTCGGTCACCATGGCTTCGGTGGTGATCATCAGGCCGGCCACGGAGGCGGCGAACTGCAGGGCGGAGCGGGTCACCTTGGTCGGATCCAGGATGCCCATCTCCAGCATGTCGCCGTAGGTGTCGTTGCCGGCGTTGTAGCCGAAGTTGCCTTCGCTGGCCTTGATCTTGGACACCACCACGGACGCTTCTTCGCCGGCGTTGCTGACGATCTGGCGCAGCGGGGCTTCCATGGCGCGCAGGGCGACCTTGATGCCCACGTTCTGGTCTTCGTTGTCACCGGTCAGGCCACCCAGTTTGGCGGCGGCACGCACCAGGGCCACACCGCCACCGGGCACCACGCCTTCTTCCACCGCGGCACGGGTGGCGTGCAGGGCGTCGTCGACGCGGGCCTTCTTCTCTTTCATTTCCACTTCGGTGGCGGCACCCACCTTGATCACGGCCACGCCGCCGGCCAGCTTGGCCACGCGCTCCTGCAGCTTCTCTTTGTCGTAGTCGGAAGAGGACTCTTCGATCTGCTGACGGATCTGCGCCACGCGGGCGTTGATGGCCTCGACTTCACCCACGCCATCGATGATGGTGGTGTTGTCCTTGGTGATCACCACGCGCTTGGCGCGGCCCAGGTCTTCCAGGGTGGCTTTTTCCAGCTCCAGGCCCACTTCCTCGGAAATCACGGTGCCACCGGTGAGGACGGCGATGTCCTGCAGCATGGCCTTGCGGCGGTCGCCGAAGCCAGGTGCCTTGACGCCGGCCACCTTCACGATGCCGCGCATGTTGTTCACCACCAGGGTGGCCAGGGCTTCGCCTTCCACGTCCTCGGCCACGATCAGCAGCGGCTTGGATTGCTTGGCCACGCCTTCCAGCACCGGCAGCAGCTCGCGGATGTTGGAGATTTTCTTGTCGACCAGCAGGATGAAGGGGTCGTCCAGCTCGACGGTGCCGGTTTCCTGCTTGTTGATGAAGTAGGGAGACAGGTAGCCGCGATCGAACTGCATGCCTTCCACCACGTCCAGCTCGTCTTCCAGGCCCTGGCCTTCTTCCACGGTGATGACACCGTCGGTGCCCACTTTTTCCATGGCTTCGGCGATCAGGGCGCCGACCTTCTCATCGGAGTTGGCGGAGATGGTACCCACCTGGGCGATGGCCTTGGTGTCCTTGCAGGGCACGGACAGGGCCTTCAGCTCTTCCACCGCCTTGATCACGGCCTTGTCGATGCCGCGCTTCAGATCCATGGGGTTCATGCCGGCGGCCACGGCCTTCAGGCCTTCGTTGACGATGGACTGGGCCAGTACGGTGGCGGTGGTGGTGCCGTCACCGGCCTCGTCGTTGGCCTTGGAGGCCACTTCCTTCACCATCTGGGCGCCCATGTTCTCGAACTTGTCTTCCAGCTCGATTTCCTTGGCCACGGACACGCCGTCCTTGGTGATGTTGGGGGCGCCGAAGGACTTGTCCAGCACCACGTTGCGGCCTTTCGGGCCCAGGGTCACCTTGACGGCATCGGCCAGGATGTTCACGCCTTTCAGCATTTTTACGCGGGCGTCGTTACCAAATTTTACGTCTTTAGCTGCCATTGTTTATCTTCCTTAAAAAGTTGATGAACCGGATTATTCTTCGACGATAGCCAGAATGTCGTTTTCGGACAGGATCAGGACTTCCTGGCCATCCAGCTTCTCGGTTTTCACACCAAAACCTTCGTTGAAGATCACCTTGTCACCGACCTTGACGGACATGGCCTTCACTTCACCGTTGTCCAGTACGCGGCCATTACCAACAGCCAGGACTTCGCCACGAGTGGATTTCTCGGCGGCAGAGCCGGTCAGAACAATACCGCCGGCAGATTTTGACTCGGCTTCAATACGTTTGATAATGACGCGATCGTGCAATGGACGAATGTTCATCGATAACTCTCCCAATGAGTGTTGTTACCTTGTGAGATAAACGGCCGATGGCCGCAAACTGTTCCGTTGACCTTCTATATGGGAGCGGTTTTTCGGCCTTCAAGGGCAAAGCACAAAAATTTTTTAAAGAAAGCGCCCGGGCGTTATCATGACCACCGCTGCCGGCGGCGCCGGCTCCCCAGATCAAGAGATGCTCAGTGGCAAGACACAATTCCCTGCTCACCGCGCCCATCGGCCCGCAACTGGTCAGGATGACGGGGCCCATGGCGCTCGGCATCGTCGCCATCCAGGCCTTCAACCTGGTGGACACCTTCTTTATCGGCCTGCTGGGCACCGACGCCCTGGCGGCGGTGAGCTTCACCTTTCCGGTGACCTTTATGGTGATCTCCCTGGCCATGGGGCTGGGTGCCGGCCTGTCGGCCAGCCTGGGCCAGGCCCTCGGCGCCGGCAACCAGGGCCTGGCCGCCCAGTTCACCAGCCACGGCCTGCTGCTGGCCCTGCTGCTGGTCAGCCTGCTGGCGATCCTGGGCGCCGCCACCATCACCCCCCTGTTCCGCTGGCTGGGTGCCGGTGACGAGCTGCTGCCGCTGATCCGCGACTACATGCAGATCTGGTACCTGACGGTGCCCCTGCTGGTGCTGCCCATGGTCGGCAACGCCGCCATCCGCGCCACCGGCGATACCCACACCCCCAGCCTGGTGATGACGGTGGCCGGCCTGGTCAACGGCCTGCTCGATCCCCTGCTGATCTTCGGCCTGGGCCCCTTCCCGGAGCTGGGCATCCGGGGAGCCGCCATCGCCTCGGCCTGCTCCTGGCTGATGGCCATGGTAGTGGGGCTTTACCTGCTGCGCCGGCGCGAGCGGCTGCTGGTGTGGCCCCTGACCGCCCTGCGCCAGTTGCCCGGCCACTGGCGCCAGTTGCTGCACGTGGCCATTCCCGCCTCCTTTACCAACATGCTCAATCCCGTCGCCACCGCCCTGCTGCTCACCTTGCTGGCGGGGCTGGGGACCGAGGTGGTGGCCGCCTATGGTGCAGCCTCCCGCATCGAAGCCCTGGTGATGATAGTGATGATGGCGCTGAGCTCGGTGCTGGCGCCCTTTATCTCCCAGAACACCGGCGCCGGCCTGCACGAGCGCAGCCGCCAGGCCCTGCTGCTGGCGATGCGCTTCGCGGTGGGGTTTCAATTGCTGGTGTTCGGTGCCTTGTGGCTGCTGGCGCCGCTGGTGGCCCGGCTGTTCACCGACAGCCCCGAGGTCGCCCGGCACCTGGAGTTCTACCTGCGGCTGGTGCCGTTGGGCTACGGGTTGCAGGGCTGCTTCATGCTGCTGGCCTCGGCCCTGAACGGCCTGCGGGTCTCCGGCATTTCCCTGCTGCTGAACGGCATCCGCCTGTTCGGGCTGCTGCTGCCCCTGGCCTGGCTGGGGGCGGGCTGGGCCGGGGAAGCGGGGCTGTTTGCCGGCATACTGCTGGCCAACATCCTGGCCGGACTGCTGGCCTGCCTGTTCGCCTGGCAGCGCTTCCCCTGGCGGATCAACCATCCGTTGGCAGAGAAGAGCGCCTAGCGGGAAGCGGGAGGCTGACGGAGACGGCCAGGCGGTCGCCGGCGGGAGGGCTACTTGTTGTCGTCCTTGCGCTCGTATTCACCGTCGAAGGTGCTGCCGGGGCTGTGGTCCCGCAGCCGCTCCTCGGGCCGGCGGACCTCGCTGTGATAGTAATACTCGGCACTGAAGGTGTGACCCTTGTGGCCGCGCACATGGGCCCGGCTCAGGAAGCGCTCCGCCAGGGCCACCCTGACCGGGGGCAACAGCAGCAGCAGGCCGGCCAGATCCGACACGAAGCCCGGCAGCAGCAGCAGCACGCCGCTCAGCGCCAGCATCATGCCCGACACCATCTCCCGCGCCGGCGGCTCGCCCCGGTTGATCTTGTGCTGGGCCTCCATCAGGGTCTGAATGCCCTGAATGCGGACCAGGCTGATGCCGACCACGGCGGTGAGCACGATCAGTGCCAGGGTGCTCCAGGCGCCGATGGCCGAGCCCACCTCGATAAATACGAAAATCTCCAGCAAGATGGCGCCGACCAATAGCAAGAATACTTTACCCACTGTTACCTCTGCTCGCGCCGTTTGGGCGTTGTTACGGGTCAAACCTAGCATATGGGGACGACGATGCCCGTTTTCAAACGTCCCGCAGCGGTGACCTTACCCCAGCAGGGCGTTATAGTGAAAGCCTCGGACCCGGCCCCGACCGCCGATTTATGACCCAGGTCAAGCGGCCGGGGGCAGTTCCGGCTATGATGGCCCCGACGGGCCGGCTCCGGCCCCTTCAACAAGGAACACCATGTTGCTGCGTATCCCTGCACTGCTGCTGGCCTTTGCCCTGCCCCTGGCGCCGGCCCAGGCCGGCCTGCTCGAACGGCTGGGCCTGACCAAAGCCGCCCCCGCCGCGCCCTCCTTCCTGCCGGTGGAGCAGGCCTTTGTCGTCCGCCACCGGCAGGGGGACGGGCGGCTGACGCTGACGGTGGACATCGCGTCCGGCTACTACCTCTACCGCCACAGCCTGGCGCTGTCGGCGGAGCAGGCCGAGCTCGGCGACTGGACCCTGCCCGAGGGCAGGCCGCACCAGGACGAGTATTTCGGTCAGAGCCAGGTCTACCACCAGGAGTTGCAGTTGCAGGTGCCGCTGCGCGCGACGGCCGACGGCGGCCGGGTCGAGTTCCGCTACCAGGGCTGCACCACCGGCCTCTGCTATCCCCCCCAGGTGCTGAGCATCCACCTGGCTCCTAACGGAGACTAATGGGCATGAACGACACCGACACGGCCGAGGCCCATGGCTGGTTTGTCTACCTGCTGCGTTGCCGGGATCACAGCCTCTATGCGGGCATCAGCCTGGATCCCGAGCGCCGCTGCCGGGAACACAATCAGCGGCAGAGCCTGGCCTCCCGTTATGTCTGGGCCCGCCGGCCGGCCACCCTGGCCTGGCAGCAGGAAGTGGCCGACAAGTCCACGGCGCTGAAGCTGGAATACCGGCTCAAGCAGCTGACCAGAAAACAAAAAGAGCAACTGCTGCAAGACCCGGAGGACTGGCGGCAGTTGCTCTGATTTAGAGAAGGGCGCCGAGTGGCGCCCTCTGTTTATTCCTGGGTCTCGGGCTGTTCGGATTGCTCCGGCTGCTCGGCTCGCTCGATATCCAGCAGCTCGACTTCGAAGATCAGCACGGCGTTGCCGGGGATGGTGCCGGCGCCGGATTCACCGTAGGCCAGATCGGCCGGGATGTACAGCTTGTACTTGGAGCCCACCGGCATCAGCTGCACGCCCTCGGTCCAGCCCGGGATCACCTGGTTGAGCGGGAAGCTGGCCGGCTCGCCCCGGTCGATGGAACTGTCGAACTGGGTGCCGTCCACCAGGGTGCCCACATAGTGCACCGTGACCACGTCTTCCGCCGCCGGCTTGTCGCCGTCGCCTTCGCTCAGCACTTCGTACTGCAGGCCGGACTCGGTAACCTGCACCCCTTCACGCTTGGCGTTTTCTTCCAGGAAGCGCTTGCCCTCTTCCAGGGTGGCCGCCGCCTGCTCCTTGGCCTGGGTCTCGATCAGCTCGTTGATGTGCTCGTCGTAGGCCATCAGGGCACCCTGGATTTCCTCGTCGGTCATCCGTCCCTGATCGTTGAAGCCGTCACGTACCCCCTGCAGTATGACGTCGTTGTCAAGGCTGACGCCCAGCTCCTGCTGTTTCTCCAGGGTGGAGCCGATATAGCGCCCCATCGACAGGCCGATGGCGTAGGCGGACTTGTCCTCGAAACTGGTCAGGGCCGCGGCCGACTCGCCGGCCGGTGCGGGCGCCGTCGCCTGCTCTTCCTTGCACCCACTCAAACCCACCATGACGGCGGAAGCCAGCAGGCTGACTTGCAACAGTTTTTTCATTATTCACTCCAGAACAGGGGAAAAACCCCATGGAAAATGAGATGCTTATAACTCGGAACCTATACTAACGTTTCAACTTGCCGATGCGAAAGCCCAAGCCGACAAAAATGCCAATGCGCTGGCTGACGACAGCGCTGTACGTCACATTTCTGCTGCTGACCGGCTGTGACGGGGCGGACAGGCCCCTGCAGCAGAGCCGTTATGCCGAGGGCACGGTGCTGGCGGCGGAAACCAGCGCCGATGGCCGCTTCACCCTGATCTCCACCGGTTCCGGCCCGGTGCAGGTGTGGCAGCGGGGCGATGCGGAGCCGCTCTACCACTGGTATCAGGGCGCATCCACTCAGGATATCGTACTGCTCGCCATTTCGCCCGACGGCCGTACCGCCGCCACCGCCACCAACGACACGGTCGCGCTCTGGTCGCTGGAGCAGGGCCGCAACCTGGGCTTCTACCAACTCGACCATACCCTGCGCAGCCTGGCCCTGGCCGACGGCGGCCTGAGCCTGCTGCTCGGCTACCAGGGCGGCGAGGTGGAATACGTCGACCTGCGCAGCGGCCGCCGGCTACGGTTTATGGGCCACCAGGACAGGATCAACGCGGTGGACCTTTCCGCCAACGGTCGCTATGCCCTGAGCGCCAGCCACGACGGCCAGGTGATCCTGTGGCAGACCACCGATGCGGCCATCGTCGCCCGCTGGCAGCACCCCCACAGCGTCAGCCTGGCCCGCCTCGATGCCAAGGGCGGCTACGCCTTCAGCGCCGATGCCCAGGGTGGCGGAGAGATCCATCGCCTGCCCGGCGGGGAATTGCAGGCCAGGCTGCAGGTTCCCCACCGGGGCCAGACCTTCGTCAGCGCCCGCCTGGATCCGGCCAATAACCGCCTGGTCACCGGCGGCACCGCCCGCCGCCTGGCGCTGTGGCAACTGGACGACGGTCTCCTGCTGCAGAGCTGGCAGGTCGGGCTGCACACCCGGCTCCGGCCGGCCAGCGCCATGGTCTACGGGGTGGCCTTCGGCGATCAGGGGCATATCTACAGCATCAGCTCCGCCGGCCTGGGAGAAACCTGGGCCCTCAGTACAGAGAGAACAAGGTAATGAACGAAGAGTACCTCCACCGCCTGGAACAGCTGGAAACCCGGCTGGCCTTCCAGGATGACACCATCGATCAGCTCAATCAGGAAATCACCGCCCAGGGCGCGGAAATCGCCCGGCTCAAAACCCAGCTCGGCCTGCTGGTGAAGAAGTTCAAGGAGCTGCAGCCCAGCCAGATCGCCAGCCAGGCGGAAGAAACCCCGCCGCCCCATTACTGATATGAGGGGTGAGGGCAACAAAAAAGGCGCCGCAGCGCCTTTTTTGTGGTTGCCGAAACCGGCTCAGTGGTGGTGGCCGCAGCAGCCGCCGTCATGATCGTGATGATGATGATCGTGGTCGCCATGCACATGGCCGTGGGCCAGCTCTTCCTCGGTGGCGGCGCGGACTTCGCGCACCACGCCCTTGAAGCTCAGGGTCATGCCCGCCAGCGGGTGGTTGCCGTCCACCTTCACGTATTCTTCCGCCACTTCGATGATGGTCACCGGGCGATGTCCCTCGTCGGTCTCGGCCACGAAGGTATCACCCTCGGACACCTCCATGCCGTCGAACAGCTCGCCGGGCACCGACTGCACCAGGGTCTCGTCGTATTCGCCATAGGCCTGCTCCGGGCTCAGGGTCACCTCGAAATCCTCGCCCACCACCTTGTCGGCCAGTTCCGCTTCCAGGCCGGCCACCAGGTAACCGGTGCCGTGCAGGTATTGCAGCGGCTGCTTGCCTTCGGTGGAATCGAGGATGTCGCCGTCGGCATTGATGACGGTAAAGTCCAGCGTCACCACAGTGTTTTGGGATACTTTCATGGGAATGGCCCTGCTCGTGAATGTGGCCATAGCATACCTGATGGTCAAAGCGGAGGAAATGCGGCGCGGGCAGAATAAAAGATGGCCCCGAAGGGCCATGGGTTGGCAGAAATCAAGATGGCACAGGGAATAAAAACACTTGCTCTGCCGATACCAGTCTAGCCCAGAGGGGGTAAGGCTGGGAAGAGCAGCGTCAAACGACTGCGCAAAGTACGCACAGCTCACATGGTTTTGTCGCCTTATTCCGGCTTGAACACCCCGATCAGCTCACCATTGCCGGCCGCCTCCACCTCTTTGCCGGCCTGGCTCTGGTGATGACCGCAGCGAACGCACTCGACTTTCTCGACACCGTGCTCCATATACAGCATCATGGTGTCCATCGACTGACACTGGGGGCAGACGGCACCGGCGATAAAACGCTTCTTGCGACGGGTTTCCACGGCTGAACTCCTCGTTACCACTCTGCCCCGGATTCTCCGCCAAAATCGAACCGACTACAATGACCACCGCTGCCTATTACAGTATTCACCACCAGTTGCTCCCTCATCCTCACCTGCTGCCGGGCAAGCGCCAGCGCCACCTCAAGGGCCGCTTGCTGCTGGTGCACCAGGGCAGCGGCCTTGTCCAGTTGGGCCGCCATCATTACCCCCTGGCGGCCGGCGAGGCCGCTTTCCTCGCCGCCGACACCCTGTTCGCCTGGCACGGCTTCGCCGGTACCCGCCTGAGCCAGGTGGATCTTTCCCTGCGCCTGGCCCAGCCTGAAGGCAGCGGCCGGATCACCCCTTCCCCCCTGCTCGCGGCCCTGGCCGACAAGCTGGCCGGCTGGCAGGGCGAGCGGGACTGGCAGGGCGCCCAGGGCCGGCTGTGCCGGGCCCTGTACGACGAACTGCTGCCCCACGCCCTCTTGCCCTTCGAGGCCCAGCCGCCCCTGTACCGCAAGCTGACCGAGGATCCGGCCGGTTTCACCCTGACCGAGGAAGAGCAGGACGCCTTTCGCCGGCGTTTCGGCTGCGACGCCGACAGCTGGCGCCGCCAGGCCACCCTGCTGTTCATCCTGCGGGAACTGCCCAAGAGCGCGGACTGGGAAGGCCTGCTGGCCCGCCACGGCTTTGCCTCCCTGCCCCAGTTCGAGCAGGATTGCCGCCATTGGCTGGGCGCCCCCTGTCATCCGGGGAGCAAAACCGGCTAAAATACGCTTTTTGTCGGATGCCGGGCCCTTATGATCACCCTCAGCCAGATTGAATTGCTCCGGGGCGGCCGCCCCCTGTTGAAAGATGCCAGCGCCACCATCCACGGCGGCCAGAAGGTCGGCCTGGTGGGCAAGAACGGCTGCGGCAAGTCCACCCTGTTCGCCCTGCTCAAGGGCGAACTCGGCATCGACAGCGGCCAGTTTGCCCTGCCCGCCGACTGGCAGCTGGCCAGCGTGGCCCAGGAAACCCCGGCGCTGGACTGCTCGGCGCTCGACTACGTGATCGACGGCGACCGGGAATACCGCCGCCTGTGCCGGGAGCTGGAGCAGGCCGAGGCCCGCCACGACGGCATCGCCATCGCCGAGCTGCACGGCAAACTCGACACCCACGGCGGCTACCATATCCACGCCCGCGCCGCCGGCCTGCTGCATGGCCTGGGCTTTGACAACGCCGCCCAGTCCCGCCCGGTGAGCGCCTTTTCCGGCGGCTGGCGCATGCGCCTCAACCTGGCCCAGGCGCTGATCTGCCGCTCCGACCTGCTGCTGCTGGACGAGCCCACCAACCACCTGGACCTGGACGCGGTGATCTGGCTGGAGCGCTGGCTGAAAAGCTACCCCGGCACCCTGATCCTGATCTCCCACGACCGGGACTTCCTCGATGCCGTGGTCGGCCGCATCATCCATATCGAGAACAGCCGGCTCAACGAATACACCGGCAACTACTCGGACTTCGAGCGCATGCGCGCCGAGCAGCTGGCATTGCAGCAGTCCATGTTTGAAAAGCAGCAGCGCGCGCTCAGCCACATGCAGAGCTACGTGGATCGCTTCCGCTACAAGGCGAGCAAGGCCAAGCAGGCCCAGAGCCGGCTCAAGGCCATGGAGCGGATGGAGCGCATCCTGCCCGCCCACGTGGACTCGCCGTTCAGCTTCCACTTCCGCCCGCCGGCCAGCCTGCCGGTGCCGCTGATCGCCATGGAAAAGCTGGCTGCCGGCTACGGTGGCCAGGCGGTGCTGTCGGAGATCAAGCTCAACCTGGTGCCCGGCTCGCGCATCGGCCTGCTGGGGCGCAACGGCGCCGGCAAGTCCACCTTTATCAAACTGCTGGCGGGCGAGCTGACGCCGCTCTCGGGCAAGCTGGAGGCGAGCCGGGGCGTGGCGCTCGGCTACTTTGCCCAGCATCAGCTGGAGAGCCTGCACCCGGAGGAGTCGCCGCTGACCCACCTGGCCCGGCTCGATCCCAAGGCCAGCGAGCAGAGCCTGCGCGACTACCTGGGCGGCTTCGACTTTCGCGGCGACAAGGTGAAGGAGCCGGTCGGTCCCTTCTCCGGCGGCGAAAAAGCCCGGCTGGTGCTGGCGCTCATCGTCTACCAGAAACCCAACCTGCTGCTGCTGGACGAGCCCACCAACCACCTGGATCTGGACATGCGCGAGGCGCTCACCCTGGCACTGCAGGAATTCGAGGGCGCCATGGTGATCGTCTCCCACGACCGCCATCTGCTGCGCGCCACCACCGATGAATTCTACCTGGTGGACGGCGGCCGGGTGCAGCCCTTCGACGGCGATCTGGACGACTACCACCAGTGGCTGGTGGAGCAGGACAAGGCCGAGCAGCCGGAGCAGCCGGCCCCGGCCGGCGACAACTCCGCCCAGGGGCGCAAGGCGGAAAAACGCCGTCAGGCCGAGCTGCGCCAGCAGACCCAGCCCCTGCGCAAGGCCATCGCCAAACTGGAAAGCCAGATGGAGCGCTGCCAGCAGCAGCTGGCCGACCTCGAGCGGCAACTGGCGGAGCCGGACATTTACCAGGCCGAGCACAAAGCCCGGCTGCAGCAACTGCTGAAGGAGCAAAGTCCCCTGCAGCAACAACTGGCCGAGGCCGAGGCCGAATGGCTGGCGCTGCAGGAGCAGTTGGAAGAGCTGGAGCAGTCATGATCGGCCCCGACGAGTTCTGGCAGTTCGGCGAGCAGCACTACGCCCGCCCCGGGGTGGCCGCCGCCTGTCTGCAGTTGCAGGACGAACACGGCGCCAACGTCAATCTGCTGTTGCTGCTGTTGCTGCTGGAAGAGCAGGGGCTGGCCACGGATCCGGCCCTGTTCCTGCCGGTGCTCGAGGCCCGCCGGGGCCTGTTCGGCCAGTGGCGGCAACTGCGCCGACGGCTGAAGGAACAGCTCGACGAGGACGATTACGGCCAGTTGCTGCAACACGAGCTGGAGCTGGAGCGCTGGCAGCAGCAGGAGCTGCTCGCCGTGCTGGAGCGGCACCCGCCCGCGCCCGGCAGCGGCGCCCTTCTCGACTACCTTACCCGGCTGCAGGTGGCCGACGCCCCCCTGTGGCAACTGAAACTCGCAGGCTAGGACCCATTTCATGCTGAGCTATCGCCATGCCTTTCACGCCGGCAACCATGCCGACGTGCTCAAACACGCCGTTCAGTCCCTGATCCTCGAGGCCCTGTGCGCCAAGGACAAGGGCTTTTGCTATATCGACACCCACGCCGGCGCCGGCGGCTACACGCTCGGCCACGAATGGACCCAGAAAAAGGCGGAATACCTGGGCGGCATCGCCCCCCTGTGGCAGCAGCGGGAGCAATGGCCTGAGCTGGCCGGTTACTTCGCCGCCATCCGGGCCATGAACCAGGACGACCGGCTCGACCACTACCCGGGTTCGCCCCTGGTGGCGGCGCACTTCCAGCGTCCCCAGGACCGGCTGGTGCTGATGGAGCTGCACAACAACGAGGTGGACAACCTGCGCCACAACCTGGGCGGCGAAGGGGTGGCCATCCACCACCGGGACGGATTCGAGGGCCTGGTCGGCCTGCTGCCGCCCACGCCCAAGCGCGGCCTGGTGCTGATCGACCCGCCCTACGAGCTGAAGGAAGACTACCGGCGGGTGGCCGACACCCTGAAAAAGGCCCACCAACGCTGGCCCATCGGCATCTACGCCATCTGGTACCCGCTGCTGGCGAAAGCCGTGGATCGCAGTGCCGGCCTCAAGCAGGCCCTGGCCCGCTGCGGCTTCGAGCGGATGCTGTGCGCCGAGCTCAGCGTCGGCCCCCAGGCCGAGGACTTCGGCATGCACGGCTCCGGCATGGTGGTGCTCAACCCGCCCTGGAAACTGGACGAGCAACTGGCCGGGCTATTGCCCCGCCTGGCACAGGCCCTGGGCCAGGACGGACAGGGGGGCTGGAAGCTGGAAGCGACTGAAAGCTAGAAGCGGGAGGCTGGAGGCTTCAAGCTTCCCGCTTCCCGGTGCAGCCAGTCGCAGAACAGGCGGATTTCCGTCAGGCGGGGCGAGTCGGGTCGCCACACCAGGTAGTACTGGTGCAGGGGCTTGAGCTCAGGGGCGAAGGGGCGGCACAGCCTGCCGTCGCGCAGCAGATCCGCCACCAGCACCGAACGGCTCAAGGTCACCCCCTGCCCCGCCAGCACCATGTCCAGCGCCAGGCTGCCGTCGTCCACCGTCATTTGCCGGCAGCGGGCGAGCAGTTCGGGCCGGCCGGCCAGCGCCAGCCAGTTGGCCCAGCTCACCCCGGCATATTCCGGCGCCGTCACCAGGGGCACGCCCGCCAGCTCCTCCAGGGAACCGAGCCGTCCGGCCAGGGCCGGGCTGCACACCGGAAAGGCAGTGTCCGCCATCAGCAGCTCGCAGGCGAGATCCGGGTACTGGCCCCGACCATAGCGGATGGCCAGATCGACCTGGCCGCCGGAAAAGTCGGCCAGCTGCTGGCTCGGCTGCAGGCGGATCTCGATATCGGGGTGGGCTTCGGCGAAGCGCCATAGCCTGGGCATCAGCCAGCGCGCCGCCAGGGACGGCAGCACGCTGATGGCCAGGGGCCCGGCGGTGGACGGCGCCAGTTGCTCCAGGCCCTGCCGCAGCAGGGCGAGGCCCTGCTCGACAAAGGGCAGCAAGGCCTCGCCCTGTTCGGTGAGCCGCATGCTGGCCCCCCGGCGGCGGAACAACCGGCAGCCGAGGGACTGCTCCAGGTTGCGGATCTGCTGGCTGACCGCGGCCTGGGTGACGCACAGCTCCGCCGCCGCCGCCGAATAGCTCTGGTGGCGGGCGGCCACCGCGAACACCCGCAGGCCACTCAGCCGGCTAGCCGTCAGTCGCCGCACGCCGCTCTCCTTCAGACTTCCTTGTTGAGCACCGGCCGGGCGTACATGGACAGTACCCGCTCGCGCAGTTCGCCGGGGATCTGGGCCATATGGCGTTCGAACACCTCGGCCGCCGCCGGATCCACCTGGGCGGTCTGGCCCGCCGCCAGCAGGTTGCTGGGAAAGAGGTGGTAGTTGCCGTGGATTTCCTTGTCGATGGCCGCCGCCAGTTCGTCGGCGTTGTCGAAGTCGCCGTGCACCGGCTGGCCGAAGGTCACGTGCACCCGCCCCTTCTGGCCGACGATGCCCTGCACTATGCTCTGGATATCCTCGAACTCGCTCTTCTCGTAGGCGCCATGGGTGGCCTTGGCGTGCAGCTCCCGGGCCTTGGCCAGGTCGCCGGGATCATACTCGTAGGAAATGGACACCGGCACCAGGTTCAGGCTGCGGATATAGTCCGCAAAGGGGATCTGGCGTTTCTTGCCATCCATATAGAACATCTTGAGGATGGCCGGATCCGTCTTGTCGTCGCCGTCCTTGGCCCGCCCTTCCTTCTGGGCGATCCAGATGGAATGCCCCTCATCGATGGAGTGGCGCAGGTAGGCGGACAGTTCGCCAAACGCCTTCATCATCTCCCGTGGCCCCTTGGCCGAGCGCTTGACGATAAAGCTCTTGTTCAGCTTCATCAGTTCGGTGGCACAGGGCTTGCGCAACAGGTTGTCGCCGATGGCGATGCGCACCGTGTCCAGGCCGTGGCTGTGCAGGCCCCAGTTGACGAAGGCCGGATCCAGGGCGATGTCCCTGTGGTTGGAGATGAACAGGTAGCCCACCCCGGGCTTGATGTTCTCCAGGCCGGAGTAGGTCACGCCGGAGGTGGTGCGCGCTATCATCTTTTCCATGTAGGTCGCCACTTCCAGCTGCACCTGGCGGATGCTGTTCACCTTGCGCCAGCGCCAGCCCAGATAGAGGCGGATCAGGGCTCTGATGGCGGCTCCGCCCCAGCGGGACAGGCCGGAAAAGCGGTACTTGGCAATGGCGCCGATAAACTCGTCGTCGCGGATCAACCGCTGGATGGCCGCCGCTACCTCATCATCCTGGTAGGGGCGGATGTCTTTGAACATATCTGTGTCTGAAACCATGACAACCTTGGTCTAGGGGACAAAAAACGCCCAGATTCTACACCCTTTGCCGTCAAACTCGAACGATTAAGCGCAAAAACCGGATCAGCGCCAGATCATCAGCACGCTGGCGGCGGTGAGCAGCCCCATCACCAGGTTAAAACGCCGCCAGTCCCGGGCCGTATGCAGCCAGCGCCGCACATGGATGCCAAACAGGGCCCAGACATGGCCGGTCAGCACCCCGAAAAACAGGAATACCGCCAGCACCAGCACCGCTGACGGCCAGTACTGCTCCCCGGCCAGGGTGAAGCCGCTGATCGCCGAAATGGCCATCAGCCAGGACTTGGGGTTGAGAAACTGGAACAGGGCGCCCTGATGCCAGCGCATGCCCTGCCCGGCGTCGTTGTCGCCGGGGGGCGGTGCGCTGCCTATGCGCAGCGCCAGCCACAGCAGGTAGCCACTGCCGGCTATCTTCAGCGCCCATTGCAGCAGCGGCCACAGCATGAACAGCTGGCCCAGCCCCAGGGCGGTGAGCAGCATCAGGCTCTGCAGGCCGAGCATGATGCCCAGCAGCAGCTTCAGGGTAGGCCGGTAACCGAAGCGGGTACCGGAGCTGGTCAGCAGCATGTTGTTGGGGCCGGGGGTGCCGCAGGTGGCCAGGGCAAAACCGGCGACGGGGCCGAGCAGGGCGAGATCCATGGTGTCGAGACGGTATACAAACAAGAAGGATATTGTTTTACTCGATTTTGTGCGCAGCGCCCAGTATTTTATCTGTCTGTGGCCCGGCAGCGATGGACGCAGTCCCGGATTAGCCGGCCAACCCGGAGCAATAGCAGGAAATCATGATCCACCCCAGCCGATTCACCTCTCCCTGGTGGGCCGCCAACCCCCATGTGCAGACCATACTGGCCAAATACCTGCGTCGCGCCCGGATCCGCACCCGGCGCGAGCGGCTGGAGCTGCCGGACGGGGATTTCGTGGACCTGGCCTGGGCGCTGCCCCGGCAGGACGAGAGCCGCCCGCTGGTGGTGCTGTTCCACGGCCTGGAAGGCAACGCCGACTCCCACTACGCCAGGGGCATGATGGCCGCCCTGCAGCAGCGGGGCTGGCAGGCGGTCTTGATGCACTTTCGCGGCTGCAGCGGCGAACCCAACCGCCACCTGCAGGCCTATCACTCGGGGGCCATCGAGGATCCCCGCTATGTGCTCGAGCTGCTGCGCCGGCGTTACCCCGAGCGTCCCATGGCGGCCATCGGTTACTCCCTCGGCGGCAACATGCTGGTCAACTACCTGGCGGCCCAGCCGCGCAACCCGCTCTGCACAGCCGTGGTGATCTCCGCGCCCCTGCAGTTGTCGGCCTGCGCCGATCGCATCAACGGCGGCTTTTCCCGCTTCTACCAGCGTTACCTGCTGGGGCGGCTGAAGCACAACTGGCGTGAACGACTCAATCGCCATCCCCGCCACCAGTGGCAGGGCAACCTGGCGGCCATCCGCAGCCTGCGCGAGTTCGACGACAGGGTGACCGCCCCGGTGCACGGCTTTACCGATGCCGAGGATTATTACCGCCGCTGCTCCGGGCTGGACCGGCTGGCGTCCATCAGCACCCCCACCCTGCTCATCCATGCCGCCGACGATCCCTTTATGACGGAGGCGGTGATCCCCGACGCCAGCCACCTGCCGCCGGCGGTCACCTATGAACTGAGCCGCACCGGCGGCCATGTCGGTTTTATGCAGGGCCCGCCCTGGCGTCCCCGTTACTGGCTGGAGCAGCGGGTGCCCGACTGGCTGGACGGACACTGGCCACCCTATCAGGAGCAAGCATGATTATTCCCTTTACCGAGCTGGGCGAAGACACCCTCACCAACCTGATCGAACATTTCGTGCTGCAGGAAGGCACCGAATACGGCGACCGGGACATCTCGCTCGATGAAAAAGTTGCCCAGGTAAAACAGCAGCTTGAGCGTAGAGAAGCGGTCATCGTGTACAGCGAACTGCACGACAGCGTCAACATAGTGCCGGCGGCCCAGTTCCATCACAAGCCTTGACCTGGGGCCGGGCCCCTGCGTATAAACATTCACAGTTCATTCAATTTCAGGTTTTTTTATGTCCGCCAAGCACCCCATTATTGCGGTTACCGGCTCCTCGGGTGCCGGCACTTCCACCTCCACCGAGGTGTTCCAGTCCATGTTCGCCCAGCTCGGGGTCAAGGCCGCCATACTGGAAGGGGACAGCTTTCACCGCTATACCCGGCCGGAGATGGACGTGGCCATCCGCCGCGCCCGGGAGCAGGGCCGGCACATCAGTTATTTCGGCCCGGAGGCCAACGATTTCGAGCTGCTGGAGCAATTCTTCAAGGAATACGGCGACACCGGTACCGGCCAGTTCCGCCGCTACCTGCACACCTTCGACGAGGCCGTGCCCTTCAACCAGATGCCGGGCACCTTCACCCCCTGGCAGCAATTGCCGGAAGACACCAACCTGCTGTTCTACGAAGGCCTGCACGGCGGCGTGGTGACCGAAGAGCAGAACGTGGCCCAGCATGTGGACCTGCTGGTGGGCATGGTGCCCATCGTCAACCTGGAGTGGATCCAGAAGCTGATCCGCGACACCGCCGAACGCGGCCACTCCCGGGAAGCGGTGACCGACTCCATCGTCCGTTCGATGGAAGACTACATCAACTTCATCACCCCCCAGTTTTCCCGCACCCATATCAACTTCCAGCGGGTGCCGACGGTGGATACCTCCAACCCCTTCAGCGCCAAGATCATCCCCACCCTGGACGAGAGCATGATGGTGATCCGCTTTCGCGGCATCAAGAACGTCGACTTCCCCTACCTGCTGGCGATGATCGACGGCTCCTTCATGTCCCGGCGCAACACCATAGTGGTGCCCGGCGGCAAGATGGGCTTCGCCATGGAGCTTATTCTGCGGCCACTGATCGAACAACTGCTGGAAACCGGCAAGATCCGCTAAATGCAAACAGGCCCGGCGATGCCAGGCCTCAGACTGCTGACAAACCTTCAGGCTTACCTAAGCAGGCAACACCCATGCCCAAACAGGCGGACAAAGGGAACGGCTCCGCCGACCCTCCGCGCCAGGGAGGGCGCGGCGGAGCCTCCATGGATGGATTTACGGCGTGTCGGCGGAGTTGGCCCTTTGGTCGACTTATGCGGCCGCCCTTAACCGAAGGGTGCCGGCGCCGGGGTGTCGTTGGACGAGGGCGGCAGTATCGGCAGCTCGAAACGCGGCTGCTCGCCGGTGAGCGATTTCAGGAAGGCCACCAGCTGGCCGATTTCCTCATCGGAATAGACCCGCCCCAGTTGCAACCGGCCCATGATGTCCACCGCCTCTTCCAGGGTGGCGGCCTCGCCATCGTGGAAGTAGGGGTAAGTCAGCTCCACGTTGCGCAGCGTCGGCACCTTGAAGGCGAAGCGATCCGCATCCTTGCCGGTCACCGCCGCCCGGCCGATGGCATCGGCGGTAGACTGGTAGGGTTCCACCACGCCCATTTTCTGGAACGAGGTTCCCCCCCAGGTTGGGGCCGTTGTGGCAGGCCACGCAGCCGCTCTGCTTGAACAACTGGTAACCGGCCAGGGCCTGGCCGTTGAGGGCGCCATCGTCGCCCTGCAGCCACCGGTCGAAGGGCGAATGGGGCGTGACCAGGGTCTCCTCGAAGGCGGCAATGGCCTCGGTCACCATGTCGATGTCCAGCTCGCTCTTGCCAAATACCGCCTCGAACTCGGCCACATAGCCGGGGATGGACTGCAGTACCCCTATCGCCAGCTCATGGGTAAAGGCCATTTCGCCCGGGTTGGCGATGGGACCGCCGGCCTGCTCTTTCAGATCCGCGGCGCGCCCGTCCCAGAACTGGGCCAGGTTCAGGCTGGAATTGAGCACCGTTGGCGAGTTGATCGGCCCCTGCTGCCAGTTGTGGCCGATAGAGGTCTTGAGGTTGTCGGTACCGCCCATCGACAGGTTGTGGCAGGAATTGCAGGAAATAAAGCCGGACTTGGACAGCCGGGGATCGAAGAACAGTTTTTTGCCCAGCTCGACCTTGGCCGGCTCCGTTACCGCCACCGCCGGAATCGGTTGCACCGGCTCGTTACGAGGCGCAGCGCCCCAGGCTACCTGGCTGGTCAGGGCCAGCCCTACTGCTGCTGTGATTATGGTTGTTCTCATCCTGCTTCCCTCTCCTGCAATACAGCGGTTTACCTAGTTAAACAGCGTTATATGACTCCATTGCTCGCCGCCAACTTACTACTTTATAGGTATTCCGTTTGTTGATGTGGATCAGGGGACGGCACGAATCGGCGCAACGGGCCCGTTACAGGCCCACAACCACAGTCAGGCTGGGCGGATCTCGAAGGTAGAGGAAACTTCCACCGCCTTTTCCAGCATCTTCATCACCGAGCAGTACTTCTTCATGGACAGCTCCACCGCCCGGGCCACCTGCTTCTCGGGCAGCGCCTGGCCGGTCACCACGAAATGCAGCCGGATACGGGTAAAAACCCGGGGCGGATTTTCGGCCCTGTCCGCGTCCAGCTCCACCTCGCAACCGGTCACCTGCTGGCGCCCCTTCTCCAGGATGGACACCACGTCGATGGCACTGCAGCCACCGGCGCCCAGCAGCACCGCTTCCATCGGGCTCGGGCCCTGGCCCGGATTGGTGCCGTCCAGCACTATCCGGTGCCCGGACTCGGACAAACCTTCGAAACACATGCCTTCCAACCAGCGGACATTGGCTTTCATAACTGCTCCCCCACAAAAAAACCGCATCTTATCCTATCGGCCGGGTGCCGACGAGCCGGATAAAAGCCCCAAGGCTCTTGATGGAGGGTCACAAGCCTTTTATGCTAGCGGACTATCTACGAAGTAAGGCAAGGCAGCCTGCTCGCCAGGCTTTCAGCCCGAGTCAATCAAGAGGAAAATTCATGGCTATCGGCAAGTCCCAAAGTGACCCTACCCTGGAATGGTTTCTGTCACATTGCCATATTCATAAATATCCGGCCAAAAGCTCACTGATCCATGCGGGAGAGAAGGCCGAAACCCTCTACTACATCGTCAAAGGCTCGGTGGCGGTGCTGATCAAGGACGAGGACGGCAAGGAAATGATCCTGTCCTACCTCAACCAGGGCGACTTCATGGGCGAGCTGGGTCTGTTCGAGGAAACCGAGAACCCGGTGCGCACCGCCTGGGTAAGGGCCAAGACCCCCTGCGAAGTGGCCGAAATCTCCTACAAGAAATTCCGCCAGCTGATCCAGGTGAACCCGGAAATTCTGGTGCGGCTCTCGGGCCAGATGGCCAAGCGGCTGCAGAGCACCAGCCAGAAGGTGGGCGACCTGGCCTTCCTCGACGTGACCGGCCGCATCGCCGAAACCCTGCTGAACCTGGCCCGCCAGCCGGACGCCATGACCCACCCGGACGGCATGCAGATCAAGATCACCCGCCAGGAGATCGGCCAGATCGTGGGCTGCTCCCGGGAAACCGTGGGCCGCATCCTGAAGATGCTGGAAGAGCAGAACCTGATCTCCGCCCACGGCAAGACCATAGTGGTGTTCGGCACCCGCTGAGGCCCCGCCTTCCCCTCGCGTACGCCGCCGCCATGGCGGCGTTTTGTTTGGCCCACGACAGTGCCCACCATCACAGGAGAAAGAGAAAAATGTCCAGCAAGGTATATTGTATCGCCAGTTTCGAGCCCAAACCGGGCAAGGAAAGGGCGCTGTTCCGGGTGCTGCAGGGGCTGGAAGCCGACACCCTGCGCGAGGACGGCTGCATCCAGTACCGGGTGACCCGCCATCTTCCCAGCCCCTTCGCCGGTGGCCAGAGCTATCCGCTGGTGTTCAATGAGATCTGGGCAGACATGGCCAGCTTTGAAGCCCACTGCCAGCGCAGCGCCATCGCCGAGTTTTTCGAGGCCCACTGCGTCAGCCCCGAGGGCCTGGTAGCCAGGCACAACGTCTGCATCTACACCGACGAGCCGGAAGACTTCGACGCCCCCCGCTTCGGCTGAAGCCGCCCCACGGCAAGAAGGCATTAAAAAACCCGGGATGTCCCGGGTTTTTATCGTTTGGGCTGAGGCTCAGTCGATCAGATCGTACTGGTCGCGCAGTATGGCGATGATATCCGCCTTGGGATGGTCGGACAGTTGCAGCTTCTGGCCGGTGATCTTCTCGGCGATGCCCACATAGGTGCGGGACACGTCCATCAGCACCTCGGCCGGCAGGGCGTTGTCCCGGGCCAGGGCCTCGCGCTCGGGCATGCGGTCCTTGTTGAGCAGGATATCCGGCTCCGGGAAATGGTTGAGCAGCACCTGGCGGAAGTCCTCCTTGGAGTTCTCCACGATGCGCCCTTCCCGCCAGGCGGGGCCGTCCCAGATGCGCGACGAGTCGGGGGTACCCACCTCATCCATGTAGATCAGCTTCTCGTTGCCCGCCGCGTCGGTGACATAACCGAACTCGAACTTGGTATCCACGAAGATCTGGTCGAGCTTGGCCAGCTCATCGCTGATCACCTCGAAGCCTTCCTTCAGCAGCCGCTCGTACCGGTCGATATCGTCCTTGCTCCTGAAGTTGAAGGCGGCAAAGTTGTCTTCAATATTCCGGCGGGTGATGTTGACGTCGTCCGCCTCCGGCACCCCGGGAATGCCCCTGAGGATGCCCTTGGTGGAGGGGGTCATCAGCAGCTCGGGCAGCTTCTGATCCTTTTGCAGGCCGTCCGGCAGGCGGATGCCGCAGAAGTCCCGCTCGCCCTTGGCGTAGCTGCGCCACATGGAGCCGGTGATGTACTGGCGGCAGATGGCTTCTATCTTCACCGGGGTGGCCTTCTGCACTATCCACACGAAGGGATGGGGGATGTCGAGGATATGGCTGTCGGCCAGGCCCCGCTCCTTGAACAGCCGGAACCAGTGGTTGGAGATGGCATTGAGCGCCGCTCCCTTGCCGGGCACCCCGTTCAGGCCACCCTCCCCGTGCCAGATGCAGTCGAAGGCGGAGATGCGATCGCTGATCACCATGATGGCCAGGGGCGCGTCGGGCGCCACGTCATAGCCCTTTTCCTCGATCAGGCGGCGGCTGTCCTCTTCGGTCAGCCAGTAGACGGAGCGCACCTTGCCGCTGTGCACCGGCTGGCGGGTACGGATGGGGAGGTCGTTGTTAACGGCCAATACCTTGTCTGCAAGACTCATCGGTGTGTCCTGTGTGGAATGTTGAACCTGTACTGGAAGTCGGCCCCGGTGGTTATTGTGTTTATATTTGGGAGACGGCAGGGCTTGCCAGCGGCGCCTATCTTACCAGAACTGGGAAAGCGGCAATAGCCGCGCCAGCAGGCCGGATGACCCGGGCGCCAGCCACCAGCCGCCCGCCAGCAGGCAAAGCAACAGCAGGTTGGCCAGGGGCGCGCGCCACTCGAACAGTTTCAGGGCGGTGCCGAAGGATTTTTTGATGCGCCGCCCCTCCAGATCGATGCTGTACAGCTCATCCAGCAGCAGGTGGATAAAGGCGCCGACAAAGACGAAAACACCGGTCTCCCAGGCAAGCTCGGGGGGCAGGCCGAACAGCCGGTGGCCGATCACCACAGTGGCCAGGGCGAAGACCCCGTTGGCCAGCAGCGAATGCAGACTGCCCCGGTGCACCGTGAAGCGGGCGAAGGCCCAGCACAGGGGATAGCGGACCAGGCCGTAGGCGGCGGCGCCCAGCACCAGGGTATCGGTAAGCGCCAGCCGCTCCCGGCCGTAAAGCAGGGCCAGCAGGGCCGCCAGTACGCCGAACAGCCGAAAGACGATGCGGATGGAGCGGGAACTGTCGGCGTCGATGTCCGGCAGTATGCCGCCCAGGGTGCCGGCCAGCCACAGCAGTACCCCCTCGGCCAGGGTCAGTTGCTGGGCCCACACCAGGGCGCCGGCCAGCAGGCCGCCGGCCACGGTGGCCACCTGGATATGGGTTCTGAAATCCGCCATCGACCGTCCTCCCCGGCTGACAAGGGGCGCGAGTCTAGCACGAAGGTGCTGGATAAAAAAACAGGGCTGCCGAGGCAGCCCTGTCAAATTCCCCGCAAGCGGAGTCGTGCTCAGTGACTGGGCAGCAGGTCCTTCGGAACCAGGCGGCTCAGGCTGCCCGCCTTGAGCAGGGCGTCGGCCTGCTCGATGTCGGGGGCGAAAAAGCGGTCCTTGTCGTAATAGCTCACCTTCTCCCGCAGGGTCTGGCGGGCCAGCTCCAGCGGGGCCGTGGTCTTGAGGCCACCGCGGAAATCCAGGCCCTGACAGGCCGCCAGCCATTCGATGGCCAGCACACCCCGGCTGTTTTCCACCATGTCCCACAGCCGGCGACCGCCGTTGGGGGCCATGGAGACGTGGTCTTCCTGGTTGGCGGAGGTGGGCAGCGAGTCCACCGAATGGGGGTGGGCCAGCGCCTTGTTGTCGGACGCCAGGGCCGCGGCGGTGACCTGGGCTATCATAAAGCCGGAGTTGACGCCGCCGTTTTCCACCAGGAAGGGCGGCAGGCCGGACATGTGGGTATCCATCATCAGCGACACCCGCCGCTCACTCAGGGAGCCGATTTCGGCAATCGCCAGGGCGATGTTGTCCGCCGCCATGGCCACCGGCTCGGCGTGGAAGTTGCCGCCAGAGATGACGTCGTTGTCCTCGGCGAACACCAGGGGGTTGTCGGACACCGCATTGCCCTCGATCAGCAGCACCTCGGCGGCCTGGCGCAGTTGGGTCAGGCAGGCGCCCATCACCTGGGGCTGGCAGCGCAGGGAGTAGGGATCCTGCACCTTGGCACAGTTGACATGGGTCTTGCTGATGTCGCTCTGCTCGCCCAACAGGTGGCGGTAGGCGGCGGCGGCATCGATCTGGCCGGCCTGGCCGCGCACCTCGTGGATGCGGGCATCGAAGGGGCGACGGGAGCTCAGGGTGGCTTCCACCGTCAGGCCACCCACCACCACGGCGCTGGCGAACAGGTCTTCCGCCTCGAACAGGCCGCGCAGGGCGAAGGCGGTGGACACCTGGGTGCCGTTCAGCAGCGCCAGGCCTTCCTTGGGCGCCAGGCCCATCGGCTTCAGGCCCGCGATTTCCAGCGCCTGGCCGGCGCTGATGATCTCGCCCTGGTAGCGGGCCTGGCCCTCGCCCAGCAGCACACAGCTCATGTGCGCCAGGGGCGCCAGGTCGCCGGAGGCGCCCACCGAGCCCTTGCCGGGGATGCAGGGGTAAACGCCGTGGTTGACCAGCGCCATCAGCGCCTCCAGCACCTCCAGGCGGATGCCGGAGTAGCCGCGGGCCAGGCTGTTGATCTTGAGCACCATGATCAGCCGTACCAGCTCGTCGCTGACCAACGACCCCAGGCCGGTGGCGTGGGACAGCACCAGGGAGCGCTGCAGGGTTTCCAGGTCTTCCGGCTTGATGCGGGTATTGGCCAGCAGGCCGAACCCGGTGTTGATGCCGTACACGGTGCGGTCTTCCGCCACCATGCGGTTGACGCAGTCGACCGAGGCCTGGATGGTGCTGTGCACCGCAGGATCCAGCGCCAGCTTCACGGGCTGTTCATAGGCCTGGCGCATCTCGGCCAGGGTCATTTTTCCGGGATGGATAGTCAGAGTGCTCATAAATTAGTCCTTGTTGCTCAAGCCATTAACCATGGGCAGGTCCAGGCCGTTGTCACGGGCGCAGTTGATGGCGATATCATACCCCGCGTCGGCGTGGCGCATCACGCCGGTGCCCGGGTCGTTACGCAGCACCCGGCCCAGGCGCGCGGCGGCGGCGTCGGTACCGTCGGCCACGATCACCACGCCCGAGTGCTGGCTGAAACCCATGCCGACCCCGCCGCCGTGGTGCAGGGACACCCAGGTGGCGCCACCGGCGGTGTTGAGCAGGGCGTTCAGCAGCGGCCAGTCACTGACGGCATCGGAGCCGTCCATCATCGCCTCGGTTTCCCGGTTGGGGCTGGCGACGGAGCCGGAGTCCAGGTGGTCACGGCCGATCACGATGGGCGCCTTGAGCTCGCCGTTCTTGACCATCTCGTTGAAGGCCAGGCCCAGGCGGGCACGGTCTTTCAGGCCGACCCAGCAGATACGGGCGGGCAGGCCCTGGAAGCTGATGCGCTCGCGCGCCATGTCCAGCCAGTTGTGCAGGTGCGGGTTGTCGGGGATCAGCTCCTTCACCTTGGCGTCGGTCTTGTAGATGTCCTCCGGATCGCCGGACAGGGCCACCCAGCGGAAGGGACCTATGCCCTGGCAGAACAGCGGACGGATATAGGCCGGGACGAAGCCGGGGAAGTCGAAGGCATTCTTGACGCCCTCTTCCAGCGCCATCTGGCGGATGTTGTTGCCGTAGTCGAAGGTGGGCACCCCCATCTGCTGGAAGTCGAGCATGGCCTGCACGTGCACCGCCATGGACTGCTTGGCCGCCTTGACGGTGGCCTCGGGCTGGGTCTTGCCACGCACCACGTACTCTTCCCAGCTCCAGCCCTGGGGCAGGTAGCCGTGCAGCGGGTCGTGGGCGCTGGTCTGGTCGGTGACCATGTCGGGCTTGACGCCGCGCTTGACCAGCTCCGGCAGCACGTCGGCGGCATTGGCGCACAGGCCGATGGAAATCGCCTTGCCCTCGGCGGTGTAACGCTCGATACGGGCCAGGGCGTCATCCAGGCTCTCGGCCTGCTCGTCCAGGTAGCGGGTGCGCAGGCGGAAGTCGATGCTGGACTGCTGGCACTCGATGTTGAGCGAGCAGGCGCCGGCCAGGGTCGCCGCCAGGGGCTGGGCACCGCCCATGCCGCCCAGGCCGGCGGTGAGGATCCAGCGGCCCTTGAGGTTGCCGTCATAGTGCTGGCGACCGGCCTCGACGAAGGTCTCGTAGGTGCCCTGGACGATGCCCTGGGAACCGATGTAGATCCAGGAGCCTGCGGTCATCTGGCCATACATCATCAGGCCTTTTTTATCCAGCTCGTTGAAGTGCTCCCAGTTGGCCCAGGCCGGCACCAGGTTGGAGTTGGCCAGCAGCACCCGCGGCGCGTCGGCGTGGGTCTTGAACACACCCACCGGCTTGCCGGACTGGATCAGCAGGGTCTCGTCGTCTTCCAGCCGCTTGAGCACGTCGACGATGCGGTCGAAGCAGGGCCAGTTGCGGGCGGCGCGGCCGATGCCGCCGTACACCACCAGATCCTCGGGCCGCTCGGCCACGTCCGGGTGCAGGTTGTTGTGCAGCATGCGGTAGGCGGCTTCGGTCAGCCAGCTTTTGCAGACTTTATTGACGCCGGTGGGCGCCTTGATAACACGGCCGGGGGCGTGACGATCGTTTTGTTGTGACATGTGGGTTTCCCTCTTTACAGTGTCAAAGTATGAATCAACCGAGCCGCCAGCCTGGCCGTGTGGCCATCCACGTCATACTCGGGGTTGAGCTCGGCCAAATCGGCGAGCCGGAGCTTGCCACTGGCCTTGATCTGTTCAATTACGGGTTCAATCAAATCCAGTCCCACCCCCCGGGCCGCCGGCGCACTCACGCCGGGCGCCTGGGCGGCGGGGAACACATCGATGTCGATGGTCAGGTAGAGGTGGTCGCAACGACCGATAAAGTCCGCCACCTCCTGCTGTAGCCGGGGCAGGGTCGCCGCCGTCATGGTCCTGTCTTCCCATGCCAGCACCCCGAGCTCCTCGGCGCGCCGGAACAGGTTCTGGGTGTTGGCGGCCCGGCTCACTCCCAGGCAGGCATACTGGAAGGGCCAGCCCCGCTGCGCGCTCGCCTCGGCGATCTGGGCAAAGGGGGTGCCGGACGACACCACGAAGCTGGGGTCGCGCAGATCGAAGTGGGCGTCGAAGTTGATGATGCCGATGCGCGGGCGCTGCTCGCGTGGCGCCAGATGCGCGGCCAGGCCAGACCAGGAGCCGAAGGCCACCTCGTGGCCGCCACCCATCACGATGGGGAAATGGCCCAGATCCAGCGCCTCGCTCACCCGGGCGGACAGGGCCTGGTGGGCCCCTTCCAGATCCTCGCCCTGGCAGACCACGTCGCCGGCGTCGAACACGGCCGTACCCTGGTGCCAGGCCAGGCTGCCCAGCATCCTGCGCATGGCCGCCGGGCCCTTGGCGGCGCCGACGCGGCCCTGGTTGCGGCGAACCCCTTCGTCACAGCCAAAGCCGATCAGCACGGCGCCCGGTTCCCGGGCCTGCTCCAGCGGCTGCACCTGCTGGTGCCAGCGATAGGTGTCGGGCTCGGGATCGACCCGGCCGGTCCAGGGGGTCATGTCAGTCTTCATGCAGGCTCTCCCGCTACGATGCGTTGAACGAGCCGGGGCAGGCCCAGGCTATAGGCCAGCTCGGCGTAATTGTCGGTCTCCCACAGGCACAGATCCGCCGCCATCCCCGGGACGATGCGGCCGCACTCGTGCGGCAAGCCCAGGGCCCGGGCGCCCTGGGCGGTAACGCCGCGCAGGGCCTCCACCGGGGTCAGGCGGAACAGGGTGCAGGCCATGTTCAGCATCAGCCTCAGGCTGAAGATGGGCGAGGTGCCCGGGTTGGCGTCGGTGGCCAGGGCCATGGGCACCCCGTGGCGACGCAGCAGCGCGATGGGCGGCACCGTGGTTTCGCGCAGCATGTAGAAGGCGCCGGGCAACAGGGTGGCGACGGTGCCGGCCTCGGCCAGGGCCTTTACCCCCGCCTCGTCCAGGTATTCCACATGATCCACCGACAGCGCCCCAGCGCGGGCGGCGGCGGCGCTGCCGCCCAGGTTGGACAGCTGCTCGGTATGGCCCTTGATGGCCAGGCCATGGGCCTTGGCGGCGGCATAGACCCGCTCGCACTGGGCGACCGAGAAGGCGATGTTCTCGCAGAACACGTCCACCGCGTCCGCCAGCCCTTCGGCGGCGGCGGCCGGGATCATCCGCCGGCACACCAGCTCGATATAGCCGTCGGCATCGTCTTTGTATTCCGGCGGCAGGGCGTGGGCACCCAGCAGGGTGGTGACCACCCGCACCTTGAGCTCCCGCCCCAGGCGGCGCGCCACCCGCAGCATCTTGAGTTCGTTGTCCACATCCAGGCCGTAGCCGGACTTGATCTCGACCGTGGTCACCCCGTCCGCCATCAGCGCCTCGAGGCGCGGGCGGGCGGCGGCATACAGCTCGTCCTCCGAGGCGGCGCGGGTGGCCCGCACCGTGCTGAGGATGCCGCCGCCGGCGCGGGCGATTTCTTCATAGCTCTTGCCTTCGAGCCGGGCCTCGAACTCACCGGCCCGGTTGCCGCCGTACACCAGGTGGGTATGGCAGTCCACCAGCCCCGGGGTCAGCAGCCGGCCTTCGGCATCGATAAGCTCGAACCCGGCACGGTCGGCCCCGCTCAGCGCGCTCATGGGCTTCAGCCAGGCGATACGGCCATCCTTAACCGCCACCGCCATGGGCTCGGCGGCGGCGTCGAGGCCGTCGAACAGGGTGGCATTGACCCAGAGGCGGTGGGATGACGATGGCATGGCTGGCTCCTTGAATCGCTATTTGTATATACATTTAAACCTTCTCCCGCCCTTTGGCAAGGGTCACCCGATAAAAAACCCGGATTTATCGATCATGATCACATAAAAAATAGACAATAGATTAACATTAGGCGTATTTTTGTATATACATTAATCGTCACTCACAAGGAGGTCTCCTCATGCACCAGGTTACGGAACAATCCCGGCCCCAGGGCAAGGCCATCGGCCGGCTGCTGGGCCTGAGCGCCATCGGCATCTTTATTTTCTTTATTCCCATCACCCTGCAGGGCAAGACCAGCATACCGCTGGATCATATGGTGGGCTGGCTGCGCGCCGCCCTGGGCGAAAGCGGCGCCGGCTGGTACGCCATGGCGATGATAGTGGCGGGGGCGGTTTATCCGCTGGTCACCGGCCGCTGGAAACAGAGCCCGACCGACGGCGTCTTCCTGGTGCTGAAATGGCTGGGGGTGGTGGCGGGCCTGATGGCGCTCACCGGCCTGGGCCCGGCGGCGCTGCAGGCGCCGGACATGCTGCCCTTCCTGTTCAACAAGCTGGTGATTTCGGTGGGGCTGATCGTGCCCATCGGCTCGGTGTTCCTGGCCTTCCTGGTGGGTTACGGCCTGCTCGAGGCCATCGGCATCCTGGTGCAGAAGCTGATGCAGCCCATCTGGCGTACCCCGGGCCGCTCGGCCATCGATGCGGTGGCCTCCTTCGTCGGCAGCTATTCCATCGGCCTGCTGATCACCAACCGGGTGTACAGCGCGGGTCACTACTCGGCGCGGGAAGCGGCCATCATCGCCACCGGCTTCTCCACCGTTTCCGCCACCTTTATGATCATCGTGGCCAAGACCCTGGGGCTGATGGAGATCTGGAACCAGTACTTCTGGCTGACCCTGCTGATCACCTTTATCGTCACCGCCATCACGGTGCGGCTGCCGCCCCTCTCCCGCATGGACAACAGCGCCGAACACCGGGAGCCGGAAGGCGAGCCCGGCAACCGCCTGGCCACCGCCTGGCAGAACGGGTTGGAAGTGGCCGAGCAGGCGCCCTCCCTCGGCCGCAACGTGATCGACAACTTCAAGGACGGCCTGGTGATGACCATCAGCATACTGCCGTCCATCATGTCGGTGGGGCTGATCGGCCTGCTGGCGGCCAAATACACCCCGGTGTTCGACTGGCTGGGCTACCTGTTCTACCCGGTGACCTGGCTGTGGGGCCTGGATGACGGCATGCTGCTCGCCAAGGCCACCGCTTCGGGGCTGGCGGAAATGTTTCTGCCGGCGCTGCTGATGGCCGAGGCCGACTTCGTGGCCCGCTTCGCCGCCGGCGTGGTGTGCGTGTCGTCGGTGCTGTTCTTCTCGGCCTCGATTCCCTGCATACTGGCGACCCGCATTCCGCTCAAGGTGGGCACCCTGGTGCTGGTGTGGTTTGTCCGCGCCTTCCTCAGCCTGCTGCTGGCCATCCCGGTCGCCATGCTGATCGCGCCCTGAGCCAGGGCCGGCCCGACGCCGGTGCGCGTCGGGCTGGATACCGCCCCGGCTTGCCGTTAAGATGACGTTTTTGTTAACGAGATCTTTTCATGGCCCTGACCGCCACCCTGCACAAGGTGCGGCTGAATATCAGCGATCTGCACCGCCACTACTACCAGGAACACAGCCTGACCGTGGCCCGCCATCCGTCGGAAACCGAAACCCGGCTGATGGTGCGGCTGCTGGCCTTTATGCGCCACGCCGACGAGGATCTGAGCTTTACCAAGGGACTCAGCACCGACGACGAGCCCGAGCTGTGGCAGAAGGCGCCGGACGGCCGCATCCTGCTGTGGGTGGAGCTGGGCGAGCCCAGCGTCAAGCGCATCAAGCAGGCCCTGTCCCGGGCCGAGCGGGTGGTGGTGTACAGCTATGGCGGGCGCTCCGCCCTGGAATGGTGGAGCAAGCATCAGATAGAGCTGGGGCAGTTGCCGCGGCTCGAAATCTACCACCTGGCCGATCCCCAGCCGGCCCGGCTGGCCGCACTCTGCAGCCGCAGCATCGATCTCTTCGCCACCCTGCAGGAGCTGGACATCCAGGTCACCGACGGCAAGAACAGCCTGGATCTGCAATTGACCCAGTGGCGCTGAGAAGCGTGAGGGGTGAGGCGTGAGGGGCACTATGAGCGTCGGTCCGAGCCCGCCACCCTGAGCGCCGCGCTGGCGCTCAGTCCAGCTTGAGGGTGGAACGCAGCTTGTAGCGGTTGCCCGGGTGCCAGAGCCGGGCAAAGCTCACCAGTTGGTGCAGCGACCAGGTGCGTCGGGTCACCAGCAGGCAGGGCTCTTCGGACCCTATCTGCAGCCAGTCGCACACCTGGGCCGGCGCCAGCCGCGCCTCGACGATATGCTCCAGATCCGACAGCGGGCAGTGCTGTACCAGGTAGGCATTGGGGGTCATGCGGCTGAAGTCGCAGCTCAGATAATCGGGCGCCAGCGCCGGGTTGACGAAGCGCTCCTCCACCTGGATAGGCACCTGGTTTTCCAGGTGCACCATCACCGAATGGAACACCCGGGCGTTGAGCCGCATGCCCATCTGCAGGGCCACTTCCTCGTCGGCGCGGATGCTTTCCAGCAGCAGCACCCGGTTGCCGTACTCATGGCCGCGGCTACGCACCTCGTCGGCGATATTGTTGATGTCCGCCAGGGGCGATTCGGCCTTGGGCTCGGTGACGAAGGTGCCGAGCCCGGCCCGGCGCATCAGGTAGCCCTCCTGCACCAGGTCGCGGATTGCCTTGTGGGCCGTCATCCGGCTGACGCCGAAGTGGCCGGCCAGTTCCTGCTCGGGGGGATCTGCTGGTGCAGCGGGTACTCCCCGGACTGGATACGGGCCAGGATATGCTGTTTGATCTGCTGGTAAAGGGGGGTTGATTGGGTCACTTTGCCTCCTGCGCTGGTTGCAATTGTACATACAATTGCCGGCCAGTCCCAGCCGCCGCCCGCGAAAATGTCCTTCGAGTTCAACGGGACTTTTCCCCCCTGCCGATTTGCGTTATGGTGCGCGCACATCCAGCAAGCCCCATCGGCAGGAAGACCTTGGAAAAACACGAAGAAGTGCTAGTGGCGCTGCGCCAGATCATCCGCGCCATCGATCTCCACTCCCGGCAGCTCAGCAAGGCCTCCGGCCTGACCGGCCCCCAGTTGCTGCTGATGCAGGCGATCAACGAGCACGGCGACATCACCATGCGCAAGCTGGCCCAGGCCACCAACATGAGCCAGGCCACCGCCACCACCATCATCGACCGGCTGGAGCAGAAGCAGCTGGTGCGCCGGGAGCGCAGCCAGACCGACAAACGCAAGGTGCACGCCGTGCTCACCGACGAGGGCAGGGCCAAGCTCAAGACCGCGCCCCGCCCGCTGCAGGAAAGCTTTATCCAGCAGTTCCAGGCGCTGGAGGCCTGGGAGCAGAACCTGCTGCTGTCGTCGGTGCAGCGCATCTCCTCGATGATGAACGCCAACGATCTGGACGTGGCGCCCCTGCTGCAGGTGGGCAGCCTGATCCAGGAAGAAAAGTACTAATCCTGCAGGCTGATGCCGATATTGGATACCCCGCCCTGGGCGGCGAAGTCGCGGACGGCCAGGATGGCCTCGGCCTCCCGGGGTTGGGCCACCCGTTCAAGCAGCTCCACCTGAAACTCCATTTCCGCTTCCATCAGTTCCTGTTCATACAGCTCCTCGTCGCCGAGTTCCCGCTCCGCCAGCAGCTCGGCGAAGCCGGCCACCGTTCCCAGGGAGGCGTTGCTGGCTTCCATCGCTTCTTCGCCGATACGGCAGATCACCGAGTGGTAGGCCGCCCCCAGGGCCACGCAGGCGTCCAGCGCCGGGTAGGCGCCATAGGATTCGAACCTGGCCGGATCCGGGATAAACACCTCGAAGGCTTCCAGTTCGGCGGACAGGTCCACCCGGGAGCCCTTGACGGTGAGGTAGGTCCAGAGCACATCCAGGGTATGGCGAAAACGCTCACCGCTGCCGAAGCCGGAAGTCTCGCTGAACAGACGGTAGTTGGGGTACATCCGCTCGGCCAGGGCCAGGGCGAACACCGTCTGTTGCCAGGGCATCAGCTTGTTGAGTTTCTTATAAAATTTGTCACCGAACACGGGCAGTTCCTTGTGGTTGGGCTCGCCGCACTGCTGCCAATCTGACCGTTTGCGGCCGGGGCTCACACTTTATGCGGGAAACACTGGTATAAGTTTTTGCTTGTGCCATTGTCTCATAAAAAGCTGGTACAAAAAGCACATTGAGGAGAGAAGGTATGGCCAATCATACCCTGTTGCTGCTCAGTCAGGATAACGCCGAATACAACGCCCTGCTGAAAGGAGCCTACCTGCCCGGACTGACCATACTGGCCCCGCGGGAAGAAGCGGACATCCAGGCCGCCCTGGCCCGGGCCGATATCCTGCTGGGCGAGCCGGCGCGCATCCGGCCCCGGCTCAAGGAGGCCCGGGCGCTGAAATGGGTTCAGTCCACCTATGCCGGCGTCGACGTGCTGCTCAGTCCCGGCACCCGCCAGGACTACCTGCTGACCAATATCCGCGGCATCTTCGGCCCGCTCATCAGCGAGTACGTCTTCGGCCACTTGCTGTCCATCACCCGCCACCTGCGCCACTACCGGGAACAGCAGCGTCAGCACAACTGGCAGCCCGCCCCCTACCAGAGCCTGAACGGCAAGACCATGCTGATCCTGGGCACCGGCAGCATAGGTCAGCATATCGCCGCCACCGCCCGCCATTTCGGCATGGAAGTGCTGGGGGTAAGCCGCGCCGGCCGGGAGGCACCGGGCTTCGACCGCACCTACCAGGTGCAGGCCCTGAACAAGGTGCTGCCCAAGGCGGATGTGGTGGTGAGCGTGCTGCCCTCCACCCCGGAAACCCGCGGCCTGTTCGACGCCGGGCGGCTCAAGCAGATCAGGCCGGGCGCCATCTTCTTTAACGTGGGACGGGGCGATGCGGTGGATGAAACCGCCCTGGTGCAGGCCCTGCGCAGCGGCCATATCGGCGCCGCCGTGCTGGACGTGTTCGCCACCGAGCCGCTGCCGGCGGACAGCCCGCTGTGGGACCTGCCCAACGTGGTGATCACTCCCCATAACGCCGGCTACAGCTTCCCGGATCAGATAGTCACCCGCTTCAGTCGCAACTACCTGAAATATATCGAGGGCAAGCCGATGGAAGGGGTGGTCAACTTCGATCTGGGATACTGAGATGAGTCCCGGCTTCACCCGGCTGCTGAACGAGATCCGGGCCTGCCGGCTGTGCGAAGCCCATCTTCCCCTGGGGCCCAGGCCCGTGGTGCAGCTGGGCCCCGGCGCCAGAATACTCGTCATCGGCCAGGCACCGGGCACCCGGGTGCATGAAACCGGCATCCCCTGGAACGATCCCTCCGGCGACACCCTGCGTCGGTGGCTGGAGGTGAGCCGGGAGCAGTTCTACGACCCTGAGCTGTTCGCCATCATGCCCATGGGCTTCTGCTACCCGGGCCGGGGCAAGAGCGGCGACCTGCCGCCCCGGCCCGAATGCGCCCCCACCTGGCACCGGCGGATACAGGCCGCCCTGCCCCGCATCGAACTCACCCTGCTGATCGGCCAGTACGCCCAGCGTTACTACCTGGGCAACCGCTATCGTAGCCTCACCGACACGGTGCGCCACTGGCGGGAGTTCGCCCCGGCGCAACTGCCCCTGCCCCACCCCTCCCCCCGCAACCGCCGCTGGCTGCGTGACAACCCCTGGTTCGAGCAGGAGGAACTGCCGGCCCTGCGGGAGCGGGTGCACCTTGCGCTGGAGCGGGGCTAGCCCCGCTTCGGCATCAGTTGGGAGAGCAGGAACAGGCCGGCGGCCACCACCACCACGGAAGGGCCGGCGGGGGTGTCGTGGCTGACGGACAGCTGCAGCCCCCCCACCACCGACAGCATGCCGAGCCCCATGGCATAGAGCGCCATCTGCTCCGGGGTCCGGCTGAAACGACGGGCGGTGGCGGCGGGGATGATCAGCAGCGAGGTGATGATCAGCGCCCCCACGAACTTCATCGCCACCGCGATCAGTACGCTGATCATCAGCAACAGCAGCAGCTTGAGCGCCTCCACCCGCACCCCTTCCACCCGCGCCAGCTCCTCGCTGACGGTAATGGAGAGCAACTGGCCCCAGTACCGGCGCAGGATCAGCAGCAGCACCAGGCCACCGCCGTAAATCCAGTACAGGTCCACCGGCTGGATCGCCAGCAGATCCCCGAACAGGTAGGCCATGAGATCGACCCGCACATTGTCCATAAAGGCCAGGGACACCAGGCCGAGGGACAGGGCGGTATGGGCCAGGATGCCCAGCAGGGTGTCGGTGGCCAGCCAACTGGCCCGCTGCAACGCCGCCAGCAGTACCCCCAGCACCACGCAGGCCACCAGCACCGCCAGGGTCAGGTCGATATGCAGCAGCAGGCCCATGGCCACCCCCAGCAGGGAGGAATGGGCCAGGGTATCGCCGAAATAGGCCATGCGCCGCCACACCACGAAGCTGCCCAGGGGACCGGCGAGCACGGCGATGCCCAGCCCGGCCAGGAGGGCGTAAAGCAGAAAACTATCCCACATGGCGGACGTCCCCGTGATGTTCGTCGTCGCAGGCGTGATGGTGGGTATAGACCGCCAGTTGCGTCAGTTCGGGCCGGCCGAACAGGCGGGCGAACTCCGGATGGCGGGCCACATGCTCCGGCTCCCCATGGCAGCAGATGTGCTGGTTCAGGCAGATGACCCTGTGGGTGCTGGCCATCACCAGGTGCAGATCGTGGGACACCATCAGCACCCCGCAGTGGAGCTGGTCGCTGAGCTGCTTGATCAGGGCATAGAGTTCGGTCTGGCCGTGCACGTCCACGCCCTGGGCCGGCTCGTCCAGGATCAGCAGTTCCGGCTCCATCATCAGGGCCCGGGCCAGCAGGATGCGCTGCATTTCGCCGCCGGACAGCGCCTGCATGCTCCGCTCCGCCAACCGCTCGGCCCCCACCCGGGCCAGCGCCTGGGCCACCGACAGCCGGCGCCCGTGGGACAGGCTCATAAAACGGGCCACCGTCAGCGGCAATACCGGATCCAGGTGCAGCTTCTGGGGCACATAGCCGATGCGCAGCCCCGGCTTGCGCCACAGCTGACCCCGGCTGGCCTCGCACAAACGCAGCACCAGCTTGACCAGCGAACTCTTGCCGGCCCCGTTGGGGCCGACGATGGTCAGGATCTCGCCGCGATGCAGGGTCAATGAAATCCGTTCGAGAATGATATTGCCGTCGGCTTCCAATCCGACGTCCGTCAGTTCCACCAGCTTGGTCATGCTTAGCGCCTTTACATCTCTATTTGTAATATTATAACATTGCCGGCTTGCCAAACTCCATCACTAGAGGTATAGGGATCCGAGCCATGAGAGCCTTATTGTTGCTGGCGTTGCCCCTGCTGTTCAGCAGCCAGGTCCGCGCCCTGGAAGTACTGACCACCATCAAGCCGCTGCAACTGATCGCCAGCGCCATCACCGATGGCATGAACGAGCCCGAGCTGCTGCTGGCCCCGGGTACCTCGCCCCACGATTACGCCCTGCGCCCTTCCGACGTGCGCCGCCTCAACCAGGCCGACCTGGTGGTCTGGGTCGGTCCCGAGCTGGAAGGCTTCCTGACCCCGCTGCTGGCCGGCAAGGACAACAGCCTGGCGCTGCTGGCACTGGTCGAGCCCGAAGGCCATGAAGATCACGACCACCAGGAGCAGGACGGTGAGCACCACGGCCATCATGAGCATCATGACGAGCACGATCACCAGGATGAGCATCATACCGGTAAAATCAGTGTCGAGGAGCAGGATGACGACCATGAACACGATCATGGCGACAAGGATCCCCATATCTGGCTGGATCCCCACCATGGGGAGCGCATCGCCACCCTGCTGGCCGACCGCCTGAGCCAGCTGGATCCGGCCAATGCTGATCTGTATCAACGCAACCTGGCCACTTTCCGGACAGAATTGGCAAAAACCGACAGCGCCGTGGCCGAACGGCTGGCTCCGGCCCGGGGCAAGGGCTACTTCGTGTTCCACGACGCCTACGGCTACTGGGAAGATCACTACCAGTTGCCGGCCCTCGGCCATTTCACCGTCAACCCGGAGCGGGCCCCCGGCGCCCAGACAGTGGCGCGCATCCACCAGGCCCTGCGGGAGGCCCAGGCCGAGTGCGTCTTCGCCGAGCCCCAGTTCCGTCCCGCGGTGGTGGAAGCCGTGGTGCGCAATACCCAGGCGCGGATAGGGATACTGGATCCACTGGCAACCGACATAGCGGCCGGTCCCCGGGGTTATTTCGCATTTATGCAACAGATGGCCGCGGCCATGGCCGGATGTTTACTCAATGAATAATAAAAATTTGAAATAAAATTCGGTACACTGTGGAACTTTCATACCATGGGGTACACTAACCATGGTGGCCCGCCTAAGCGGGCCATTTCGTGATAAAAAGCCGACCGCTTTATTATCTTTGGATCCATGCCTGGATAGATAAAGCGGTTTTTGCATGCACAGTTTAGCAACCAACAGGCACAGGTAATCCGGATGAATCCTCTCCGCCCGATACAAACCAAACTGCTGGGAATACCGACGCAACTGCCCAAACGGCACCTCTACGGTATCATCTTCCTGAGCGGCCTGACCCTGACCACGGCGGTGATGATGCCCTCCCCCAACGAGCTGGCGGAACAGCCGATCAGGATCAGCATCCCCGCCAGCCTGAACCTGCCCAAGGAAGCCCGGGAGCAGGTCAACAACACCGAATTCTATACCCTGCCCAACGACGAAATCGGCCCGCTGGAGCCGGTGGACGCCCTGGATGTCATCGCCGCCGGCGAACCCGAGTGGCAGGAATACGTAGTGCAGCGGGGCGATACCCTGAGCACCATCTTCAACGGCCTGGGACTGCCCATCGCCACCATGTACAAGCTGCTCGATGCCGACAAAGAAAGGGCCCTGGACGGACTCAAGCCGGGCCAGACCCTTTCTTTGCTGATCGATGAAGACAATCTGCTGCAGGAATTCAAGATCCAGCAGGATCTGATGCACAGCCGCCTCTTCGTGCGCAACGGGGACAACTACCGTAGCCAGCTCCAGACCGAGGAGAGCAACTGGGAAAGCCGCACCCTGGGCGGTGTCATCAACGGCAGCTTCTATCTCAGCGCCCGGGACGCAGGCCTGTCACCCAGCCAGATCCAGCGGGTGGCCAACCTGTTCCAGTGGCGGCTGAACTTCGCCCGGGATCTGCGCCAGGGCGACAGCTTCAAGGTGGTGGTGCAGCGCGAGTTCGTCGACGGCCAGAGCACCGGCAAGTCCGAGCTGCAGGCGGTGCAGATCACCAACAAGGGCAAGAGCTATCACGCCTTCCGTCATGAGGACGGCAAGTTCTACGACGACAAGGGCGAGAGCCTGGAGCGGGGCTTCGTGCGCATCCCCCTGGAGCGTAACATCCGCATCAGTTCCAACTTCAACCTGACCCGCAAGCATCCGGTCACCGGCCGGGTTCAGCCGCATCATGGCACCGACTTTGCCGTGCCCATCGGCACCCCCGTCATCGCTCCCGGCGACGGCGTGGTGATCAAGGCCACCCGCCATCCGCTGGCCGGCAACTACCTGGTGATCCGCCACGGTCGCCAGTACACCACCCGCTACCTGCACCTGAGCCGCTTCCTGGTGAAGGAAGGGGATACGGTCAAGCGCGGCCAGCGCATCGCCCTGTCCGGCAACACCGGCCGCTCCACCGGCCCGCACCTGCATTACGAATTCCACGTCAACAACAGGCCGGTGGATCCCATGCAGGTCAAGCTGCCCATGGCCGAAGGCCTGAGCGGTGCCGAGCGTCGCACCTTCCTGAGCAGGGTGGAGCAGTACAAAAAGGAATTCGCCGGCTAACGGCATCCATCACCCGCAAAAAAAAGCGCCCTAGGGCGCTTTTTTTGATTCCGGCTCAATGACAGCCCACTCAGCCCTGGTGGTAGGGCCGTGACAGGCGGTGCACCGCCTCGACAAAAGCCCCCGCGTGCTCCGGCTCCACGTCCAGGTGGATGCCGTGGCCCAGGTTGAACACATGGCCCGAGCCCTGGCCGAAGCCTTCGAGTATGGTCGAGACTTCCTGCTCGATGCGGGGAATGGGGGCGTAGAGCATGGAGGGGTCCATATTGCCCTGCAACGCCACCTTGTCGCCCACCCGGCGCTTGGCGTCGGCGATATCGATGGTCCAGTCCAGGCCCACGGCGTCACAACCGGTGGCGGCGATGGCCTCGAGCCACTGGCCGCCATTCTTGGTGAACAGGGTCACCGGCACCCGGCGGCCCTCGCTTTCCCGCACCAGGCCATCGACGATCTTGGCCATGTACTGCAGCGAGAAGTCCTTGTAGTCGCGCGGCGTCAGCACCCCGCCCCAGGTATCGAAGATCATCAGCGACTGGGCGCCTGCGGCCACCTGGGCATTCAGGTAAGAGGTCACGCTGTCGGCCAGCTTGTCGAGCAGCAGGTGCAGGGCCTGGGGCTCGGCGTACATCATCTTCTTCACCTTGGTGAAGGCCTTGGAGCTGCCGCCCTCCACCATGTAGGTGGCCAGGGTCCAGGGGCTGCCGGAAAAGCCGATCAGCGGCACTTCACCTTTCAGCTCGCGGCGGATGGTGCGCACCGCGTTCATCACGTAGCCCAGCTCCCCTTCCGGATCGGGCACGCCTATCTTCTGCACGTCGGCCAGGCAGGCGACCGGACGCTCGAATTTGGGGCCTTCGCCCGCCTCGAAGTAGAGGCCCAGGCCCATGGCGTCGGGAATGGTGAGGATGTCGGAGAACAGGATGGCGGCGTCCAGCGGGAAACGACGCAGCGGCTGCAGGGTCACCTCGCAGGCCAGCTCGGCGTTCTTGCACAGGGCCATGAAATCACCGGCCTGGGCCCGGGTCGCCTTGTATTCCGGCAGGTAGCGGCCGGCCTGGCGCATCATCCATACCGGGGTGTAGTCTACCGGCTGGCGTAAAAGGGCACGTAAATAGCGATCATTCTTGAGTGTGTTCATCCCGTCGTTCCGGATCAGGTGGCAAATTGGCCGCATTGTACCACCAGACGGGGAAATCGGGAAAACCGGCTGCCGGCTCCGCCGCCCGCAGAATGGGGAGCCAGCGCCCAAGTTGCCGCTGCCGCTATTGACCACCGGGGATCTTTTCTTTACTTATACTTCATCAACACCTGTCCAGGCAGCCCTCGGAGGGAAACATGCTCAGGAAAATGGAACAGACCAAGGCGCAGTTGGCCGGCAAGCATCACGCCCTCGACGCCTTTATCAATGCCCGCCAACACCTGCTGGTGGAGTACATCCGCCTGTCCACCAACAAGACCCTGCCCTCCCAGGCGGAACTGGAAGAATTTTGCGGACAACTGGTCGACTATGTTTCCGCCGGCCATTTTGAAATCTACGATTATGTGGTGGCGGCCTATGAAGCGGCCAAGGGCAACGCCCGCCTGCTGGCCGAGCGGATTTATCCGCGCATCAAGCAGAATACCGACGAGGCGCTGAACTTCCACGACAAGTACAGCCAGGCCGACGAGGACACCCTGCTGGAGCTGGATCAGGATCTTGGCCACCTGGGCGAAGTGCTCGAAGAACGCTTCGAACTCGAGGACAGGCTGGTCTCCGCCATCGCCCTGGTCGACCATCTGGATACCGGCCAACCCGCCTGACGAGGAGTCACCATGACCGAGCGCAGACTGTTTTCCCGTATCGGCTTCCGGGCCAAGGCCTGGCTGCTCGACGCCACCGGCCATCAGCACCACATACTGGTCCGGGATCTGTCCCTGCACGGCGCCCTGCTCGCGGTGGCCGATGACTGGGCCGGGAAAAACGGCGACGAATTCGAACTGCTGCTCGACCTGGATGGCCACGGCCAGCGCATCGTCATGCAGGGGCGGCAGCGCCACCACCACGGCAGTTGTATCGGGCTGGAGTGCCGGCGCCTGGACATCGACAGCGCCGCCCATCTGCGCCGGCTGGTGGAGCTGAACCTGGGCAGCGACGAGCTGCTCCAGCGCCAGTTTGCCCAACTGGTAAACGAGGACTAGAGCGCCGCCAGCGCTTCTTCCAGCTTCTTCACCGCGATCACCTCCATGCCCGCCGGCGCCTGCTTGGGCCTGTTGGCCCAGGGCACTATGGCCCGGGTAAAACCGTGCTTGGCCGCCTCCATCAGCCGCTCCTGGCCCGAGGGCACCGGCCGGATCTCCCCCGACAGCCCCACCTCGCCGAACACCACCAGCTCTTTGGGCAACGCCTTGTCACGAAAGCTCGACACCAGCGACAGCAGCAGGGCCAGGTCGGCGCTGGTGTCCTCCACCCGCACCCCGCCCACCACGTTGACGAACACATCCTGATCCGCCATCTGCATGCCGCCGTGACGGTGCAGTACCGCCAGCAGCAGCGCCAGCCGGTTGTGCTCCAGGCCCACCGTCACCCGCCGCGGGTTGGCCAGCTGGGAGTAATCCACCAGCGCCTGCAGCTCCACCAGCAGCGGCCGGGTGCCTTCCCAGATCACCATCACCACCGAGCCGGTGGTCTGCTCCTCGCCCCGGCTGAGGAAGATGGCGGAGGGGTTGTTCACCTCCTTCATGCCGGTCTCGGTCATGGCGAAGACCCCCAGCTCGTTCACCGCCCCGAAGCGGTTCTTGTGGCTGCGCAGGGTGCGAAAGCGGTTGTCGGCGGCGCCGTCGAGCATCACCGAACAGTCGATGCAGTGCTCCAGCACCTTGGGCCCGGCCAGGGTGCCGTCCTTGGTAACGTGGCCCACCATCAGGATCACCACTCCCTGCTGCTTGGCGAAGCGGGTCAGCTGGGCCGCCGCTTCCCGCACCTGGGACACGGAGCCCGGCGCCGACTGCACCTCGGCCACGTGCATCACCTGGATGGAGTCGATCACCATCACCGCCGGCTTTTCCTCCCGGGCCACCTGGCAGATCTGCTCGACGCTGGTTTCCGACAGCATGCGCAGCTTGTCCCGGGGCAGGTTCAGCCGCTGGGCCCGCATCGCCACCTGCTGCAGGGATTCCTCGCCGGTCACGTACAGGGTCTTCATCCGGCCCGCCAGGCCGCACATCACCTGCAGCAAGAGGGTGCTCTTGCCGGCGCCGGGATTGCCGCCGATCAGGATGGCCGAGCCGGGCACCAGGCCACCGCCCAGCACCCGGTCCAGCTCCTGAAAGCCGCTGTGGATACGGGGGATCTCGGTCAGGGCGATCTCGTCCAGGGTCTGTACCTTGTTGTCCAGGGCCCCGGCATAACCGGAAAAGCGACTGTTGCGGCTGGCTGCGGAAGCGGGCGCCAGCCGGATTTCGCTGATGGTGTTCCACTCCTTGCACTCGGAACACTGCCCCTGCCAGCGGGGAAACTCGGCACCGCATTCGCCGCAGACGAAGGCGGTTTTGGACTTGGCCATGCTGTCTCACTCATTCGTTAACGAGCTGATATACTGGCCCAAGTCTTTTGCTCACTCAACCCGAAGCCAAGATGGATCTCAGTCCCTACAAGTCCCTGCTCGACAAGCTGGTGCCCCTCAGTTACCACCAGGATCTGGACGTACTGGTGGATCACCTGCTGCCCGAGGCCGACCAGGCCACCCGCTTCCACTTGCAGGCGGAAGTCCGCCGGCTCACCAGTCCCTGCCTGCGGGTGCTGGATCTGCGCAGCCTGTTTCCGGATCAGTGCCGGCTGGTACGCCACCATGGCCTGGACCACATGCTGCCGGCATCGCTGGAAGCGCGCTTCTCCAGCCTGCTCGACGACTACCACGGCGACTACACCCGCGGCCTTTACGAAACCCTGATCGCCGAACTGGCCGCCCTGCGCAAGCAGCCCTCCCGGCTCAACACCCTGCCCTGGTACCTGCCCACCATGGGCACCCGCCGCAAGGAAAACCGGCTGCGCTTCGTCACCCCGGTACTGCTGCACCTGGGAGAAGAAAGGCTCAGGGCCAACAGCCTGGATATCTCGGCGGGCGGCCTGCTGGTGCACCTGGCCGAGCCCAGGCCGCTCCCCGAACAGCTGCCGGTGTCCTTTCCCGAGCTGGCCCATCAGCCGGGGCTCGGCTGCCTGGCCAACCCCAAGCGCTATCGCCTGACCCCGCAGCCCGAGGATCCCCGCCGGCTCAAGATGCAACGCATCGAAGACGACGCCGGCTGGCAACAGGCACTGCAGCAGTTTGTCGATCAGAGCCGCCCCCGTTACGGCCTGGACGCGGAAGATCTCTACACCACGGCGCTGGCCCAGTGCTGGGGCCAGGCCCTGCTCGAAACCAGCCTCAGCCTGTCGTTGTTCTTCGATGAAGCGGGGGAACTGCAGGAAGTGATGGCCAATCGCCACGGCCACAAGACCCTGGCCCAGTGGCAACAGGCCAGCCCCGGCGATCTGCTGGGCACCCTGCTGCCACCCGAACGGATACTGAAAATGGGTGGCCAGCCCCGGCAACCGCTGCTGCTGTACAGCTTTCGTCACCAGGGCAAGAGCCAGCCCTATTACTTCGTGGCGGATCAGCACGAGCTGGAGCAGCAACAGGCCTATTCGGCCTTCGTCAACGAGGGACTGAGGGCCGGCACCCTGCACAGCTACTACCTGAGCATCCGCCCCCTGACTTTTGCCGACCAGGCGTTCGACACCCTGGATCAGCAGGGTCTGGCCCGGCTGCAGCGCCTGAAATGGCATCTCTGGCTGACGCCCATGCCGGCCCTGCCCTCCCCGGTCTCGGGCGAAGTCCAACTCCAACAGCTGGCACCCTTTATCCGCAATGCCCGGCCCCGACCGGTCACCCTTACACCCCTCGGGCTGCAGGCCTCCAAGCGGCAGGAAGCCCGCTTCAAGTACCAGAGCGAAGTGGAACTGAACCTGGGAGGAAGGACGATCCGGGGCCAGACCGAGGATCTGTCGAACAGCGGCCTCAAGATCACCCTGACCCAGCCCGAGCGGCTCGACCTGCCCTGCCTGGTGGGCGTCAGCCTCACCGAGCTGGGCAAACGCAGCCGGCAATGGAAGCTGAAGGAACTGCCCTACCGGGTGGTGAACCAGAGCGGAGACGGCAAGGTATTGCACCTGCATATCGAAGGGGCGAGCGAAGCGCACCCGGGCTACCAGTTCTTTTCGGCCCTGCTCGAGCAGAACCAGGACAAGCTGCGCGCCCGGCCGGACACCCATCACAAGCCGGCCTGGCTGACCTGGCTCAACCGCCAGGCCCTGCAACAGCCGCCCTCGCCCACCTTTATGCTGGGCCGCAACGACGGTGGCTTCTATGTGCAGGGCGCCATCGCCTGCCTGGCCCAGGAGGCGCTGATGTCCTTCCTGTCCAACGAATACCGGCAGGCCCACTTCAGCCGGCTGGTTTCCCGCCAGTTGCTGCAGTCGATGATCACCAGCCTGCTGCGACCGGACGGAAGGAGCCACCTGACGATGGAAATCTGGACCGCCAGCGCGGCAGAGGATCCCGACAAGCACTGGCTGCTGGTCGATCCCGATGCCGAGCGGCGCGCCCTGCTGCTGGAGCCCCGCTATGCCGGGGAGCTGCGGGTATCCTTGCTGATCCTCAACCGGCTGCAACTGCGCCAGGTAGACTATGCGGTGCCCGAACGGGACAGCCTGACCCAGGCCGCCCTGCACAAGACCCAGCAACTGGAGCAGCAGCTGGCGGAGCTGGCCGCCCTGTGCCAGGTGTTCGACATCACCGGGCTGGTGCGCCGACGGCAGTGCCTCAACGGGCCTGCAGCAGCCCCAGCACCCCTTCCAGGCTCAGCCGGTTGAGGCAGACCGGCGCCTTTTCCTGCACCAGGGGCTTGGCATGCAGCGCCACGCCCAGGCCGGCCTGGGCCAGCATCAGCAGATCGTTGGCCCCGTCGCCGACGGCCACGGTCTGGCTGATGGGAATATTGTGCTCATGGGCCAGGTTGACCAGGATGTTGGCCTTGGCCTCGGCGTCGACGATGGCGCCCAGCACCTCGCCGGTCAGCCTGCCGTCGCGGATCTCCAGGGTATTGGCGAAGACGGCGTCCAGCGCCAGGCGCTCCTGCAGGTGGCAGGCGAAGGGGGTGAAGCCGCCGGAGGCGATGGCCACCTTCCAGCCCATCTGCTTGAGGCCGGCGATCAGCTCGGTCAACCCGGGCATCAGCGGCATCATGCCGATGACCTCATCGATAATGGCGGCATCGGCGCCGGCCAGGGCCTTGACCCGGCGACGCAGGCTCTCGGAAAACGGCAGCGCCCCTTCCATCGCGGCCCGGGTGATGGCTGCCACTTCCTCGCCCACCCCGGCCAGGCGGGCGATCTCGTCGATGCATTCGATCTGGATGGCGGTGGAGTCCATGTCCATCAGCACCAGCCCCGGCTGATCGGCCCTGGGCAGGGCCGGTACGCAGGCCAGATCCCAGTGTGCCGCCACCTGCTGCAGGCGCGACTTCAGCAGCGGCGACCAGGTCGACAGGCGCAGGCTCAGCAGATCCCGGCCGGCCACCGCCTTCACCCCGGACAGCTCCACCTCGACCCCTTCCTCGTCCAGGATCTGCAGGCTGTGGTGCAGGGCGGTCTTGTCTAGTTGCTCCGCCAGCAGGACCAGATGCCCGCCGTGGCTGTCGAGCCGTCCCGGCGTCAGGCGCCCCTGCTGCCAGAGGTGGGCGCCGGAGGCCAGCGTCGGCGTCCAGTCGCGGACCCGCTCGGGTAATACATCCATTAACAGTGCCACTTGGGATTCCTTCAATTCACAAAACACAAAAAACCGGCGCTCAGGGTAGCGTATTGCTTTTTCGCCAGGCAAGGGACAATATTGGCCGCTATGCGTAAAAAGAGCCCTTTCATGTCCAAGTCCCTGATCCCGCTGCTGGTCGTGCTGCTGCTGGCGAGCGCCGGCTGGCAACTGGCACAAGTGACCGAACTCGGCCAGCGCTGGCGGCAACTGCCCCAACGCTCCCTGGCCGAGCCGCTGGCGGACTATGCCCAGCTCCAGGCGGTACGCGCCCTGCTCACGGAAGACGGGGACAGCCAGCAACAGCTGGTGGATGAACTGGTCAGCGCCGGCCTGGTGGTGTCGGTGCAACTCTATGACGGCGGCGGCCGGCTGTTGGCGGAGGCGAGCAGTGCCGCCGACGGCGACACCCTGGCCTATATCCGGCCGCTGTACCACGAGGAGCGGCCGTTGGGCTTTCTGCACCTCAGCCTGGAACCCTCGCTGCTGACCAGCCTGCAAAGCGGCATCTGGCACCAGTTGCAACGCCACCTGGGCTGGCTGCTGCCCCTGTCTCTGCTGCTCGGGATCCTGCTGGGACTGGGATTCGGCCGCTGGCGCGGCCGGTTCAAACGGCAGGAGGCGGAAGGCCCGCCTCCCGAAGGGAGTTCAGGCTGAGTCGCCCAGCAATACTGACTCCAGCGCCACTTCCATCATGTCGTTGAAGCTGGTCTGGCGCTCGTCGGCGCTCAGGGCCTCGTGGCGCAGTATGTGGTCGGACACGGTGCAGATGGTCAGGGCCCGGGCGCCGAACTCGGCGGCCACGCCGTACAGGCCCGCCGCTTCCATCTCCACCCCGAGGATGCCGTAGTCCTTCATCAGTTGGAACAGATCCGCCTGGGGCGAGTAGAACAAGTCGGCCGAGAAGATGTTGCCCACCTTGACCGGCACGCCCTTGGCCCTGGCGGCCGCCACCGCGTTGGCCACCAGCTCGAAGTCGGCGATGGCGGCGAAGTCGTGATCCTTGAAGCGGATGCGGTTGACCTTGGAATCGGTGCTGGCGCCGAGGCCGATCACCACGTCGCGCAAGTTGACGTCGTCGCGCACGGCACCGCAGGAGCCGATGCGGATCAGGGTGTTCACGTCGAACTCGGTGATCAGTTCCTTGGCGTAGATGGATACCGAAGGAATGCCCATGCCGTGGCCCATCACCGAAATCCGCCGGCCCTTGTAGCTGCCGGTGAAGCCGAGCATGTTGCGCACCTTGTTCACCAGCTTGACGTCGGACAGGAAGGTGTCGGCGATGTACTGGGCGCGCAGCGGGTCGCCGGGCATCAGTACGGTATCGGCGAAATCGCCGCGTTCGGCGTTGATATGTGGAGTAGCCATAATATTCCTCGTTAATCTTCCAGATAATTCAGCTAGATAAACCGACAGGGTCTGAACACTGGGTGCCAGTCAGCCAAAGGGACGACTCCACCGACACGCTGCAAGACTTGACACTCGCCCGTTTCAGCCTGCTGCGAATATTCACTGGATATTCGGTCAGGCTGAAACGGCTCGTCAAGGCGAGCAAGCTCGCCCCCTGTATCGCTCGGCACATGCATCTGACCGCCAGGGATGGCGGGAATGCCGAAAATGCAGGAGCAATTTTCGGCCCTGGCATGTGACGGTCGGCGGAGCCGATCCCTTTGTCTGCCTTTGAAGCAAGCTGTTTTCTGCTTGTCCCCAACTCAGCCCCATCGGTGTTTATAAAAACGACTTGCCGTAATCCATCGGGCTGGTGCCGAAATAGGCCGCCAGGGACTGGCCGATATCGGCAAAGGTCTCGCGCCCGCCCAGGGAGCCGGCGGCGAGGCCGCCGCCCAGGCAGATCACCGGGATATGCTCGCGGGTGTGATCGGTGCCGGTCCAGGTCGGGTCGCAGCCGTGATCGGCGGTCATGATCAGCAGATCATCCGGCTGCATGATGGCCAGCAGCTCGGGCAGACGGCGATCGAAGGCCTCCAGGGCGGCGGCGTAGCCGGTCACGTTGCGGCGGTGGCCGTAGCTGGAGTCGAAGTCGACGAAGTTGGTCATGACGATGGTATCGTCGCCGGCCCGCTTCACCTCCGCCAGGGTGGCGTCGAACAGCTCGTCCAGGCCGTTGGCCTTGACCTTGCGGGTGATGCCGCAGTGGGCGTAGATGTCGGCAATCTTGCCGATGGACACCACCTCGCCGTTTTTCTCCTCCACCAGCTTCTGCAGCACGGTCGCGGCCGGCGGTTCTATGCTGTAGTCGCGGCGGTTGCCGGTGCGCGCGAAGTCGGCGGCGCTCTCCCCCTTGAACGGGCGGGCGATAACCCGGCCGATGTTGTAGGGCATCAGCAGCTCGCGGGCGATCTCGCACAGTTCATAGAGCCGTTCCAGGCCGAAGCTGTCTTCGTGGCAGGCAATCTGGAACACCGAGTCCGCCGAGGTGTAGCAGATGGGCTTGCCGCTGCGCACATGCTCCTCGCCCAGTTGCTCGAGGATGGTGGTGCCGGAGGCGTGGCAGTTGCCGAGAATGCCCGGCAATTTGGCCTTCTCCACCAGCTCGTCGATCAGCGCCTGGGGGAAGCTGTTTTCGGTGTCGGTGAAATAGCCCCAGTCGAACAGCACCGGCACCCCGGCGATCTCCCAGTGGCCGGAGGGGGTGTCCTTGCCGGAGGACAGTTCCCGGGCATAGCCGTAGCTGCCGGTCACCTCGGCGGGCAGGGTGACGCCCTCGGCCACCCGGCCGGTGCTCTCGGCATGGGCGTGGAACAGGCCGAGCCGGCCCAGGTTGGGCAGCCGGAGCGGCCCCCGGCGGCCGTTGTCCGCCTCGCCCCGGGCACAGACGGCGGCGATGTGGCCCAGGGTGTCGGCGCCTTCGTCGCCGAATTGGGCGGCATCGGGCGCGGCGCCGATGCCGAAGGAATCCAGTACCAGTACTATTGCGCGTTTCATGCTACCTCCTCGGGGCGGATCACGTCGTAGACGCTGCGGGGCGCCTCTTCCCGTTGCTCGCCCAGCACCATGGCGCGGCGGACCTGTTCGGCCGCGGCGGCATAGTCGTCTTCATTGCGGGCATGGACGATGGCCAGCTCGGTGCCGACCTCGACCCTGTCGCCGATGCCGGCGATGGCGGTCAGGCCGACACTGTGGTCGATGACGTCGTCGGCCCGGCGGCGACCGCCGCCCAGGCCCACCACCGCCATGCCGATGTCGCGGGTGTCCATGTCGATGATATAGCCCTCCGCCTCGGCCAGCACCGGGCGGATCACCGGCGCCGTCGGCAGGTGGCGCTCGAAGCCGGTGAGGATGTCGGTCGGGCCGCCGAGCCCGGCCACCATCCGCTCGAAGCGTTCGGCGGCGGCGCCTGAGCTGAGCGCGCCGTAGAGCTTGCCCCTGGCGTCGCTTTCGGTGTCGGCCAGCCGGCCCGCCAGCAGCATTTCCACCGCCAGCGCCTCGGTCACCTCATAGAGGCGGCCCTGGCGGATCTCGCCTTTCAGCATGGCGATGGCCTCGGCCACTTCCACCGCGTTGCCGGCGCAGTTGGCCAGCACCTGGCTCATGTCGGTGAGCAGGGCCGAGGTGGGGGTGCCGGCGCCGTTGGCCACGGTGACGATGGCTTCCGCCAGTTCCCGCGACGCCGAGGCGGTCGCCATAAAGGCGCCCGAGCCCATCTTCACGTCCATCACCAGGGCATCCAGGCCACAGGCCAGCTTCTTGCCGAGGATGGAGGCGACGATCAGCGGAATGGACTCGACGGTGGCGGTGACGTCCCGCACCCCGTACAGCCGCTTGTCGGCGGTGGCCAGGCTGCCGGTCTGGCCGATGATGGCCACCCCCACCTCCTGCACCAGCCGGCGGAAGTCGGCGTTGGAAGGCATGATGTTGTAGCCGGGAATGGACTCGAGCTTGTCCAGGGTGCCGCCGGTGTGACCCAGGCCGCGGCCGGAGATCATGGGCACATGGGCGCCGCAGGCGGCCACCCAGGGCCCCAGCACCAGGGACACCAAATCCCCCACCCCGCCGGTGGAATGCTTGTCGAGTACCGGGCCGTTCAGGCCCGCGCCGGACCAGTCCAGCACCTCGCCGGAATCGCGGATACCCAGGGTCAGCTGGATGCGCTCGTCGTCGTTCATGTCGTTGAAGTACACCGCCATGGCGAAGGCGCCGATCTGGCCCTCACTGATGCTGCCGTCGGCGATGCCCTTGACGAAGAAGGCGATCTCCTCGGCACTGAGGGCCTGGCCGTCGCGTTTGTGGCGAATGATTTCCTGGGGCAGCATCAGTAGCCTCCTTCGGCGGCACCCTTGTCGCTTTCACCCAAGGTATGCAGCAGGTTGGCCAGCAGGCTGGAGGCGCCGAAGCGAAAATGCCGAGGAGAAATCCAGTTGGACCCCATAATGCTGGCCGCCAGCGCCAGGTATTCCGCTGCTTCCTCGGCGGTGCGCACGCCGCCGGCGGGCTTGAAGCCGATGTCCTTGCCACTGTCGCGGATCACCCTGAGCATGATGTCGGCGGCCTCCAGGGTGGCGTTGACCGCCACCTTGCCGGTGGAGGTCTTGATAAAGTCGGCGCCGCCCTCGATGGCCAGCTCGGAGGCGCGCCGGATAAGCGCCGGCGCCTTGAGTTCGCCGCTTTCGATGATGACCTTGAGCAGCACCTCGCCGCAGGCGGCCTTGCAGGCGTGCACCAGTTCCAGGCCGCGTTGTTCATCGCCGGCCAGCAGGGCGCGCCAGGGGAAGACCACGTCCACTTCGTCGGCGCCATAGGCGACGGCGGCGCGGGTTTCCCGCACGGCGATCTCGATGTCGTCGTTGCCCTGGGGGAAGTTGGTGACGGTGGCGATCTTCACCTGGCCTTCCACTCCCAGTTCGCGCAGGGTCTTGCGGGCCACGGGAATGAAACGCGGGTAGATGCAGATGGCGGCGGTGTTGCCGGCCGGGGTGACCGCCTGTTGGCACAGGGCGATCACTTTGGCGTCGGTGTCGTCGTCGTTGAGGGTGGTCAGATCCATCAGGCCCAGAGCCTGGCGGGCTGCGGTTTGTATGTCTGTCATTTGCTTCTCCAGTCTTCACTAGGTGTGAACGAGCGGACTTGGTTCCTTGAAGACAGTTTAAATCCGTTTAACCGCAAATAGGGGCGGCCGACATATCCGGTTGTTGCTGATACCTGCCGAGCAAGTCGGCCAAAGGGCCAACTCCGCCGACACGCCGTGAACCCATCCATGGGGGCTCCGCCGCGCCGTCCATGGCGCGGAGGGTCGGCGGAGCCGTTCCCTTTGGCCTCTCCGCCAACCGGCAGTGGCTGCCGGGTGACTCATCAACAGACCGGGGAAAGGGCTCGCCTAATCCTTTTACAGTGCCGCCAGGGCCAGGAAGAAACCGGCGATGGTGGCGGACATCAGGTTGGACAGGGTGCCGGCCAGCACGGCCTTGAGGCCGAAGCGGGCGATGTCGTGACGGCGGTTCGGCGCCATGCCGCCCAGGCCGCCAAGCAGGATGGCGACGGAGGACAGGTTGGCGAAGCCGCACAGGGCGAAGGAGATGATGGCCTTGGTATGGTCGGACATCACCTGGCCGGTGCCTTCCACCAGCAGTTCGTTGCTGAGGTAGGGGGCGAAGTTGATGTAGGCCACGAATTCGTTGACCACCAGCTTCTGGCCGATGAAGGAGCCGGCGATGGTGGCTTCTTCCCAGGGCACGCCCAGCAGGAAGGCCAGGGGCGAGAACAGCCAGCCGAGCAGCAGTTCCAGGCTCAGGTTGTCCATGCCGACCCAGCCGCCGACGCCGCCCAGCATGCCGTTGATCAGCGCGATCAGGCCGATGAAGGCGAGCAGCATGGCGCCCACGTTCATGGCCAGCATCATGCCGGAGGTGGCGCCGGCCGCGGCGGCGTCGATGATGTTGGCGGGCCTTTCCTCTTCCGGAATGTCGGCGTTGACCCTGGACTCGTCCACCTCGGGGGTTTCGGTCTCGGGCATGATCAGCTTGGCGAACAGCAGGCCGCCGGGGGCCGCCATAAAGGAGGCGGCGATCAGGTATTCCATGGGCACGCCCATGGAGGCGTAGCCGGCCAGCACCGAGCCGGCCACCGAGGCCAGGCCACCGCACATTACCGCGAACAGCTCGGAGTCGGTCATCTTGGAGATGAAGGGACGCACCACCAGCGGGGCTTCGGTCTGGCCCACGAAGATGTTGGCGGTGGCGGACATGGACTCGGTGCGCGAGGTGCCCAGCACCTTCTGCAGGGCGCCGCCCAGGATGCGGATCACCCACTGCATGATGCCCAGGTAGTAGAGCACGGCGATCAGCGAGGAGAAGAAGATGATGACCGGCAGTACCCGCAGGGCGAAGATAAAGCCGAGGCCGCTGGAGAAGGCGGCGTCGCCCACCAGGCCGCCAAACAGGAAGCCCATGCCGTCGTTGGCGAAGGCAATCACCTGGGACACGCCGGCGGAGATGGACTGCAGTATGTCCTTGCCCACGGGCACGTAGAGCACGAAGGCGCCCAGGCCGGCCTGGATGGCGAAGGCGCCGCCCACGGTACGCAGCCGGATGGCGCTGCGATTGCTCGAAAACAGTATGGCAATCAGGATAAGCGTCGCCATCCCCACCAGACTCATGATCAACGTCATAGTTCTATCCTTTAGTAGCAGCGGAAAACAAAGGCCCGACAGTCATTGTCAGTTGGGCGGGATTATACGAGTTCGCTCTCAACAGAGTAGGAAAAGGGCGGCAATTTTCGAGCGAAAAGGCAATAAAATTATGATTTTTAGAACGAAAACGTTTTTCTTGGGGCGCTCAGGACCAGCCGAACAGCCGTTCGACATTGGCTTCCAGTTGTGCGGCCAGCGACTCGGGCTCCTCGCCGCGCAGCTCGGCGAGCGCGGCCAGCACCAGGGGCAGGCGGGCGGGATGGTTGGGCTGGCCCTGAAAGCCGCACAGGGGCATGTCGGGGGCGTCGGTTTCCAGCACCAGGGCGTCCGCCGGCATGGCGGCCAGGGTGTGGCAGGTCTTGCTGGCCCTGGGATAGGTGATGGTGCCGCCCACCCCGAGGTGAATGCCGAGCGCCCAGAAGGCCTGCGCCTGTTGCAGGGAGCCGGAAAAGCCGTGCACCACCCCACCCTTGGGGGGATGGCGGCGCAGCCATTTCAGCAGGGTGTCGTGGCTCTTGTGGCTGTGCAGTATCACCGGCAGCGCCCGCTCCCGGGCCAGCCTTAGCTGGAACAGCAATGCGGCTTCCTGCTCCGCCAGGGGCAGTGGGATGGCCGCATCCAGCCCCATCTCACCCAGGGCGACACAGCGGTGATCGGCCTGCTCCAGGGCCGTTACCAGCCGCCCTTGCCAGTCGGCGGACGCTCGCGCCACCCACCAGGGATGCAGCCCCAGGGCGTAATGCACGCCCCCCAGCCCGGCGCAGAGGGCCGGCAGCCGTGGCCACTGGGCCTCTTCCACCCCGGGGATCACCAGGCGGTGCACCCCCAGCGCGTTGGCCCGTTGCCAGTGGCCCGGCCGGTCGTCGTCGAAGGCGGCAAAGTCGAAATGGCAGTGACTGTCGGTCAGTTGCATGAAATCCGGCGAGAAGGAAGGCATGGGCCCAGCTTAGCCACTTCCCCGGAAATGGCAAAGCCCGCATGACGCGGGCTTTGCCAGGGGGTGATCACCGGGGAGAGGCTTAGTTGCCGCTCCAGGCCGCGATCAGGGCCCGCTCTTCGTCGGTCATCTGGGTCATGTTGCCCAGGGGCATGTAGCCACTGGCCACCACCTGTTTGACCTGGTTGGCCAGGATCTGGGTCTGCTGCTCGGTCTCCAGCATCATGCCGGCGGGGGCGGAGGCGAAACCGGGCTGGGTCGGCTGGGCCGCGTGGCACTGCACGCAGCGGGCTTCCATGATGCCCTGAACCTGGGCCAGGGTGACCTCGGGAGCAGCCTGTACTTCGGCGCCTTCGGCCACTTCACCGGAAACCGGCGCAGAAACCGCGGCCGGAGCCCGGCTGACGGGCGCGGCAATCCACACCACCGCCAGGATCAGCAGCACCCCCACCGCCGGATAGGCCGGCTTGTGCTGGCCGGAGTGCATCAGCACGAAGTACTGACGGATCAGGGCGCCGGCAAAGATGAACAGCGTCATGATCACCCAGGCCTGCGGGTGGTTGTAGGTGAAGGAGTAGTGGTTGCTCAGCATCAACAGCAGCACCGGCAGGGTGAAATAGGTGTTGTGCACCGAACGCTGCTTGCCACGCTTGCCGTCGATCGGGTTGGGCGTTTCACCGGCCTGCAGGGCTTTCACCATGCGGCGCTGGCCGGGAATGATCCAGAAGAACACGTTGGCGGACATGGCGGTGGCCATGACGGCGCCGGTGATCAGGAAGGCGGCCCGACCGGAGAAGATATGGGAGCTCAGGTAGGCGACCGCCACCATCATCACCGCCACGGCGATACTGAGCACGCCATCGCGCTCCATGTTGGGACTGATGCGCTTGCACAGCTCGTTGTACACTATCCAGCCCGAGGCCAGGAACACCAGGGCCACGACGTTGGCCTGCCAGCCGGTCATGCCGGCGGCCCACTCCCAGGGGGAGTTGGGGTTGACCAGGTAGAAGCTCGGCTTGGTCATGTACAGCAGGGCGAACAGGGCAAAGCCCGACAGCCAGGTGGTGTAGGACTTCCAGAACGACCAGTGCAGGTCGTCCGGCAGCTTTTCGGGGCTGGTGGCATACTTCTGGTTGTGGTAGAAACCACCGCCGTGCACGGCCCACATCTCGCCGAACACGCCTTTCTTCTTGCATTCTTCCGACTTGGGCGGCTTCAGGCCATTGTCCAGCATCACGAAGTAGATGGACTCACCGATCCAGGCGACGGCGGCAATGACGTGCAGCCATCTCAGCAACAAGTTACCAAATTCCAGCAGATACGCTTCCATGGTATTACCTTCTCTGTTTCATATTTATTACTTAGACCCTAGCGCATCGAAACAGATGCCCTGCCTGCTTGGGCGGGAGCTGAGACCACATGCGCTGCCTTCTTGGTAAAACTGTATACATTTTAAAATTTAAAATGTTGACAATTTGTGGTTTGATTTTTTTCAATTATATGATGTTTGTCAATGTTATTTAACAAGAAATTTCTTGCCAAAGCCGACACCACCCAGGCCAGAAGAGGGGAAATTGACTTAAATAACATATAAATCAAAGAGATAAAAAATCATCTTCAAATCCTCACCGACTCTCGTGTCCTGACGGTGCCGGCGGTTTCAGCTCGGGGGGCTGAGTACCGTAGCCGAAACAGTCTCAGCAAGGCACTGTACGAAAGGCTGTATACATGATGCCGCCCGGACAGGGCGGGACAGGCTCAGTGTTCCTCTCCCCGGCAGGCTTGATACGACCGGAACTGCGCCACCCTGGCCTCCAGCAGCCGGTGCAGGGGCGCGGGATCGAAACCGGGCGACAAGCGATCCAGCACATGGGCCAGGCTTTCCAGGGTGGACAGCGCCTGGCCACCCTGCCCCTTGCGGATGGCGTAGCGGCCCGCCGGCGCCCGGCTGAAGCTGAGCCTCGGCAGATGCTGCAGCCAGGGATTGAGATGGAGCAGGCGGCGGCTCTTGCGCCAGGTACCGTCCAGCACGATCAGCCCCGCTACCGGCACGTCCGGGCCCAGCCCGCCATCGTCCAGATCAACCGCGTTCCCACCGGGATACAGCAACCACCAGTTCCCCGGTGGGGGCGCCATGGTTTCCGCCACCTCGATCCTGAGTCCACTCAGGCCCAGTTGCAGCAAGGGCACCGTGCTCTTGGCATGCCTCGCCTCGGAAGGATGCTGCAGCACCACCACCGGCAGGGGACAGGGCTGGCGGTGCACGGCGGCGCACAGGCAGGCATTCTGCGGCAAATGGCAGCCGCGGCAGTATGGGCGGGGCATGGGGCGAGGCCTGTTTCTTGATACAAAGGGCGGATCATAGCGGCAAGCGGCGCCGGCTTGAACCCGCCAGCACATCAGATTTTGTTAATAAAGCTTTTGTTGATTGACACTTTTTTAACCAGGGCATAGACCTTTATAGAGTCCGTTCAGCCATCACCGGCTGCTCAACGCGTAACCATAAGGAGATTGGTCGTGTCCGAATTCCCCCACCATCAAGCCGAGACCCCATCCGGCGCCGCCGGCCCCCTCAACCCCGAACGTCGCCAGCTGCTGCTGGGTGGCGCCGGTCTGCTGGCCGGCGCCGGCCTGGTTGGCCTGTCCCCCCGCGCCTGGGCCCAGGGATCGCCGCTGCCGGACTATGTCGGCTGGAAAAACGCCGATGCCCTGATAGTGCACAGCGCCAACACCCTGGAAACCAAGCGCGACGCCATCGGCCGCGGGGTGCTCACCCCCAGCGACCAGCTGTTCGTGCGCAACAACCTGCCCGCCCCCGACGCCGGCATCATGCAGGATATCGAGGGCTGGGAGGTGAACATCGCCGGCGTCAACCATCCCAGGGCCATCACCCTGGCGGAGCTGAAACGCATCGGCGTGGAGACGGTGGTCAGCGTGCTGCAGTGTTCCGGCAACGGCCGGGCCTTCTTTCCCCACGGTGCCAGCGGCACGCCCTGGACGACGGGCGCCGCCGGCTGCGTGGCCTGGACCGGGGTACCGCTGCGCGAGGTGGTGCGCGAACTGGGCGGCGTGGCCGAGGGCATGAACTACCTCACCGGCACCGGCGGCGAGACCATCCCCGCCGGCCTGGATCCCAAGACGGTCATGGTGGAACGCTCGGTACCGCTGGCGGCGCTGGAGCAGGCCATGCTGGTGTGGGAGATGAACGACGAGCCCCTGTCCCTGGCCCACGGCGGCCCGGTACGGCTGGTGATCCCCGGCTACTACGGGGTCAACAACGTCAAGTACGTCCGCCAGGTCGCCTTTACCGCCGGGCAGACCGATGCCGCCATTCAGGCCACCGGCTACCGGGTGCGGGAGGTGGGGGTGTCGGGTTCGCCGGATCAGCCCTCCATGTGGGAGATGCCGGTCAAGTCCTGGGTAACCTCGCCGCTGGCCTCCGCCAGTCCCGGCCGCACCCTGATCTACGGCGTGGCCTTCGGCGGCGTGCACGGCCTGGCCGGGGTCGAGGTGTCGGTGGATGGCGGCAGCCGCTGGGCCGAGGCGCGCTTTCTCGGGCCGGATCTGGGCCGCTTCGCCTGGCGCCCCTTCGTGCTGGCGACCGAACTGGCGCCGGGAGAATACCGCCTGGTCAGCCGGGCCACGGACGACCAGGGCCAGGTGCAGCCGGAAGAGCGGGTCGACAACGAACGGGGCTATGGCCATAACGGCTGGAAGGATCACGGCGTGACCCTCACCGTCGCCTGAGGCCGGCGGGCAGGCGCTCGCCTGCCCCTTCCACCACAACATCAAGGAGCTGCCATGTGGCGACCGACCGCAAGCCTTCTCGGCCTGGCCCTCTGCCTGCCGGCGCAGGCCGGGGGCGATCCCGAGGCCGGCAAACGGGTGTTTCTGGAGCTGGCCCAGCCCTCCTGCGCCCTCTGCCATAGCCTGAAGGACGCCGGGGCCGAAGGCCAGATAGGGCCCAGCCTCGACGAGCTCAAGCCTACCGAAGCGCAAGTGGTGCAAGCCGTCACCAACGGCGTGGGCATCATGCCGGCCTTCAAGGACAGCCTCAGTCCCGAACAGATCGCCGACCTGGCGCGCTATGTGGAGCAGGCGGCGGGGCAATAGCCCGGCGACGGACGCAATCTGCCGATTGAGGATCGGGCGCGGATCGGGGACAATAGCGGCCGTTTATCTGTCGCCGGTGAGCAAGGCCCTCGTCTGTTGCCCCAGCTCCCTCATCAACCTAGAAGATCGCCGACCATGTCATCATCATTCCAGCAGGAAGTGGCCAAGCGCCGTACTTTCGCCATCATCTCGCACCCGGACGCGGGTAAGACCACCATCACCGAAAAGGTGCTGCTGCACGGGCGCGCCATCCAGACCGCCGGCACCGTCAAGGGCCGGGGCTCGAACCAGCACGCCAAGTCCGACTGGATGGAGATGGAAAAGGAGCGGGGCATTTCGGTCACCACCTCGGTGATGCAGTTTCCCTACAACGACCGCCTGGTGAACCTGCTCGACACCCCCGGTCACGAAGACTTCTCGGAAGACACCTACCGCACCCTGACCGCGGTGGACTCCTGCCTGATGGTGATCGACGCCGCCAAGGGCGTGGAAGACCGTACCCGCAAGCTGATGGAAGTGACCCGGTTGCGCGACACCCCCATCGTCACCTTTATGAACAAGCTGGACCGGGACATCCGCGATCCCATGGAGCTGCTGGACGAGGTGGAAACCGAGCTCAACATCATGTGCGCCCCCGTCACCTGGCCCATCGGCAGCGGCAAGCTGTTCAAGGGGGTCTACCACCTGCACTGGGACGAGACCATCCTCTACCAGTCCGGCCAGGGCCACACCATCCAGGAGGTGCGCATCGTCAAGGGCCTGGACAACCCCGAGCTGGACCAGGCCATCGGCGACGACTTCGCCGCCCAGCTGCGCGAGGAGCTGGAGCTGGTGATGGGCGCCTCCCACGAGTTCGACCGGGAGCTGTTCCTGTCCGGCGAGCTGACGCCGGTGTTCTTCGGCACCGCGCTCGGCAACTTCGGCGTCGACCACATGCTCGACGGCCTCACCGAATGGGCGCCGGCGCCAATGCCGCGGCAGACCCACGAGCGGGAAGTGAAGGCCTCGGAAGAGAAGTTCTCCGGCTTCGTGTTCAAGATCCAGGCCAACATGGATCCCAAGCACCGGGATCGCATCGCCTTTATGCGCATCGTGTCCGGCAAGTACAGCCAGGGCATGAAGATGAAGCACGTGCGCATTGGCAAGCTGGTCAACATTTCCGACGCCGTGACCTTTATGGCCGGCGACAGGGAGCGGGCGGAAGAAGCCTTTGCCGGCGACATCATCGGCCTGCACAATCACGGCACCATCCAGATCGGCGACACCTTCACCCAGGGCGAGGATCTCAAGTTCTCGGGCATCCCCAACTTCGCCCCCGAGCTGTTCCGCCGCATCCGGCTGCGTGACCCGCTCAAGCAGAAGCAGCTGCTCAAGGGCCTGGTGCAGCTCTCCGAGGAAGGCGCGGTGCAGGTGTTCCGCCCGCTCGACAACAACGATCTGATCGTGGGCGCCGTGGGCGTGCTGCAGTTCGACGTGGTGGTGGCCCGGCTCAAGTCCGAGTACAACGTGGACGCCCTGTACGAGGCGGTGAACGTGTCCACCGCCCGCTGGGTGTACTGCAAGGATCCCAAGAAGCTGGACGAGTTCCAGCGCAAGGTGTCCCTCAACCTGGCGCTCGACGGCGGCGACAACCTCACCTACATCGCCCCCACCATGGTCAACCTCAACCTGACCCAGGAACGCTACCCGGATATCCAGTTCCGCAAGACCCGGGAACACTGACAAAACGGCGCCCAAGGGCGCCGTTTCACTTGATGACAACGCCGTTGTCATAACCGCATAAGTCGGCCAAAGGCGCCGATTCCTGGGGCGCGGGCGGCCCGCCCGCATGAAGGCGACACCGGGGTGGGCGAAGGCACAACCCGACCCGCGATGCCTGTGCTGCCTCGAGCCTTGCTACCCCTGCGGGGTGGCAGGCCAACCCGAGGGTTCGCGCCGGGCGCGAAGGCAGGCGGGCCGCCTGCGCCCCAAGGCGCACACCTGCCAACGGCAGTGCCGGCCAGGCATGTGCTCAGGCAGCGGCCAGTATCCTGGCCACCCGCGGTGCCTTCTGCTGCTGCAGCAGGCTGCAACAGCCCTCGCTGGTGTCGAACAGGTGCAGGTGCTCCAGCCGGAAGCCAGCCTGAATGCTGCTGCCCCGGCGGATCAGGTGGCCGCCGTCGGTCACCACCACCACCTCGTCCTCGCCGGCGTAGCGGCTGTAGGCGAAGGTGCTGCCGCCCAGGGCTTCCACCACCTCCACTGCCAGCGTCAGGCTGACGTCCGCCGGCTCGTCCACCAGCAGGTGCTCGGGCCGGATGCCCAGCAGCAGCACCTCCCCCACCGCCACTTCCCGATCCAGGGTCAGCTCGAAACGCTCGCCGCCGCTCAGCCGCAGCCGGGCCTGCCGGCCCTCGGCCGCCACCACCTCGGCGTTGAGGAAGTTCATCCGCGGCGAGCCGATAAAGCCGGCCACGAACTGGTTCACCGGGTTGTGGTAGAGCTCGAGCGGCGCTCCCACCTGCTCCACCCGGCCGTCGCGCAGCACCACTATCTTGTCGGCCATGGTCATGGCCTCCACCTGATCGTGGGTCACGTAGACCATGGTGTTGCCGAGCTGCTCGTGCAGCTTGGAGATCTCCACCCGCATCTGCACCCGCAGCTCGGCGTCCAGGTTGGACAGGGGCTCGTCGAACAGAAACACCTTGGGGTTGCGCACTATGGTGCGGCCGATGGCCACCCGCTGGCGCTGGCCGCCGGACAGCTGCTTGGGCAGCCGGTCGAGCAGGTGCTCCAGCTTGAGGATGCGGGCGGCCTCGCCCACACGCTGCTCTATTTCCGCCTTGCTCTTCTTCGCCAGGCGCAGGCCGAAGCTCATGTTGTCGCGCACCGTCATGTGCGGGTAGAGGGCGTAGGACTGGAACACCATGGCGATGCCCCGCTCCGAGGGCGACACCTCGTTGACTCTCTGGTTGTCGATAATGATGTCGCCCCCGCTTACCGTCTCCAGCCCGGCGATCATGCGCAGCAGGGTCGACTTGCCGCAGCCCGAGGGGCCGACAAACACCACGAACTCGCCGTGGCGGATGTCCAGATCCACCCCGTGGATAGTCTGCACCTCGCCGAAGCGCTTGATCACCTTGTTCAGTACTAAATCCGCCATTGTTCGCGTCCTCCGCTTATGCGCTTCGGCTCAGGCCGAGCCAGTGTCCCTGCTCCAGCACCAGGCTGCCCCGTTCCACCGCCAGCCGGCAGCGGCGGGGGCTGTCGCCGAACAGCAGTTGGGTCATGCCGTAGCGGCCGTCGTCCAGCAGCAGCTCCGCCGAGCAGCGATCCAGCAGCAGGTCCAGGCTGAGCGGGCGCGGGGCGCCCAGATCCAGCTCGTAGTCGTGGGGGTAGTGCTCGTCGAATTCCGCCACCCCGATCCGGCCCCGGCGCCGGCTGCGCAGGCCCAGGCGGCCGTCCCGGCGGAACAGGATAAAGTCCGCCTCCCCGGTGGGGCTGATGCGCAGCTCGCTGCCTTCCGCCAGCTCAAGCGCCAGCTGCAGCCGGGCCGCCTCGGGCCAGTCGGCGGCCAGCAGTTCGCCGGCGCCAACCTCACCGCAGGCCAGCACCCGCTCCGGCCGCTCGAAGGCCTCCAGCTCGGCCACGAAGGCCCGGTGCAGGCGCAGCCCCTGGTCGGTGGCCTTCAGGGTCAGGGTCTGGGGCAGGCTCATGGCCGAGCGCCAGTTCGCGGTGGGGGTCTGGTTGGCGTAGGGCCAGCAGCTCATCCAGCCCAGCACCAGGCGGCGGCCGTCCTCGGCCGGCACATCGGCCCAGGTCTGGCTGGCGTAATAGTCGCGGCCGTAGTCCAGCCACAGCACGGTGTCGGCCGTATTGTCGTTGACGAAGCGCTCGCCGTCGAAGCGGCCCACAAAATACTGGGTGCCGGAGCCGGGTACATAGGCCTGGCGCTGGATGCCGACGATCAGGATCCAGCGGCTCTCGTCACTGCCCGCCACCGGGATCTCGAACAGATCCGGGCATTCCCAGGCCAGGTGATCGTGGGCGCCCTCCCCTTCGCCGAACTCGGAGCAGAAGCGCCAGTCAAGGCCGTCCGCGGAACGGTAGATGCCCACCTTCTGGCCCAGGGTCACCACCATGATCCAGTGCTGGCTGGGCTCGTGCCAGAACACCTTGGGATCGCGAAAATCCTGCAACCCCGGGTTGGGCAGCACCGGGTTGCCGGCATAGCGCTGCCAGCGGCGGCCGCCGTCGATGCTGTAGGCCAGCCCCTGGGACTGGGGAAAGTCCCGGTCACCCTCGCTCTTCTCGGCGGCGATGGTGTAGTAGGCCAGCAGCCCCCCTTCGGGCCCCACCAGGCCGGTGCGGTTGGCGGCATCGGCGGTGGCGGTACCGGAGAAACACATGCCCGCGGCGTCCGGCGCCAGGGCGATGGGCAGGTGCTCCCAGCTCAGCAGATCCCGGCTCACCGCGTGGCCCCAGTGCATGGGTCCCCAGACGGTGTCCATGGGATGGTACTGGTAGCAGAGGTGGAATTCGCCCCTGTGATACACCAGGCCATTGGGGTCGTTCATCCAGCCGAAAGGCGGGGTGAAGTGGAACAGCGGACGGTAGGGGTCCTGCTTGGTCATCTCGATTCTCCTTATCCTTTAACGCCGGCGCTGGCCATGCTGCGGACGAACCGCTTCTGGAACGCCAGGAACACAATCAATACCGGGACCGTCACCATGCTGGCGTAGGCCATGATTTCGCCCCACTCGGTGGTGGTGCCGAAGAACTGCTGGATGCCCGGCTGCAGCGGCCGGGCGGCCTCGCCCTGCACCACCATGATGGGCCAGAGGTACTGGTTCCACATGTGCAGGAACTGCAGTATGGCCACGGTGGCGAACACCGGCCAGGACATGGGCACTATCACCTTCCAGTAGATCTGCCAGGGGCTGGCGCCGTCGATGGCCGCCGCCTCGTCGAAGTCTTTCGGGATGTCCCGGAAGAACTGGTAGAACAGGAAGATGGAGAAGGCATTGGCCACCATCGGCAGTATCTGCACCTGCAGGCTGTTGAGCCAGGAGCCGTGCAGCACGAACTGGCCGTTTTCCCAGCCGATCCAGGGCAGGTGCGCCACCAGCATCAGCAGCGGCACCGAGATGGCCTCGAAGGGGATGATCAGCAGCGCTATCACCAGGGTCAGCATCAGCTGCTGCCCCTTCCAACGCAGCCGGCTCAGGGCGAAGGCGGCCAGGCTGTTGACCAGCAGGCCCAGCACCACCGTGGTGCCGGTGATGATCACCGAATTGAGGAACATGGTCTCGATGGCGCTCTTGCGGAACACCGCCCGGTATTTGTCGAGGGAGACCTCCCCCACCGGCAGCAGGGCGCGGATCGAGTAGAGATCGGAGAAGATCTGCTGCTGGGGCTTGAACGAGGAGATCACCATGAACAGCAGCGGAAACAGGAACACATAGGCCAGCAGCACCAGCACGGCATAGGTCAGGATCCGCTTGTAGATGAAGTTGGGATCGACCATGGAGGACGAAGAGGCGCTCATGCTTATTTCTCCCGCTTGTCGAAGTAGTATTTCTGGCCCAGGGCGATGGCCAGGATCACCAGGAAGTAGATCACGCTGATGGTGGCGCCGTAGCCGATGTCCTGCTCGCGGAACCCCTTGCGCACCGCGTGGTACATCACGGTACTGGTGGAGTCGGCGGGCCCGCCGGCGGTCATCACGTCGACCTGGGTGAACAGGCCGAAGGCGGCGATGGTGGTGGAGATCACCACGAAGATGGTGGTGTTGCGCAGCCCCGGCAGGGTGATGTACCAGAACTTCTGCCAGCCGTTGGCACCGTCGAGGGAGGCCGCCTCGTACAGATCCTCGGGGATATTCTGCAGGCCGGCGAGGAAGATCAGCATCTGGTAGCCGGCCCCCTGCCAGGCCGACATAACGACGATGGCCGGCATCGACCAGGCCGGGCTGCCCAGCCAGTCGATGTCCCCGATCAGGCCGAAGGACAGGGTCTTCAGGAATTCGTTAATCAGGCCGGTGTCCTTGTGGTAGAGGAAGGTCCAGACGATGGACACCACCACCATGGAGGTCACCACGGGCGCGAAATAGGCGGTGCGGAAGAAATTGGTCCCCCTCAGCCCCAGGTTGACCAAGAGCGCCAGCAGCAGGGCGGCGCCGCACTGCAGGGGGATCACCATAAAGGCGAACTTCAGGGTGTTGCCGAAGGACTTGATAAACAGCGGATCCTTGGCCAGCAGCACCAGCCGCGACTCGTTGAAGGTGAAGGTCGCCAGTTCGCTGTAGTCCCGGTAGTCCGGGTTGGCGCGGAGCAGGGTGCGCAGCCGCTCGAACTCGGGCGCGCCGTCGGCGGCCCGCAGAATAGCGCCCGCCTCGTCGCGCCGGGCATCCTGGGTCAGCCAGGTCACCGCCAGCAGCCGGTCGTAGTTGCGCAGGCCCACCATCTCGGTGGCGTTGGGCGACAGCAGCCGCTGGTTGGTGAACGACAGCACTATCGCCATCACGAAGGGCACCAGGATGAAGAGCGCCAGCCCGAAGAAGGCGGGGCTGCCCAGCAGCCAGCCGTAGAAGCGCTGCCGCCGGGCCAGGGTGTCCTTGGGGCGGGCGGCCGTCGCCGCCGGCTGCCGCAGGGTTTGGGAGGGCATCATGTCGTGTCCTGTGAACGGGAGCCGGGGCCCGCACCGGGCGGGCCCATGGGGGTTACTGGAAACCGTAACCGTTGTTGTCGCGGATGTTGCGCTCGATCACCGCCACCGCCGCGTCCAGGGAATCCAGCACGTCCCGTCCGTCGAGGATGTCGTTGACCGCCTTCTCGAAGCTGCTGCTGATCACCGGGTAGGCCGGGGTCTCGGGGCGGATGCGGGCGAAGCGCTCGGAATAGTCGTAGAACATGCGCCGGCTGCCCCCTTCCCGGTAGTGCTCGGTCAGGGCCGCCGCCGCCGCCGAGGTGGGGATCAGGCTGGTGGCGTCGGCCATGGCCGCGATCTCCTCGGGCTGCAGCAGGAAGCTGACGAAACGGGCGGCGCCTTCCTTGTCCGGGCAGCTGCTGCTGATGCCCCAGTGCCAGGAACCGCTGCCGATCACCGGACCCTGGCCCAGATCCAGGGTCGGCATCACCACCAGATCGTCCCCCAGCAATTCGCTGTATTCGCCCACCGCCCAGGAGCCGTTGTAGTGGATGGCCACCCGGCCGCGCAGGAAGCCCTTGTCGTCGGCGGCGCGGCGGTCGATATAGCCCTTGGTCACCAGGGATCTCATCCACTCGCCCCAGGCCTCGGCGGCCTCGCCGTTGAGCTCGCCCTCGGACGCCAGGTAGCTGGCGCGATCGATCTGGTCGCCACCGAAGCTCTGCAGGAAGGGGGCGAAGCCGTAGGAGGCCCATTCACCGCTCCAGCTGGTGTTGATGTCGAAGGGATAGAAGAAGTCCCCCGAGGCCTTGAGCCTGGCCAGGATCTGGTCGAACTCCTCGCGGCTGTAGGGCTGCTCCAGGGTGGCCTTGCGGATGCCGTGCTTGTCGAGGGTGCTCTGGCGGGTGAACAGCGACAGGGCCACGTCGTACTGGCCCACCGAATACACCTTGCCCTGGTAGCTGCCCTTGCCGGTGGACGCGATCTGGTCCAGTAGGGCCTGATCCAGCAGCCCCTCCAGGGGCGCCAGGTTGCCGGCCCAGGCGAAGTTGGGCACCACCGGCTGGTCCATGTCCAGCACGCAGGGCAGGCGCCCGGCCAGGGCCGCAGCGTTGATGGTTTCGGTATAGGCGCCCTCGGGGATCAGCTCCACCACTACACGGTAGTCGTTCTGGCTGTCGTTGAAGCGGGCGATGGCCGCCTGGGAGGCGGCGATCTCGTGCTCGTTGGTGTCGTGGCGCCAGGCGCGGATTTCCACCGGCTGGGCCAGGGCCTGGGCGGACAGGCCGGTGAGCAGGGTAGCAAGCAGGGTACGGGAAAAAGTGCGCATTGTTCATCCTTGTAACAAGGCAGCCGGGGCTGCATCACTGACGGGGAACTTGAGGACAAGTTCGGGTTCGATGAACAAACTAGCGCAAGCTAAAACGGTTTAGCAATCAACTAAACCACAAATGCATCATTTCTGTGAGCAAGGTTGCAAAATCGTTTCAGCCACTCTGTGATCCAGGCTGCAAATGCATCCGGACCGCCCCCGGCGGCCGGCAAAAAGCTAATCCCTTGCTAAACAAAAGGGGAGGCTTTCGCCTCCCCTCTTCCGCCTGTTGCGCTTTAGGCCGCGGGCTCGGCCACCGCCGTTGGCCGCTCCTCCGGCTCGGTCAGGTTTGCCAGCCAGTAGCCCTTGCGGATCCGCCAGTACACTCCCAGCGCCTTGACCACCTCCTCGCTCAGCACCATGGCGTACACCCACACGAAGGGCAGCTCCCAGAAAAAGGCCGCCAGCCAGGTCAGCGGCAGGCCGATGATCCACATGGCCACCATGTCCATGCCCAGGCAAAAGCGGCTGTCGCCGCCGGAGCGCAATATGCCCTGGATGGCGGTCATGTTGAACACCTTGACCCAGAAGCCCAGGCACATCACCACCATCGCCAGCTGGGTCTGGTAGGCGGTGTCGGCGTCCGGCATCTGCATCCAGCCCAGCAGCAGCGGCGAGGCCGCCAGCAGCATGAGCCCCAGCAGCAGGGAGCCCAGCGGCGCTATCCACAGGAAGCGGTGCGCCAGCCAGCGGGCCTCGGCAAACTGATCCCGTCCCAGGCGCTGGCCGATCATGATGCCGCAGGCGCTGACCAGGCCGAAGAAAAAGGCGTGGTACATGCCTTCTATCGGCGCCAGCAGGCTCATCACCGCCAGCGGCACCGTGCCCAGGCGGCCGGCGATCAGGTGATAGCCGAGCGAGCCGGCCGACCACAGGGTAAAGTTGGCCACCAGCGGCCAGGTCAGGGCAATGAAATTCCCCGGCAGCCGGGTGCCGCGCAGTGCGCGCCAGGTGGCGCCCTTCAGGCGCAGCTCCGGTCGCTGCTGCTGCTCCCAGAGGATCCAGCCGAACTGGAACAGCCGGGCCAGCACGGTGGCGATGGCCGCCCCGGTCACCCCCAGGGCCGGCAGCCCCAGGCCGCCGTTGATCAGCCAGTAGTTGAGCGCGATGTTGAGCAGTATGGCCACCGCCGCGTACTTGAGCGGCCAGTCGGCGCGACCGATGGAACGCATGGCCGACTCGTAGACGATGATGCCTTGGGTGGTGAACAGGGTCAGGCCGATCAGGGTGAGATATACGGTGCCCAGCTCGACCACGTTGGGATCGCTGCTGCCCAGGCGGATCAGCGGCCCGGACCAGCCCAGCAGCCAGAGGGTAAAGGGCAGCATCACCAGGGTGCCCAGCAGCAGCGCGCAGGCCAGGGTCTGGCGCACCTTGTCGCGCCGGCCGGCGCCGAAATACTGGGCCACCATGATGGAGCAGCCGGTGCCGATGGCCGCCATCACCAGGATCAGCACGAAGTTGAGCTTGGCCGACAGCCCCACCGCCGCCACCGCCTCGTTGCCCAGGTGGCTGACCATCAGCACGTCGGCCATGCCCAGCGCCGCCACCAGCGCCGACTGCACCGCCACCGGCAGCGCCAGGCTCATCACCTGCCGCCAGAATTGTCGATAACCCATAATGCCCCCCGCCGGGTCGGCCCCGCCACGGCGGCAACGGCTGTCCCCGGAATGCTCCGGTAATGTGAAAAAAGATGGATAGTGAAACAAGCGGCCTGCTACCGGGGCCGAAAATGGCCGGGGCACAGGCTGGAGAAGTAGTTATTATGGGGATATTCTAGTGGGCGCATGAAAAACAGGCTATGTACATATGAATCAACAACCTGTGAATTTGAATCATGATGAGTTCCAGGACCTGCTCGTGCTGGGGCCCGAGTGCCGGGAGCGCTTCCTGATCACCGAGGAAGTGCCGGAGATGCAGGACTACGATCTGCACCTGGGCGGGGTCAGCGTACTCCAGGGCCGGTACCAGGTCGGCCAGAAGACGCCGGATCTGCACACCCTGCTGTTCACCACCGCCGGCCGGGGCCGGCTGTCGCTGCCGGGCAGGCAACTGGCGATACCGCCCGGCAGCGTCACCCTGCTGCCGGCGGGCCGCCCCTTCCTGTTCGAGCTGGACGGCGACGACTGGCACATGGCCTGGCTGCTGCTGCGCGACAGCGGCACCTGGGCCCGGCTGCGGGAGCACGACAGCGACGTGTTCCAGCATGATCAGGTCTGGGCCCTGGCGCCGCTGATGGACAGCCTCTACCATCAGAGCCGCACCCCGCGCCGGCGGCCACTGCTGACCCTGGTGCACGAGCTGCTTACCGAGATCCTGTCGCAGCAGGGCGGCTTCAGCCGGCTGGAGATGGCGGTGCGCCAGTTGTTCGCCCGGCTCGAAGCCCAGCTGCACCAGAAATGGAGCCAGGCCGCCCTGGCGGAAGAGGTGCACTGCTCGGTGCCCCACCTCAACCGGGTCTGCCGCAAGCTTTACGGCCAGAGCCCCATGCACCGGCTGGCCCGGCTCCGGCTGCAGCGGGCGCGGGAGCTGCTGGCCCACAGCAACTGGCAGATAAGCCAGGTCGCCCAGCGGGTCGGCTACCCGGACGCCTTCAACTTCAGCCACTGGTTCCGCCACCAGACCGGTGTCTCCCCCTCCCGTTACCGGGCCCAGGCCCGCGCCCATGAGCCCGCCAGGCGCTAGCCAGCCTTAACACTGCATCGCAAAATAAAAACCCAAGTTATTATGTTAATTCTGTATAAACCGCAGTTAAACAAAGATTAATTTAGACATTCATAACAATGCATCGCAAAAATTAGGCTAAAATAGGCCCTATGGTCCAACCACTGGGGCGGGCCATCAACCCACGATAAAGGAAAACGACCATGAACCAGCCTAACGAAGACATGAACGGCAAGATCTGCGTGGTGACCGGCGCCGCCCGGGGCCTGGGCCGGGCCATCAGCGAAACCCTGGCCCGAGCCGGCGCCACCCGAGTCTATGCCTGCGATATCAACCTGACCCCGGCCCTGGGCTGGATGGAAGACTACCCCAACGTAACCGGCACCACCCTGGACGTGTGCGATCCGGCCGCCCTGACCGAGCTGAGCGGCCGCATCCTGGCCGAGCACGGCCGGGTGGACGTGCTGGTGAACAACGCCGGCATCACCCGCGACGCCCTGCTCGACAAGATGACCGAAGCGGACTGGGATCTGGTGCTCAACGTCAACCTCAAGGGCGTGTTCATGATGACCCAGGCCATGCTGCCGCTGATGCGGGTGCAGAACAAAGGCAGCATCGTCAGCATCTCCTCCATCGTCGGCACCGACGGCAACATCGGCCAGAGCAACTACGGCGCCAGCAAGGGCGGCGTGATCGCCATGACCAAGGGCTGGGCCAAGGAATTCGCCCGCGGCGGCGCCCAGATCCGCGCCAACTGCATCGCCCCCGGCTTTATCAACACCGAGATGACCCAGGCGGTGCCGGAGAAGGTACTGGACAAGATGCGTTCCCGCATCCCCCTGGGCGAGCTGGGCGAACCCAGGGACATCGCCGAGGGCGTGCTGTTCCTGGCGAGCGAGCGCTCACGCTATATCACCGGCCAGGTGCTGAAAATCGACGGCGGCCTGGTGCTTTAATCCTCACAACACCTCCGCCCGGCTGCTCAGGTGCAGCCGGCGGCGCAGGCGCCGGGCCAGGGCATCCACCAGGATATTGAGTCCGGCGCACACCAGCAGCAGCGCCATGGCCCGGTCGAAGCGGAACTCGCTGAACGCCGAATCGATAAAAAAGCCCAGGGTGGGAATGCCCAGCATGCCCAGTATCGCCGTTTCCCGGATCAGGTTCTCGAACCGGTACAGGCTGTAGGCCATAAAGGCCCGGTACAGCCGGGGCAGCACCTCGAACAGGTAAAGATTCACTCCGCGGGGAGCGTCCTCCCGCAGCACCAGGCCATTGAGATGATGCCCCAGCAGGTGGGCGATGATGGCGCCGTTGTGCAGGCCGAGCGCCAGCATGGCCGGCAACATGCCCGGGCCGAGCAGCAGCATGCCGATAAAGGCCAGCAGGTATTCGGGCAGGGAGCGCATCAGCACCAGCCACCAGTGGCTGAGGGTACGGCTGGCCGGGTTGCCGAAGCGGCGCGAGATGGCCGGGAACCAGGCCAGCGCCAGCAGCGCGGTGACCACCAGCGCCAGCAGCGCCAGCACCAGGGTGTTGAACAGCCCGGGCGCCATCTGCCCCCGCCACAGCGCCCCCAGCCAGGGCCAGAGCCCGGCCCAGTCGCCGACCCGCAGCGGGGCGGGCACGATGTCCTGGGTGAAAAAGCGCGCCATCAGCGCCCAGTCCAGCCCGGCCAGCGGCGGCAGCCAGAGCAGCGCCGCCAGCAGGTAGAGCGGCACCAGCCGGGGCCGGAGCCACCACTTGATAGTGGCGATGATCAGCACCAGGGCGTAGAAGAAGCTCGCCGCCTCGTCGTAGTAGCCCTGGCGCAGCAGGGATTCCAGGTGATAACCCAGGGTCGGCAGGCCGATAAAGCCCAGCACCGCCGAGCTGCGGATACCGCACTCCAGCCGGTAGCCGGTGTAGGTGGCCATCTGCCGCCAGCACAGGGGCAACTGGATGAACAGCAGCCGGGACAGGCCGCCGATGCCCGGTGCAAGCGCCTGCTCCGGCGCCGGATCCGCCTCTTCGAACAGCTCGCCGTAGATCTTGGCGAAGGTGCCGGCGTAGGGCAGCGCGATGGCCAGCACCCCGGCCGGCGCCGTGAGCCCCAGCAACTGGATGAACAGCAGCGCCCAGAACAGCTCGTGCACCGCCCGCAGGGCCGCCGCCAGCCGGCGCACCCAGGGCAGGCGGTAGCCCGCCGCCAGCCCCAGCCCCAGCACCGCGCCCAGGGCCACCCCCTGCAGGGCGAAGGCCAGGGTGTTGGCGAGGGCGGACAGCAGGGTCCCCGCCTCGGGCGGGGCCGGCAGCAGCAGGCCGGCGCCCAGGCGGGAAAGCTCGTGCCAGGGGTCGAGGGCGGTGACGGACAGATCGGCCCAGGGCAGGCACAACAGCGCCAGCAGCAGGAACAGCAGGCTGCTGTGCACCATGGCCCGGGCCGGCTGCGGCTGGGCCATCAGCGGCTCCGGTACAGGGTGCGCAGCTGGTCCGGGGTCAGCGCCTGGCTGGCCGCGTCCAGCACCACCCGCCCCTGGCGCAGGCCGACGATGCGGGTGCAGTGAGTGAGCGCCTGCTCCACATTGTGTAGCGCCAGCACCACGGTGCGGTGGCGGGCACAGACCAGCCGCAGCAGCTCGTCGGCCTGGCGCTCGTCCAGCGCCGACACCGGCTCGTCGCCGATAAAGATGGGCTTTTGCTGGTACAGGGCCCGGCCCAGGCCGACCCGGCCCTGCTGGCCGCCGGAGAGCCGTTCGGCGGCGGTCCACAGCTGGCCGGCCAGCCCCAGTTGGCTGGCCAGCTCGGTGATCTCGGCCCGGGGCCGGGCCAGGGGCCGCACCAGGTTGGCCAGGTTGTACCAGAAGGGATGGCGCTCGAGCCGCCCCATGTAGATGTTGTGAAAGGCCGACAGCATGGGCACCAGCCCCGGCTGCTGCGGGCACCAGGCCACCTCATGGGGGCGCAGCTCGCGCAGCCGGCGCAGCAGGGTGCTCTTGCCGGTGCCCGACTCGCCCAGCAGGGCGATCTTGTCCCCTTCCCTCACCTCCAGCGACAACTCGCGCAACACGGGGGTGCCCGCGTAGCCCAGGGTGTCCTGGTGGAAGCGGAACAGGCTGGCGCCCTTGTCCATTACTGCTCGGGATCCATGATGCCGATGGCCACGGCGGTGTCGCGGATGGGGGCGTAGTCGTCGTTGCTCGCCGCGATAAAGCCGGAGCGGGGAAAGGCCGCCAGCAGCTCGGGATCGGTCATCTCCAGCAGCGCCTGCTGCACCTTCTGCTTGAAGCCGGCGCCGAAGCGCGCATCCACGTCGCCGCGGATGCTCCACTGGTAGTCGGGATAGGCCGGCGTGGCCCAGATCACCCCGACCTTGCTCTCGTCGATATTGCCCTTGGCCTTTTCCGCCTCCCACACCGCGTAGTTCACCGCGCCCAGCTCGAAGGCGCCGGACTGCACCAGGCTGATGGTGCGGTTGTGGTCGCCGGAAAAGCCAACCCGGGAGAACAGCCGCTCCGGCGCCTGGCCGAAGTGCTGGCGCAGGTAGAACTCGGGCATCAGCCGGCCGGAGGTGGAGCCCTTGTCGCCGAAGGTGAAGCGCTTGCCGGCAAGGCCGGCGGGTAACTGCTCACTCTCGCCCAGCCCGGTGCTGGCGTGGGCGATGATGTAGCTGACGAACTCGGTGTCCTCCACCCCCTGGGCGATGGCCTCGCTGCCCGGCACCAGCTCGCGGGCCTGCACCCCGGTCAGGCCGCCGAACCAGGCCAGCTGCACCTGATCGTTGCGAAAGGCGCTCACCGCCGCCGGGTAGCTCTTCACCGGAATGTACTGCACCTCCACCTCCAGCTTTTCAGACAGGTAGTCGGCAATCTTGCCGAAGCGCTCGGTCAGGTGGCGCTCGTCCTGATCGGGGATGGCGGTAAACACGAAAGGCGCGGCCTGGGCCAGGGAGCCCAGGCACAGGGTCATCAGGCCCAGCAGGCGGGCACGCAAAGCAGGGGTCATCTTCATGGTCGACTCATCCGGAAAAAGGCAGGAGCCGGATTATAGCCGAAAGCCGGCCGGGATCAGAGCCCCAGCCAGCCGTTCATCAGCGCCATGTACACCAGGGTGCCGGCGAGGATGCTGAGCAGGGCCTGCCGGCGCCACAGCTGCAGCGCCGCCACCAGCGCCACCGCCAGCAGCTGATGGCCGCCGTCGGCGGGCGCGCTCCACTGGTGCACGCCCATGGCATAGAGGGTGAGCAGCACCATCATGGCCACCGGCAGCCGCCGGCCCAGCACCTGGATGCGCCTGTGGTGGGCGATAACCCCCCGCGCCACGAAGGGGAAGGCGCGCAGGCCGAAGGTGACCGCCCCCATGATCAGCGCCGCCAGCAGGTAATCGAGTTCAGACATGGGCCGCCTCCCGCTTCGCTTCCGGCCAGGCCAGCAACACCAGCACCAGCATCAGCGAGGCCGCCAGCAGGAAGTATTCACTGACCCAAGTGCCGGCCACGGCCGCGGCCAACAGCCCCAGGGCCACGGCGCCCCAGTCCTTTTTGGCGCGGATCTGCTCCACCGCCAGCACGGTGAACAGGGCGGTGAGGGCGAAGTCCAGTCCCTGCAGGCCGGGGGGCAGGCCCCGCGCCAGCAGCACCCCGGCCAGGGTGCCCAGCACCCAGTAGCCCTGGTTGAACAGCGTCACCAGCAGGGCGGTCTTGCTGTCCTTCACCTGGCCGGAGGCGCTGAGCAGGGAATAGGTTTCGTCGGTGATGCCGAAGATAAAGTACGGGCGGCCGAGGGCGCCCTTGGGCAACAGGTGATAGAGCGACAGGCCGTAGAACAGGTGGCGGAAATTCACCAGCAACGCCGCCACCGCCAGATCGATCCAGCCGATGCCCGCCGCCAGCATGCCCACCGCCAGGTATTGCAGGGCGCCCGCATAGACCAGCACGCTCATCAGCGGCGCCCAGTACCAGCTCAGGCCCGCATCCACCCACAGCACCCCGAATACCGCCCCCAGGGGCAAATAGCCCATCATCACCGGCAGGGTAAGCGGCACCACGCCGCGCCACGTATCCATGATTCTCGCCCCAATACCTTATAAAACATTAGAAACTAAGGGATTGACCGAAGCTTGGCAAGGCATTGGCTTGTTTTTACAGCCGTTTTATCGGCAGGCGCCAAACGGCACATTTTTTAGGCAAACGGCTTTTATTCGGTGCAACAATTATATAACCTTCTGGTCTGACCTGTATGGAGACACGGTGATGCTGAACCCCTTGCGCTGGTGGCGGACCGCCTTTCGTCCTCGCCACCCCATGACCGACGACCAGGAGCGGCTGACGGACACCCTGCTGTTCTTTTCCTTTATCGCCCTGCTGGTGGGCGGCTACAGCCTGCTGAAGTGGGCCGGCCACGGCCACGGCGCCCTGATGCTGACCTCCAGCCTGCTGATGGCGCTCGCTCTGGCCTGCGCCGGCTGGCTGCGCCTGGGCGGCAGTCCCGGCGGCGCCATGCACCTGGCCATGGCCGGCATGGTGCTGCACGCGGTCAACATCATCTGGCAGTCCGGCGGCCTCGGCCAGTCCACCCAGCTGTACTGGCTGCCGCTGCTGATGATGCTGTGCTTCCTGATGGGGCACCGCCGCCAGGCCCTGCTCTGGTGCCTGCTGCTGCTGGCCGCGGTGGTGGCCCTGGTGGCGTTGCCGCTGCTGGAAGTGTCCCTGCCCCGGCTGCAACTGAACGAGCGGGCCCGGCGCATCGAAACCTGGTCCGGCTTCTTGCTGCCCATGGTGTTGCTGATGATCGCCCAGTACCACACGGTCCGGCTGCGCGACAGCGCCATCGACCACGCCCTGAACGCCCGCGCCCAGAGCGAGCGGGCCGCCCGGCTGGCGGCCGAGGGCAAGGCGCAGCTGGGCCAGATGCTGAGCCAGGCCGACCACAGCGCCGGCGAGCTGGTGAGCGCCGCCGGCGAGCTGGGCCGCACCTCGGGCCAACTGGGACGGGCGGTGGCGGAACTGAACCAAGGCAGCCACCACCAGGCCGAGGCCGCAGGCCGGATGCAAAGCCAGTTGGCCGAACTGCATCAGGCCCTGGAGCGTGCCGCCAGCTTCGTGAGCGAAGTGACCCATCGTTCCGCCAGCGCCGGCAAGCGGGCCGATCAGGGCAACCAGGCCCTGGCCGAGTGCGTGACCGCCATCCACCGCATCCAGGCCCGCCACCAGGACATCGACGCCACCACCAGCCTGATCACCCATATCGCCGAGCAGACCAACCTGCTGGCCCTGAACGCCGCCATCGAAGCGGCCCGCGCCGGCGAGCACGGCCGGGGCTTCGCGGTGGTGGCCCAGGAGGTGCGCGAGCTCTCCACCCGCAGCAACGAGTCCGCCCGCCAGATCCGCGAGCTGCTGGCCAGCAGCCATCAGGAGGTGAGTAACGGTGAGGCGGTGATCCAGGGTGCCACCCAGGCCCTGTCCGGCATACTGGCGCTGGTCAAGGACATCGGCCGGGATATGCAGGAGCTGAGCGCCCTCACCCGCAGCCAGCATCAGGCCCTGCACGCTCTGGGCCAGGCCGGCGACGCCGTGGCCGCCGTGGCCGGGCAGACCCTGGCCACCAGCCGCCAGATGGCCGCCTATGAAGCGGACTTGCAGGGCATTACCCGATTGCTGGAAAGCCAGTCCAAAGGGCTGGCCAGCATAGTGCGGGAGGGATGAAGAGGCTGTCCGACGGTGGTACCACCATCAGCCATGGCCGCCGTGACAACGTCAATTAGCTAGCATCACTGACGCATCCAGATGGCTGGACATGCTTGACCTGTATCGGCGACATTTAAACAATGAAAATAATAATATATTTTCAATAAATCATGAATTATATTCATGATTTATTGAATACTAAAGACCGGAGTCAAGTTATGCTGGAGCGGTTTCACCTTGAAGTACTGGCAGCCATAAAAGAGCAAGGAACCTTAACCCAGGCGGCTGAATCGTTAAATTTATCCCAGTCCGCATTGAGTCACAGCATCAAAAAATTAGAAGGCCAGATCAAAACACCCGTTTGGCAAAAAGAAGGTAGAAACTTGCGCCTTACCGATGCGGGTGAACGAATCTTGACTCTTGCCAATCGGGTATTACCGCAATTTAAACACACTGAACTGCTATTGCGTCAGATAGCGACTGGCGAAATGGGTTCACTGCGCATCGGCATGGAATGCCACCCTTGCTATCAATGGCTGTTAAAAGTGATTGAACCTTATCTTGAAAAGTGGCCAAACGTTGACATTGACGTGAAGCAGGAATTTCAGTTCGGTGGTCTGGGCGCCCTGCACAGCTACGAGATAGATATCCTCGTCACGCCTGATCCCTTGTATACACCAAAGGTGACCTTTATACCGGTATTTGACTATGAACATAGACTCGTCGTTTCGGCAGCTCACCACCTTGCCATGCAAGACTCGATCATGCCTGAACAGCTGAGTGAAGAAGTGTTATTTAGCTATCCGGTAGAGCCTGAGCGGCTGGATATTTACAGTCAGTTTTTAAATCCCGCAAAATGCACGGTCAAAAAACACAAGACTATCGAAACGACGGAAATCATGTTGCAAATGGTGGCAGCAGGAAGAGGCGTCTGTGCATTGCCTGGCTGGTTAGTGGATGAATTCGCCAAAACAATGGCCATTAAAAGCCTCCGGTTCGGTAAACATGGGATTAGAAAACAGATTTTTTTGGGAATACGAAAAGGCGAAGAACAGGTTAACTACCTGAGTGATTTCATTGCTCAGGCTCAGCAGGCCAGATGATCACGCTGCTTTTTCATTCAAACGCTCTCCTCTCTTAAATTATACAGCCGCCGCCCCCGTCAGGTGTTGCAACATCAGTAACGGGCGGCCGTATCCTGCTCGTTACACACCTAAATAACTGATCCTAATAGTGCTACATCGACCGGGCCCCGCACGCAGACACGCCATGAACCCATCCCTGGGGGCTCCGCCGCGCCATCCCTGGTGCGGAGGGTCTGCTTAGCGGAACCCGGTCGTTGCCGACAGTGATCTACTATTCGGAACAGCTATTTAGCTGGCCCCACGTTTACAGGCATCGCCGACGTTGCTCGACGCAGCTGCGTCGAGCAACGTCGGCATACCGCTTGCCCTGGTGGGCCTAGGCTTACCACCAATCATGAAAAAGTTGCATCTATTCATGAGATAAAATCACTTTTGCTCATGTAATGACCCCTGTATAACATAGCCATGCTCAGCTCTAGACATCTGGACTTCCAGACAACAGACAATCATCAAGCCCAGAAAGAGCAATAAACAGATTCAGATTTTAGTACGGGAAATGGGGTGCCAGGACATTATGAATAACGAATTTAAATTTACCATCAACAGCATTGCTTTCGATGAAAACTATCAGCCCTCTGACAGTACACGCATTACCACCAACTTTGCTAACCTGGCCAGAGGAGAGAGCCGCCAGGAAAACCTGCGTAACGCCTTAACGATGATTAACAATCAATTTAACTCCTTGGCTAACTGGGATAATCCGAAAGCGGATCGCTATTCAGTTGAACTTGAAATCATTTCCGTTGACATGGAGATTGATCACGAAGGTAATGGCCAAAGTTTCCCTACTATCGAAATATTGAAGACGAATATCGTCGATCACAAAACCAAAAAACGCATTGAGGGCATTGTAGGTAATAATTTTTCCTCGTACGTGCGGGATTATGACTTCAGCGTGCTGCTGTTGGAGCATAACAAGGATAAGCCCGGTTTCAGCATTCCGGAAAACTTTGGCGATCTGCACGGCAAACTTTTTAAATGCTTTGTGAATTCCGATGCCTACAAGCAGAACTTCACTAAACTGCCTGTGATATGCCTCAGTGTTTCCGATAACAAGACCTATCATCAAACTGAGAACCATCACCCCATATTGGGTGTTGAGTACCTGCCCAATGAATCATCCTTGACTGAGCAGTACTTCAAGAAGATGGGGTTGAAGGTTCGCTATTTTATGCCACCCAATAGCGTTGCGCCTCTGGCTTTTTACTTCTTTGGTGATTTGCTTAATGATTACAGCAATCTTGAGCTTATCAGCACCATCAGCACGATGGAAACTTTTCAAAAGATTTACCGACCCGAGATTTACAACGCCAACTCGGCAGCAGGAAAATGCTACAAACCGGATTTGAAGAACCGGGATCACTCATTAACTCAAATTGTTTATGATCGAGAAGAGCGTAGCCAGTTAGCGATTAAGCAGGGAAAACTTGCTGAGGAGAACTTCATCAAGCCATACCAGTCTATCCTTGAGCAATGGTCTGCCAATTACGCTTTATAATCAACGAGAATATAACGGTATTTATCATGAAAAAATTATTACCCACTTCAACCGCGGGCAGTTTACCCAAACCTTCCTGGCTTGCACAACCTGAGACACTTTGGTCACCCTGGAAATTGCAAGAAGAGGAGTTGATTGAGGGTAAACACGATGCTTTGCGTGTGTCGTTGCAAGAGCAGCAACAAGCAGGCATTGATATTGTCAGTGATGGCGAGCAAACGCGCCAACATTTTGTGACTACGTTTATTGAGCACCTCAGCGGTGTTGACTTTGAGAAACGTAAGACCGTTAAAATTCGTGATCGCTATGATGCGAGTGTACCGACGGTCGTTGGTGCAGTCAGCCGCCAGAAGCCGGTTTTTGTTGAAGATGCCAAGTTTTTACGTCAGCAAACCAGGCAACCCATCAAATGGGCCCTGCCGGGTCCCATGACCATGATAGACACGCTTTATGATGATCATTATAAAAGTCGCGAAAAGCTGGCCTGGGAATTCGCCAAAATACTCAATCAGGAAGCCAAGGAATTAGAGGCAGCTGGCGTTGATATTATCCAATTTGATGAGCCTGCATTTAATGTGTTTTTTGATGAGGTAAATGACTGGGGGATTGCTGCTCTAGAAAGAGCGATTGAAGGCCTTAAATGTGAAACCGCCGTACATATTTGCTATGGTTATGGCATCAAAGCCAATACGGACTGGAAAAAGACGTTAGGCTCCGAGTGGAGACAATATGAAGAAGTCTTTCCCAAACTGCAAAAGTCCAATATCGACATCATCTCATTAGAATGTCACAACTCCCGCGTCCCAATCGAGCTGCTTGAACTCATTCGAGGTAAAAAGGTGATGGTCGGGGCCATTGATGTTGCAACCAACACCATCGAGACGCCAGAGGAAGTCGCCAATACCCTACGAAAAGCACTTGAGTTTGTAGATGCCGACAAGCTCTACCCTTGTACCAACTGTGGCATGGCCCCCTTGTCTCGTCGAGTAGCAAGAGCCAAGCTCAATGCCTTAAGTGCAGGTGCAGAAATCCTCCGAAGAGAACTCTCGGCCCAGGGCGCTGCTTCCTGAATCGATGAGCTATCTGCCTCGGCCCCGAGCATGTGAGTAGCTCATTCGGCTTGACGCAGAAATAATACAAAAAGGGAGCCGAAGCTCCCTTTTTTATCGTTGACAGTCAGTCTGCAACGGCTTACAGCGCTTTCAGGATATTGTCCACGCTGTCTTTGGCGTCGCCGAACAGCATGACGCTGTTTTCGCGGAAGAACAGCGGGTTCTGCACCCCGGCGTAGCCGGTGTTCATGGAACGCTTGAACACCACCACCTGCTGGGCCTTCCACACTTCCAGCACCGGCATGCCGGCGATGGGGCTGGCCGGGTCTTCGTTGGCGGCCGGGTTGACGGTGTCGTTGGCGCCGATCACCAGCACGGTGTCGGTGTCGTCGAAGTCATCGTTGATCTCGTCCATTTCCAGCACTACGTCGTAAGGCACCTTGGCCTCGGCCAGCAGCACGTTCATGTGGCCGGGCAGACGCCCCGCCACCGGGTGGATGCCGAAGCGCACCTTGACGCCGGCCGCGCGCAGCTTGGACACCAGATCCGCCACCGGGTACTGGGCCTGGGCCACCGCCATGCCGTATCCGGGGGTGATGATCACCGAGCTGGAGTTCTTCAGCATTTCGGCCACGTCCTCGGCGTTCACCTCGGTGTACTCGCCGTCTTCCTCTGCACCGCTGCTCACGGCACCGTCGGAGCCGAAGCCGCCGGCGATAACGGACACGAAGGAGCGGTTCATGGCCCGGCACATGATGTAGGACAGGATGGCACCGCTTGATCCCACCAGGGCGCCGACGACGATCAGCAGGTCGTTGGAGAGCATAAAGCCCGCCGCCGCCGCGGCCCAGCCGGAGTAGGAGTTGAGCATGGAGATCACCACCGGCATGTCGGCGCCGCCGATGCTGGCCACCAGGTGCCAGCCGAAGGCCAGGGCGATCAGGGTCATCACCAGCAGGGCGAAGGTGGAGCCTTCCACCTTGACGAACCAGATCAGCAGCAGGGCGGACACCACCACCGCCAGCAGGTTCAGCTTGTGGCGGTGCGGCAGCATCAGCGGCTTGGAAGAGACCAGGCCGCGCAGCTTGCAGAACGCCACGATGGAGCCGGTAAAGGTGACGGCACCGATGAACACGCCGAGGAAGACTTCGGTGTTGTGAATGTTCAGCATGGCGCCGAACATCTCTTCATGGTCGATGTAGGTGTTATAACCCACGAACACCGCCGCCAGGCCCACGAAGCTGTGCAGTATGGCGATCAGTTCCGGCATTTCGGTCATTTCCACTTTCAGTGCGAAGCGGATACCGATGGCGGCACCGATGGCCATGGCCACGACGATCCAGCCCAGGCCGGTGACCTCGGGATTGAAGATGGTGGCCAGCAGGGCGATGGTCATGCCCGCCACGCCGTACCAGTTACCGGCCTTGGCCGATTCCTGCTTGGACAGACCCGCCAGGCTCAGAATGAAGCACACGGCGGCGATAATATAAGACGCAGTTACAAGTCCTTGTGACATTCCATTAGCCCTTTCTAAACATCTTCAGCATACGGTGGGTTACGGTAAAGCCGCCAAACACGTTGATGGAGGCGATCAGTACCGCGATAAAGGCGAGGAAGGTGACGAAACCACCGGTTCCCACCTGGGACAGGGCCCCGACCACGATGATCCCGGAGATGGCGTTGGTGACCGACATCAGCGGGGTGTGCAGCGAGTGGGACACGTTCCAGATCACGTAGTAGCCCACGATGCAGGCCAGCACGAAGACGGTGAAATGGGACAGGAACTCGGCCGGCGCCACCGCCGACAGCCAGGCGAACAGCACCACGCCGGCGCCGCCCAGGTAATACTTGAGGTTGCTCGGCTTTTTGGCATGGGGTTCGGCGGCCGGCTGGGCCGCGGCCTTGGCCTTGGGCGCGGCGGACACGCTGATGGCGGGCGGCGGGAAGGTGACTTCACCGTCCTTCACCACCGTCATGTTGCGCAGCACCACGTCCTCGAAGTCGACCTTGATGTTGCCGTCCTTCTCCTTGCACAGCAGCTTGGCCAGGTTGACCAGGTTGGTGGCGTACAGGGTGGAGGACTGGGTGGGCAGGCGGCCGTTGAGGTCGGTGTAGCCGATGATCTTGACGCCGTTGTCGGACACGAACAGCTCGCCGGGCTTGGTCAGCTCGCAGTTGCCGCCGTTTTGCGCCGCCAGGTCCACGATCACCGAACCCGGGTTCATGGCCGCCACCATCTCGGCGGTGATCAGCTTGGGCGCGGGCTTGCCGGGGATAAGCGCCGTGGTGATGATGATGTCCACTTCCTTGGCCTGGGCCATGAACAGCGCCATTTCGGCATCGATAAAGGCCTTGCTCATCTCCTTGGCGTAGCCGTCGGAAGAGTCGGCCTCTTCCTCGTAGTCGAGTTCGAGGAACTCGGCGCCCATGGAGTTGATCTGCTCTTTTACCTCGGGGCGGGTGTCGAAGGCGCGGACAATGGCGCCCAGGGAGCCGGCGGCACCGATGGCGGCCAGGCCGGCCACGCCGGCGCCGATCACCAGCACCTTGGCGGGCGGCACCTTGCCGGCGGCGGTGATCTGGCCGGTGAAGAAGCGGCCAAACTCATGGGCAGCTTCCACCACGGCACGGTAGCCGGCGATGTTGGCCATGGAAGACAGGGCATCCAGGGACTGGGCGCGGGAAATACGCGGCACCATGTCCATGGCCATCACGGTCACGCCCTTGGCCTTGAGTTTTTCCACCAGCTCGGGGTTTTGCGCCGGCCAGATAAAGCTGACCAGGGTGGTGCCGGCCTGCAGCCGCTCGATTTCGTCGGCGGTGGGGGCGTTGACCTTGTAGATGATGGCGGATTGCCAGACCTCGTCGGCGCCCACCAGCTTGGCACCGGCGGCCTGGTAGGCCGCATCCTCGAAGCTGGCCTTGACGCCCGCACCCTGCTCGATGCAGACCTCAAAACCCAGTTTACGCAGCTGTTCGACCGACTTGGGGGTCGCCGCCACCCGCGTCTCGCCGCTAAGCGTTTCCCTTGGAATTCCAATTAACATAATAATTCCCTGATTAGTGTTGATATCACACCGGCTACCGACGAGGCATATCCGGTTTCGGGCAAGCTGTTCCTTCAACTGCCAGGCAGCCTTGCCTTTGTTGCTCCAGCCTAATTACGTTCTTTTACAACAGCGCTAAATCTTCCACTTATATCAAAACGACGCCGTTATACCTTTTAACATTATTAACGTCGAAACCCCGGCGATACCCACCAGATGATGAGCATTGAGGGGAAGATAGCGTAAGAAAGAAACAGCACCTGAGGCACTATACTGGCTCCCAAGGAAAAAGATAAATTGATCTTTCCTCGAACCTTAATAGGCTGTGGCTTTCAATCACTAAAGTATCACTTATCGGTGAGCCGCAAAGTGGTGGTTTAGCGAGCAGGATCACATAACCCGCGACTGGGTAGCCAAAGGGGGCCGGGAGCCCCATCAGGGGATCGGCATGGTCATGGCCGCACCTGACCCGCGTCGAGGCCGGGAGTGGACCTTCGCCACCGATGCCGGGGTTGGTCGACGACATTCGACCCTACAAGATCTCCGGGGGATGGCGCTCGGCCGGATGAGGTCGGCCAGCCTGGTCTTCATCTTCTTCTTGCGGCTGACGCGGCAGGGGATCCTGCCCGAACAGGGCCGCCAGTTGGCGATGCACCGCCGGGTAGGCGGCCGCCAGCTGGCGCGGCCGGGTAAAGAACAGTTCACAGGCCACCGCCAGGAATTCGGCCGGATGGGTGGCGGCATAGGGATCGATGGGCGGCTCCTCGTCGCGCTCCAGCTGCCGGCAGAGGGAATCGAACGCAGCCTGGAAGTCGGCGCGCCAGGCCCCCATGTCCATGCCGGGGCGCATGGGCGGCACGCCATCGGCATCGCCCCCCAGCATGTCCATCTTGTGGGCCAGTTCGTGGATCACCAGGTTGTAGCCGTCCCAGCCGCCGTCCTGGCACAGTTCGCTCCAGGCCAGCACCAGGGGGCCCTGCTGCCAGGACTCGCCGGCGTGCTCTTCCTCCACCTCGCTGACCAGGCCAAACTCGTCCTGCACCGACTCCCGCCGGGTCACCGGCTCGGGGATGACGATGATCTCGCGAAAGCCCCGGTACCACTGCAGGTCGAGGTGCAGTATGGGCAGCGCCGCCTGCAGCGCCAGGGCGGCCCGCTCTTCCGGGGCGAGTTCCACCCCGAGCAGGGTCAGGGTCTTGCGCGCCAGCAACTGGGCCGCCAGCTCGCACAGGCGGGCCTGCTCCTCTGCCGCCAGGCCCTGCAGTATGGGGAGCTGGTCCAGCACCTCCCGCCAGGGCAGTTCCTCTGCCGCCCCGCTCCCTTGCCCGAACCAGCCCCTCAGCCGGCTAAAGAACGACATGCCATCTCCTCACCAGCCATGATTCCCCATAGCAGTACAGGGCCAGGTGGTCTTATTTGACGAACAGATACCAGTAACCGAACAGCAGGTTGAAACCGGCGAAGAACAGGATGCCGGCCCAGCTCAGGGCCACCATGGCGCCGCCCAGGCGGTAACGTTCCGGCACCACCGGCAGTTTCATCAGCCGGTAGTTCAGCCAGGCGAACACCAGGGCGCTGATAAAGGCGGAGATCATGGCGAACTCCAGCATGGCCAGCAGGGCCCCCTTGAAGAACATGATGATCAAGGCCCCCACCAGCCCCATCACCACCATCAGCGGGTAGGTATAGCGGGCGCCGTGGCCGGTCGGGCCGCTGCCTTTCTGCTGGCCCAGCTGCACAAAGCACTCGCTCAGGGCGCGGCTGTAGCCGTCCAGCACGGTGACGGTGGTGGAGAACATGCACAGGAAGGCGATCAGCGCGATCAGCCAGCGGCTCCAGTCGCCCATGACGCTGGCGTACACGTTCACCAGTTGGTGGGCGAAGGCAATGCCGGAAGTGGCCAGGCTCTCGCCACTGCCGTGCAGCACCAGGGCGCCGAGGGCGACGAAGGCGATGGCCAGCAGGGTGGAGGTGATGTAGCCCACGTTGAAGTCGACCAGGGCGCCCTTGTAATCAAGCTCATCGCCCAGGGCCTTTTTCTTCTGTCTGAGCCAGACGCTGTTCCAGGAAGAGAGTTCGATGGGCGCCGGCATCCAGCCCATCAGCGCCACCAGAAAGCCCACCGCCGCCAGGTTCCAGGGACTGGGCGCCACGAAGTCGGGAGTGGCCACGCCGCCCTGGTTGAGGGCGATAAACACCGCCGTGACGGTGGCAATGGCCAGGCCGACGATAATCCACTTGGTCACCCGGTCCAGGGTCTTGTAGTGGCCGGTGATCAGGAACACCAGGGAGCCGGCCAGCACTATCATGCTGAGTTGGGTCACGCTCAGGCTGTCGCCGATAAAGAGGCCCAGTATGCTGCCGCACAGCATGGCCACCCCGGCGGTGCTGACCACGGAAGCAAAGATATTGAGGGCGGTAAACAGATAGAGGTAACCCCGGCCGATGCGGTCGTAGCCCTGGATCAGGGTCTCGTCCGCCGCCATGGTGTAGCGGGCGCCGATCTGGAAGAAGGGATACTTCAGCAGGTTGACGAGCACGATAAGCCCCACCAGTTGCCAGCCGTAGATGGCGCCGGCCTGGGTGGAGGCCACCAGGTGGGAGCCGCCGATGGCGGCGGCGGCGCCCAGAATGCCGGGGCCCAATACCCGCATGTAGTGGCTTATGCTGCGTGAGCCGCTTTCCGCCACCTCGACTAACTCTGCCATCTTGTTATCCTGCCTTTTTACTTCGTCAATATGTGGAAAAGGCAAGTAAAAAGCCATAGCAAACAGCATAAAGCAACTGATTTTTTTATCGAAAGACAGTTACATTCAGTATTAAAAACCAATATTTAAAAATAATTCAGACCATGACTTCATAAAAATAATTCACAGCAGATTCATATTTCGGTCAGAAACCGAATACCATATTTAATTCCTTCCCTCATTTTTACGTTATTGCTCTATTCTGAGCCCTGGGCCAGCAGCCAGGAGCCTGCCTTGGGAAAACTGCCCTGCAAAGTGAAGGGAATGGATTCGACCCGGCCGTTGTTGTACACCTGCACCGCCAGATGCAAGTGCGGCCCCGAGCTGTAGCCGGTGTTGCCGGATGCCGCCACCCGCTGCCCCGCCCTGACCCTGTCGCCCTTCTTCACCAGCAAAGAGCCGGTGTGCAAATGGGCATAGAGGGTCATGGTGCCGTCGTCGTGGCGCAGCCGCAGGTAATTGGTCTTGCCCCGGTATTCCGCCCTCAATCCGCCGCCCACATGGCTGTCCACCGCCGCCGCCACCACACCGTCGCGGGTGGCATACAGCGGCGTGCCGATGGGCAGGGCGATGTCCAGGGCGTAGCGGTTGGCAGGCCTGTTGTGGCTGAACTCGCCGTTGAAGCCCTGGGACACCCGGTAGCGCCCGGCCACCGGCGAGCTCAGGTCCACCGCCTGGGGAAAGTAGGAAGGGGTCGATGGCCGCTGCCAGGACACGGGCGCGGGCTTCACTATGGTGGAGCCGGCTATTTTCTGCACCTTGGCGGCGCTGGGCGACGGCCGCAGCTCGTTGCCGGTGTAGGCAAAGCCATAGTCGTAGCGCCAGGCGCCGGGGCCCCTGGCGGTGAGCTTGCCCACAAACTTTTCTTCCCGCGGCGGCAGCCGGATCACCTGCTGCATCTCGTCCGGGATCTGCACGTTTTCCTGGCGGGTAAAGCGAAAGGTCAGCTCGGCCCGGGAAGGCAGCCGGTTGAGGGCGAAGAAATAGTGGCCGTCGGGCTTTTCCACCACCCGCACCAGCACGGCGTCGCGGTTGACGGCGTCCTGGCTCCAGCGGTCGTTGGAATACTGCACGGCATGCAGGCGATTATCGGTATAGTGCACCACGCCGGCGGCGTCCCGATAACGGTAGATGTTGGCGTCCGACACCAGCGGCCACAGCAGCGCCGTGGCCAGCAGGCAAATCCTTGAGCCTCTCATGGTTCCGTCCCTGGTGAGAGTGTTTGCCTTTTAGTATGGAAGCTTACAACGGTTTTTGCATCACGATGGCATCTTCCCGCCCCTCACCGGCACGGTAATAGTCCTTGCGCCGGCCGGCCTTGGCAAAGCCCGCCGTCCGGTACAGGGCCAGGGCGGTCTGGTTGGAGGCCCTTACCTCCAGCCAGGCCATGGCCAGCCGCCGCTGCCGGCACTCTTCCAGCCAGTGCTCCAGCAGCCGGCGGCCGAGACCCTGACCCTGCCACAAGGGTGCGATGCAGATATTCATCAGGGTGCTTTCATCGATGACCGCATCGGCGATAAAAAAGCCGAGCAACTGCTCCTGTTGCCACAAGGCACCGGAAAAGTAGCGCCCATGCAGGCTCTCGGCCAGCTGTTCCCGGCTCCAGGGTGCGAGGTGGGCGGCCTGCTCCAGCGCCACCATGGCGTCCAGATCGGCGGGCGTCAGGGCGCGGAACAGAGGTGGCATAACCGGCTCCAGAGCTGGCGCTTGTGCGCCGGGGTCAGCGGCAGGCTGCCGTGCCAGGCGAAGCCCTGCACCGCCGCCGTCAGGTTGAGGCCGAGCAGGACGGGCGCCACCGGGCTACCCGCGGCCCGCCAGGCCGTTTCGTCCATCACAAGGAAACGGGCTTCGTCCGGCCCCAGGGCCAGGCGCAGATCGGACTCGAGCCGCGCCGGCAGGGTCTTGCCCTGGCCCAGCACCAGCAGCACCTTCGCCTGTTCGGCGGCGGGCGCGGGCGCCAGGGGCAGGCGCTCGGGGTGGCTGCAGCGCCACACCGGCTGTTTGAGCAGTCGCCACAGTTGCGATTGTACCGGCGTCATAACCACTCCATAACGCAAAAAGCCAGCGTGAAGCTGGCTTTTATATGTGAAGTTGGCAGGGGCAGAGGGATTCGAACCCCCAACCGTCGGTTTTGGAGACCGCTGTTCTACCAATTGGAACTATGCCCCTGCAACACGAGGCGCATTATAACCGGCGGCTTTCAAAGGTAAAGAGCTTTTTCGAGGCTTATGGCGCGTTCGCTCACCTTTTCACCGCCGGTACGGAACCGCCGCCCCATTTTGCTTTGGCCGCGCATTTCTCTATAATCCGTACGATTTGCAATCGCCCGGAGTGTCTGGATGTTCCATTCTCGCCGTTATCCCCAGGCCGGTTTCCTGCCCGTTTCCCGTGCCAGCGGCGGCGTTTGCGATCGATTTTGCTCCCATGGCCCCTTCCGGGGCTTTTTTATGATCTTCACCTTCTACCTTGAAGAGCGCTGCTGATGGCAAACCCCCTATATCAAAAGCATGTAATCTCCATTTCCGACTTCACCCGCGCCGAGCTGGAGCTGGTCATCGACACCGCCGTGATGCTCAAGACCCACCCCCGGCCCGAGCTGCTCAGGCACAAGGTGGTGGCCAGCTGCTTCTTCGAAGCCTCCACCCGTACCCGGCTGTCGTTCGAAACGGCGGTGCACCGGCTGGGCGGCGCCGTGATCGGCTTTTCCGACAGCGGCAGCACCTCCCTGGCCAAGAAGGGCGAGACCCTGGCCGACTCGGTGAAGATCATCAGCTCCTACAGCGATGCCTTCGTGATGCGCCACCCCCAGGAAGGCGCCGCCCGGCTGGCGGCGGAATTTTCCTCGGTGCCGGTGATCAACGCCGGCGATGGCTCCAACCAGCACCCAACCCAGACCCTGCTGGACCTGTTCACCATCTACGAAACCCAGGGCACCCTGCAGGGCCTGACCGTGGCCTTCGTGGGCGATCTCAAGTACGGCCGCACCGTGCATTCCCTGACCCAGGCGCTCAGCCTGTTCGGCTGCAAGTTCTACTTTATCGCGCCCCAGGCCCTGGCCATGCCCGACTACCTGTGCGACGAGCTGGTGGAAAAGGGGATCAACTTCGAGTTTCGCGACAGCATGGAAGAGGTGATGGACGAGCTGGACATCCTCTACATGACCCGGGTGCAAAAGGAGCGCTTCGACGAAACCGAGTACATGCACGTGGCCTCCAAGTACGTGCTGACCCCGGAGGTGCTGGAAAATGCCAAGGACAGCCTCAAGGTGCTGCATCCCCTGCCGCGCATCGACGAGATCACCATAGAGGTGGACGACACCCCCTACGCCTATTACTTCGAGCAGGCCGAAAACGGCGTCTATGCCCGCCAGGCCCTGCTCGCCCTGGTGCTGAACGAGAGCCTGTGAGAGACATGATGAACAAGAGCCAACTGCAAGTCGAAGCCATCCACAACGGCACCGTCATCGACCACATCCCCGCCGGCCAGGGCATCAAGATCCTGCAACTGTTCGGCCTGGCCCAGACCCACGAAAAAATCACCGTGGGCCTGAACCTGCCGTCCAAGGCGCTGGGCGCCAAGGACATCATCAAGGTGGAAAACACCCGGCTGTCCGCCGCCCAGGCCAACCAGCTGGCGCTGTTCGCCCCCCAGGCCACGGTCAACCTGATCGAGGACTTCGAGGTGGTGGAAAAGCTGCAGCTGCAATTGCCGGAAAAGGTGGAAGGGGTGTTCTCCTGCCCCAACAGCAACTGCATCAGCCACAACGAGCCGGTCACCAGCAAGTTCAGGGTGCGGGCGGTGGACGGCCAGGTGCGCTTTCGCTGCCGCTACTGTGAAAAATCCTTCCACCGCGACATGATGGCGGTATAAGGATCCGGGCCCGGCGGATGCCGGGCTTTTTTTATCTCCCCGGCCGCGTCCCTCCACCGCCTATACTTAGCCTGTGCGGAGCCAACCCTCCTGGAGGTACGCATATGACCAGCACCGAGTTCAGGCTGGCGAACGGAGACCGGGTGCTCTTTCGCCCCAGCTACGACAGCGACGACGACTTCGTGGGCTATGAAATGGTGGTCGATCACCCGGATCACCACTGCGAGCGCATGGAGCCCGAGCGTCTCTACCTGCCCGAGGAATTCGTGGACCTGGTGTCCCACTACGCCAGCGACAACAAAACCCGGGTACTCTGATCACCAAGGGCGGCCGCGGCCGCCCTTTTCCATCACCCTGCAGTTGCCGGGTCGCTCCACACCATGCGTTGCAGGCGAATTCCCTACTGGGCGCAGTAGCCGCCATCCACCACATAGGTGTTGCCGTTGCAGCCGCTTGCGCCGTCCGAGAACAGAAAAACGGCCATCGCCGCGCATTCCTCATTGATCACGTAGCGCCCCAGCGGCACCCGCGAGGCAAACATCTTGTGCACCTCCTCCCCATGACCGGGGCTGGCCTGCACCTCGATGGAGCGCATCATGCGGTTGTCCACCGGACCCGGGTTGAGGGTGTTGACCCGGATGGCCTGCGGCCCCAACTCCGCCGCCAGGCAACGCATCAGGCCCACCACCGCATCGTGGATCCCGGGAACGGAGCCGCCGGTGAGGGGATACACCGCCCGTTACTGCGGCACTTTTGCATGTTCGTAGATATGCCAGTTCGCCCCCCGAAACTCGACCTCGCGCTTCAGGCTGGCCCCTAGCGCCCTGGCCAGCCGAATGGAGGCCGTGTTTTGGGCATGGATAAAACTGATGAGGGCGATGTCGGGCAAATGGCTCAGCCCGACCCTGTGCACGGCCCGGGCGGCCTCGCTGGCAAGCCCCCGTCCCCAATAGGCGGGCGCCAGCGCCCACTTGATTTCCGGGCCTGGCCAGTCGTTCGGATACCAGAAGCCGACGGTGCCCACCACCACGCCGCTGGCCTTTTCCTCTACCGCGTAAGGGCCATAACCACGCAGGCTCCAGTGGCCAATCATGCCGCACAGGGTGCGCCAGGTTTCGCCTTCGGAAAGGGGCCGCCCAACGGTAAAGGTGGTGGCCTCGGCGCAAGAATAGTAATGATGGAGATCTTGCCAGTCCTCCTCCCGAAACGGCCGGAGTATCAGCCTCGCGGTCACGATGTGCTCGGGTACCAAAAGTGTCATCGTCTTGTTGCTCCTCCGGAGATGGGGTATGGCGCCGGCGGCGATGGCCACCGCCGCCAGCCATTTCGGCCACGCCCACTGCGGCAACGCCCGGCCAGGCCCCGGAGGCCCTGGCCGGGCGTTTACCCCCAGGAATGGCGTGATGCCGTTCAGAACCTGTACATCACCATGCCCTGCAGGCGCAGGGCGTCCCCTTCCCGGCCGTCCTGTACCTGGCGGCGGTGGTAGCTGGTCTCGATGCCGTAGCTGACGCTGGCGAGCGGCGACCAGATATAGTTGAGGTGCCAGGCCTCGAATTTCTTGTTGGCGTCACCGGCCAGGGCGCCGGCAGCCACGGCGTCGTCCAGATCGGTCCGGGCCACCCCGTAGCCCAGGGTGATGTCACCAAGGCCCGCCGCCAGGCTGACCCCGGCGGTGGCGCCGCTGGCCTTGATGGTTTCCAGCTTTCCGGTCAGGGGATCCACATAGCCGGGCGCCGCCGGGCTGCCTTCCAGGTAGCCGCCGATGCCGTCGCCGTGGGTCAGGGCACCGCGCAGCACCAGCCCCGGCACGGGCCGGTAGGCCGCCTCCAGGTTCAGGCCCCAGCCGAAGGCATTGCGATCGCCGTTGCTCCCGGACTGGTAGTATTCCAGCTGGCGCAGCACTGCCGAGGTACCTAAGTCCAGGCCGCCCACCTTGCCCTGGTAGCGCAGGGTCAGGTCGGGCAGCGGATGCTTGACGCTGTCGGGCGCGGCCAGGTTCACCTTGCCGCCTAGGCTGCCCGGATCTTCCAGCGCCGCGGAAAAACCGCCCTGGCTATAGCGCAGCTGGGCCTGGCGGGCGGCGTTGCCCTGGCCCGGCTGGGGGGTGAAGTCGATGGTGGGGTTCATGCCGAGAAAACCGCCGAAGTTGGTCCAGGTCTGGCCGGCGGTGATGCCGCTCCATTCGCCGTAGGCATGGCGCAGGCGGAAATGGCCGCCGCCGTTGCCGAAGAAGTCCCCTTCCAGCACCGCCTTGACCTCTCCCTGCTCGGTGGCGGTCAGGCTGCTCACCCCCAGCCGGCTCTGGTAGGCGTGCAGGGTACTGTGGCCCTCGGGCCCGTTTTCACCATCCAGGCGGATATTGCCGCGATTGACGGTATTGCCCAGGTTGGCGTCCACATCATGGATGATGTCGAGCTTGGCATAGCCGTAGACGCTGGCCCTGGTGTCGCCTATCTGCCACTCGAAGGCGCCCGCGGTAGCGGACAGCGCCGTGCCCACCAGGGCGGCACACAGGGTGATGGCGTTGGATTTCATATCCATATCGTTGTTCTTCCTTTTTATGGGTCGTGGTTAGGCCCCGGCCGCGAGAAATCGGAAACCGGGGATCCCGGGCGGCGGCCTCCGCCGCCTCCGGTCAGCAATCATGAAAGGGGGGTACCTTGTCGGGCCGCATGGGACGGCCCTTGTCAGGACGTCGGTATCAGGACAGGCTGCCCGGCACCTTGGCCAGGGAGACCGGCTGTGCGCTCCGGCCCGGAGCCGTTTCCCGCGACCAGTACACGCCGATGGCGCTCACCAGGCAGAGCCCGCAGAACAGCATGGCGACGTACTGGGTATTGGTGCCACCGCCCCCCAGGCCGAGCAGGGTCTGGGCGATAAGCGGGGTGAAGCCGGCGCCCAGCACTGTGGTAAGCTGGTAGGTCAGCGACAACCCGGTGTAACGGGTACGGGTGGTGAATTTCTCGCTGATAAAGGCGCCCATGGGGCCGTACATCACCGCCTGGATCAAGGGGTTGCCGATGATAAAGCCGAGCAGCAGCAGCCAGGGAGAACCGTGGCTGATCAGGGCGAACATGGGCCAGACCATGATGCAGCCGATCAGGGCGCCCACCAGCATCACCGGACGGCGACCGTAGCGATCCGACAGCGCCGCCATCAGCGGGATGGTGAAGATGTGCAGCACGCTGGACAGGGTCAGCATCAGCAGGGCGTCGCTGCGGCTGTGGCCGATGGACACCGCGTAGGTCAGGCCGAAGGTGGCCAGCATCGACTGCATGAACAGCGGCGCCAGGCCGGCCAGCACGCCGAGGGAGATACTGGAGGAGGATTCCCGGAACAGCCGCACCAGGGGCACGCCGGTATGGGAGGCCCCCTCGGGCTTGGCCTCTTCCGCCGCCTTGGCCGCCTCGAACTCGGGCGACTCGGTCACGCTGTAGCGCATGTAGAGGCCGATGATCACCAGGATGGCGGACAGCAGGAAGGGAATGCGCCAGCCCCAGCTCATAAACTGCTCCTCGGGCAACAGCGAGAACAGCCCCAGCACCATGGTCGCCAGCACGGCGCCGGACGGACCGCCGGCGACCGCTATGCTGGCGCCGAAGCCCTTAGACTTCTTGCTCGAGTGTTCCATCGCCAGCAGGGTGGCACCGGCCCACTCGCCGCCCACCGCCAGGCCCTGGATCACCCGCAGCACCACCAGGGTGATGGGCGCGGCCACGCCTATGGTCTCATAGGTGGGCAGCAGGCCGATCACCACCGACACCACCCCCATCACCATCAGGGTGATGAACAGCACCAGCTTGCGCCCCACCTTGTCGCCGTAGTGGCCGAACAGCAGGCCACCCACCGGACGGGCCACGTAGCCCGCCGCCAGGGTCAGGTAGGACAGCATCAGCCCCACGCCGGGCTCCAGCTCGCCGAAGAACAGCACCGGGAACACCAGGCTGGCGGCGGCGGCGTACAACAGGAAGTCGTAGAACTCCACCGTGGAGCCCAGGTAGCTGGAGATGATGGCCCGGCGGCTTTCCTTGCGCTGCTGCCGGGGATCCTTGGTGCCGTCGCCAGGACGGGCTTGATGGGTTGATATTGACATTGACTCTCTCCTCCTAGAGTTGACCGGTTCGGCCATGCTTTCCTGCTTGTCTCCACACAACGGAGACATTTGGCAAACAAGTTATTTACCTTGATGAAACACTCGCAGTGTAAAAACGGGACGGCCAGCGAACAACGAAAAACGGCCACAGGGTGCACTATGTGCACTTCATTGTTTTTTAAGTGTTTTTAAGAGAATTCGAAAGGGAATCGAGTGAAGCCTTTGCGTCGCCGGACAGGGGGACGCACACCCCGGCACACCGCCGCCGGCGCACGCAAAACCAAAAAAGCCCGGGCCTGCGGCTCCACTTGGGAGCCGCAGGCCCGGGCCCATCGTCCGCCAGAGGCGTGGTCCGGCTTACCCCTGGCGCGCCGCCAGCATGTCCAGGGCGACGTCCACTATCATGTCTTCCTGACCACCCACCATGCGCCGCTTGCCCAGCTCCAGCAGGATGTCCGCCGTTTTCAGGCCGTAGCGCTGGGCCGCCGTTTCGGCGTGGCGTAAAAAGCTCGAATAGACACCGGCGTAACCCAGCGCCAGCGTTTCCCGATCCACCCGCACCGGCCGGTCCTGCAACGGCCGCACCAGATCGTCCGCCGCGTCCATCAGGGTGGCGAGGTCGGTGCCGTGGTGCCAGCCCAGCCGCTCGGCCGCCGCGATAAACACCTCGAGCGGCGCGTTGCCGGCCCCCGCCCCCATTCCCGCCAGGCTGGCGTCGATGCGGTCACAGCCTTCTTCCACCGCCACCATGCTGTTGGCCACCCCCAGGCTCAGGTTGTGGTGGGCATGGATGCCGGTCTCGGTCTCCGGCTCGAGCACCGCCTTCACCGCCCGGAAGCGGTCGCGCACGTCCTGCATGGTCATGGCACCGCCCGAGTCGACGATGTAAATACAGGTGGCGCCGTAGTCCTCCATCTTCTTCGCCTCCAGCGCCAGGTTGCCGGGACTGGTCATGTGGCTCATCATCAAAAAGCCGACGGTGTCCATGCCCAGTTTGCGGGCGTGCTCGATATGCTGGCGCGACACGTCCGCCTCGGTACAGTGGGTCGCCACCCGCACCACCCGCGCCCCGGCCCGGTAGGCGTTGTCCAGGTCGTGCACCGTGCCGATGCCCGGCAGCAACAGGGTCGCCACTTTGGCGTGCGTCACTTCCTCCGCCACCGCCGCTATCCATTCCAGATCGGTGTGGGCGCCAAAGCCGTAGTTGAAGCTGGAGCCCTGCAAGCCGTCGCCGTGGGCCACTTCGATGCTGTCCACCCGCGCCGCGTCCAGGGCCCGGGCGATGGCCCGCACCTGATCCAGGCTGTACTGGTGGCGCACCGCGTGGCTGCCGTCGCGCAGGGTGACATCGGAGATATAGAGTTTCTTGCCGTTGTTGATGCTCATCCGAAGTTCCTCCTCAGGCGTTGAGCTGGGACAGGGCCATCCGCTCGGCGGTGGCCAGGGCGGCGGAGGTCATGATGTCCAGGTTGCCGGCGTAGGCCGGCAGGTAGTGGGCCGCCCCTTCCACCTCCAGGAACACCGCCGTCTTGAGCCCGCTGAAATCGCCCAGGCCGGGAATGTGCAGGGGCGCCTCGGCCGGAATTTGCTCGAACTGCACCCGCTGCTTGAGCCGGTAGCCCGGCACATAGCTGCGCACCGCCGCCACCATTTCCTCGATGGAGGCTTCCACCGCCGCCGGATCCGCCGCTTCCGACAGCACATAGACGGTATCGCGCATCATCAGCGGCGGCTCCGCCGGGTTGAGCACGATGATGGCCTTGCCCCTGGCCGCCCCGCCCACCTGCTCGATGGCCCTGGAGGTGGTCTCGGTGAACTCGTCGATATTGGCGCGGGTGCCGGGACCGGCGGACTTGCTGCTGATGGACGCCACTATCTCGGCGTAGTGCACCTTCGCCACCCGGGACACCGCCGCCACCACCGGTATGGTGGCCTGGCCGCCGCAGGTGACCATGTTGACGTTGCCCGCGGCCAGATGCTGCTCCAGGTTCACCACCGGCACGCAGTAGGGACCGATGGCCGCCGGGGTCAGGTCGACCAGCTTGATGCCCGGCTTGTGCGCCCGCAGCAGGGCGTCGTTCCTGATGTGGGCGCCGGCGGAGGTGGCGTCGAACACCAGATCGATGTCGGCGAACTCGGGCATCGCCACCAAGCCGTCCACCCCTTCGTGGGTGGTGGCCACCCCCATGCGGGCGGCGCGGGCCAGGCCGTCGGAGGCCGGATCGATGCCGACCATGACGCCCATCTCCAGCTGTTTGCCCTGGCGCAAGATCTTGATCATCAGGTCGGTGCCGATATTGCCCGAACCGATGATGGCCGCTTTCAGTTTTTTCATTTCCTCTTCCCCTCTGTATTGGGTTCAGTTCCGGCCGAAGTTCACGGCCACCTGGCCGATGCCCTCGATATGAGCTTCAAAGCGATCCCCCGCCGCCACCGGCGCCATGGGCCCCAGGGCCCCGGTCAGGATCAGGTCGCCGGCGCGCAGCGGCTCGCCCAGCCGGCTCATGGTGCGCGCCAGCCAGACGGCGGCGTTGAGCGGATGGCCCAGGCATTCGGCACCGCTGCCGGCGGACACTTCCTCGCCGTTGCGGGTCATGCGCATGCTGGCGGCACGCAGATCCAGGCCGTCCGGCCGGCGAGCCGGGCCGCCCAGCACGAACAGGCCGCTGGAAGCGTTGTCGGCCACGGTGTCGACGAAGCGGATGTCCCAGTCGCGCACCCGGCTGCCGACGATCTCCAGCGCCGGCAATACCCAGCCGGTGGCGGCCAGCAGCTCGGCGAAGGTGGTGTCGGCCGCCGGCAGATCCCGATCCAGGATCAGGGCGATTTCCGCCTCTATCTTGGGTTGCAGCACCCGGCCGAAGGGCACCGTTTCGTTGTCGCCGTAGCCCATGTCGGCGAACAGGGTGCCGAAGTCGGGCTGGTCCACTCCCAGTTGCTGCTGCACCTTGGGGTTGGTCAGGCCGATCTTGCGGCCGACCACCCGCCGCCCGCCGGCCACGCCCTGGGCCACGTTGATGCGCTGGATGGCGTAGGCCGCCTCGGCGTTGCCCTCGCCGATCTGCTCGCGCAGCGGCGCCAGGGGCCGGCCCTCGGCCTCGGCCCGGCGCAGGGCGCCGGCCAGTTGTTCCAGGCTTTCTTGATTCGGGTTCATCGTTTCTCTCTCGGCATTCAGTGGGTCAGGAAGTCCAGCACCATGCGGTTGAACTTGTCGGCGTGTTCCCACTGGGCCCAGTGGCCGCAGCGGTTGAACAGGTGCAGCTCGGCGTTGGGCAGGCCGGCCACCAGGCGCAGGCCGGTGTCCATGGGCACGAAGCGATCCTGCCGGCCCCAGATCACCAGGGTCTCGGCGGTAATTTCCCCGAGTCGCGGGCTGAAGTCCGGGAACTGCCTGGGGTTGGCCTCGATGCTCTTGACGAAGTTCTCCAGGTGATCCCGGCGCGCCAGCATGTTGTCGAGCCGGGCCTGGAACAGCTCCTCGGTGAGATCCGAGGTGTCGTAGACGAAGATGTCCATCATCGCCTTGAGGTTGTCGATGGTCGGGGCGCGGTAGAGCCCCTGCAGGCGCTTGATGCCCTCGGTGGGCATGGGGGTGAACAGGCTGGCGCCGCCGGTGCCGCCGCCCATCAGGATCAGCTTGCCGAGGCGCGCCGGATAACGCAGGGCGAAGGCCACGGCGCTGTGACCACCCATGGAGTTGCCAATGATGTCCACCCTTTCGATATCGAGGGCGTCCAGCAACCCCTTGAGGGCGGTGGCGTTGAGATCGGAGCGGGAGCCCTCGCAGACGATGCTGTCGCTCTTGCTCCAGCCCGGGCAGTCCAGCAGTATCACCCGGAAACCGGCGTCCACCAGGGGGGCGACGTTGCGGTTGAAGTTGGCCCAGCCGCTGGCGCCGGGACCGGAGCCGTGCAGCATGACCACCACCCGCTCGCCCTGGCCGCAGTCGTTGTAGTGCAGTTGCAGGTCGAGCTCGCCTTCCCGGATGCGGACGAAACGGCTGGTGGCGGCTTCGGTAAGATGTTGGCTTGTCATAGTCTGGTTCCTGTTGTCATGGTAATGAGGAAAAAGGATCAACGCAGCGGGGCCGCGCTGATCGAGCCGAAGCCGGCAATCCACTCGGGGATGGCGCGGTAGTAACCGTGGTCCACCCCATAGGGACCGTAGGCCGAGAGCGCGGCGAAGGCCGCCACCCAGGTCTTGACCTCGTTGGCCGACTTGCCGGCCAGGGCCGATAGATCGTCGTTGCCGAGCCCGTCCAGCTCGGACAGGCGGCCTTCCGCCAGGGTGGCCATAAACTGCCGATCCCACTCGGGATTGAGCGGGTACAGGCTGTGCTGGTCCTCGACGAAGCCGCGCGCCGCCGCGATCACCCGCTGGGTGCGGGCCTCGCGCTCCGCCGCCGGCAGATCACGGCCGCTGCCCTTGAGCCGGTCGGCCAGGTGTTCGTTGGCGGTGGCCAGCTCCGGCACCGGCGGCTGGTGGGACAGGCCGCCGGAGCCGATCAGCAGCACCCTCTGGTCCAGGCGGCGGGCAAAGCGGCCGATGGCCTCGCCCAGCAGGCGGGCACGCTGGAAGCTGGGCAGGGGCACGGCCACCGAGTTGATGAACACCGGGATCACCGGCACCCGGTCGATGCCGCCCAGCAGGAATTCCAGCGGCTGGGCAAAGCCGTGATCCACCTGCATGCGGTAGGACACGGCGGCGTCTATGCCCTGGGCCAGCACGCTGCGGGCGCAATCTTCCGCCAGCGCCTGGGGCACCGGCAGCTCGCCGGCGGCGGTGCCGAAGTCACCGATGGCCCGGGCCGCCATGCCGATGCAGAAGGACGGCATGATGTCGTAGAAGAAGCCGTTGTAGTGATCCGGCGAGAACAGGATCACCAGCTCCGGATCGAAGCGGGCGATGCGCTCCCGGGCGGCGGCGATGGTGGCGTCCACCTCCGCCACCACGGCGGGCGCGGGATCCACATGACCGATCAGCGGAGTGTGGGACAGGCAATGCAGATAGACGCTCATCTCAGGCCACCTTGCGCGCCGCGGCCGGCGCCTGTTGGGGTTGGTTTTTTGCCTTGAGCACCTGGCGCAGTTGCCGGCACAGGGGCTCTAGGGTCTGGGGAATGGCGATGCCGGCCACGAAGCGATCCGGGCGCAGCACCGCGATGGACGCCGGATAGCGGCCGAACCACTCCTTGAGCCGCCCGCTCTCGTCGCCGATGCGAACGACCCCTTCCGCCAGGCTGGCCTCGGCCTGCAACTGCACCGAGGGCACCACCTGAATAAAGCGGGTGCCGAGGCGCTGCCAGTGGGCCAGCTCTTCCGCGCTCAGGCCATAAGTGGGATCCGTGCCCCAGGCTATGACCGCGAAACGACGGCCGATGACCTCGTCCAGCAGCAGCACCTGCTCGCCCAGCCGCACCTTGGGTTGAATAAACAGCTTGCCCACCGGCGACTGCTTCAGCTTGGCCGTCGGCTCGACCAGCACCCCCTGGTGGTACTGGGGCATGGGCTTGAAGCGCATTTCCAGGAAGTAACGCTTGACCGGCGGTATGTAGTTGAGCAGCCAAGAGATGCCGTCGCGCAGGCTGGCCTGCCACTTCTTCGGCGGCGCCAGCACATGGCCGGCGGTGACCGACAGATCGATCATCGCCCTGGCGTGATCCCGGCGCTCCTGCTGGTAGCTGTCGAGCAGTTCGTCGCCGGCCAGGCCCTGGACCACCAGCGCCAGCTTCCACGCCAGGTTGCTGGCATCGCGCATGCCGCTGTTGTAACCCTGCCCCTGCCACACCGGCATGATATGGGCGGCGTCGCCGGCCAGCAGGATACGACCGCGGCGAAACTCGCCGGCCAGGCGGGCGTTGTGGGTGTAGACCCGCTGGCGGATGACGTCGACCCGGGTCGGATCCGGCAGCACCTTGGCCAGCAGCCGTTGCAGCTCTTCCGGCCGGCTCAGTTGTTCCTCGGTCTCGCCCGGCATCACCATAAATTCGAAACGGCGGATGCCGTGGGGCAGGGCCGCGGACACATAGGGCCGCTCGGCGTCACAGCACATGTAGATATTGGGGGTGCCCAGGGGATCGTTGCGCACGTCGATCACTATCCACTGGTTGGGCGCCGTCTTGCCGTCGAAACTGATGTCCAGGGTGCGGCGCACCAGGCTGTTGCCACCGTCGCAGGCCACCAGGTAGCGGGCGCGCAGCCGTTCTTCCCCCTGGGGACCGGCCAGCGTCAGGCTGACCCCTTCCCCATCCTGGCTGAACGCCTGCAGGTCGCGGGAGAACAACACCCTGACCTTGTCGAAGCGGGCCAGGCCGTCGTACAGCACCTTGTCCGCCAGGGGCTGGATAAAGGCGTTGCGGCGCGACCAGCCAAACTCGTCGGTGTTGGGCTGGATGTCGGCGAAGCAACGCCCCTTGGGAGTGAGGAAGCGCATGGCGTGCATGGGCGTGGTGTGAGGCAGCACCTGCTCGGCGAGATCCACCGCCTGGAAGGTACGCAGGCTTTCGTCGTCCAGCCCGATGGCGCGGGGAAAGTCGATCAGGGTATCCAGTTTTTCCACCACCATGACCTCGACACCGCAGTGCCCCAGGTAGTTGGCGATCATCAGTCCGACCGGGCCGGCGCCGGCAATCACCACGTCGGCGTCGAAACGGGCATGGCTGCCCTGGGTTGTATGGGTTGTTGCTGTCACGTTCTTCACTCCTGAATCGGTGAAACTTGATGCCTTGGGTCCGGCAGCGGGCAAGCCTTGCCCGTCGGCTCCGGCGGGCGGAACCTTGCTGTCAGGCGCTTGAATGGGTTGCTAAACTCGGGCCCGGGGCCCGGGAGCGGTCATCATGGAGGGCCGGTCAGGGCCAGCCCCGGCGCGGGTTGTAACAATCGGCGGTGTAAGCTTGCATAATTGTTTCTCCCTTGTTGCGTTCCTTGACCGATGGACCGAGTATAAAAAGCCCCCAGAATTGCGGCAATGAAAAACCGACCAGCCGTGCACTAAGTGCACATAGCTGTTTAACAAGGATTTTTTTAATAATGAGTAGCGAGAGCAAGAGCGATTACAAGGCGGTGCGCGGCCTGATCCGGGGCCTGGACCTGCTCAACAGCCTCAACCGTTTCGACGGCGGCGCCCGCATCGGCCAGCTTGCCGATGCCACCGGCCTGCACCGCACCACGGTGCGCCGCCTGCTCGAAACCCTGCAAAACGAAGGCTATGTGCGGCGCAGCGAGTCCGACGACAGTTACCGGCTAAGCATCAAGGTGCGGGAGCTGAGCGAGGGCTTTCGCGACGAGCAGTGGATTTCCCAGCTGGCCGCCCCCCTGCTCGGCCAGCTATTGCAGGAGGTGGTCTGGCCCACCGATATCACCACCCTGGACGTGGACGCCATGGTGATCCGGGAAACCACCCACCGCTTCAGCCGGCTGTCGTTCCACCGCTCCATGGTGGGCCGGCGACTGCCGCTGCTGCAGACCGCCGCCGGCCGGGCCTATCTGGCCCACTGCCCCGACACCGAACGGGAGAGCATACTGGCGCTGCTGGCCTCCCGCGACGATACCCAGGGCCGGCTGGCCCGCAACCGCATCTGGGTAGACAAGCTGATCCGCCAGACCCGGGCCAGGGGCTATGGCGCCAATTACGGAGAATGGGGCGAGGAGGAGAAAATCGGCGCCATCGCCGTGCCCATCCGCCACGGAGAGCAGGTGCTGGGTTGCCTCAGCCTGATTTATATCTCCAAGGCCATGGCCATCGAGGAAGCCGCCCGGCGCTATCTGGCCAGCCTGAGAGCCATGGTCGGCCAGATAGAGCAACAGTTGGAACAACAGGATGCCGAGCGGCGGGCGCAGCTAGAACCGAAACGGCAGGAGACCCGGGAGGATGGGGAAAGCCCGCAGGCCGTCGGAGAGGCGCAGAGGCCGGACAGCACGGCGCCCGGCACCGAGGACGGTGCCGGGCGGGATTAAAGCGGTTCAGGGCAGGTCGAACACCAGGGCCCGCACCGGCTGGACGGCGCTGAAGCTCAACCGCGCTTCACCGCTTAAGGCGGCGCCGTCGCCGGGGGCCAGCCGCTCACCGTTGACGCTGAGCTCCCCTTCCACCAGCTGCACCCAGGCCTTTCGCCCCGGAGCCAGTTCCAGCCCGGCCTCTTCGCCCTGCCCCAGCCACAGCTGGTACAGGCGGGCGTCCTGCTTGATGACCAGCGAGCCCTCGGCGCCGTCCGGGCTGACCACCAGGGTCAGGCCAGGCGCGCGGCCGAAGTCCTTCTGCTGGTAGCCGGGCTTGCCGCCGAGGGCGTTGGGCTCTATCCAGATCTGCAGGAACTTCAGCGGCCTGCTGTTGGACGGATTGAACTCGCTGTGCAGGATGCCGGTGCCGGCGGACATCAGCTGGAATTCCCCCGCGCTCAGGATTTCCTCGTGGCCGGAGCTGTCCTTGTGGGCGATGCTGCCCTCCAGCACATAGCTGATGATCTCCATGTCCCGGTGGCCGTGGGTGTCGAAGCCCGCCCCCGGCGCCACCGCGTCGTCGTTGATCACCCGCAACCGGGAAAAGCCCATCTGTGCCGGATCGTAGTAGCTGCCGAAGGAAAAAGTGTGTTGGCTGTGGAGCCAACCGAAGTTGGCCCTGCCCCGCTCATCCGCCTTTCTGATGCTGATCATGGCTCCTCCTCAATTCAGACGTTGTGCCAGGGCCTGGTCCAGGGCCAGTTTGCCGGCGCCGGAGAACAGCAGGGAGACCGAAGCCGCCAGCAGCGCCAGGCCGAACTCGTAGCCGCCGTTGCTCATGAACAGGCCATTCTCGACGTGCACCGCGAAGATGGCCACCAGCATGGTCACGGCCAGGGTCAGCGCCGCCGGCCGGGTCAGCAACCCGAGCAGGATAAAGAGCCCGCCGAAGAACTCGCCCGCCCCGGCCAGGAAGGCCATCAGCACGCCCGGCTCCAAGCCGATGGACGCCATCCACTGGCCGGTGCCCTCCAGGCCGTAGCCGCCGAACCAGCCGAACAGCTTCTGGGCGCCGTGGGCCATGAAAATGATGCCCACCGGCAGCCGCAGCGCCAGGGGGGCCCAACCGGACTTGGACTGGAGTACGGAGATCAGGGTCGCCTTGTTCATAAATCACCTCTTCATAAAATTTGAAATAAACTTGTGGGTTTTAACGTCCGCCATCAGGGCGTTCGTTGAACTTGGAGCCAGTCTAATGAAGCCGGAGCAGGGATAAAATCGGAATGATTTGGCAGGATTGTTTAAATTTTTTGAAATAACGAGAGTGCAGACGTCCGGGACGGCCGCGACCGCCGTCAAAGCCTGATACACTGACTCATCCAACCATCAGATGAGGACTTCATGATGAGCGATACCCCCTACGTTCCCCCCAAAGTGTGGAAATGGGAAGCCCCCAGCGGCGGCGCCTTCGCCCATATCAACAGGCCCGTGGCCGGCCCTACCCACGACCAGGCCCTGCCGGTGGGCCGGCACCCGCTGCAGCTCTACTCCCTGGCCACCCCCAACGGGGTCAAGGTCACCATCATGCTGGAAGAACTGCTGGCGCTGGGGTTCGAAGGCGCCGAGTACGACGCCCACCTGATCCGCATCGGCGAAGGCGATCAGTTCGGCAGCGGCTTCGTGGCGGTCAACCCCAACTCCAAGATACCGGCCCTGGTCGATCACGGCGTGCAGCCGCCGCAACGGGTATTCGAATCCGGCGCCATCCTGCTGTACCTGGCGGAAAAGTTCGGCGCCTTCCTCCCCCAAGATCCCGCCGGGCGCACCGAATGCCTGTCCTGGCTGTTCTGGCAGATGGCCAGTGCTCCCATCCTGGGCGGCGGTTTCGGCCACTTCTACGTCTATGCCCCGGAGAAGTACGAATACCCCATCAACCGCTACGCCATGGAAGTGAAACGCCAGCTGGACGTGCTGAACCGGCGGCTGGCCGAGTGCCCCTACATCGCCGGCGAGGAATACAGCATCGCCGACATGGCCATCTGGCCCTGGTACGGCGGCCTGGTGCGCAACCAGGTCTACGAGGCGGCCCAGTTCCTCTCGGCCCATGAATATCCCCATGTGCAACGCTGGGCCGACGCCATCGCCCGGCGCCCCGCCGTGCGGCGCGGACGCATGGTCAACCGGACCTCGGGCCCGCTCGAGGAGCAGCTGCACGAGCGCCACGACGCCAGCGACTTCGAACTGAAGACCCAGGACAAGCTGGAACAGGGCTGAAAGAAAGGATAACGAGCGCCCCTTGCCGGGGCGCCTCAGCCTTTTCGCTGATTATCTGCACGATCCTGGTGTTCCAATCCCCTATAGTACTGTTGGTTGACCAGTTTCTGCCGGTCATATCCCCCAAACGGGGGAAATTAGCCGCCCTGGGTTGCGAAACAAGAAGACACGCTGCAAGCTTCAATGCTCTGCATATTCAGGTTTCCAGCCCATGAACCTCCACCACACCCTGCAACAGACCTTTGGTTTTTCCTCGCTGCGCCCGGGCCAGCAGCAGGTGATAGAGCAGTTGCTGGCCGGCCGGTCGGCGGCGGCCATCTTTCCCACCGGCTCGGGCAAGTCGCTGTGCTACCAGTTGCCGGCGCTGCTGCTGCCGCACCTGACCCTGGTGATCTCGCCCCTGCTGGCGCTGATGCAGGATCAGCTGGCCTTTCTGCGCCGGCTGAACATTCCCGCCGCCAGCATCGACTCCAGCCAGGGCTGGGAAGAGAGCCGGCGGGTGATGCAGGAGGTGAGCGAGGGCCGCATCAAGATCCTGATGATTTCGGTGGAGCGGCTGAAGAACGAGCGCTTCCGCCAGTTTATCGGCCGGGTGCCGCTGTCCCTGCTGGTGGTGGACGAGGCCCATTGCATCTCCGAATGGGGCCACAACTTCCGCCCCGATTACCTCAAGCTGCCCCAGTACCGCCAGCAGCTCGCCATTCCCCAGGTGCTGCTGCTCACCGCCACCGCCACCCCCAGAGTCATCGAGGATATGCAGCAAAAGTTCGCGATCCCTAAGGAAAATGTGGTGATCACCGGCTTCTACCGGCCCAACCTACAGTTGCAGGTGCTGCCGGTGGAAGAGCAGGACAAGGCCGCCGCCCTGCAGCAGTTGCTGGCGGAAGCCCCCCGCTCGTCCACCATCGTCTACGTGACCCTGCAGCACAGCGCCGAGCAGCTGGCCGAGCGCCTGGCGGCGGCCGGCATCCCCGCCCGGGCCTACCACGCCGGCCTGGAGCAGGATCTGCGCAAGCAGCTGCAGCAGGATTTCATGCAGGGGCGGGTTCCCTGCATCGTCGCCACCATCGCCTTCGGCATGGGGGTGGACAAGGCCGATATCCGCCGGGTGATCCACTACGATCTGCCCAAGTCCATCGAGAACTACAGCCAGGAGATCGGCCGGGCCGGGCGCGACGGCAACCCTTCCACCTGCACCCTGCTGGGCAACCGGGCCGGGCTCAACGTGCTGGAAAACTTCGTCTACGGCGACACCCCCGAGCCCGCCGCCATCCGCGACCTGCTCGGGGAACTGCAGCAGGCCGGCCCCCAGTGGGAACTGATGCCGCTGCGGCTCTCCAACGCCACCAACATCCGCCTGCTGCCGCTCAAGACGCTGCTGGTGTACCTGGAGCTGGACGGCATTATCGAGCCGCAATACAGCTATTTCGCCGATTATCGCTTCAAGTTTATCAAGCCGCGCGAGGAGATCCTCGCCGCCTTCCAGGGCGAGCGCCAGGCCTTTCTGCGGCAGTTGTTCGACGGCTCGCCCCAGGCCCGCAGCTGGTGCCAGGTGAATTTCGAGGCCATCCGGCAGCGCGCCGGCGGCGAGCGGCAGCGGGTGATCCGCGCCCTCGACTACCTGCACCAACAGGGCTGGATCAGCCTGGAAAGCAAACAGATGATCGAGGTGTACCGGGTGCTGCAGTCCGGTTTCGATCCGGAGGCGGAAGCCGCGCGGCTGCATGCCCTCTTCCGGCAGAAGGAGCGCAGCGAGCTCAGCCGGCTGGAGGAGATGATCGACTTCTTCGAGAGCGACGACTGCCTGAGCCGGCGCCTGGCCGGCTACTTCGCCGATCACCAGGCCCCGGTCCGTTGTGGCCACTGCTCGGTGTGCGCCGGCCGGCCCGCCCGGCTGCCGGCCCCAGCGTTGCCGCCCCTGCCCGCACCAGCCCAACTGGAGCAGTGGTGCCGGGCGCTGCAGCAGGAGGATGGTACCCCGCTCAGCACCCACAGCCTGGCCTGCTTCCTGTGCGGCATCAGCACGCCCCTGCTCAACCGGCTCAAGGCCAGGGGCAAGCCCGGCTTCGGCGCCCTGGAGCGGCAGCGGTTCGGGGAAGTGGCACAGTTGCTGGCCAGTCCCCCCGCCGGCTAAGGCCGGGCCAGGAACTGCCTGGCCGCGTTCAGCCGCGCCGGCTCGGTATCCGCCTGGGCGGCCAGCTCGACCAGCCGCCGATAGTAGCCGGCGGCGCCCTCCCGGTCACCGGCCAGCTCGGCGGCCCGGCCGGCGCCGTACAGGCTGTTGAAGCGGTTGGCCGAGCGCGCCAGCGCCGCCTCGTATTCGGCCCTGGCCTCGCTGTACATCTCCAGCTCCAGCAGCATGTCGCCGAACAGCTCACGGGCCGGCAGCACCTCACCCGGCGTGACCGGGTGCTTCTCGGTGCCGGCTTCCAGTTCGGCGGCGGCGCGCATCCGTTGCAGGCCTTCCTCCTTGTTCCCCTGCAGGAACATCAGCCAGGCCTCGGCCGCCTTTTGCTGGATTTCGACCTGCCTAGCCCAGTAAGGCGAGGTGGTCGCCGCGGCCTCCCGCAGTTCGCCCAGGCGGGCGATGGCGTCCCGCGCCAGTTGCGGTTCACCCATATGGGCGGCACCCAGGGCCTTGGCGAAGTGGCTGATGGCCTCCATGGCCGGGAATCGCTCCCAGGGAAAATCCGCCGGGGTGCGGGGCTCCAGCCTGGCGGCCTGCTCCCACTGTTGCCGTTCCAGGGCCAGCCGCGCCGGGGCCGCCGCCAGGGTATAGGCGGAGGCGGCATGGGCCTGGATGGGACCATTTATGCCGGTGATCCGAGCCAGCTCCTGCTCGGCCTTGCCGTACTCGGCGCCCTGCAGATGGGCATACACCAGGTAATCCAGGGCATGCAGATAGTGGAAGGAGACTGCGTCCCCGAACGGGTGCTTGAGGGCCGCCTCGGCCGAGGCCCGGTTCCAGCCGATGGACTCCTGCCACAGGCCGGCGCGGGTAAAGATATGGGACGGCATATGCAAGGCGTGGGGCACCTCCGGCGCCACCTCTCCGTAACGCCGCGACACCGCCAGGGCCTTTTCCGCCAGCGGCGGATAATCATAGGCATGGATGGCGTAGTGGTGGGCGCCCGGATGCTGGGGGTTGTCCGCCAGTACCTGCTCCGCCAGGCGGCCGGCCTCCAGTTGGGCCCGGTAGCTCTTGTCCGCCGGATCCGCCGTGGCGATCAACGCCAGGGCGTAAAAGCTCATGACTTCGTGCTCTTCGGGCATGGCGTCGTAGGCCAGGCGCCAGCCCTCGGCAAAGCTGGCCAGGCGGGGCCGCTCGTCCGGCTCCCACTCGTGCCGGTAGTAGGCCGCCACCGCCGCGATAAAGGCCTGCTCCAGCTCGCTGGCCGCCCCCGCCGCCCTGGCCTTGTCGATGAGCGCCGCCCCCTGCTGATAACGCTCCCGGGAGGGCGGATCCGACCACAACGGATGGATGTAGCTCATGGCCTGCCCCCAATAAGCCATGGCGCAGCCGGGATCGAGCTCGGCGGCCCGGGCAAACTCGGCCTCGGCGCCTTCATAGGTCATGTGATGCAACAGTGCCATGCCCCGTTCCACCAGGGCAGCGGCCTGCGCCTGGCAGGACACGCTAAACGCGACCTTGCCGAGCTGCTCGCCGTAGTGTTCGCCCGATGCGGTCGTGCCCGCCCCAAGCGCCAGGGGGACCATGCCGAACACGAGGGCGAGTGCCAGGCCCGGTTTGCTGTGCTTGTTCATACCCTACCTCCTGCCTTTTTCGATGGCGCCGGCATCCGGCTCCCGTCCAAGGCCGGCTCCAACAGTGTCCGCTTTAATTATGGCGTCGGGGCCCCGGGTTCCGGGGAAATTGCTTATATCGAATCGCAGCCAATAACAGCGGGATGGAACCCTTTGATCTAACCACGAACTCCATCCCAGTCAGGTGCCGGTACCCTGCCGAATAGAACGGCATGGCTGTGGCAGCGTTCCCCAACTCGGGGCAATGCCGCGCTTATAAGCCGGCCTCGCCGCCCGCCGGGACGGGCCGCGCCCGGGGAGCCAGGCGCGAGGCCAGCAGGGAGTCGGCCAGCATGTGCAGGAAGTGAAACACCAGGCAGCCGACCACCGCCAGGCCGCCCGCGGCGTTCATCGCCACCAGCACGCTCACCGCCACCGGCGTGGTCTTCTGGGCGGCGGTGAACAGCAGCGCCAGCCGGGCCGGCCGGGCAAGCCCGAGCCCGGCCCCCGCCAGCAGGCACAGCCCCAGCAGGGTGCCGTGCAGCAGCAGCGACCAGGCCGCCAGCGCCAGCAGATCCGGCCAGCCCAGCTGCAACAGCGCCTCCCGGCTGGTGGACAGGGTGATCCAGGCGGTGATCACCACGCTCAGGGTCGGCACCATCCCCATCCAGCGGCGCACCACCAGGCCGCCCAGCAGCTGGCGCAGCACCAGGCCGAGCACGAAGGGCAGCAGCACCATGGACGACAGCTTGTGCAGCAGCGGCCAGGGCGAGAGTGCCGCGCCCTGGCCGATCAGCAGGCTCAGCATCAGCGGGATGGTGACGATGCCGAGCAGGTTCAGCCCCAGGGTCATGAACAGCGACCACTGGGCCTGGCCGCCGCTGAGCCGGGTCAGCACCACGCAGGACGAGAGCGTCGGCGGCACCACCGACACCACCAAGAGCCCCAGCGCCAAGCCGGGGGCCAGGCCGCCATGCTGGTAGATCAGCCAGCCCACCAGCGGCGACAGCAGCAGGCTGATCACCAGCGCCGCCAGGAACACCCGGCCGAAGCCGGGCTCGGGCCTGAGCTCCTGCAGCCGGCTCTGCAGGCCGTTGACCAGGAAGATCACCGCCACCAGCCAGGGCAGCGGCTGCCACTGGGCCAGCCAGAGCCCGGGGCCGGGCAGCAGCAGGGCCAGCAGTATGGCGGCGCAGAGGCCGCCGGGAAGTAACCAGGCGATGATGAACTCCTTACCCGGGCCCGGCCCGGAACGGACGCGGGACTCAGTCTATCCTGACCCTGGCCTCGCCGATACCCGGGAAGCGGGCGCACACCTCGGCGCCGGGAGCGATAAAGCGCATCCCGGTCCAACTGCCGGTGGTGATCAGATCCCCGGGCTCCAGCCCCTTGTTGCGCGCCACCAGGTGGTTCACCGACCAGCCCAGCAGGCTCGCCGGATCCCCCAGCGGGTGGCCACCGCGCTGCTCGGCCAGCACCTCGCCGTTCACCGTCAGCGCCAGCGGCCGTTGCGCCAGCTCGAGCCCCTGCCAGTCGCTGATGCCGCCGCCGACGATCAGCGCCCCGTTGATCTGGTTGTCCGCCAGCCGCCACAAGGCACCGGCCTGCTGCCACTGGCGCAGCCGGGTGTCCACCAGTTCGATGGTCACGCACAGCTCGCCCAGCGCCGCCCGCACCTCGGCCTCCTCATACAAGCAGGCCCGGGGCGGCAGGGGGCGGGTCACCCGGAACGCCAGCTCCGCCTCTATGCCGATCATGTGAAAATCATCCCCGCTCAGGCGGGCGCCGCTGGCGTGGACCCGCCGGGGCGGGATGGGCGCGCTGTAGGCCTCGCTGTCCTTGTTGGGCGCCCCCACCTTCCAGCAGCGGGTGCGCTGCCCCGGCCACAGCGCCCGCGCCACCCCGTCCTGGACGGCGTAGGCCTGGGCCACCGTTTGCGGCCCCACCGCCTCCGCCGGGGTATCGAACTGCTCACCGCCCCGGTAGGCGGCCAGCACCAATGCCACCGCCTGTTGCATCTCCTGTTGTTCCATTCTGGTCATCCTGTCGTGGTCTGCTCCGCCAGGGCCGGCCAGCGCCAGCCCCGTCCGTTTGCTCGTTCATAGTCCGCCGCCAGTTGCAGCAGCTGCGCGTCCTGGCCAAAAGCGCCCACCAGCTGGAAGCCGATGGGCAGGCCGCCCGCCGAGGGTGGCGCCGGCAGGTTGATGGCCGGGTGCCCGCAGGCGTTGACCCAGCCGGTGTAGATGGCGTGGCCCCGCGGCCCCACCGCCTGGCCGGCGATCTCCGGCGGATAAGGCTCTGTCGCCGGCCAGGGCAGCGCCGCCGCCGAGGGGGTGATGATGATGTCCACCGCCTCGAAGGCCCGGCTCACCCGCTCCCGGAAACGGCGGATGCCCTCCCAACCGCCCAGGTAGTCCGCCGCCGGCAGTTGCCGCCCCTGCGCGGCCAGGGCCCGGAAGCGCTCGGCGGCCACCGGTTCTGCTTGTGGCAAGGCGGCGAAGATGGCCGCCACCGCCGCCGCTCCCATCATCGGCCAGAAGCGGTCCACCGACGCCAGGCCGAAAGGCAGCGCGCCCCGGATCACCCGGTGGCCCAGCCCTTCCAGCACCGCCACCGCCCGCTCGACGCTCTCCGCTATCTCCGGATCCAGCGGCTGTTCGCCGAAGCGCGGCACGTAAAGGATCCGCAGCGGCCCGACTTTGGCCGCCGGACGGGCCCACAGGGAGCCCTGATCCCGCCGGTCTGGACCGGCGATCACGCGGTACAGCGCCTCGGCGTCCGCCGCGGTGCGCGCCAGCGGGCCCACCACCTCGAAGTCCAGCATCACCTGGGGCAGGCTACCGGCCCGGGCCACGGCGCCGATGGAGGGCTTGAGCCCCACCAGGCCGGTGTGGGACGCCGGCCGGCGGATGGAGCCGCCGCCGTCGGTGCCCAGCGCCAGCGGGCAGAGCCCCGCCGCCACCGCCGCCACCGCTCCGCCACTGGAGCCGCCCGGGGTCAGCGCCGGGTTCCAGGGGTTGCGGGTCACCCCGAACAGGGCGTTGTCGGTATAGCCCTCCAGGGTGAACTCGGGCACGTTGGTCTTGCCCAGGATCACCAGCCCCGCCGCCCGGCAGCGGGCCACCGCCAGTTCGTCCTCCTCGGCAATCCGGCCCGCCAGCGCCCGGTTGCCCCAGGTGGTGGCCAGGCCCTCGACGTTGAGGTGGTCCTTGACCGTGAGCGGCACCCCGTCGAGCGGGCTGAGGGGGGTGCCCTCGGCCCAGCGTGCGGTGGCGGCGGCGGCGTCCTCCCTTGCGGCCGGGTTTATCGTGATCAGGGCATTGAGTGTCGGATTAAGCCGGGCGATGCGTGCGCCCAGCGCCTTGACCACCGCCAGCGGGGCCAGGGTGCCGGCGGCGTAGGCCGCCGCCAGCTCCAGGGCGCCCAGGCGCCAGCTCTGGGTTACATCATGTTGGGCAGCCATAGGGCGATCTCCGGGAACATCATCAGGCTCAGGGTGAACAACATCATGATCAGGATAAAGGGCACCACTCCCCACATCACGTCGCTGATGTTGCCGCCGTCCTTGCGCACGCTCTGCACCACGAACAGGTTCATGCCCACCGGCGGGGTGATCAGCGCCAGCTCGCACATCAGCACCACGAACACCCCGTACCAGATGGGATCCACGCCCAGGGCGGTGACGATGGGATAGGTGATGGGAATGGTCAGCACCTGCATCGACAGCACGTCCATGAACATGCCGAGCGCCAGGTAGAACAGGATCAGCAACAGCAGCAGGCCGGTGACGCTGAGCCCGAAGGAGGTGACCCAGGCGGTCAGCTCGTCCACCACCCCGGTGAGGCTGATGGTCAGGTTGAGCACGAAGGCGGCGGTGATGATCAGCAGTATCATGCCGGTGATGCGCGCGGTCTGCACGAAGCACTCCTGCAGGAAGGCGAGCGACAGCCGGCCCGAGCGCCAGGCGAAGTAGAGCGCCGTCATCACCCCCAGGGCGGCGGACTCGGTGGCGGTGGCCAGGCCGGTGTAGATGCTGCCCATGACGATGCCGAACACCACCGCCGGCGGGATCAGGTGGCGCGAGAGCCTGAGCTTCTCGGCCAGGGGCAGCCGCTCCTCCCGCATGCTGTCCCGGCCCATGTTGGCGAAGCCGATATAGACCATGAACAGCAGGCTGAGCAGCACGCCCGGGATCAGCCCCGCCATAAACAGCTTGCCGATGGAGTTGTTGGTGAGCGAGCCGTAGATCAGCATGTTGACGCTGGGCGGGATCAGTATGCCCAGGGTGCCGCCGGCGGCCAGGCTGCCGAGCGACTGGCGCATGGAGTAGTTGCGCTCCTTCAGCGAAGGCAGGGCCACGGTGCCGATGGTGGCGGCGGTGGCCACCGAGGAGCCGGAGGTGGCGGCGAACAGGGCGCAGGAGCCGATGTTGGTGTGCAGCAAGCCCCCGGGCAGCCGGCCCAGCCAGGCGGCCATGGCCAGGAACATCTTGTCGGCGATGCCGCTGCGCAGCAGCAGTTCGCCGAGCAGGATGAACAGCGGGATGGCGGTGAGCAGGGCCTCGTTGTGCACGCTCCACACCACGGCGCCGATGGAATCCATAAAGGTCCAGTCGAATACCATGATGCCGCCGATCACCCCGATCAGGGCCATGGCCACGGCGATGGGCAGGCCCAGCAGCAGCATGCCGAGCATGGCGAAAAAGCCGATAAAGACGGTGGTGACGCTCATTTCGCTCCCTCCCCGGCCAGTGCCGGTGTCATGCCGTCGTTGGCCTGTTGCTGGCGTTGGGCGAAGTCCTCCAGCTCGGCCTTGAGCTCTTCACTCACGCCCTTGGGATTGAACTCCCGGTTGAGCGCCGCCAGGTCGCCCCTGGCCAGCAGCCAGCTGGCGCGCAGGCCGTAACCCAGGGCCACCAGGGCAAACACCGAAAGCCCCGCCAGCCACACCCCCTGGGGGTAGATCAGCGGCGTGGCCCAGGGGGTCTGGGAAGTGCTGCCGTAGTCCAGGGTCTCGCGTACCACGTTCAGGCAGACCCAGGCCATGAACAGCCCCAGGCCGGTCATGAACAGGGCCGACAGCCAGTTGAGCAGGCCCTGCAGCCTCGCCGGCAGCCGTTCGTGGAAGATGTCGATGCGCATGTGCGCCCGCCCGAACAGGGCGATGGTAAAGGCCAGGGTGGCGCCCACCGCCAGCGCATAGCCACTGAGTTCGTCCACCCCCTGCAGCGACACCTTGAAGAACTTGCGCAGCAGGGTTTCTACCGCGATCAACATCGACAGCAGCAGAAACATGCCGCCGAAGGCCAGACTGGCCAGTTGCTCGATTCGCTTCATTTCAACCTCTCCTTGTTGCCGGTCGCGGGCGGCTACCGCCGCCCGCGCCCTGAGCTTACAGCCCGGCGATACCGGCCAGATCCCGCTGCCAGTTGGCGGAGCAGTCGGGGTTGGCCTTGTCGCACTGCTCGGCCCAGGTGGGGTAGGACACCTTCTGTACCGTGCTGGCCAGGATGGCCAGATCCGCCTCGCTCACCGGCACGTCCACCAGCTTGTACTTGGTGCCGGTGGTGCAGGGCTCGGCGCCCACGTTGCAGCGGCTGGCATCCAGGAACAGCTCTTCCGAATAGCTCCAGATGTCCTCGCTCAGCTCGTCGAAGGCCGCCTGCAGCCGCTGCTGCTGCTCCGGGGTCAGCTTGTTCCAGGTCTTGAGGTTGATGCCGTAGCCGTTCAGCGCCAGTTGGAAGCCGAGCGGCAGCATATGGGTGGTGACTTCCGGCCAGCCGGCGGAGTTGGCGGAACTGGGGCCGGTGATGGCGCATTCGATCATGCCGAGCGCCAGGCTCTGGTGCACGTCGCCGAAGGCCACCGGCACCGGCACCCCGCCCACCGATTCCACGAACTGGGCCAGGTTCTGGTCATAGACCCGCACCTTGAGCCCCTTGACGTCCGCCAGGCTGTTGATGGGGTGCTTGCAGAACAGCACCTGGGGCCCGAAGGGCCAGACCGCCAGCAGCTTGGTGTTGAACCGCTCCTGCAGGCGCTGGTCCACCGTGTCCTGGTAGGCTTCCACCACCCGCCGACCCTGCTGGAAGTCCGGGTTCAGGCCCACCAGATCCAGGCCGAGGATGGTCGGCTCGTCCCGGGACACCTGGGACATGCGCAATGAAATCAGGTCGAACAGGCCGGATTTCAGCACCCGCAACTGCTCCACGTCCTTGATGCCGGTGGTGTCCAGCGGCTTGTAGTTGATGCTGAGCGGCAGCCCGGTCTTTTCCGCCAGGGTCTCGAAGAAGGGTTGCTCCTTGTTCTTCTGGATCAGGCCGGTGGCCAGGGGCTGGCCGATCACCTTGAGGTTGATGGTTTCGGCCAGGGCCGGGGTGCCGGCCAGGGTGGTGCCGAGCAGGGTGGCTAACAGTAACTTTCTCATCGTGAGGTACTCCTTCCTTGAACATGCGGATTGCATCCGGGGTGGCCCGCCCGGGGCGGACCACCGAAACGGGCTCAGCGGTCGGCGAGGAAACGCATGGCTTCCTGCACGCCGCCGGGCTGGTGCGGCACGCCGGCACAGGCCAGCCCCATCTCCACCCCGGCCAGGGTGCCGAGCAGGGTGAGATCGTTGATGGCGCCCAGGTGGCCGATGCGGAACACCCGGCCCTTGAGCTTGCCGAGGCCGGCGCCGAGCGACATGTCGAACCGCTCCAGGATCAGCCGGCGCAGCCGGTCGGCGTCGTGGCCTTCGGGCAGCAGCACCGTGGTCAGCACCGGGCTGTGCTCGGCCGGGTTGAGGCACAGCACCTCCAGGCCCCAGGCCTGCACCGCCCGGCGGGTGGCCTCGGCATGGCGCTGGTGGCGGGCGAAGACGTGGTCCAGCCCCTCCACCTCCAGCATGTGGATGGCTTCCTTCAGGCCGTACAGCAGGTTGGTGGCCGGGGTGTAGGGGAAGTAGCCGGTGGCGTTGCTGGCCAGCATGGCGCCCCAGTCCCAGTAGGACCTGGGCAGCCGGGCCTGTTTGGCGCGCGCCAGGGCCTTGTCGCTCAGGGCGTTGAAGCTGATGCCCGGCGGCAGCATCAGGCCCTTCTGGGAGCCGGAGACGGTAACGTCCACCCCCCACTCGTCGTGGCGGTAATCCGCCGAGGCCAGGCCGGAGATGGTGTCCACCATGAACAGCGCCGGATGGCCGGTGTCGTCGATGGCCCGGCGAATGTCGCCGATGCGGCTGGTCACCCCGGTGGAGGTTTCGTTGTGCACCACGCACACCGCCTGGATCTGGTGGCCGTCGTCCCGGCGCAGGCGCTCGGCGATGGCCTGCGGATCGGCGCCGTGGCGCCAGTCGCCGGGGATGAACTCCACCTCCAGCCCGAGCTTGCTGGCCAGCTCATGCCAGAGGGTGGCAAACTGGCCGGTTTCGCACATCAGCACCCGGTCGCCGGGGCTCAGGGTGTTGACCAGCGCCGCCTCCCAGGCCCCGGTGCCGGAGGCGGGATAGATCACCACCGGGCTCTCGGTCTTGAAGATGCGCTTGATGCCCGCCAGCACCGCCTGGCCCAGTTCGGCGAACTCGGGCCCCCGGTGGTCGATCACCGGGTTGTCCATGGCGCGCAGTATCCGGTCCGGTACCGGTGAGGGCCCGGGGATCTGCAGAAAGTGACGCCCGCTCTTGTATGACATGTCTCGCTCCTTGAACTGCCTTGATGATGGAGGCAGGGCCTCCGGTAAGGGCCCGCGGGCCCGAAAACAATCTGTCGCCTATCCCCTGACCTTGGGCTTGGCCATCTCCGGCTTGCCGCAGGGCAGGAAGCAGCCCTGGCCGGCCTGGCCCAGCACCTCGCCGTCCCGCCACACCACCTGGCCCCGGCTCAGGGTCAGCACCGGCCAGCCGGTGACGGTGCGGCCCTCGTAGGGGGTGTAATCCACGTCGTGGTGCAGCAGCTCGTTGCGGATGGTGACCTGCCGGTTCGGATCCCAGAGCGCGATGTCCGCGTCCGCGCCCACCGCTATGCTGCCCTTGCGCGGATAGAGGCCGTACAGCTTGGCCGGGTTGGTGGCGGTCAGCTCCACGAAGCGGTTGAGGCTGATGCGGCCCTTGTTCACCCCTTCCGAGAACAGCAGCGGCAGCCGGGTTTCCAGCCCGGGGATGCCGTTGGGGATGTAGGGGAAGGCGACCTCCTCGCCGTTCGGCTTCTTGCCCTGGGGATCGTCGTAGCGGAAGGGCGCGTGATCCGAGGAGAAGATGGTGAACAGGCCGTCTTCCAGCCCGTCCCAGATCACCTGCTGGTTGGCCTGGTCCCGGGGCGGCGGGCTGCACACGCACTTGGCGCCCTCGTAGCCGTCCAGCCCCAGATCCTCGGCGGTGAGGAACAGGTACTGGGGGCAGGTTTCCGCATAGATGCTGATGCCGTGGCTGCGCGCCCAGCGGATCTGCTCCACCGCCTCGGCGCCGGACACGTGCACGATCAGGATGGGCACGTCCACCAGCTCGGACAGGGCGATGGCCCTGTGGGTGGCTTCCCGCTCCACCAGCATGGGCCGGGCGGCAGCATGGAAGCGCGGCGCCCTGTGGCCGGCATCCAGCAGGCGCCGGGTCAGCCAGCTGATGCAGTCGGCGTTTTCCGCATGGATCATCGCCATGGCGCCCTCGGCCCGGGCCACCGCCAGCACGTCCAGGATCTGGCCGTCGTTGAGCTTGAGGTCGTCGTAGGTCATGTAGATCTTGAATGAGGTGCAGCCCTGGCGGATCAGTTCCGGCAGCTCTTCCTTCAGCACCGTCTCGGTGGGGTCGCTCACGATCAGGTGGAAGGCGTAGTCGATCACCGCCTTGCCCTCGGCCCGGCGGTGGTAGTCTGCCACCGCCGCCTTCAGCGACTGGCCCTTTTCCTGGGCGGCGAAGGGCATCACCGTGGTGGTGCCGCCGCAGGCGGCGGAGCGGGTGCCGGTGAAAAAGTCATCCGCCATGCGCAGGCCGTCCGGCATCGGCTGGTCCAGATGACAGTGGCCGTCGACCCCGCCCGGCAGCACCAGCAGGCCGCTGGCGTCCAGCTCTTCCCGCCCCGGCGCCAGGTTCAGGCCCATGGCCACGATGCGGCCGTCGCGGATCCCCAGATCACAGTCGGTGATGTCGGCCGCGGTGGCGATGCGGCCATTGCGGATCACCAGATCAAACTCGGACATGACTCCTTCCTCCCTGTCGGTGTATTGCTGCATGAATATTTAATTCATAATTATGTATACGTAATTAATCATCCATGTGCACCGTATTCAAACCCCGGGAGAGGTTAATGTGAAGAAGATCTCAAAATGTAAAAATTAAGTTAAATCAGGTGATAAAACGGCAGGGCTGGCATAACGGCCAATGGGATCAAAAGGAGATGAAGGAGGGAAAGACGCCGGCGTGTGCAGATTGACACCTCGCTGGTGAAGCACAGGCGGCCAAAGGGCAGGCGAGGAAGTGTGGAAGAAGAGGAAAAACGGGATGCTCAGGGCCTGGCCACAGACCCTGTCGCGGTGCTCAGCCGAGCCGTTGCTGCTTGTCTTCCAGCTCCCTGACCAGCAGATCGCCGGTATGCATCACATGCTCGGCCAGGATACGGCCGGCCCGCTCGCCGTCCCGTGCCTGCAGTGCCTCCAGCAGGGCCCGGTGCTCGGTCACCGATTCTTCCCAGCGGTGATGAAAACCGATGGCCAGGTAGCGGCCACGGCTGACCCGGTTCATCAGCTGGTGGTGCAGCTGGGTCAGGGTCTCGTTGCCGGCCAGCTCGATGATCAGCCGGTGGATATACTGGTTGATCTCGAAATACTGGTGCTTGTCCTGCTCCTGGTGGTATTGCTCCAGCTTGTCCTGCAGCTGCCCCAGCCGGGTCAGCTCCGCCTCGGTCGCCCGCTGGGCGGCCAGCTCGGCGGCCCGGCGCTCCAGGGAACAGATCACTTCAAAATGTTCGCGGATTTCCTCGGGGGTAATGGTCGACACCCGGGCGCCCCGGTTCGGCTCTATGGTGACCATGCCTTCCGAGTTGAGCACCTTCAGCGCCTCCCGCAGGGGGGTGCGGGAAATGTCCAGCTGCTTGCACAGCGCCGGCTCGTTGATGCGCTCCCCTTCCTTGAGCTCGCCCTCGATGATCATGGTGCGGACGCAATCGGCCACCTCTTCGTGCAGCGAACGACGACGCAGAGAGTTTCTCCCCAGGGTATTGATTGCTGTAGCCATCATCGTGCTCCTGTTGTTATTGCTTTGTAGGCCGCTTACCTTAATCTGTTGCCGGTAAAAGCGATACGTTCGGACCCCGCAAGGGTGATCCCGGTCTTGTTCGCCCCGGCCTGCCAGCGTGAAAGCCCCGGACCGGCCGGGGCTATGCATTACATAATATATAATTATGGCTTAAGTGAAAATAAATTGCCCCAATTTTTGACCTGGGCGGGATCCCGATCGGCCAGCAGCATGCCCTTCCACACCCCGGTGGACACGGTGTCGTAGATGGGAATGCCCAGCTCCTGCTCCAGATCCGCCGCCACCCGGGCCCCGCGCAAATTGGTACAGAAGACGGTGATGGCGTCGCATTGCTGTTCGCGGGCCACGGCGCGGATCATCTCCGCTATGGTGACTTCGCTCACCTCCGAGAAGGAGAAGTTGCCCCTGTCGTTGAGGTGGCGTTCGGCCACACACTCGTAACCGGCGGCGGCATAGGTGTTGATCACCTTTTGCTGCACCTCGTGCAGATAGGGGGTGACCAGACCGAAGCGCTTGACCCCGGTGATGGCGAACAGCTCGTTCAGCGCCAGCACCGAGGTGGTAGCCGGAATGCCGGTGGCCTCGGTAATGGCCCGGCACAGGATCTCATCGTCCTGGAATCCCCGCCAGCCGGAAGAGGTTCCGCTCCAGGTAATGGACTGCACCCGGGCATCCGCCAGCAGCCGGGAGGCCTGCAGGAAGGGCTCGTTGTCGAACTGGCTCAGGGCCTGGTCGGTGAGCGAGATCTCGGTCACCTTGAGCCGGCCGAAATGGGCGCTGACGCCGTTCACGCCGTGCAGTATGTCGGCGGTGACCGGCTCCAGGGTGGTATTGGAAGAAGGGGTCAGCACACCCAATAAAGTACGATCAGTCATCACTTGCTCCTTGTTAGTCATCACAGTAAGTCATCAATAACCCAGGGCGCGCGGCAGGGCCGTCACTATCCCGGGGAAAATCCAGCACAACACCAGCACCAGGTACTGCAGGGCAATAAAGGGCCAGACGTAGCGCAGCAACTGGGACATGGGGATCTTGGCGATACCGCACATCACGAACAGCAGCACCCCGACCGGCGGCGTCATCATGCCGATCACCAGGTTGAACACGAACAGGAACCCGAAGTAGAGCGGGTCTATGCCGTAGGCCAGGGCGATGGGGGCGAACAGCGGCACCAGCATGATGTAGGCTGCGTTCGACTCCAGGAACATGCCCACCACCAGCAGCATGGCCATCACTAGCGCCAGGAACAGATGGGGATTGTCGGTCAGCGCCTGGATGAATGCCGACAGCCGCAGCGGGATCAGGTCGATGGTGAACAGGAAGGTCAGCGGCGTGGCGAAGGCGATCAGGGCGCCGACCACGGCCGAGGTCAGTGCCGCCCGGAACATGCAACCCGGCAAATCGGCCCAGGCCAGCTTGCGGGTCACCCACTTGCCGATGACAAAGGCGTAGATCACCGCGATGGCCGCGCCTTCGGTGGCGGTAAAGACACCACCGACGATGCCGCCGATCACCACCACCGGCATCAGCATGATGGCCCCTGCCCGCCGGGTTTGCAGCAGCAGGTTCTGCAGGCTGAAGGGCTCGCCGGTGGGCGCATAGCCCTTGCGGTGCGCAATCCAGCTCGACAGCGCCATCATGCCCACCACCAGCAGGATGCCGGGCACCACGCCGGCCATGAACAGGCCGCCCACCGACACCGAGGATCCGGCCATCAGGGCGTAGACGATCATCGCCGCACTGGGGGGAATGATGGGCCCCAGGTTGGAGGCGGACGCCACCACCGCCGAGCCGAAGCCCGCGTCGTAATGCTTTTTCATCGCCGGCATCATGGTGGTGCCCAAGGCACTGGCGCCCGCCACGGCGGCACCGGTCACCGAGGCCAGGCCCAGCCCGGACAGCAGGGTAACATGGGCCAGCCCGCCCTTGACCCGGCCGACGAAGGCGTTGGCGAAGTCGATGGTGCGCTGCATCACCTGGCCGCCGACCATCAGCTCGCCCGCCAGCATGAACAGCGGTATCGCCATCAGCGGAAAGGAGTTGACCGCGTGCATCATGCGCTGGGGCATGACCGACAGCTCGATGCCGCTGTAGGCCAGGCCGCCGAGGGCCGCCAGCCCGAGGGCGAAGGCGAGCGGCATGCCCAGCAACGCCAGGATCAGGAAGGTGATAATCGCCAGGGTGGTCATGAGGCGTCCTCCTCATCGGCCCAGACACGGGTGCCCTGCCAGGCCATAAACAGCAAATGCAGCAGGGCATGGCCGCAGCTCAGCATCACCGGCACGTAGAATACCGCCGCGCTCACCGGCACCGTCGGCATCAACTCGCCCCAGCCGTCGATGGCCACCAGCACCGACTGGTAGCAGACCACCACCATCAGCACGCCGCTGACCGCCAGCATCAGCCGGGCCAGCCCTTCCTGCAGCCGGGCCGGCAGCCGGTTGGTGATCACGTCGATGCCCACGTGGACACCCTGCTTCAGGCCATGGGGAATGGCGAGGAACACCGCCCACACGAAGGCCAGGCGGGACATTTCATCGGCCCAGTCGATGGACTCGGACAAGACATAGCGACAGAACACCTGAGCCGACACCAGCAACACCATGATGGCCATGCTGGTGCAGATGGCGTAACGGGACAGCCCGTCCAGTCCCAGCAGGCCGCGGCGCAGGACCGCGGCCGGCGAAGGCAGGGGCGAAGGCCCGCTCAGCATGCCGGCCTGCTCGGAATGACCGGATTTCATGACTTGGCATCCTCCAGCACCGCATCGACCAGTTCATCACCCAGGCGCGCTTTCAGCTCCTCGATGATGCCGGCGGTCTGCTGCTGCATCTGTTGGTAGAGCTCGGGGCTGACCTGGTTCAGCTGCATACCGGCGGCCACCAGCTGCTCCCGGGACAGCAGATCCTCTTCCGCCGCCTTTTCCCGCTGCCACTGCACCGCCTTGGCCATGGCATCACGCAGCAGCTGCTGCTCTTCGGCGGAGAGCTTGTCGAAGCGCTTCTTGTTGGCCACCACCACGATAAAGTCGAAGAAGTGGCCGGTGTCGGTCAGGTACTGCTGCACTTCCTGGTAGTTGTTCTTGCGGATGATGCTGAAGGGGTTTTCCTGGCCGTCGATCACCTTCTGCTGCAGGGCGGAATAGACTTCGTTGATACCCATGGAGGTCGGGCTGGCGCCCAGGGCACGGAAGGTCTTGAGGTGGGTCTCGTTCGGTTGCAGGCGGATCTTGAGGCCGGCGAAATCATCGATGGAGTCGATGGGCCTGACGCTGTTGGTGATATGGCGCGGACCCAGTTCCATAAAGCCCAGGGCGACAAACCCCTTGTCCGCCAGCTTGTCGTTGAGCAACTCGCCGACCCGGCCGTCGATCACCCTGAACGCGGTTTCCCTGTCCTTGAACACGAAGGGCAGGCTGACCGCTTCCAGCTCGGGCACGGTACGGGACAGGAAGGAAACCCCGATCCAGGTCATGCTCAAGACCCCCGATCGCACCTGGTCCACGTTTTCGGTGGCGCCGCCCAGTTGCATGGCCGGAAACAGCTGCACCTTGATATCACCCTCGGTGGCCGTTTCCACCTCCTGCTTGAACACTTCCATTGCCAGGCTGCTGGAGTGATCGGCGGCAAAGTTGCCCGCTACCCTCAGGGTCTCGGCCCCCGCCGTCCCGGCAAAGAGGCCGGCCCCCAGCATTACCGCTAACAAACTCTTTTTAAAATTGTGACCAAAAGAGTGTACATTGCTATCCATCGCCTTCTCCTCGGGTTTGATGCTGCTGCCAGCATCATTATGAATTCATAATTATATATACATTCCATTAACAGTATTGGCAATCGCAAAATCTCGCCAGAAGCTGACCAGAAAGACCAAAATAAGCGCAAGATATTGAATTTAAATGAGATAACAGAAAAAAGCAGAAGGCGGACTGTTAATGAAGTGTGATCAAGATCGCAGGACAGCGACACCGAAGATCCGGTGAAAACGACAACAAAAAAGCCACCCGAAGGTGGCTTTTTTGTCTGTGATGACGCAGCTGCAAAGGCACCGCCTTTGCAGCGGAGGCGCAGCTGCAAAGGCACCGCCTTTGCAGCGGAGGCGCAGCGCGCCGACATCATCCAGCCGTCCGGCGCAGCCAATACGAAAAAACCCCAGCATTTCTGCTGGGGTTTTGAGTGATGGCGGAGCGGACGGGGCTCGAACCCGCGACCCCCGGCGTGACAGGCCGGTATTCTAACCAACTGAACTACCGCTCCGCAAAAGCGGTTTGTAGCGTCCACTTTAGTGGACCGGTCGAATCTCTCGACGCTACAAATTTGGGTGCCTGGCAGTGACCTACTTTCACATGGCAGCTGCCACACTATCATCGGCGCGGGTGCGTTTCACTTCTGAGTTCGGCATGGGGTCAGGTGGGACCACAACGCTATCGCCGCCAGGCATAAACTTTAATCCGGAAAAGCGACCGCCAGGGAGGGCGGACATGCAGAAGCAATGTTCTGCCTGATGAATAATCCGTTCTCGAAACCGCAAGGTCTCACACTTCTTGGGTGTTGTATGGTTAAGCCGCACGGGTCATTAGTACAGGTTAGCTGCACGTATCGCTACGCTTCCACACCCTGCCTATCTACGTCCTAGTCTCGGACGGCCCTTCAGGAGGTTCTAGACCTCTGGGATGACTCATCTCGGGGCTCGCTTCCCGCTTAGATGCTTTCAGCGGTTATCGATTCCGAACTTAGCTACCGGGCAGTGCCATTGGCATGACAACCCGAACACCAGCGGTTCGTTCACTCCGGTCCTCTCGTACTAGGAGCAACCCCCCTCAATCATCCAACGCCCACGGCAGATAGGGACCGAACTGTCTCACGACGTTCTGAACCCAGCTCGCGTACCACTTTAAATGGCGAACAGCCATACCCTTGGGACCGACTTCAGCCCCAGGATGTGATGAGCCGACATCGAGGTGCCAAACACCGCCGTCGATATGAACTCTTGGGCGGTATCAGCCTGTTATCCCCGGAGTACCTTTTATCCGTTGAGCGATGGCCCTTCCATTCAGAACCACCGGATCACTATGACCTGCTTTCGCACCTGCTCGACCTGTCCGTCTCGCAGTTAAGCTGGCTTATGCCATTGCACTAACCGTACGATGTCCGACCGTACTTAGCCAACCTTCGTGCTCCTCCGTTACGCTTTGGGAGGAGACCGCCCCAGTCAAACTACCCACCAGGCACTGTCCGCAACCCCGATCAGGGGCCTACGTTAGAACATCAAACATACAAGGGTGGTATTTCAAGGTCGGCTCCACGGCAACTGGCGTCACCGCTTCTCAGCCTCCCACCTATCCTACACATGTAGGGTCAATGTTCAGTGCCAAGCTATAGTAAAGGTTCACGGGGTCTTTCCGTCTAGCCGCGGGTACACCGCATCTTCACGGCGATTTCAATTTCACTGAGTCTCGGGTGGAGACAGCGTGGCCATGGTTACACCATTCGTGCAGGTCGGAACTTACCCGACAAGGAATTTCGCTACCTTAGGACCGTTATAGTTACGGCCGCCGTTTACCGGGGCTTCGATCAAGAGCTTCACCTTGCGGCTAACCCCATCAATTAACCTTCCGGCACCGGGCAGGTGTCACACCGTATACGTCCTCTTACGAGTTTGCACAGTGCTGTGTTTTTGATAAACAGTCCCAGCCACCTGGTCACTGCGACTGGCTCAGGCTCCATCCGCAAGGGACTTCACCCGCTCCAGCGTACCTTCTCCCGAAGTTACGGTACTATTTTGCCTAGTTCCTTCACCCGAGTTCTCTCAAGCGCCTTGGTATTCTCTACCCGACCACCTGTGTCGGTTTGGGGTACGGTTCACACACATCTGAAGCTTAGAGGCTTTTCCTGGAAGCCGGGCATCAATGACTTCGTCACCGTGGTGACTTCGTCTCGGGTCTCAGTGTTGTGCGTCCGGATTTGCCTAAACGCACCACCTACATCCTTTCACCAGGACTACCAACGCCTGGCCCATCTAGCCTTCTCCGTCCCCCCATCGCAATGTGTGTCAGTACGGGAATATTAACCCGTTTCCCATCGACTACGGCTTTCGCCCTCGCCTTAGGGGCCGACTCACCCTGCCCCGATTAACGTTGGACAGGAACCCTTGGTCTTCCGGCGAGGAGGTTTTTCACCCCCTTTATCGTTACTCATGTCAGCATTCGCACTTCTGATATCTCCAGCATGCCTCACGACACACCTTCGCAGACTTACAGAACGCTCCCCTACCACTCAGAATAAATTCTGAATCCGCGGCTTCGGTGCCTGGTTTAGCCCCGTTACATCTTCCGCGCAGGCCGACTCGACCAGTGAGCTATTACGCTTTCTTTAAATGATGGCTGCTTCTAAGCCAACATCCTGGCTGTCTGAGCCTTCCCACCTCGTTTCCCACTTAACCAGAACTTGGGGACCTTAGCCGGCGGTCTGGGTTGTTTCCCTCTTCACGACGGACGTTAGCACCCGCCGTGTGTCTCCCGGATAGTACTTACTGGTATTCGGAGTTTGCATGGGGTTGGTAAGTCGGGATGACCCCCTAGCCCAAACAGTGCTCTACCCCCAGTAGTATTCGTCCGAGGCGCTACCTAAATAGCTTTCGGGGAGAACCAGCTATCTCCCGGTTTGATTGGCCTTTCACCCCCAGCCACAGGTCATCCCCTAACTTTGCAACGTTAGTGGGTTCGGTCCTCCAGTTGATGTTACTCAACCTTCAACCTGCCCATGGCTAGATCACCGGGTTTCGGGTCTACTCCTAGCAACTCATCGCCCAGTTAAGACTCGGTTTCCCTACGGCTCCCCTATACGGTTAACCTTGCTACTAAAAGTAAGTCGCTGACCCATTATACAAAAGGTACGCAGTCACCCCACAAGGAGGCTTCCACTGCTTGTACGTACACGGTTTCAGGTTCTATTTCACTCCCCTCACAGGGGTTCTTTTCGCCTTTCCCTCACGGTACTGGTTCACTATCGGTCAGTCAGGAGTATTTAGCCTTGGAGGATGGTCCCCCCATGTTCAGACAGGATAACACGTGTCCCGTCCTACTC
>NZ_CP012621.1:337500-615000 GCF_002407485.1 Zobellella denitrificans | reverse complement strand
CTTCCATGCGCAGCAGCTTCTCCTTCTCCCCTTCCAGCATCTTGGCCACCGGAATGCCGGTCCAGCGCGACAGCACATCGGCGATCTCTTCATCGGTAACCCGGTTTTTCAGCAGGTGCTGCTCCTGCATCTCGGCCTGGGCGGCCAGGTCCAGCTGTTTTTCCAGCTCGGGGATACGCCCGTACTGCAGCTCGGACATCCGCGTCAGATCGCCGGCGCGTCGGGCGACATCCAGTTCCAGCCGCACCTGCTCCAGCTCGGCCTTGATATGCTGGGTGCCGGCCAGGGCCGCCTTTTCCGATTTCCAGACTTCGTCCAGCTCCGCGTATTCCCGTTCCTTCTCCGCCAGTTCGTCGCGGATCAGTTGCAGCCGCTTGCGGCTGCCCTCGTCGTCTTCCTTCAGCAGCGCCTGTTCTTCCAGCTTGAGCTGGATGATGCGCCGATCGAGCCGATCCAGCGGCTCGGGCTTGGAGTCGATCTGCAGCCGGATGCTGGAGGCCGCCTCGTCGATCAGGTCGATGGCCTTGTCGGGCAACTGGCGATCGGCGATATAGCGGTGGGACAGGGTCGCCGCCGCGACGATGGCCGGATCGGTGATCTGCACATGGTGGTGCAGCTCGTAGCGCTCCTTCAGGCCGCGCAGTATGGCGATGGTGTCCTCCACCGTCGGCTGGTTGACCAGCACCTTCTGGAATCGGCGTTCGAGCGCCGCGTCCTTCTCCACGTACTGGCGGTATTCGTCCAGGGTGGTGGCGCCCACGCAATGCAGCTCGCCCCGGGCCAGGGCCGGCTTGAGCATGTTGCCCGCATCCATGGCGCCCTCGCCCTTGCCGGCGCCGACCATGGTGTGCAGTTCGTCGACAAAGAGGATGATCTGCCCCTCTTCCTTGGCCAGCTCGTTGAGCAGCGCCTTGAGCCGCTCTTCGAACTCGCCCCGATACTTGGCGCCGGCCACCAGGGCGCCCATGTCGAGGGACAGCACCCGCTTGTTCTTGAGGCCTTCCGGCACCTCGCCGTTGATGATGCGCTGGGCCAGGCCTTCGACGATGGCGGTCTTGCCCACCCCGGGCTCGCCGATCAGCACCGGGTTGTTCTTGGTGCGCCGCTGCAGCACCTGGATGGTGCGGCGGATTTCATCGTCCCGGCCGATCACCGGATCCAGCTTGCCCTGCTCGGCCCGCTCGGTGAGATCGATGGTGTACTTTTCCAGCGCCTGGCGGTTTTCCTCGGCGTTGGGATCGTCCACCTTCTGGCCGCCGCGCACCTGATCGATGGCCTGGGTCAGCCTGTCCTTGGTCAGCCCCACCCGCTTGAGCAGCTCGCCCAGCTCGCCCTTGTCGTCCAGCGCCGCCAGCAGGAAGAGTTCCGAGGAGATGTAGGCATCCTTGCGCTGCTGGGCCAGCTTGTCGCACTGGTTGAGCAACCGGCCGAGTACCGGCGATACCTGCACGTCCATGTCGCCGCCGCTCACCCTGGGCAACCGGCCCAGGGCCTTGTCGAGTTCGACCCGCAGGCTGTTGCTGTCCACCCCGGCGGTGGTCAGCAGCGGGCGCAGGGTACCGCCTTCCTGGTTGAGCATGGCCAGCAGCAGGTGGCTGGGCTCGATGTAGGCGTGATCCCGCCCCAGCGCCATGGACTGGGCGTCTTGCAGGGCGAGTTGGAATTTACTGGTCAGACGATCAAGACGCATCAGCATTCTCCTCGAAAGAGCCGCTCGGCGGCGGGAGCAAAAGAGTGATTACTGATACTAAAGATGGGGGGTTGTGGCCGGATTTCAACCGGCTACAACATAAGTTTTTGCTAATCCAGCCAGATCAGGCTGGCCATGCGGCCGGTGCGGCCGTCGCGCCGGTAGGAGAAAAAGCGCTCCGCTTCACTGTGGGTACAGTGTTCACCGCCGTAAATATGGTGCACCCCCGCCGCCGCCAGCCGCAACCGGGCCAGGTGGTAGAGATCCGCCAGCCACTTGTCGCCCCTGGGCACGAAGGCATCGGCCGCAAGCGCCGAGTGCTCGATAAAGGCTTCCCTGACGTCCGTTCCCACCTCGAAGGCCCGGGGCCCGATGGCCGGCCCCATCCAGGCCAGCACCCTATCGGGATCAACCTGCATGGCCGCCAGGGTGGCCTCGAGCACCCCGCCGGCCAGGCCGCGCCAGCCGGCATGCGCCGCCCCCACCACGGTGCCGGCGTCGTCGCAGAACAGCACCGGCAGGCAGTCGGCGGTCATCACGGCGCACACCTGACCCGGGGTGCGGGTGACCACGGCGTCGGCAGTGCGATCCTGATCCGCCGTCGGCAGGATCAGCACCCGGGTGCCGTGCACCTGCTCCAGCCATACCGGCTCCGCCGGCAGGTTGAGGCAGGCACCCAGCCGTTCCCGGTTGGTGGCCACATCCTGGACCCGGTCGCCCACATGGGCGCCCAGGTTGAGGCTGTTGAAGGGCGCCTGGCTCACGCCGCCCTGACGGCAGCTCTGGGCGGCGCAGACATTGGCCGGTGCCGGCCAGTCGGGCAGTATCACATCCATACCAGCTCGTCCGGATTGGCCTTGGTGTCGGCGCGCAGCACCTCAACCAGCGCTATCATGTCCTCGGGTACCGGGGCGTGCCATTCCATCAGTTCACCGCTGACGGGATGGGCCAGGCGCAGCATCACCGCGTGCAACGCCTGGCGCTTGAAGCCGCGCAGGAATTCCAGCAGCTCGGGGCTGGCGCCGCGCGGCGGCTTGAGCCGGCCGCCGTAAACGGGATCCCCCACCAGGGGATGCTTGAGGTAAGCCATGTGCACCCGGATCTGGTGGGTACGGCCGGTTTCGAGCCGCAACCGCAACCGGGTATGGGCCCGGAACTTTTCCATCACCCGGTAGTGGGTGACCGCCGGCTTGCCGGTCGGGGTCACCGCCATCTGGATGCGCTGGGTGGGGTGGCGGCCGATATTGGCGTCCACGGTGCCGCCGGCGGTCATGTGGCCGATGGCCACCGCCTCGTATTCCCGGGTGATGTCCCGTGCCTGCAGGGCGGCCACCAGGTGGGTCTGGGCCGGCACCGTCTTGGCCACCACCATCAGGCCGGTGGTGTCCTTGTCGAGCCGGTGCACTATGCCGGCCCGGGGCACCTCGGCGATGGCGGGACAATGGTGCAGCAGGGCGTTGAGCAGGGTGCCGTCCGGAGTGCCGGCGCCGGGATGGACCACCAGGCCGGCGGGCTTGTTGATCACCAGGATATGGTCGTCTTCGTAGACGATGTTGAGCTCAATGGCCTCGGGCTCGAACCGCACCTCGTCTTCCAGCTCGGCGTTCACCAGCACCTGCTGCCCCGGCAACACCTTTTCCCGCGGTTTGCTCACGACTTCGCCATCCAGCCGCACCTGCTCCTGCTGGATCCAGGTTTTTATGCGGGATCGGGAATAATCGGGGAACATTTCCGCCAACGCCTGATCCAAGCGTTGACCGTATTGATGATCGGCGACCACGCCGCTCAGTTCGATTTGCTGGCTCATAGAGACCACTGGTTACCAAAAGAAATTTAATTGGGTATTCTAACGGTTCTTGACGCTGAGCTTAATCAGTTTCCGCTTACTTAGTTTCCGACTCGCAAAAATGGACTCATTCAATGGCTAAACAACGAAGCGTATGGCTCACCCTGACTCTTACTCTGGCGCTGGCCGCCGCCGGCTGTTCCAGCACCAAGAAGGATGCGGTGCCGGATGAGCCGCCCGAGGTACTCTACCAGGAGGCCCAGGAGCGCTTGCAGGCGGGCAACTTTATCCGCGCCGCCGAATTGCTGGAAGCCATGGACTCCCGTTATCCGTTTGGCGCCTACTCCAACCAGGTCCAGCTCGATCTCATCTACGCCTACTACAAGCAGGACGATACCGCCCGGGCACTGGCCAATATCGACCGCTTCATCCGCCTCAACCCCAACCACCCCAGCGTGGACTACGCCCAGTACATGCGCGGCCTGACCAACATGGCCACCGACTACAACTTCTTCCAGGAGTTGCTCAATATCGACCGGGCCGATCGGGATCCGGCCTATGCCCGCCAGGCCTTCGCCGACTTCCGCCAGCTGCTGCGCCAGCATCCGGACAGCGTCTATGCCGCCGATGCCCGGGCGCGGATGATCAGCCTGAAGAACCGCCTGGCCAGGTACGATCTGGCGGTGGCCCAGTTCTACGTGAAACGCGGCGCCTGGCTGGCGGCCGCCAACAGGGCCAAGTTCGTGGTGCAGTCCTACCCGGATACCGACACCATGAAACCGGCCCTGGAAATCATGGCCGACGCCTATGAGCGGCTGGGCCTGACCGACATGGCCAACAACGCCAAGGCGGTGCTCAGGGCCAATTTCCCCGCCGGCTGAGGCTTCTCCCTTCCCAAAAACAGCAGGCCCCGCCTTGGCGGGGCCTGCTGTTTTCAGAAAGCCATCAGACTCACAACTGCTGGTCGCTGAAGTAGGCACTCAGGAAGTCGTCGAAGCTCAGGGTGTCGGCGCGTTCTATCTTGCGCTGACGGGCCAGGGAGCGCACACCTTCTTCATCGAAGTAGCTGTCCTCCCAGTAGCGGGGACGGCTGTTGAGCAGTTGCTCGTGGTAGCGGGCGGACAGGGCCAGGCCGAAGGGCAGCACATCCTGACCGGTATCCTGCAGCGCCTTCAGCACCCGGGCCGAGAGGGTCAGGGAGGGATCCCGGATGGCCGCCAGTTGCTGGCGGTGCGCCTCCCGGTAGCAGCCCCGGCCGCAGCAGGAGTCCAGCAACCGGGCGACATCGGCCAGTTCCTCGAAATAGCGCTCACCCAAAGCCTGCAGGCCGAGGTGTTCACCGCCGAACACCTCCAGTTCCAACCCGGGCTTGCGCCCTTCCAGCACCACCTTGGTGAAGTTGCGCCGGTTGAGGGCGATCTCCTCCTCGCCCAGGGGCGCGGAAGGGGTCAGCAGGCACCACAGCAGGAAGGTATCCAGGAAGCGGATCTGGGCCTGATCTATGCCCACCGCCGCGAAGGGGTTGACGTCGATGGAGCGCACTTCGATGTATTCCACCCCGCGCGAGTCCAGCGCCTGTGAGGGCTTCTCGCCGCTCTCGGTGGTGCGCTTGGGGCGGATGGGGGCGTACAGTTCGTTCTCTATCTGCAGCACATTGTCGTTGAGCTGGCGGTATTCGCCGTCCACCTTCACCCCGATTTTGGCGAACTCCGCCGCATGGGTGCCGATGGCCCGGCGCAGGGACGCCACGTACTGATCCAGGCTGTTGAGGGAGATATTGAGCCCGGCCTGGGCGTTGTTGGTATAGCCCAGATCCGACAGCCGCAGCGAGGTGGCGTAGGGCAGGTAGAGGGTGCCCTTGCCCAGGCGCTCGAACGGCAGGTGATGATCCTTGCCCTTGAGGAAGGAACCGCACAGGGCCGGCGAGGCGCCGAACAGGTAGGGGATCAGCCAGCCGAAACGGTAGACGTTGCGGATAAGCCCCAGATAGGCTTCGGACACGAAATCCTGCAGGCAGCCGCCGTTGCCCTCCAACTGATGCCACTCGCTCCAGAAGCTGTCGGGCATGGAGAAGTTGAAATGCACCCCGGCGATCACCTGCATCCGGCTGCCGTAGCGGTGGTGCAGCCCCTGGCGGTACAGGGTTTTCATCCGGCCGATGTTGGAGCTGCCGTACCGGGCCAGGGGAATGTGCTCGTCCCCCTTCAGCAGGCAGGGCATGCTGAGCGGCCACAGCTGCTCGTTGTCCAGGTGGCGCACGGTGTAACGGTGGATATCGGTCAACTGGGCCAGCAGTATCTCCACCGAGTCGGACACCGGGGTGATGAACTCCATCAGCGATTCGGAAAAGTCGGTGGTGATGTTGGCGTGGGTCAGGGCCGAGCCCAGGCTGGCCGGGTGGGGAGTCTGGGCCAGGTGACCGTCCGGGGTGATGCGCAGGCATTCGCGCTCGATGCCGCGGCGGATGCCCTTGATGGCGGGCAGCCGCTCGGGAGCCTGCAGGGCGAGGATGCGTTCGGCCAGGGAAAGGGTTGTTTCTGTCATTATGGTTACTCTGTGGCGCGGGCCGCCGAGGCGGACCCGCGGGAGGCGGTGGCCTCGTCAGTCAATGGTCAAATCCTGCACCGGAAGATTGAGTTGCGCCAGCGATTTTTCAAGTTTTGCCTTGTCGCCGACCACCACTATCACCATGTCGTCGGGCTTGAGCCATTGGCCGGCCACCTCGGTCAGGCGAACGCCGTCGATGGCGGCCACTATCCGCTGTTGCTCGCTCAGGTAATCCGGCGACAGCTCCATCATCGCCAGTTGCAACAGGAAACCGGCTTTCTGGCTCAGGGTTTCATAGGCCAGGGCGTCCTGTTGGGAATAGCTGCTGCGCAGGTAGGACAGCTCTGCCGGGTTGGGACCTTCGGCCTTGAAGCGGGCGAACTCCGCCAGTATGTTCTCGATGGCCGAGGCCGTCACGTCGCCGCGTACGTCGGTGGCCACCACGAACACCCCCGCATCCCGGTTGCCGGTGAAGAAGGAATTGGCGCCGTAGGTAAAGCCCTTGTCTTCCCGCAGGTTCTGGTTGATGCGGCTGTTGAAGTTGCCGCCCAGGTTGAAGTTCATCAGGTTGGCATGGAAGAAGGGGCCGGTGGCGTCCAGCGGCAGGGCGCGCCGGCCGATACGCAACGCCGACTGCACGGCGCCGGGCACGTCCACCACATAGATGCCGCCACGGGCCGGCTGGGATGCCACCCGCACCGGCGGCAGCTCGGCCGCCTCGCCCTGCCAGCGGCCGAGGAAGGCGAAGGCCTCCCTGGCCTGTTCGGGCGCCAGATCGCCGGCCACTATTACATGGCCGTTGGCCGGGTTGTAGAAACGCTCGTAGAAGTCCTTCACCTGCGCCAGGGTCAGCCTGGCCACCGTCTCCGGCCGGCCGTCGTCCGGCTGCCCCATGCGGGTATCGCCGTACATCAGCTTGCGGAAACCATGCTGGGCCAGCCAGGAAGGCTGGTGTCGGCTCTGGGCCATGCCCTCCAGCATACGGGCCTTGACCAGCTCGAAATCCTGCTCGCGCAGGCCCGGGCTGAACAAGAGCTCCTCCACCAGGGCCAGGGTCTGGGCCAGGTTTTCGGTCAGGCTGGTGACCTCGACAAGGTTGGTATAAAAGCCGCTGCGGACATTGACGCTGGCGCCCAGGCGCTCCAGCGCCTCGCTGAATTCGCCATTGGTGAGCCGGGCCGTGCCCTGGTTCATCATGGCCGCGGTCAACGCCGCCAGCCCCTCCTCGCCCTCGACCTCGGCCCGCTGGCCACCGGGCAGCGACAGTATCACCGACACCACCGGGATCTCGTCATTGAGGGTGCCCAGCAGCTGGATGTTGTTGTCCAGGGTGTGGCGCCACAAGGGCGGCACCCGGACCTGCACCGGCGCCCCCGCCTCCGGCATCCGGCTGCGATCGAAGCTGTCCACCACCTCGCGCAGCGGCAGTTCGTCGATATGGTCCCGCTCGGGCAGTTGCCGCTCGGGCGTCCGGTAATCCGGCTCAGCCGCCTGCCATTCGGTCTTGCCCCTGGGCACCACGCTTAAGCTTGCCTTGGGTTTATCCTGCAGGTACTGGCCGTAGACCGCCCGGACGTCGGCCGGCGTGGTGGCCGCCAGTTGGCGCCAGGCGTTGATGACGTAGAGGGGATCGTCCTTCAGCACCTGGCCCAGGGCCAGTTGCCGCGCCTTACCCTGGCTGCTGTCGAGCCCCAGGATCAGCTCGGCCCGCAGTTGGGTCACCGCCTTGTCGACGTCGTCGGCATCGATACCCCGCTCGTGGATGGCGGCGATGATGCGGTCGATTTCCTGCTGGAGGCCAGCCAGGGAGCCGTCCCGGGACGGGTTGGCGTAGGCCCAGATGCTGAAGGTACAGGCCAGCTCGGCGCAGTAGTGGCTGGCGCCGGCGCCCACCGCCTTGCCGCTCTCCACCAGTTGCTGGTAGAGCAGCGAACTCTTGCCACCACCCAGCACATTGGCCAGCACGTCCAGCGCCGCCTCCTGCTCATGGCCCAGATAGACGGTGGGATAGGAAACATAGAGCATGGGCAGGCGGATGCGGGGATCCTCCAGGGTCTGGTGCCGGCTCTGCTCGAGCCGGGCCGGCCGGGGCTCGGCCCGCGCGACCGCGGGGCCGGCGGGGATGGGGCCGAAATACTGGTCCACCCAGGCCAGGGTCTGGTCGACATCGAAGTCACCGGAGATCACCAGGGTGGCGTTGTTGGGGCCGTACCAGCGCAGGAAGAAGGCCTTGAGATCGTTCACGTCGACCCGGTCCAGATCCTCCACATAACCGATGGGCTGCCAGCTGTAGGGGTGGTCACGCGGATAGAGCAGCTCGCCCATGCGCTCGCCCACCAGGCCATAGGGCTGGTTGTCGACCCGCTGGGCCCGCTCGTTCTTGACCGTGTCCCGCTGGATCTCGAACTTGCGCTGGCTCACCGCCTCCAGCAGGAACCCCATGCGGTCCGCCTCCAGCCAGAGCACCTTCTCCAGGTGGTTGGCGGGCACCGTCTGGAAGTAGTTGGTCCTGTCCTGGTTGGTGGTGCCGTTCATGGTGCCGCCGGCTTCGTTGATCAGGCGGAAATGCTCCTGATCGCCCACGTGCTTGGAGCCCTGGAACATCATGTGCTCGAAAAAATGGGCAAAGCCGGTCTGGTCCGGCTCTTCCCGGGCCGAACCCACGTGATAGGTCATTTCCACGTGCACCAGGGGATCGGAGTCGTCCTGATTGAGGATCAGGGTCAGGCCATTGTCCAGCCGGTACATCCGGTAGGGGATAACCAGCTCATCCTGTCCCTTGTCGACCTCCGCCACCAGCACGGGGGCGGCGGGCGCCAGCAAGGGACACAACAGCAACAACAGGGACCAGTACTTCATGGTGTTTCCTTAAGTGAACAAGCCGGGCTTTCAGCCCCGCAACAGCACCTTGCCGCGGGTGTGGCCGCTTTCAATCTGGCGATGGGCCGCCGGGCCTTCGGCCAGGGGGAAGACGTGGCTCACCTCCACCTTCAGCCGGCCATCGGCTATCATCCCCGCCAGTATATCCAGATGCTCATTGTCGATGCGCCTGAGCATGCCGGTGGCCTTGAGGCCGCGCGCCTCGGCGGCGGCGATCACTTGCGGGGCGGTGATGGTCGGTACCGTCACCACCCGGCCACCTGGCTTCAGGTGAGACAAAAGTGTTTCACCGGAAGTTCCGCCCACCAGGTCGAAGAAGAGATCGACCGGCGCCAGGGCATCCAGGGCGGCCGGATCCCGGTAGTCGATCACCTCGTCCGCCCCGAGGCCTCGCAAAAAGTCGTGATTGCCGGGCGAGGCCAGGGCCACCACGGTCGCACCCAGGCCCTTGGCCAGCTGCACCGCCAGGTGGCCGACACCGCCGGCGGCGGCGGAGATCAATACCCGCTCACCGGCCTGGAGGGCGCCATGATCGGTCAGTCCCTGCCAGGCGGTGGCGCCGGCCAGGGACAGGCCGGCGGCCATTTCATCACTGACCCCCTCCGGCACCAGCAGCAGTTCCTCGGCCTCGACCACCAGCTCTTCACCGTAGCCGCCACCGGCCACCAGACCGAACAGCCGGTCCCCCACCTGATAACAGTTGACCTCCACCCCCAGCTCCAGCACCGAGCCCATCACCTCGAAGCCGGGTGACCAGGGCAGCTTGTCCTTTATGGCCTGGGCCCCCCAGCCGAGGCCGGCACGGGTCTTGGCATCGATGGGGTTGACCCCGGCATAGTGCATCCTGATCCGGACCTGGCCGGGCGCCAGGGCCGGCCGTTCCGCCTCGGTCAACTTGAGTTGATCCGCATCGCCAAAGGCCTGGATGACCAATTGTTTCATGTTTCGCTCCTTGTGCATTCTCGATGAGCCACGGGACTGAACGCACCATAGCATGGCTCCATACCGGCCCTGAATGATAATTGGCTCGACTATGCTCTATTGATACAGTGCACAGATGGATAACCGCCACATCAAACCGGACGCGATTCACCAAAAGGCCCTTTGCTATGACCCGACTGTTCTTGCTCCCCCTGATCCCGGCCCTGTTCTGGTACCTGTTCTTGCTCTATAACCGCATCCCCATCCAGCAGGGCGCCAGGGTGTTCTACTGGATTATCGGCCTGGGCTGGGGGCTGGCCGCCTTCCTCAGCCTGATGATATACCTGACCCGGTGAAACCAAGCTGGAAGCCGGAAGCTGAAGTAATTCGGGCTGCTTCAAGCTTCCAGCTTAAGGCTTGCGGCTTTGTGTTCACCAGTAATTTTCCATCAGGATCTGGCCTGGCCTGCGGCGCAGGTGCTTTTCCAGCCCCCGGCGTTTGAGTTCCTGGATGCTATCGCGCACCATCTGCGGGTTACCGCACAGCATGATCCGGCTGTGTTCGGGGCTGAAGGACAAGCCGACCCGGGCTTCGAGCCGGCCATCGGCGATGGCCTGGGTGATCCTGCCCGGCTCGGCGCCTGCCGCCGCTTCCCGGGACACGAAGGGGACATAATGGAAGCCGGCGCGATCATTGGTCAGGGCCAGGATCCGCTCCCGGTATCCCAGCTCATCGGTGAAACGCACCCCGTGCACCAGCACGATATGCTCGAACCGCTCCCAGCAAGCGCCCTCGGCCAGTATGGACACGAAGGGGCCGACCCCGGTGCCGGTGGCGATCAGCCAGAGATCCCGCCCCGGCGGCACCTCGTCCAGGGTGAGGAAGCCGGCTGCCTGGCGCTGCACCAGCACCTCGTCTCCTGCCGCAAGTCCCGCCAGGTGAGGGGTCAGTTGGCCTTCGGGAATGGTGACCAGGTAAAATTCGGGATCCTGCCCCGGGGCATTGACATAGGAATAGGCCCGGGCCACCTTTTTTTCTTCGGTCTCGAGCGCCAGCTTGGTGAACTGGCCGGCCTTGAAGGGTGCCACCTCGGCCTCCACCACCAGGGAGAACAGACTGTCCGACCATTGCCTGCGCGCCTTGACCCTGCCCCTGATCCACTCTGCCATCGGCTTGCCTCCGTTGGGGTTTTCCCCCACTTTAGCCTTATTGCGGGCAATAAAAAACCCGCGACCAGCGCGGGTTTTTTCAAGCAGCAGCCAGACTTAGGCGGCAACCACCTGGAGCTTGACGGTGGCTTTGACGTCGGCGTGCAGTTGCACACCCACTTCGTATTCGCCAACGTTGCGCAGCACGCCGTCGTACAGGCGAACTTCGCTCTTGGCCACGGCCACGCCGGCAGCGGTGATGGCGTCGGCCACGTCGCGGGCACCGATGGAGCCGAACAGCTTGCCTTCGTCACCGGACTTGGACGCGATAACCACGTTTTCCAGGGCGGACAGTTGATCGGCACGGGCCTGGGCGGCGGCCAGCTGGTCGGCCAGCTTGGCTTCCAGCTCGGCGCGGCGGGCTTCGAAGGCCGCTACGTTGTCCTTGGTGGCCAGCACGGCCTTGCCCTGGGGCAGCAGGAAGTTACGAGCGTAACCGGACTTGACGGTTACCTGGTCGCCCAGGCCACCCAGTTTGGCGATTTTATCAAGCAGAATAACTTGCATTATTACCTTTCCTCTTTAATGGAGCGAGTTAGGCCGCTGCTTACTTGTGCAGATCGGTGTAAGGCAGCAGGGCCAGGTAACGAGCGCGTTTGATCGCACGGGCCAGCTGGCGCTGATACTTGGCGCGGGTGCCGGTGATGCGGCTCGGTACGATTTTACCGGACTCGGTGATGTAGTTTTTCAGGGTAGCGATGTCTTTGTAATCGATCTCGGTAACACCGTCAGCGGTGAAACGGCAGAACTTACGACGACGGAAATAACGTGCCATGATTTTCTTCCTCAGCTAAAACGTGAATTATTCAGCGGCTTCTACACGAGCGTCGTCACGACGGGGTTGACGCTCTTCCTTGGCCTTGGCCATTTCGGAGGGCTCGGTAACCGCCTGCTTGGTGCGCATGATCATGTTGCGCAGCACGGCATCGTTGTAGCGGAAGTTGGTTTCCAGCTCGTCGATCACGGCCTGGTCGGCTTCCACGTTCATCAGAACGTAGTGGGCCTTGTGCAGTTTGTTGATCGGGTAAGCCAGCTGACGGCGACCCCAGTCTTCCAGGCGGTGAACCTGGCCACCGGAGGTGGTGATGGCGCCGGTGTAGCGCTCGATCATGCCGGGAACCTGTTCACTCTGATCAGGGTGAACCATGAATACGATTTCGTAATGACGCATGGATTGCTCCTTACGGGTTATAGCCTCGGCGCGGGCTCAGTCACACCAGCGGAGGCAAGGAACGTATGTTTAATGACTGATTTTAAGGCCGCGTAGTGTAAGGGATAACCGGGGGAAAAGAAAGCGTTAAGCTGTGAGCCGGAAGCCGAAAGCTGCCCGAGTGGTTTTTAAGGTTGCCTTGAACCGCGGCCTCGGCGGTGCAGGCATGAAGCCACCAACCCACAGCAATGCTGTTTGTCTTCCAGCTTCGGGCTTCAAGCTTCAAGCTAAAGCGTCAGCGCAGTCGCCGTTGCAGGCCGATGGCGAGAATGACAATGATGGCCCCCAGATAGAGGTTCCAGTCGGGGAACTCGGCGAACAGCGCCATGCCCATCAGGGTGACGAAGATCAGCCCCGAATACTCGCTGGCGGCGATCTTGCTGGCCTCGGCCATGGCGTAGGCCTGCACGCACACCCCCTGGTAGACGATGCCGAGCAGGGTACTGCCCACCAGCAACCACCAGACCTCGGCCCCGACCGGCTGCCAGTCCGGCAGGGCCAGGGCAAAACTCACCGGTATCGCCAGCGCCTGGGTCAGAAACAGGGTCGCCAGCACCGAACGCCCCTGGGGCAGACGGCGCACCAGCACATTGCTGGCCGCCATGGCAAAGGCGGTCAGCAGCGCCACCCAGCCGGCCCAGTGCCACTCGGCCGGGTTGAGCACCACCAGTATGCCGCCAAAACCGAGCAGGCTGATGCCATAGGCCGGCAGGCGAACCCGCTCCCGGCTGAGCAGGGCGGCCAGCGGCAGCGTCAGCAGGGGGGCTGCGTAGAACACCGCGTTGGCGGTGGCCAGGGGCAGATGGATCAGGCTAACAAACACGCAGACCGAGCCCATCAGCAACAGGTGGCCACGCAGCAGGTAGACTTTCCACTGGCCCAGCCCCCTGCGCTCCCGGGGCAGCCGCCACCAGAACGGCAGCAGCAGCAGCGAGGTCATCACGAAGCGCAGAAACACGTACTGGTAAGGCCCGACCTCGGTGCGGCCGAGCAGCTTGACCAGCACATCGCCGAAGGAAATGATCAGGTTGCCGAGCACCAGCAGCAGTATCGCCAGCAACTGGCGGTCGGCGGCCATGCGTGCCCTTATCCGTTGCACCCGAGTTCCATCTGCTGGTGGGGGATGCCGTCTTCCAGGTACTCGGGCCCCAGGGGCACGAAGCCCAGGGAAAGGTAGAAATCCCGCACATAGGTCTGGGCACCGAGCTTGAGCGGCCGTCCGGGCCAACACTCGCCCGCCGCCGCCATGGCGCGCCGCATCAGTTCCCGGGCCAGCCCCTGCCCCCTCGCCTGCCGGGCCACCGCCACCCGGCCAATCCAGACCTCGCCGGGCGCCTGCGCCCCCGGCCCCAGCAGCCGGGCGGTGGCCAGCAGCTGCCCGCCCCGCCACAGGTTGAGATGGCGCGTTTGCGGATGCAGATCCAGACCATCCGGATCCTGATAGGCACAGTCCTGCTCCACCACGAAGATCTCGCAGCGCAGCGCCAGCATCTGGTAGAGCTGGGCGGCACTCAGCTCATCGAAGGCGGCGAGCTGCCAGTGCATGGCACCTTCTCCGTCCATCATAGGGAGCGCTGGCGCACCATCTCGAACAGGCAGATGCCGGTGGCCACCGATACGTTCAGGCTGGACACCGACCCCGCCATGGGGATGCTCACCAGTTCGTCGCAGTGCTCCCGGGTCAGCCGGCGCATGCCCTTGCCCTCGGCGCCCATCACCAGCGCCAGGGCCCCGGTCAGTTTGGCCTGGTACAGGCTGTGGTCCGCCTCGCCGGCGGTGCCCAGCACCCAGACCCCCCTGCCCTGCAGGCTGCGCAGGGTGCGGGACAGGTTGGTCACCTGGAACAGCGGCACCGTTTCGGCGGCGCCGCAGGCCACCTTGCGCGCCACCGGCGTCAGGCCGGCGGACTTGTCCTTGGGCACGATGACGCCGTGCACCCCGGCGGCATCGGCGGTGCGCAGGCAGGCGCCCAGGTTGTGGGGATCGGTGACGCCGTCCAGCACCAGCAGCAGGGGATTGGGCTGGCTGTCGAGCAGGGCGTCCAGATCCGCCTCGTTCAGGGCCGGCTGCGCCTTGACCCGGGCCACCACGCCCTGGTGCTGGTGACCTTCCGCCTTGCCGTCCAGGGTCTGGCGGCTGGCGAACTGGACCTTGACCCCCACCGCCTGCAACCGGCTTTGCAGCCCCTGCAGGCGGGCATCGTCCCGGCCTTTCAGCAGCCAGACTTCGAGGATATGTTCGGGATGGGATTCCAACGCGGCATCCAGGGCGTGGATGCCGAAAATCAGTTCACTACTCATGTGTTATCTCGGGGATGGGGGGATTGGAGACCGGGCCGGGGCTAATCCCCAATCCCCGGTCCCCAATCCCTGACTTGATCAGCGACGCTTTCTGCTCTTGGACCGGCCACCCTTGTCGGCCGGCTTGGCCTCCGCCTTGCCGCCGCTCTTGGGCTTGGCCCGCTGGCGCGACTTGAGGTTTTTCGCGCCCTTGCCGGTCTTGGCACCGGCGGGCAGCGCCTCTTCCACCAGTTCGAAGTCGATCTTGCGATCGTCCAGGTTCACCGCCATCACCTTGACCTTGACCTTGTCGCCCAGCCGGTAGCGGCGGCGGAAGGTCTCGCCGATGAGCATCTGACGAGCCGGATCGAACTGGTAGTAGTCGTTCTGCAGGTTGGAGATGTGCACCAGGCCGTCGATATGGATCTCGTCCAGGCGCACGAAAAAGCCGAAGCCGGTGACGTTGGCGATGGTGCCGCCAAACTCGCTGCCCACGTGGTCGAGCATGTATTCGCACTTGAGCCAGTCGGCCACGTCGCGGGTGGCGTCGTCGGCCCGCCGCTCGGTCAGGGAGCAATGCTCGCCCATGGGCGCCACTTCGTCGTACTGGTAGTGAACGCCGCCGGTGGGCGTCCACTTGCCGCTGGGGTTGCCCTGCAGCCTGGCCAGCTGGAACTTGATGGCCCGGTGCAGCACCAGATCCGGGTAGCGGCGGATGGGCGAGGTGAAGTGGGCATAGGACTTCAGCGCCAGCCCGAAGTGGCCCATGTTGTCGGCCTGGTAGACCGCCTGCTTCATGGAGCGCAGCAGCATGGTCTGGATAAGCTCGGCGTCCGGCCGGTCCTTGATCTGCTCGGCCAGCAGGGCATAGTCCGCCGGCTGCGGCTCCAGCCCGCCCTTGAGTTCCAGCCCCAGCTCGCCGAGGAAGCTGCGGAAACCGGTGAGCTTTTCCTCGCCCGGCTTGTCGTGCACCCGGAACAGGGCGTAGGCGTCCTGCTTCTCGATAAAGCGGGCGGCGGCCACGTTGGCCATGATCATGCACTCTTCGATGATCTTGTGGGCATCGTTGCGCACCAGGGGCACGATGCGCTCGATCTTGCGCTGGGGGTTGAACACGAAGCGGGTTTCCTCGCTCTCGAACTCCACCGCCCCGCGCTGGTGGCGGGCCTCCTTCATCGCCTGGTAGAGCCGGTTCAGCTCTTCCAGGTGGGGCACCAGGGGCGCGTAACGCTCGCGCAGGCCCTCGTCCCCTTCCAGGATGGCGGCCACCTTGGTGTAGGTCAGGCGGGCATGGGAGTTCATCACCGCCTCGTAAAACTTGAAGCCGGACAGCTTGCCGGTGGCGGAGACCGTCATCTCCGCCACCATGCACAGGCGATCGACCTGGGGATTGAGCGAGCACAGGCCGTTGGACAGCACCTCGGGCAGCATGGGGATCACCTGCTCGGGGAAGTACACCGAGTTGCCGCGCTGGTAGGCTTCGTTGTCGAGTCCGGTGCCGGGACGCACATAGTAGGATACGTCGGCGATGGCCACCCACAGCCGCCAGCCGCCGGAGCGCTTGGGCTGGCAGTAAACGGCGTCGTCGAAGTCGCGGGCGTCTTCCCCGTCGATGGTCACCAGGGGCAGATCGCGCAGATCCTTGCGGCCCTGTTTGGCCTCCTCGGGCACCTGTTCGGTCAGTTTGGCGATCTCCTGCTTGACCTCTTCCGGCCAGACATGGGGAATACCGTGGCTGCGCAGGGCGATCTCGATCTCCATGCCCGGATCCATGGTCTCGCCCAGCACCTCGGTCACCTTGCCGATGCCGGTCATGCGCTTGGTGGGCCGCTGGGTAATGGCGATCACCACCACCTGGCCCATGCGCGCGCCCATGGTCTCGCCCTGGGGAATAAGGATGTCCTGGGCGATGCGGCTGTCGTCCGGCACCACGTAGCTGACGCCCTGCTCCACGAAATAGCGCCCCACCACGCTCAGGTCGCGGGACTGGAGCAGGCGCACCAGGCGGGCCTCACGCCGGCCCCGGGCGTCGAAGCGCAGGGGCTGCACCAGCACGTAGTCGCCGTGCATCAGGGCGTCCATCTCGCGCTGGGCCAGGAAGAGGTCGTCGCCGCCGTCGTCGGGGCGCACGAAGCCGAATCCCTCCCGGTGGCCGATGACATGGCCCTTCACCAGGTTGAGCTTGTCGGGCAGGGCATAGCACTGGTTGCGGGTGAACACCAGCTGGCCGTCCCGCTCCATGGCGCGCAGGCGACGGCGCAGGGCTTCGGCCTGCTCTTCGCCTTCCAGCGTCAGTTCGGCAAACAGCTCATCCCGGGAGACCGGCGTCTGCCGGGCCTTGATGTGCTCCAGGATGAATTCCCGGCTGGGAATGGGGTTTTCGTATTTTTCGGCTTCCCGTTGAAGGAAAGGATCTTGGTGTTGTGACATAAAGTGGTCCATTTGAGCACTGCAATAAGGGAAGTATATCAGCAGAGAAAGAATAAAGAGTGACAGGACACCCGGTTAAGCCAGTGCTTGCTTGGGCCGGGCGCCGTGCCGCTGGGGGAAGCCGGTGACGTTAGAGGTTTTTCAGCATCTCGTCCGGCAGTTTGAGCGTTTCATTGCTGTTGATACCGATGCCACGCTCGATAATGTTGCGGGCAATGGCCTTGGCCTCGTCCAGGGAGTGCATCGCATAGGTACCGCACTGGTACTCGTTCAGTTCGGGGATCTGGGACTGCGCCTCCACCTTGAGCACGTCTTCCATCGCCGCCTTCCAGGCATCGGCCACCCGCTGCTCGTCCGGCGCGCCCACCAGGCTCATGTAAAAGCCGGTACGGCAGCCCATGGGGGAGATGTCGATGATCTCCACGCCATTGCCGTTGAGGTGGTTGCGCATAAAGCCGGCGAACAGGTGCTCCAGGGTGTGGATGCCCTTCTCCGACAGGATTTCCTTGTTCGGCAAACAGAAACGCAGATCGAACACGGTAATGGTGTCGTTGTGGGGGGTGGCCATGGTCTTGGCGACCCGCACCGCCGGGGCCTCCATACGGGTATGGTCGACGGTAAAACTGTCCAGCAGTGGCATGGGGTATTCCTCGATTCAATCAATAACGGGCAATTGTGGCAAAAAAGCCGGGTGGTGGAAACCGGGGGCCGGGAATTGGTGACCCGGGATGGCTCCCTGGCCCCGCCCCCTGTGCCGGGTTTTCACACCGCTTCTTCGTTCTGCTCACCGGTGCGGATGCGGATCACCTGGCCCACATCGAACACGAAAATCTTGCCGTCGCCGATCTTGCCGGTGCGGGCGGTGGTTTCGATGGCCTCGATGCAGGATTCGACCAGGTCGTCCTGCACCACCAGCTCCAGCTTGACCTTGGGCAAAAAGTCCACCATGTATTCGGCGCCGCGATACAGTTCGGTATGCCCCTTCTGGCGGCCAAAACCCTTGACTTCGGACACCGTCATGCCGGTGATGCCGCGCTCGGCCAGGGCTTCGCGCACGTCGTCCAGCTTGAAGGGTTTGATGATGGCTTCGATCTTCTTCATCGGTGGCTCCTTACCAATTTATTTTGCCAAACCCGGAGGTGATGGGGTAACGCCGGTCCTTGCCGAAGTTGCGCGGCGTGATCCGCGGCCCCACCGCACTCTGGCGGCGTTTGTATTCGTTGATATCCACGAGTTTGATCACCCGGCGCACCTCGGCCTCGGCAAAGCCGGCGGCCAGCAGTTCCTCCAGGGACTTGTCCTGCTCCACATAGGCTTCGAGGATGGCATCCAGCACATCATACGGGGGCAAGCTGTCCTGGTCGAGCTGATCCGGCGCCAGCTCGGCGGAAGGCGGCCGGTCGATGACCCGCTGGGGGATCACATAGCCCAGGGTATTGCGGTATTTGGCCAGCTCGAACACCAGCGTCTTGGGCACGTCCTTGATCGGCGCGAAGCCGCCCACCATGTCGCCGTAGAGGGTGCAGTAGCCCACCGCCACCTCGCTCTTGTTGCCGGTGGTCAGCACCAGGCGACGGCGCTTGTTGGAAATGGCCATCAGCAGCACGCCCCGGGCCCGGGCCTGCAGGTTCTCCTCGGTGGTGTCGCGCTCGGTGCCCTCGAACAGGGGCGCCAGCTGGCCCATAAAGGCGTCGAACATGGGTTCGATGGACACGATATTGAACTCCACGCCCAGGTGGCGGGCTTCCTCTTCCGCGTCTTCCACACTCATGGAGGCGGTGTAGCGGAACGGCATCATCACCGCCTGCACCCGCTCGGCGCCCAGGGCATCGACCGCGATGGCCAGGGTCAGGGCCGAGTCGATACCGCCGGACAGGCCCAGCACGGCGCCGTTGAAGCCGTTCTTGTTGACGTAGTCGCGGGTGGCCAGCACCAGCGCCTGGTAGACCTCGGCCAGGGGGTCCAGCGCGGGCCGGATCTCGGCCGCCACCGGAGCCTTGCCGGCCAGGTGCACCAGCGCCAGCTGTTCCTCGAAGGGGGCCAGGCTCTGGGTCAGCTCGCCTGCGGCGTTGAACACCTTGGAGCGGCCGTCGAACACCAGTTCATCCTGGCCGCCCACCAGGTTCAGATACAGCAGGGGCAAGCCGTTCTCCTTGCTGCGTTGGGCCAGCAGGCTTTCGCGGATCCAGGCCTTGCCCCTGTGGTAGGGTGACGCATTGAGGCTCAGCACCAGCTCGGCGCCGGCGGCACTGACGCCCGCCATGGGCGCGGGCTCCCACACGTCCTCGCAGATCAGCAGGCCGAGCTTGTGGCCCTTGAAGTCGATGACGCAGGAGGCATCGCCGGCGCTGAAGTAGCGTTTTTCATCGAAGACGCCGTAGTTGGGCAGCAGCTGCTTGAAGTAGCGACCCAGCAACTGGCCCTGGTAAAAAAAGGAAGCGGCGTTGTAGAGCTTGCCGTCTTGCCGCCAGGGGTGTCCCACCACCAGGGCGGTGTGCAGGCTTGCCGCCGCCATCCGGGCAAGGGCCGCGTCCACCCGCTGGTAGAGATCGTGGCGAAACAGCAGATCCTCCGGCGGATAGCCGGTGATGGCCAGCTCGGGAAAGAGCACCAGTTCGGCGCCCTGCTCCGCCGCCCGCCCGGCGGCGGCCAGCATGGCATCGGTGTTGGCTTCGATGGCGCCCACGGTCAGATTGAGCTGCGCCAGGGCCAGGGTAAGGTGTTGGGACATGGGTCTGTCTGTGGTTGAGTCCTGATAGCTGCATAGTAAAGAAAGAAGAGGGGCTTGTCAGGCCCCTATGCTGCCGCGCACGCTAAGGATCGGAAACTGACTCTTAGTGACAAGCCCGGTTGTCTGATTTAACGCAGAAGAAGAGGCAACAAGGCCACCTCCACCGACAAGCCCCAAAATATGACACTCGCCGTTTTGGCCTGCTGCGAACATTCACTGGATGTTCAGTCAGGCCGAAACCGCTCGTCGCGGCGAGCAAGCTCTCCCCCTGTACGCTCGCACCTGCCGGGTGTCGCGGCAACCGGAGGCCTCCCGCGCTGCAACTTGCTACTGGCAACTCGGTCGCGGCGATACCTCCAGTGCAAGGCGCTTCGCGTCCCCTGGCAGGTGACTGCGGAGCGATAGGGAGGATAAAGGGCGCGGCGGAGCCCCATGGAGGGGTTACGGCGTGCCGGAGGAGGAGTGTCCTTTGGCCGATGTTTGGTGCCTTATCATCACCAAAAACTGGTGACTAAGAGTCAGGGGGCCAGGATATCCACCGTCGTCCTCCGCACCTTGCTATTTGAGCTGGTTATATCATCACCATCATCTTCATCTTCAATCGGAGAAATGGGATAGCTACCGGCAAGCCCACTGTTGCTGCGCCCCATATACACTGTTACTTTATCTCCTGGTTGCAATGAAGAATCACTATTACCATCGCCTTTTGTTACAGTGACATCTGCTAATTCTGTAACATCAAGCTCATTAAAAGGTATATATCTTAAAACCTTACTTTTTTGTGCGTCATCATCAAAAATACCGGCCAAATACTCTTTATACTCGGGAGATAAAAAATCCACATAGATGGCTTTAACGGAGAGCTTATCAAGACCGTCACCGGCCACAGGGTATAATGGTGAAAGATCAGGCGCACCAGACAAACACGTATTAAAGCCGGAATCAACATTAAGCATATCCGAGTTATCAATTTGTGCCTTAGCATAACATTCAACGATTTTACTTATATAGCCCTTATATAAGGAGTCAGACTCATTAACATCAACCTCCAAAAGATCCGAGTTAAACACATTCAAAACAACCAAATTCCAATCCTGCACCGTTCTGAAAAATCCGTCCACACGCACCAAACGGCAGGACTCTAAATAAGCACCGCCGCTCTCTGGTTCGACCTCTGTAAATGTAAATGGACCACTACCTGATCTTGAGTAATGTTTATGTTTCCCTCCTTCCTGCCCCCACTTGACAGCATCATACCAATTATCAAATACATCTAAGGATATTCCTTCGTCCGTCACATCTGCTGCATCAAAATGATCTTTGCAACACTGTTGACATAAGGGTGGGTTTCCAGAACTAGCACTACCTTCTTCCTTTTTTACAATATCACCCACGTCCCAATAAACAAAGTTCCCTCTAATTTCATGCTGGGTAGGAAGTCTTGGTTTAGGAGGATATTCAGGGGGGGCTGATTCATAGTCAACCAACCCTTTCATACTACAATTACAAGATACCGTTTCCATTTCTTGCTCAATCAACTTATTCCTGGTGGATGACATCGCATCATAGGTCATGGTCTTCATTTTCACTGACTTATTGCCCGATGTATATACCGTAACAACAGGCTTACTGGTTTCCTGTTTACTACCTACATCATCCAAATCGATTGCTACAACATCCGGCGCTTGTCCCGGGGTAAACTCAACCTTTGGCCCTCCAGATCCTGTACCAAAAACATCACTCCCTGTACCAAAGGGGCCACGAGTCACTGATAGGTTTGGCGTGATGCTTGAAGATAATGAAACGCTCTCACTATCACCACCAGCTCCTATCCAAAACACCTCAACATAAACATCTTTAACAGCTCCATTAGACACCACACTCCAAACAACATCATATGACACATCATCTATTGACAAAGTTTCACTACCATCAGCCAGCGCTTCATACTCTGCCATATTTTTAAAGATCCTCAGATCATCTAACCTTGACTCAGCCAAACGGATAGCAACCTCTCTACTCCGTCCATCCCTTATGTACTCAAGATATGTTTTATTCAGACTGAGCAAGGAGCCTGCCGTTACCGCAACAATGAAAAAAGATATAAACACCTCAATCAGACCAAACCCATGCTGCTTATTAAAAATCATGGTTCCCCCTCCCAATCTTTCCAGCTTCCCGGAATGTAGCTAAACTTAAGAAAGGGATTATTAGCATTCACCGAGCTATCACAAACCTTAATAACACACAGCACATCCTCGTCATATACCATATCAAAAGTCCCGGCAGGCACCTCTACTTCTGGGTCACTAATCACCATGGCACCATTGAATACGGCCCCACCATTAAGAGTTATCTTTTTTTTATCTGCAGTCTTATATTGACCTTCAATATATGCATAACCATAAAACGATGAATTTGCATTCATCTGAAACTTCCCATCTCTAACAATAATAAAAAGAGGGGCATCCTTACTCCCTACACTACCGGAGATAGTACAATCTCCATCAACAATATAGAATCCAGATTCAACATTGGACAAACTATTGCAATCAGATAAAAAAGCTGACGCCCTGAATTCTATTATTGTCCAATTTGTTTCTCCAAACACGTACTCCATTAATGCTTCCTTTGTACCAGGAAACTCATCATCATTATCAATTATGTCTCCACCATCTTTATTTTTGTTACTATACTGTTCAGATGAGTTGCCACACTTATTTCTATATCTGTACTCGTGCAGACCACAAGTTTTATAGTCACCAGTACCACCAATAGGTTGAGACGACCATACAGAAACTGGAACACCCAACCCTCCGCCATTAGGGTTAGCTACCACGGTAATAGTTCCCTTCAGTGTTCCTGTACCTCGAGTTGTTATAGGAGGAGGCTCACCATTATTAGGATTGAGCATCCCAGTTTCGGCCGCATCGACAGTAACTACAGCACGGGTACCATTATAGCTAGAGGCCTCAGAGCTTAATCTGGCTACCCCCGTATCAATACTTTCAATATCAACCACATAATCAATATTCATCATATCCGAGCTGAATGAACCCGAGATCACATTCAAACCTCTCAACGATGGGTCGATCTTCAATGCCGCCATTGCCTCGGCTATACCTTTTTCGGCCGCCGCCATGGCTACCCGGTATTCGATTTCGTTCAGGGTCAGCCGCTTGTCGGCGATCAGCACCTTGCCGATAAAGGCCGATACCGCCACCAGTATTGACAAAAGTATCAAGGTAACCACCAAGGTGGTGAAGCCGCCGTGGATGCTATTTTTCATATCAGTAGCCATCGTTTCTTACCTTGACCCGCCGCTCCAGGCTGATGGACAGATCCGGGTTTCTGGCATTGGAGGCACTAATGCGGATATTCACCGCCCGCACCCCGGTGGGAGTACTGCCGGAAACCAGGTCGAAGCCCAGGTTGTCGATCACGACTTCGGTGCTCGACACCAACTGGTTGCCGCCGGTATCACAATCGGCGCTGCTCAATGCCGAAGAAGCCGAGTTGTCCTTCACCCTCAGTTGCTGGCTGGCAGCGATATAACTGTAAATCCTGCCGACATTAGCTCCCTCTTCCGTATCCCGGTACTTCACCCTGATGCAGGTGGCGGTGGCCGGAGAGGCCGGCCAGAGATCCTTTTCCGTCGAGAACGTATAGGCCGAAGCACTGGGAGGGCTGTTGCCGACCAGAGCCACCGCGTTGGGGTCGTATCCCGCCCGCTGGATATCCCGGGCGATGATATCGGTGACCGCCTGCACGTCCTGGTTCAAGCGGGACAGCATCAAGGTGGTATTGCCGGAGACGATCACCGAGGTGAAGAGGGAAATCCCGCCGGCCACCACCACCAGGCCCGCCACCAGCGATACCAGCATTTCCACCAGGCTCATGCCGTTCTGCCTGTTCAAGAAGGACATGGTGAAGGCACTCCTATCAGGCTTTGGTTGGAGCAGGTTCGGATACCACTCACATTAGAAGTAACCACCCGCATCTCTTGAGTACCCTTGCTGATAGCAACGTTGCCGGCAAGCAAGGTGTTTCGCCTTGGCCAGAAAGTAAGCTTTTTCTCCGTCCCAACATAGTTTGCAGTCAAGGTAATGCTAGGGAAATATTGGCTACTTACCGACTGGATAACATCGCCTGAACAGTCGGCAGAATCTAGCAGTTGATAGCTCCAATCGAGAGTACCTGAACCACTGAAGCACACCGTTACCGCCCGGTTGCGCTTGATCGCCTCGCTCCGCGCCAGTTGCAGATCCGAGTAGACGACCATGCCGGCGCTGCGCACCTGATATTGCTGGCGCAGCTCCTGAAAGCTGGGCACGGCAAGGGTCAGCAGCACCGCCAAAACGGCAATAGCCACCAGCAGCTCAACCAATGTGAGACCTGTCTGACCCCGTGTCATCTGCTTCTCCATGAAGGCGGCCGCCTGTCCCTGCAAAAGGCGCGGCTTGGGTTAAGCTTTACCCAAAGGCCGGGTTTCGACAAGGAAAGGCGGGATGCACGCAAGGCGAGGATTCACCCTGATAGAGCTGCTGATCACGGTGGCGGTGCTGGCGATCATTGCCGCCATCGCCTATCCGTCCTTCGCCAGCTACCTGATGAAGAGCAAGCGCATCGAAGCGATCCAGACCCTCTACCGCATGCAGCTCCGCCAGGAGGAGTGGCGCATTTCCAACCCCGCCTACACCAGTGCCGCGGAAAACCTGATCAGCCCCACCGAAAACGCCCACTATGGCTTCAGCACCTCGACTTCCGGCGCCGGCTATACCCTTACCGCCACCGCCAAGTCCGGCTCCAGCCAGCAAAACGACAAGGAAGGCGGCACCCCTTGCAATGTACTGACCCTGGATCGCAACAGCAACAAAACGCCCGACGCCTGCTGGCGTTAGCAGGGGCACAAAACAATGGCATTTTGACAGAGCCCGGCTCATACTCTGGGCTACTATCAGCCTCAGGCTGTGCGAACGGGCCGTCAAGAGCCGCATCCACGGGAAGACAAATCGAAACGTTAAGCCACTTCCCGCCAGGAGAGCAATCAATGAAGGGGAACATTATCGGGTCGGAGCAGCAACGGCTGGCGGTCCTGAGTCGCTACCATATCCTCGATACCCCCCCCGAGCCCGCCTTCGACGACATTACACGGCTGGCCGCCCACCTCTGCAACGCCCCGGTGGCGGTGATCAACTTCATCGATGAAGAGCGGCAGTGGTTCAAGTCGGAGATTGGCCTGGGCGTGCGCGAGACCCCGCTGGATATCTCCATCTGTGTTCATGCCCTGCTGGAGCAGGAGCTGCTGGTGGTGCCGGACACCCGCCAGGATCCCCGCTTTGCCAGCAATCCGCTGGTTACCGGCGAACCCTACCTGCGTTTTTATGCCGGCGCCCTGCTCCGCACGCCGGAAGGGCTGCCGCTCGGCACCCTCTGCGTACTGGATTATCTCCCCAGAACCCTGACGGAAGAGCAACTCGCCCTGTTGCAGGCCCTGGCTCGCCAGGTGATGCGCCTGCTGGAGCTGGGTCGCATCAACCGGCAGCAGGCGGAAATGCTCAGCGATCTGGATCAGACCCGGGAAAAACTGGCCGTGCTGGCGGCCACGGATCCCCTCACCGGCCTGGCCAATCGCCGCGCCTTCGGTACCCTGCTGAAACAGTACCACAGCCGGCTCCAGTCCAGGCCGGAGCCGGCCACCCTGCTGATGATCGATATCGATTATTTCAAGCAGCTCAACGACGACTACGGGCACCAGGTGGGGGACGACGCTCTGATCCATTTCGCCCGCATCGCCCGCAGGATGTTCCGGGCCACGGATACCGTGGGGCGCTGGGGAGGTGAGGAATTCCTGGTGCTGCTGCCCCGTACCGATCCGGGCCGAGCCCTGGTGGTGGCGGAACGGCTGAGAACAACCCTGGCCGACACCCCGGTCAATACGCCGGAACCAAGGCCGACCATCACGATCAGCATCGGCCTTATCGGGCTCGACCCGGAACTCGGCCTGGCGGCCATCCTCAAGCAGCTGGATCAGGCCCTGTACCGGGCCAAGGAAGAAGGCAGGAACCGGACCCTGGTGGCGTCGTCGCCCCAGGATCCGGTGAACGGCGCCGGCGTCAGGACACCGATCTGACCTTGAGTTCGGCGGGCACCTCGAACACGATGTTCTCTTCCCGCCCCGGGTGTTCCACCACTGTGCTGCCGCCCAGGGCCTGCAGGTGGGAGATCACCTCCTGTACCAGCACCTCGGGGGCCGAGGCGCCCGCGGTCACGCCGATGCGCGCCGCGCCCTCGAGCCAGGCCGGCTCGACCATCTCCACGCAGTCGATCAGATAGGCGCGGGTGCCCATCTTCTCGGCCAGCTCCCGCAGCCGGTTGGAGTTGGAAGAATTGCGCGAGCCCACCACCAGCAGCAGATCCACCTTGGCGGCCAGCTCCCGCACCGCGTCCTGCCGGTTCTGGGTGGCGTAGCAGATGTCGTCCTTGCGCGGCCCCTCGATGGTGGGAAAGCGCGCGCGCAGGGCGTCGATCACGTCCGAGGTTTCGTCCACGCTCAGGGTGGTCTGGGTCACGAAGGTGAGGTTGTCCGGGTGCTTCACCACCAGGCCCGCCACATCGGCCGGGCTTTCCACCAGGTACATGCCGCCCTCGGCGCTCTCGTACTGGCCCATGGTGCCTTCCACCTCCGGGTGGCCGGCGTGGCCGATAAGGATGGTCTCAATCCCCTTCTTGCTGGCCCGGTGCACCTCCATGTGTACCTTGGTCACCAGCGGGCAGGTGGCGTCGAACACCTTGAGCCCGCGGCGCTTGGCCTCTTCCCGCACCGCCTTGGACACGCCGTGGGCGGAGAAGATGACGATATTGCCGTCCGGCACCTGGTCCAGCTCGTCCACGAACACCGCCCCCGCGTCCTTGAGCTTGTTCACCACATAGCGGTTGTGCACCACCTCGTGGCGCACATAGATGGGCGCGCCGAATTTTTCCAGGGCGCTCTGCACTATGCTGATGGCCCTGTCCACGCCGGCACAGAAGCCGCGGGGGTTGGCGAGTAATATCTCCATGTCAGGCTCCGTTCTGATCCACGGCCAGGATCTCCACCTCGAAGATCACGGTGCGCCCGGCCAGGGGATGGTTGAAATCCACGGTCACCGAGTCGCCGGCCACCCCGCGCACTATGCCGGGGATTTCGGCGCCGTTGGGCTGGGTAAAGGAGAGGATGGCGCCCTCCTCCAGCTCGAGGTCGGCGCCGAAGCGGCTGCGCTCCATATGGTGGATATTGTCCGGGTTGACCGGGCCGAAGGCGTCTTCCGGCGCCAGCTCGAAGCTGGACTTGTCACCCTCGCACAACCCCAGCAGGCAGGCCTCGAAATTGGGGGTCAGGCTGCCGTCGCCCATCTGCAGCCTGGCGGGCTTGCCGTGCAACTGGGTGCTGTCGGCCACCGAGCCGTCTTCCAGCTTGATGGTGAAGTGAAACAGCACCTCGCTGCTCGGACCTATCTGTTTGCTCATTGGGGGCTGTCCTTCCTGAAACTGTCGATGATGATCATGGCGGCGCCGACGAAGATGAAGCTGTCGGCCAGGTTGAAGGCGGGCCAGTGCCAGTTGCCCACATAGAAGTCGAGAAAATCCACCACATGGCCCAGGGCCAGGCGGTCGATCACGTTGCCCACGGCACCGCCGATGATCAAGGCATAGGCCGCCGGCAGCCAGCGGGCGCTCTTGGGCGCCTTGTACATCCAGCGGCTTAGCAGCACGGTCACGGCGCAGGCCAGGCCGGCGAAGAACCAGCGCTGCCAGCCACCCTGATCGGCCAGGAAGCTGAAGGCCGCCCCCGGGTTGTACACGTGCACCAGGTTGAAGAAGGGGGTGATCTGCACCCCCGGGTAGCCGTACTCCAGGTAGGACACGGTCAACCACTTGGTGACCTGATCCAGCACCATGGCGACGATGGCCAGCCACCACCAGCGCAGACCGGTATCGAACAATGGCTTCATCAGGCGAACCGGCGAACTTCGCCGTCCCCGGCCACGTTGGACACACAGCGGCCACAGATGCCCTCATGGCCCTCGTGGCTGCCCACGTCCTCCACATGGTGCCAGCAGCGATCGCACTTGGCGGCGTCGCTCTTGGCCACCCGGACCTTGAGCCCGGCCAGTTCGGTGTCGGTCGCGCCCTCGGCCTCGGCCAGGGGGCGGACCACTGCCCTGGAGGTGAGCATCACGAAGCGCAGCTCGTCCTCCAGCCCCGCCAGCCGGGAGGCCAGGGCCTCGTCGGCGAACAGGGTCACCTCGGCTTCCAGGCCGGCGCCGATCACCTTGTCGTTGCGGGCGTTTTCCAGCGCCTTGTTCACCGCCTGGCGCACCTTGAGCAGCTCGGCCCAGAAGGCGTCGTTCAGCGACTCGCCCTCGGCCAGGCCGAAGAGGCCGTCGTAGAATTCCTGGGTGAACACGAAGCGATCCCGCTCGCCCGGCAGCAATGCCCAGATCTCGTCGGCGGTAAAGCTCATGATCGGTGCCATCCAGCGCACCAGGGCCTCGACGATGTGGTAGAGGGCGGTCTGGCAGGAGCGGCGCGCCAGGCTGTCGGCCTTGGCGGTGTACTGGCGGTCCTTGATCACGTCCAGGTAGAAGGAGCCCATCTCCACCGAGCAGAACTGCATCAGCTTCTGGGTCACCAGGTGGAAGTTGTACTCGTCATAGGCCTTGGTGATGTCCTGCTGGATGGCCCGGGCGCGCCCCACCGCCCAGCGGTCGATCACCACCATGTCTTCCGGCGCCACCATGTCGGTGGCCGGATTGAAGCCGTTCAGGTTGGCCAGCAGGAAGCGGGCGGTGTTGCGGATGCGACGGTAGGCGTCGGCACTGCGCTTGAGGATCTCGTCGGACACCGTCATCTCGCCGGAGTAGTCGGTGCTCGCCACCCACAGCCGCAGTATGTCGGCGCCCAGCTTGTTCATCACTTCCTGGGGGCTGACCACGTTGCCGATGGACTTGGACATCTTGCGGCCCTGGCCGTCCACGGTGAAGCCGTGGGTCAGCACCTGCCGGTAGGGGGCGTGGCCCTTCATGGCGGTGGAGATCATCAGCGACGACATAAACCAGCCCCGGTGCTGATCCGAGCCTTCCAGGTACATGTCGGCGGGGTGGCCCTGGAACTCGGGGCGCACGTCCACCACCGAGGCGTGGGTGGAGCCGGAGTCGAACCAGACGTCCAGGGTGTCCAGCACCTTCTCGTACTGCTCCGCCTCCTCACCCAGCAGCTCGGCGGGATCCAGATCCCACCAGGCCTGGATGCCGGCCTGTTCCACCCGTTTGGCGACCTGCTCCATCAATTCGGTGGCGCGGGGATGCAGGGCCTGGGTGTCCTTGTGCACGAACAGGGCAATGGGTACGCCCCAGGTGCGCTGGCGGGAGATACACCAGTCGGGGCGGTTTTCCACCATGGCCTCGATGCGGTTCTGGCCCCACTCGGGTACCCACTGCACCTTGCGGATCTCTTGCAGCGCCTGGCTGCGCAGCCCGGCCTGCTCCATGCTGATAAACCACTGGGGCGTGGCGCGGAAGATGATGGGGGTCTTGTGGCGCCAGCAGTGCGGATAGGAGTGATTGTAGGCCTCATGGTGCAGCAGGGCGCCGCGCTCCTTGAGCACCTCCACCACGGCGTCGTTGGCCTTGAACACGTGCTGGCCGGCGAACAGTTCGGTGTCGGGCAGGTAGACGCCGTTGCCGCCCACCGGGTTGGCCACTTCCAGGCCGTATTTCTGGCCCACCGCGAAGTCTTCCTGGCCGTGGCCGGGGGCGGTGTGCACGGCGCCGGTGCCCGAGTCGGTGGTGACGTGGTCACCCAGCACCACGGGCACGTCGTAGTCGTAGAAGGGATGACGGAACCGTTTGAGCTCGAGCGCGGCGCCCTGGCAATAGCCCAGGTTGTGGTAATGGGCGATGCCGGCGCGGTCCATCACGTCCTTGACCAGATCGGCGGCCAGGATCAGCCGCTCGGGGTTGTCGCTCTCCACCTGCACCAAGGCATAGTTGAGCTCGGCGTGCAGGGCCACGGCCCGGTTGGCCGGCAGGGTCCAGGGGGTGGTGGTCCAGATCACCACCGATACCGGGCCCTGGCCGACGTGGCCGTCGGCGCAGTCGAAGCTGGCCACGGCGGCCGCCTCGTCCACCGCCCGGAAGCGCACGTCGATGGCCGGCGAGCGCTTGTCCTCGTATTCCACTTCCGCTTCCGCCAGGGCGGAACCGCAGTCGGTGCACCAGTGCACCGGCTTGGAGCCCTTGTGCAGGTGGCCGTTGTCGATGATCTTGGCCAGGGCGCGGATGATGTTGGCTTCGGTGTCGAAGTTCATGGTGAGGTAGGGGTTGTCCCAGTCACCCAGCACGCCCAGACGGATAAAGTCGGTCTTCTGCGCTTCTATCTGCTCCTTGGCGTAGGCCCGGCAGGCCTCGCGGAATTCGGCGGCGGACACCTTAACGCCGGGCTTGCCGACCTTGCCTTCCACCTTCAGTTCGATGGGCAGGCCGTGGCAATCCCAGCCGGGAATGTAGGGGGAGTCGTAGCCCAGCAGCCCCTTGGACTTGACGATGATGTCCTTGAGGATCTTGTTGACCGAGTGACCGATGTGAATGCTGCCGTTGGCGTAGGGAGGACCGTCGTGAAGGATAAAGGGCTTGTTGCCGGCCTTGGCGCGACGAACGGCACCGTACAGGTCCTCTTCGAGCCAGCGCTTGAGCATCTCCGGCTCGCGCTGAGCCAGGTTGCCGCGCATGGGAAACTCCGTTTCGGGCAAATTCAGGGTATTTTTATAGTCGCTCATGAGTCCTACATTCCGTTCGGTTCTGATGGCGCCAGCCCCAGCCAGTGGCGGGCGGCGGCGGCATCGCGTTGAATCTGCTCCTTTAACAGTGCAAAGGATGCGAATTTTTGTTCGTTCCGCAATTTGTGGCGGAGTTCCACTTCCACCTGCCTGCCGTAGATATCGCCGGCAAAGTCGAACAGGTGGACTTCCAACAGGGCGCGGGTGCCGCTGACGGTGGGCTTGTGGCCGATATTGGCCACCCCGGGATAATGCCGACCGCCGAGCAGCAGCTCCACCACATAAACCCCGGACACCGGTATCACCTGGCGCTTGAGCGCCACATTGGCGGTGGGAAAGCCGATGGTCCGCCCCAGCTTGTTGCCATGGGCCACCCGGCCGTGCAGGCTGAAGGGGCGCCCCAGCATCTGGTTGGCGTCATCCAGCCGCCCCGCCGCCAGTGCCTCGCGGATCAGGGTGCTGCTGACCCGCTGGCTGTTCATCCGCCAGCTCTGGGTACTGACCACCTCGAAATCGAAGGCGCGCCCGGCCCGGGTAAGCAGTTCGAAATCCCCGCCCCGGTTGCGGCCGAAGCGGAAATCGTCGCCCACCACCAGAAAGCGCACGCCGAGCCGGTCGACCAACAGGCCGCGGATGAAATCGTCCGGCGACTGGGCGGCGAAGGCGGCGTTGAAGCGCACGCACAGCAGGCGGTCGATGCCGAGCCGCGCCAGTTGCAGGTATTTCTCCCGCAATCGGGTCAGCCGGGGCGGCGCCTCGGCCCCGGCAAACAACTCCTGGGGCTGGGGTTCGAACACCATGACGCAGGACGGCACCCCGAGCCGGCGCGCCTGCTCGGTGAGGCGGCGCAATACCGCCTGGTGCCCCAGATGCACGCCATCGAAGTTGCCGATGGTCAGCACACAGCCGTGATGCCATGGCTTGATGTTGTGAATGCCGCGAATAAGCTCCATAAACCCCGCTGCCGGCCCCTGCAAATCGGCGGATTATAACTCAGGCGGCCTTCAGGATCAGCCCTTGCTACCCGGTTTTGAAGTGCTTAATCCGCACGCCGGCCAAGAGCAGCAGCGCGCCATAACAAAGAGCACCCGCGGCGATGTAGCCGAGCAGGTGCAGGCTGCTGCGGGCCAGGCTCCACTCGACCCAGACCGCCAGCGGCGGCGACAGATACCAGAGCAGCGCCGCCATACCCGAGCCCGCCAGGGCCACCTTGAGGGCGAACAGACCGGTCTGGCGTCCGGGACGATAGACATCAAGCCGGCGCAGGCCCCAGGCCAGCAGGCCGGCGTTGAGCATGCCCGACAGGGCCGTGGCCAGGGCCAGGCCCACATAGCCGAGGGGGAAGATCAGGATGGCGTTGAACACCATGTTGGCCACCATGGCGATGATGCCGAAACGCACCGGGGTACGGGTGTCCTGGCGGGCGTAGTAGCCCGGCGCCAGCACCTTGATCAGCATAAAGGCCTGCAGCCCCAGGCCATAGGCCACCAGGCTCTTGCCCGCCGCCGCCACTTCCGCCATGCCAAACTCACCGCGCATAAACAGCACCCGCAGCATGGGTTCGCTCAGCACAATCAGCCCCAGCATGGCGGGGAAGCCCATCAGCAGCACCATGCGCACTCCCCAGTCCATGGTGGCGGCAAAGCCGTCCCTGGCGTCGTCCACATGCCGGCTGGACAGGGCCGGCAGGATCACGGTGGCGATGGCGATGCCGAACAGCCCGAGGGGGAACTCCAGCAGCCGGTCCGAATAATACAGGTAGCTGATGGAGCCGGTGGCCAGGAAGGAGGCCAGCATGGTGTCGAACAACAGGTTGACCTGGCTCACCGAGACCCCGAACAGGGCCGGGATCATCAGGGTACGGATCTTGACTACGCCGGGGTGATGCCAGGCCCAGCGCGGCCGGACCAGCAGGTGCAATCGGGCCAGGAAGGGAAACTGGAACAGGAACTGGATAAGACCACCGGCAAAGACGCCGATGGCCAGGCCCAGCTCGGGCTGCGCCAGCCTCGGCGACAGCCAGAGCGCCGCCGCGATCAGCGCCACGTTGAGGAACACCGGGGTGAAGGAGGACACCGCGAACTTGCCGAAGGTGTTGAGGATGGCCCCGGCCATGGCGGTGAAACTGATAAACCACAGGTAGGGGAAGGTGATTTTCAGCAGCAGCGAGGCCAGCTCGAACTTGTGTGCCTCGGGCCCGCCCTTGAGCCACTCCATAAACCAGCCGGCGCCGAACAGGGCGGTAACCACCCCGGAGCCGATCATGCCCGCCAGGGTCACCCCGGTCACGATCAACCCCAGTGTGCCGGACACCGCCGCCAGCAGATCCTGGGTGTCCTTGAAGCTGCGGGTCTGCTTGTATTCGGTCATCACCGGCACGAAGGCCTGGTTGAAGGCGCCCTCGGCGAACAGGCGGCGCAGAAAATTGGGAATGCGGTTGGCGAAGAAGAACACATCGGCCGCCGCTCCGGCCCCCATCAGGTTGGCGATCACCACGTCGCGGACCAGGCCAAGCACCCGGGAAACCAGGGTCATGGCGGACACGACGATGCCCGATCGCAAAAGCGCCTTGCTCAAAATGAAAACCTCACGGTAAGAAAATTGCTGAATGCAGGGGAATGCTGCTAGAATCCGGGCGACAGTTTAACCCCCTGCCCTGTGCCTTGCCACAGGGCGGTGTTTATTTGCACAAATCAATTGACAATCAGCGGTGAAAAAGGCATATTCCTCGGCCTTTTAAGAACACTCGCTAAGACAGTTTTAGGAGTTTTACCTTGGCTAATATTAAATCTGCTAAGAAACGCGCGATTCAAGCAGAGAAACGCCGTAAGCACAACGCCAGCCGCCGCTCCATGGTGCGCACCTACGTCAAGAAAGTAGTTGCCGCCATCGCTACCGGTGACAAGGCCAACGCTCAGCAAGCCTTCAACGCTGCTCAGCCGCTGCTGGACCGCATGGCCACCAAAGGCCTGATCCACAAGAACAAGGCTGCTCGCCACAAGAGCCGCCTGAACGCCCAGATCAAGGCCCTGTAATACGGCTTTATCCTGGCGTTAAAAAAACCGGCCTGGCGCCGGTTTTTTATTGCCTGCTCAACGGCGGGGCGTGAGACGTGAGCATAGCCCCCGTCATCTGCTTTGTCCTAATTTTCAGGCACAGTCCGGGCTCACTCCACTTTCCCTAACTCCTCCCCCCTCACTCTTCACGACAGTAAAGCCGGTGCAGCAGGGCGATCACTTCCCGCACCTCTTCGCTCTTTAGGGAATAAAACACCGTCTGGGCCTCCTTGCGGGTCTGCACCAGATCGTCGTTGCGCAGTATCGCCAGGTGCTGGGACAGGGCGGACTGGCTCAGGCCCAGATGCTGGTTCATCTCGCCGACCGACAGTTCCTGGTCGAGCAGGTGGCACAAAATAAACAGCCGCCGCTCGTTGGCCAGGGCCTTGAGCAGCTTCACCGCCTGGCCGGCGTTGGCTTCCATCTCTTCGATATTCAATGCCGTCATGGTGTTCACATTCCGGTTCTCAACTCAGTTCACTGTCAAAGGTGGCGGGTGGCGTCACCGCGGAAAAATCGTCCAGCCCGGAAAACAGCGAGGTAAAATCGCTTTCGCACAGCCGCTTCACCGCCGGATGCTGGATCATGCGCTCGGCGAAAATGACATAATACTCTTCCTTCAGCTCTTCCACCCGGCCAATCTCCACCACCGGCTGGTATTGCAGTATGGCGTCCCGGTAGATGGCCGGCGCCACGAAGATGCCCTGGTTGAAAAAGCCGAAGGCCTTCATCAGGGCGGCATCGTCGAACTCGCCCAGGATCTGGGGCTTGAGCCCCTGCACCTCCAGCCAGTGGCGTAGCTGCCGCCCCATGGCCGTGCGCCTGCCCGGGATCAGCAACCGCCGCTCTTCCAGGCAGGCGGGAAAGGGCCGGGTAGGCAGGGGCTCGCGGCAGTAAAAGCCGATGTCACACTCCCCCAGCTTCTTGGACAGCAGACCGGCGTGCTGGGCCGAATCCACCGGGCAGTCGGACAGTATCATGTCCAGTTTGTGCTGGCTCAGTTGCTCCAGCAGCATCTCGTGGGTGGACTCGTAGCAGCGCAGGTGGATGGAGCCGTCGTTGGGGATCACCGACAGCAGCACCCGGCTGGCCAGGCGTTTGGACAGGGCATCGGCGATGCCCACCTCGAACACCAGGTGATCTTCCTTGCGGTAGTTGACGATATCCAGCATCTCATAGGACAGGCTGAACATCCGGTCGGCATACTGGAACACCAGTTGCCCCAGCTCGCTCGCCTCCAGTTGACGCCCCTTGCGCTTGAACAGCTTGCCCCCCAGGCGCTGTTCCAGCTGGCGGATCTGACCGGTGACCGTTTGCGGCGTCAGGAACAACGCCTCGGCGGCCTTGGTCACCGAGCCCTTCTTCTGGGTCATCCAGAAATAATACAGGTGGTTGTAATTCAGGTGTGACAAGTACTGCTGCCTCCAGTCCCTACGCGGGTTTGTGCGACATGTCGCGCCATAGATTGCCACCTTCCGCTAAATCTGTCGCCATTTTGTCGCCACTATCGCCGCTTCAATGGATTGAGTTCGACAGCGGTTTCAAAGTGATCCGGGGAGAAGTGGGCATACTTCATCGTGTCCTTGATGTTAGCGTGTCCGAGGATTCGTTGCAGCACCAGAATGTTGCCGCCATTCATCATGAAGTGACTGGCGAAGGTGTGCCGCAGTACGTGGGTGCCCTGCCCCTCGGGTAGCTCGATGCAAGCCAGCTCCAGAAGCTTGCCGAACTCATGGTAACACGGGGTGAACAGACGCCCAGCGCGTTTTGGCAGCCGCGCGTAAAGGGAGGGTTCGATTGGAATGGTACGGTTCTTTCTGCCTTTGGTGCGCTGGTAGGTCACCTTGTTCGGGATCACCTGGGAGCCGGTCAGCCCTTCGGCCTCCCGCCAGCGAGCCCCGGTAGCCAGGCACAACTCGACCACCAGGCCCAGTTCGGTGTTGCCGTACTCGGCACAGGCCTGCAGTAAGCGATCGATCTCATCGCTGACCAGAAACCGGACCTCCGATTCATGCAACGGCAGAGCACGCACCCCGTCAAGCGGGTTTTCGCCGCTCCACTCCCCCAGTCTGGCAAGTTCGTTGAACACAGCCTTAAGGAAAGCCTGCTCCTGATTGATGGTGCTGGGCTTTATGGCCAACTTGTTCTTGTGGTAGCCGTTCTGTATCAGGCCGGCCAGCCGGCGCTGGCGGTAGTGGGCCCAATCCTTGGCGGTGATGTCGGCTGCCACCGGATCGCCCATGCCGGCCACAATAATCTGCAGCTTGGCAAAGCGGGCCTCGCTTTTGGCCAGGTTGCGGCCATGAAGTTGCTGCCACAACGCCACCAGCTCAGAAAGCCGGCGCCGATCCAGCTTGCTGCCTTCCCAGGGTTTGCTCTCCGATTCACTGAGCACCCAACGCTCGAAGTTAAGCGCCTCGCCCTTGGTGGCGAACTGCTTGCGCACCCGGGGCACCTTGGGCCGGGCCTTGGTAGGCCGCCCCTCCGGGTACACCTCCACCAGCCATTTTCCTGAACTCAGCTTTCGAACCGCCATCGTACGCCACCACGTCAAATACTGTATACTTATACAGACATGGCACGCCATGAGCTACATTTAAAGTGTGTGCCGGTAAACACACATAGCGTGTCATAAGGTGACAATTAACACACTTTGTGTAGAATAAGCCGCCCCATTTGCAGATATGCAAATCAGATCAGGGGTGCTATGTTGAGGATGACGCAGCGGAGGCGTCACCCTGTTGTAACCATACTGAGGCAGCTTTTACCTGCCGGGTTCAGAAAAGGAGGGTGTGATGGAAGAAGCTCTTGCCAAGCGTATACTTGACGCCCACTGGGACAAGTTACTGCCGGTTCGTCCGGCCGACATCGCCCGCGCGCTGGGCATGCAGATTGATGTGCTGGATGGTCCTGAACTGAGCGGAGAAGCCGAGATCCGTGATGGCCAACAAGTCATCAAGTTCAACCGTAACGAAAGCACCAATCGCCAGCGCTTTACCATGGCGCACGAAATTGGCCATCACGTTCTGGGCCACGTCACCCCCTTTTCCCCTGCGCGCCGGGACAATGCGGGCTCGTTCTCCAGCGGCAACCATGACTGGCAGGAAGTGCAGGCCAACCGCTTTGCGGCCGCCCTGCTCATGCCCAAGCTGGCCGTCGAGACCCTGGTGTATCGTGAAGGCATCACCAACATATCGCGCCTGGCCGAAATTCTGCGCGTGTCAGAGGCTGCCATGTACTACCGCCTTAAGAACCTTGGCATGCTGTAAGCTTGCAACTACGTGCGCAGGCCCATACATTAACCCTCTGGCAACAGAGGGTTTTTTATGTCGAACGGAAATGAACCAGTCAAATTTGATGATTTGGCAGATGATGATCTGCCCAGTGAAAAGCTGAATGACGCTCAGGAAGTGCTTAGCTGGAAAAGCTTTGATGCAAAGTCCATGGCATGGCTGCGCATTATTTCAATGGGAGTAGCCATTTTTCTGGCAATTTTATTTTTGTTGGCTGGCTTGTGGTATACGCATATCACCATCAATAGCGTGATCAATCATACTCCCCAGGAAAAGCCAGCTGTAGTTATAGCTAAACCAGCAGAAGAACAAAAAACTGAACCCTCAGATCAGGTCAAGAATAGCACTGCAAGCAGCGAGACCGCGAAAGCAAGCGCCACAGAAAAAGAGAACTGGGACAAAACACTCATATCCTCAGGTTCCATTATCACACTCATTGCCTTTGTGATGGGTGTGGGCCTGACGCTGATCCTTGCTGTGGTAAAGCTGTCAATTGCAGCCAACAAGCCAAATGAACCGGCATCAGAGTATGTGGGAATGGCAGGTCCCTTTAGCGAGCTGATTACACAGTTTGCAAACTGGCTAAAAAGAAAAGGGTAGAGAGCACCTCACATCAACTTAATTAAGGCGCTAAATATGAGAGAAAACACGTTACTGCAACTGCTAAAGGGATTCACTCCCTATGATCTAATGAATCAATTTAAGAGAGAGGGTATCCCAGAGCCAAAATGTACTATGTGCGGCCATGACACACTGAATTTTCTTGGAAATCAAAGACAGCTTTTTTTCTTTAGCTTGAGTACCGTGCTAACTGATGGGCAGCATGATGGTGATTTTGGGGTTGCCATAGCAGTTTGTAAAAAGTGTTCTCATGTGCATTTCTATAGTGCAGAGGCTATTGCCGATAACATAGAAGTTTAGAATGCTGTCAGGAAGCAATGATTAGGTATAAAAGGCGGCTCTGGCCGCCTTCATGCTCTTACGCCGCCACCGTTTTGGTGTTGTTCAGCGCGTAGTTCCAGACCTTGTAGAAGTAGAAAAAGTAACCGATGCCCAGGGTCAGAATGGAGATGATGATCCAGAGAATCACATGCCCCACACTGCCGAAGATATCCACATCACACTTCAGCTTTCGCTCGGCTCCGGCATCATCCACTATCGCCGAGCGATTGAGGATGAACTTTGAAAATGAATAGGGGAAGAAGAAAAACGCAATCCCCAGGGTGATGACGCCCCAGGGCCGACGCATGATCATTTTTCGCCCAACCTGATCAAGCATCGATCGGTCCAGCGGCAAGGTTGCTCATTTTGATTGTGTCTTACGCTGCAAGAGAGTACATAGTGGAGATCTTGACCAACCCTTGTTCTGTGATGGCCCAGAAACCCTTGCTTGATTATCTCGAAACACTCCCTGATCCGCGTCTGCAAGCAAAATGCTCCCATGTCCTGTCAGAAGTCGTGTTCATGGCCACTTGCGCCATGATGTGCGGATTCGACACCTGGAGTGAGATCACCCTGTTTGCCAAAGAACGGGAGCAATGGTTTCGGCGATGGTTGTCTCTGCCGGGGGGCGTTCCCTCGCACGATACCTTCAACCGCGTCTTTGCCATCCTGCCGCCCGATAGCCTGAAATCCATTTTCCAAGAATGGGTTAGCGATATCTTGGACAACGACACCTTATCAGGGCAGCTCGCCATTGATGGCAAGGCGCTACGTGCCACGGCCAAAGGCAAGGGGGCCAACCCCGTGCACATGGTTAATGCCTGGTCAACCGAACTGGGCATGTGCATCGGGCAGCAAAAAGTTGACCAGAAATCGAACGAGATAACGGCCATACCGGCCCTGCTCAAGTTGCTTGAACTCGAGGGCTGCCTGGTCAGTATCGATGCGGCTGGCACTCAAATGAACACGGTTGACACCATCCTCAAGAAATCGGCCGATTACCTGCTGGCGGTGAAAGATAATCAACCTACGCTCAGTGCCGAGGTCCAGGCCAGGTTCCAAGCCTACTGGGACAGTACAACGACCGATACTCCGGGCCCTGGCTTCAGCGAGCAGTTCGACGCACAACACGGCCGGAAAGAGCATCGGCGGTGTTGGACTCTTGCAGTCGATGAGCACCTGCCGATTTGCCAGACGTGGAAAGCCAAGACCATCATCGCAGTGCAAGCCGAACGGGTTAACAAAGGGAAAGGCCATGATTTTGTTCGCTTTTATATAAGTAGTCGAACGTTGGATGCCAACCTGGCCCTGAAGGCAACCCGCTTGCACTGGTCGGTGGAAAATCTGCTGCACTGGACACTGGACATCGCCTTTGACGAAGATAGGCTACAAGCCAGGGTGGGCCATGCGGGCGAAAACCTGGCTGTCATCAGGCAATGGATCCTGAACATGTTGAAACGCAATACGTCACGTACCCTGAGCATGGCGAATAAGCGGAAGCTGTGCTGCCTGAATGACGATTACTTGCTCGAATCCATGGGTCTGTTCAAATTATGAACTCTGGTGCGTCAGCCCTGGATGACGCCCAGCACCAGCCAGATAATCAGATGGCCTATGATATCAATGGCGGAAACGTCGGCTTTTATTCTCACTTCTCGTGCTCCTTTTGGGTTGTTGTAATTATTACCACTCCAGCTCTTGGCTGTCGGCGTTGGCTTGTTCGTTGTACATCATCAGCAGGGTGGCATAGTTGCACATGCCCATTCCGCAGTAGGTGCGGATCACATTATCCAACAACCGGCCATCCTGGGCTTGTGTCAGTCGCTTGAACGAGTTCAGTTCTTCCTGCTCCATCATTCGCAGGGTCATAGGGTCACCCATGCCAATTTTAGTGTAGGTTTCTTTTACGTTGACCTTGATAAACTCAACCACCTGTTTCTTTTCAGCCTCGGAGCCGCCAAATTTGAGCGGGTGAACAAAGTCGGCACCAAAGGCAGAGAACGACATAGCGGATATTAACAGAATAGTTTTTTTCATGGTGACTTACTCCCGTGCTATTGGTTAGTTATTGGTATAGCTCTACTGTTTAGTTGTTATCGAGGGGGAGAGCTTCTCATATACCAGATAAATGGACTCGTAATTTTCCCGCTTTAACTCACCGCTGTACTGAATACCTTCTCTCTGAGCCACTTCTTGCAGCGTGCTGTAAAAATCGGGCAGCGTCCGTTCAACGGCATCCTTCACCTTGGGATAAATCGAGTTGGTAACAGCGGTTTTGTCCACATTGTTGGCCAGCACCGCGTCGCAGGTTTGGCGCATGTGGTCAAAATAAAGCTCTCCCTTGGTGGCGATTTCAAAAAAATCATCCAGGCCAGCGGCATCTTGTTTGTTTATGTAGCGGTGAAAGGCCGTGGTGAACTCCTGAAAAGATCGGGCCTGTTCGGCGGTAAGCTTGTTGGCAGTTTCCACCAGCTTGGCTTCGTGATCCTTCCGCTCCTTCTTGCTCATGGTGAAGCGGGATACCAGGAAACCCAGCACGAAGGTAAAGAAGGGGGTTGCCCATTTGATCAGTGACTCAAGCAGGCCAACATGTTCGGGGGCAGATCCGGTAGGCATAGCGTCTCCTTATCGGGGGCGGTTTCTCAACGCTGCTAATAATGCCTCAATTGTATCTGCTTGGGAAAAATACATCATGCTGTGGCAGTCAGGAAAAACCTGCCGTGCCGCTCGCTCCCCGGCCTCATGCACACCACACCCCTCGGCGATCAGTTGCTCAGTGATTTGAGCCCAGCGCGCTACCGCCTCGGGACTGGGCCGCGAAGTCAGGCCAAAACGAACATACAGCTTATGTGCAATATCCTGATTCATTCTGCGCTCCGTGCTGATGGCAGCCTCTAGCTGCTTCGTTTTTGTTAGAAATTGTCTTCTTCTAGATTTTCTTCTCGGTCCACCTGGCGATGACCTTGATGTCATCGGGCTTACTGCTTTGGGTCAGGTGGATCTTGTCGTAGGCGGGGTTGTCGCTCTTGATGTAGAGGCCGCCCATCAGGTCGGACTGCAGGCGCTTGACCAGCAGGTTGCCGTTCAGGCGCAACACATAGATGCCGTCGGTAAGGTGGTCTACCGCGTCGTCGGCCAGTAGCTCCACCAGTACGGTGTCGCCATGGTCCAGGGTGGGGTGCATGGAGTCGCCGTGTACCTTGAGCGCCGCCAGCTTTTTGCCTTCCAGGTCGTGGGCGCGCAGCCAGTCTTTGGCAAAGGGCGCCCGGGCGTCCAGATGATCCCACTCATTGTGGGCGCCGTTGCCGGCCGAGGCGAACACATCAAAGCTGTCTATCCACACAACAGCCTGATCAGCCTGATGTGTAGGCGGAGTATCTTCAGCCTGATTAGAACTTTTGGGGCCGACACCAAAAGCAAGCCAGATTCGGCTCACCTCTGCCGCATCAGCCATTGCATAGATGCGGTCAAGCGTAGGCACTGCTTCGCCATAGACATACTTCTTGATTGCAGTATCAGAAACGCCTGTGAGCCTGCCGAACTCTCGGTAGGACTTGGGCTCGATCGATTCGGCCAGTCTTTTACAGAAGGCATCGATATCAAAATCTGGGCTAGCTAAATCCCGCTTCAAACGCGACATGACTCACACTCAACATCTCATAAGTTACCACTGATAACTTTTAGGTTGACCATGACGAGACTTGTCACCTATGATTGCCAAACAAGAACATTTGAGACCGCCAAGCCTAAAAGTTCTCGTTCTCTCGACATAGGGCGACATGTGACGCCACAAGGTGACAATCATGACACAGTTAACCGTAACTTTCGATACGCCCGTATGCACCACGCAAATTTTTGCGGAGCGTACGGGCATTTCTGTTCGCACCGTAGAACGGCTGGTTGAAGACGGCCGTATCCCTATCCTCCCCAAGCAGAAAAAAACCGAACGCACCCTGATCAACCTGATCGCCCTGAGCCAGTCGGCGCTGGATCTGTACCAGCCGCCCAAGCCCAGGGGCCCGCGTCCTCGCAAGGCGGTCGCCTGACCGCCAACCCCATGTGTATTCAACCACGCCAAGGATGCCAACGAATGTTTAAGCCTCATTTGGATAAATTCGGTACCGAGTACCCCCACTGGGAGTCGGCCCTGGCGCGCTTCAAGGCCGCGCACAACCAGTCCGACGTGGCCCGCGCCATGGGCATCAAGCCGCAACTGTGGATCAACAAGCTCTCCGTCGAGCAGACCGGCGAACCCACGGTTAAAAACGTGATCGCTGCCGCCCGGGTCACCGGCGACCACACCCTGGTGCAGGGCCTGCTGCTGGAGCTGGATATGAGCGGCATCCAACTGCCCAAGTCCAACCACGCCGCCAGCCAGACCCCGCTCACCCACCAGGCGCTGGAGATCACCGCCACCGCCGGCGAACTGGCCCGCCACGCCATCGAGGCCCAACAAACCGGGCAGGTAAACCGCCAGGCCCGCGACCAGGCCGTAAACCGGGCAACCGCCATGATCGGCGCCCTCGCCCTCTTTGTGCACGACGTAGAAGCCCGCTTTCACGCCATTCCCGGCATCACGGTGGCCATGGATACCCTGGCCAGCTCGGTGGTGCCCGGCCTTACCGGATAAGGAGCCACGCCATGAACTACATCAACACCGCCCGTTTACTGCGTACCCCGGCCCCCGTGGCCACCGCCCCGTTGCGGCCGGAGGTGATCACCCATCGCCACCGCCCGGGCTTTATCGAGCGCCAGGACGGAAGCTGGATTTGCCTGCCCGTACAGCACAACAGAAAACGGCGCATCCACCGCCGTCGCCGCCTGTGGGACTGGATCAAGCAGGTGCTGGGCAACGACGCCGCCACCGGAGGTGCCGCATGACCGCCTATCACGCCATTACCCAGCCCGCCGGCGAGTTGGCCATTAACCATATGCGCCACCTGCTGGGCCGCTGCCGCATCGCCAGCTGGTGGAGCAGCCAGCCCCGCGCCGTGCGCGAAGGCATCTGCCGCGCCGCCGCCCTCAAGCCGGCCCTGTACTGGGACAAACCACTGGCACAAATGACCGACGACGAGCGCGAAGCCATCCGTCGCGCCGTGGTGGCGCTCAAGCAGGCGATGGCCGCCATTACCGCCACCGACCGGGGCGAGTGGCTGCATATCGCCGACTTTGCCGGCGTGGCGGATGAAGCAATCGAAGAACAGCAGGAAGAAGACAGGCGCCGGGAACTGCTGGCCCAGCAGGCGCAGCTGCTCAGGCAGCGGGCAGAAAAGGTGAAGGCCGCCCAGCGGTAACTGGAGGCGGCCTTCGGATGTGTATCCACGCCAATGAATACGAGAAAACTATGACACAGCTTAACGCAATACGCAAAGCGGCCAACGACCGCATCCACAACTTCAACCAGCTGGTGCGGGTAGGGCAGTCCCGCAGCATCGAGTTTGCCACCGAGTGCGCCCTGGAAGTGCTGGCCGAGCTGGCCGACGAACTGGGCGCCCTGGCCATGTACCAGCAAATCACCAACCGAATGCATCAACTGGAGCAGCACCGGGTGCTGGCTCCCATCACCGCCATGGGGGTGCAAGCATGAAACGCAGTGATATGGAATTCTGGCTGCGCAGCCTGGAGCGCAGCGGCCGCCACCAGGCGTTCTACCTCAGCCATGCCCGCCACTGCCTGCAGATGGCCGCCGAATTTTGCCGCCTGGGCAACCGATCGGAGGCGGCCAAGGCCCTGACCGATGCCGGCAAGCACCGCCGCATGGCCGTCGCCTGCATCCGCGATGCCGCCGGCATCCGCAACCTGCTGCTGGAGGACTGCCATGACTGAGCATGACCTGTTCCGCCGTTTCTACGGCATCGCCCGCGCCACCGCCGGCAAGCGCTACGGCGACGAGATCTTCAGCGAGGAAAAAGAGCTGATGACCGCCGCCGAGGCCGCCCGTCAGGGCTTTAGCAACTACCAGATCCTGCGCGCCCGCCACGCCGCCGCCATCACCCTGGACGAGCGCGCCGTGCCGGCCCGTGAGCCTTCGCGCCACTCCGCCGCCATTCAGCTGGCCGTGCACAGCTTCGGCCGGGTGCGGAGGTGCTTTGCATGAGCGACATCCTTAACCCCCGCGCCCACCTGCGCCGCCACTGGCACCAGGCCAAGGCCGACTTTTGGCGCCACTGGCGCTGGTGCTTTGAGCTGGCCCCCACCGACCTGTGGGGGCGCAACCGCGCCCTCAGGCGCGTCCGCGTCCGCCTGATCCTCGACCTGGGCACCATCCGCAGCCTCTACTGGCAGGCCCTGGGCCAGGGCTTTCTCTCCATTGCCAAGGCCATTGGCAACTGGTGGGCCAAAACCGCCGATCTTCACCAGCTTGGGAGAGTGGTACTCTAATGGTGCTGTTTTCTACATCTGAGGCCAAAAAAGAATGTCTGACCAAAAGTCTATGGAAACGTGGTGTGATTGCTGCGGCAGTTTCGAAGAGTGCACACCGCGCATGCTGGGCGAAGAGCAGCACCTTTATTACCGTGAGGAAAGCATGCAGCTCATGGGAAGCACACGCTTCGACGAAAGTAAGGTCTACTTGCCGGAGCAGCCAATTCGAAAAGAAAAAAAATGGCTTTGCGCTGGGTGCTATGACCCCATCCTCGAAGTTACCGGCGTCATACCCGTATGTTTGCGTTGCTATATGCTGCTCAAGCCCAATGAGTACAGGCTTCAGCTCTGTCCGACCTGCAATCAAACAGCGGCAGGGGTCGAAATCAGGGCCCGATATAATCACCTGCGAAAGAAGCACCAAAGCTAAACAAAAAGAGGGGCGTTAATGGCCCCTCTGAATATCCCGAGCAACATTGCTGGCAACGTGGTGCCGGCCTTCTTTTTGAGCAGTATCGTTCATCAGGAAAACCTGCTGTTCTGCGCCAAACAACTGGAGCAGGTGGAGTACGACACCGCCAAAGAACTGTTCGGACACTACTGTTACCGCTATCAGAAGTACAACCCCAGAAGCGCAAACATCTGGCTGCGTAAGCACGTTGCCAGTATTCGTGCTCATGAGGGCCGCTTTCCGCTGCCGCTGAGTTACATCAATTCCGAGCTTAAGCAAGCCATGGTGGCCCGGGAGTGGGCCAACCGGGTGGCCAGCATCATCAACCAGCTGACCCATGGCATGACACGGAAGGTTGCCGCGCAAACCCTGCTGCATGAAGCCATGGCCCCGGCCAGAGCCTGGGGTTTCAGCCCGATGTTACCGGTGATTGATGGCGAAGCCACCGACACCCAACTGGACATGGCCGCCAGCGCCCTGGCACGGCTGCAGGATGCAGATTGGTGGGAGCGGCAGATCCGCAAAGCATACCGCCGCCTTAAAGAGCATGTGGCCATCATCGTGGGCAAGGTGCGCAAGGGGGTGAGCCCCTACGTTTCCCACAAGGCGGCACAGGAGCATAAGGAACGTCGCCGCGCAGGCGCCGCTTGGATGCACACCATGTATGCCATTAATGAAGAACTGGGACTGGAGATCCCCCTGGCGGACGCGGTGAAAGCCAGCGTGGCCAATCCCGAGATCCGCCGTATGGAATTGATGGTGCGGATGCGCGGCTTTGAAGACCTGGCCGAAGAGCAAGGCTGGGCAGGCGAGTTCTACACCTGGACCGCGCCCAGCAAGTACCACGCCTGGACGGTGATGGATAACCGCAAAAAAGCGCAAACCGGCGAAAAGCTCGAAAAACGGGTCAAGACCATCCAAAACGACAAGTACCAGGGCTTTACCCCCAGCGAAACCCAGGCCTACCTGTGCCGCCAGTGGAACAAGGCCCGCGCCAAGCTGGACCGGCTGGGCATCCGCCGCTTTGGCTTTAGGGTGGTGGAGCCGCACCACGACGGCACCCCGCACTGGCATTTGCTGATCTTCGTGCACCCCAGCCAGCGCCGGCTGCTGCGCTCGGTGCTGCGCCATTACGCCATCGAGCACGACCGCCAGGAGCTGGGCAGAAAGGGCTACCGCGCCCGCTTCGACTGGAAGGAAATCAAGGACGAGCTGGGCAGCGCCACCGGCTATATCGCCAAGTACATCAGTAAAAATATTGATGGCTTCAATGTCGGCGTAGACGAGGAAACCGGCACCGATGCCAACGATACCGCGCCCAACGTGGCCGCCTGGGCCAGCCTGTGGCGCATCCGCCAGTTTCAGCAAATTGGCGGTCCCAGCGTGCAGGTGTGGCGAGAGCTGCGCCGGCTGCGCGAGGCCACCCGCAACCCCATTATTGAACCCGCCCGCCGCGCCGCCGACACCGGCAAGTGGGCCCAGTTTGTGGAAGCCATGGGCGGCATCGACAGCCCGCGCCGGGATCATCTGATCAAGCTGGCCCACATCATCAAACCCGCGGCCAGCAAATACGGGGAAGACGTGGCCAAGCTGCTGGGCCTGCGCACCATCGACATCACCACCAGCGTTAACGGCATCCCCACCGGGGTGATGGTGGGCGTGTCCGAAGCCCAAACCCGGCACCAGGGCTGGACCTTGTCACGGACCGGCCTTGGCGAGCGCAGCGAGTTGCCCTCAAGCGGCGGCAGCCGCGCCCCTTGGAGTTCTGACAATAACTGTACGGAGGATCAAAAAGGGGCAGAAAAAGATCCGCTGGACCACGAAATGGCCATGCTCGGCCTCGATGCCCGGGACAAAGAACGGCTGCTGAACGGCGCCGTTATCGAAATTGATGGTTTATTCATCAGCATTCGCAACGGCTGCCTTAACACCGGCCGCCACCGCCCTGGCCTACGCCCGACAGAAGACCCCCTCGCCATCTGGGAAGAGAACGAGTTCGCCGAACTCGGGCAAGAACGGGAGCGCGACCGCGCCGCCCGCTACCGCCGCGATGCTCTGCATTTGCTGCACCGCGGCGCCGACATAGAACACTGGCTGGCCGCCATTCCCCCACAGTACCAGGCGCTGGCACTCGACCAGATCACCACCCTGGTGGAGCAAATGGAATACGAGGCCAGCTGGCAAGACGACGATCTCAACAGCTGGATAGACGAACTGGAGGAAAGTGCATGAAGGACTACCACATCACTCACCACGCCGCCGAACGCTACCGCGAACGCCGCTGCCGGCATCCGCTCTACATCACTGCGGATCTGAGCCGGGCCCGCCCGGCCACCAAGGGCAAACTGCGCAAGGCCCGCCGCTGGCCCCGGGCCGGCCAGCGCCTGCTGATCACCCCCGACGGCTTCGCCTTCGTCGCCGCCGGTGCGGTGATCGTCACCTGTTTTCCGCTGGGGGGTTGAGCATGAGCCAAACATCCGCCGCCGAGCGCAAGCGTAAAAGCCGGGCCGCAGCCAAGGCCGCCGGCATCACCCGCTTGGAAGTGCTGTTGGGAGAAGCGGAATTCCAGCGCCTGGACGAACTGTGCCGGGTCCGGGGCGGCGTGCGCGGCCCCTACTCCGCCGACGAATACATCAGCCTGCTGATCCACCGGGACTGGCAACGCCTCCAGCAGCAACTGGCCGAACTGGGCCACTGCACCCACTGCGGCGATGCCCTGCCCCAGGGCTGCAACGGCCTGTTCAAAGGCGACTCTCGCTGCTGGCACACCGAACAAGCCAAGCGCTTGGCGCTGTGACCGGTCACAAAAGGAAAAGTGAGCATTTTTTATGGAGGGGTTCTGCCTGGCTTAAACCGACAGATGAGCGCAAGCCACTTATGCAGGGTGCATAACCCCATGATTTGTATTAACATTCCTGATCAAATTGGAGATATTTATGAGCAGTACCAACGGCAATGTTTTGCCCCGAGAGTCTTATCCAACACCGCACTCGGTAGTATCAGCACTACTTTCTCGCCTTGAGGTGAGACAGGGTGATCATTTCCTTGAGCCCTGCAGAGGAACCGACGCAATTTGGAACCAAATCCCGTTGCCTGAAACACAGAAGCACTGGGCAGAGATTGAAATGGGCCGTGATTATCTGAAGACGGCCTTCCAACACAAGATGGATATCATCATTACCAATCCGCCTTTTTCTCTGGCAGAACCCTTTATTGAAAAATCCCTTTCCGAGCTAAGTGATGATGGGACCATGGCTTACTTGCAGAGAGTGAACTTTCTAGGTAGTAAACGAAGAGTGCCGTTTTGGAAGAATGTAGGGTTCCCTGACAAGTCACCCATTATTGTTCCCAGGCCAAGGTTCGTAGGTGGAAACTCGGACAGCTGTGAGTATGCCTGGTTTATCTGGGACCGGGGTAACCGCTTCAATATAGACAAAGGTCTTAGTCACTTATTATGTGATTGACCGCACAAAAATTAAACTTTGTCTGTTGAATCATAGACTCTCACAGCTACTAGCACGGAGATAACAATATGTCAGGTACTTGTGGGAGTTGTCGGCGTCCATTGAGCGACTCCATTACCATAGAAGATCACCCCCTCGGAAAGATTAAAAGCTGCCCCCAGTGTTCGAGCAACGAAGGTAAGCATGTCTTTTATGCTTACGACTCCTTTGGTATGAGAACAATGGAAGATGGCAGCGTGATTGTTCAATCGTGGTGCCCTAGCTGCAGATCGAAAAATAAGCCGGCTTCAGAACCAGTAGCGATTTGCTAACCCACAGGGGCGCACCAGGCGCCCTTTTTACAATCCCCTAAAGGCATGAAATGACCAAATCAATTATGTTCAGCGAATTGGTTTTCTTTAGATTTCAACAAAAGTAGAAGGCCCTTTGCTGCCGTTCCGGACCTCCTTCATGGACTGCTCGGCAAGAGTGTCGAGAGCGTACTCAGGTACCTGGGAGACAAGCTCAGGTGTACGCTCGGCCTTCCGCTTCAGCGGGGCCTTGAAGCACCTCACACGGGCCTTGTGGGTCTTAAGCATTTTTCACCTATAAAAATCAGCAACTTATGGTTATAGAAACCATTGAGTCAATGTTAATGCAAGCTCATGTTTAACGCCAATATACCGTAATAAGTAGCCAGTAATGCAGCAAGTGCCCTCTAAAAGCGTGACCTGTCACGGCAAAACAAGACTGTTCATTTATGGACAAATTTACTAAAGTAAACCTAAGTTGACCAACACCACAGCGCCCCGGGATCCTCCCAGGACGCTACGCATACAGGAGGGGGGTATGATGTCACTAGCGTTACCAGCCCAAGGAAATCATGTGGTTGACCACAGCAAGGCGCTCCCGGTCGTGTTCCGGATTCTGGACAAATGGGGCTGTGACTCCAAGGAGCAGCTGGCTCTGCTGGGCATACACTCCCGTTCAACATTGAACAAGTACAAGGCGGCGCATGGCGGACTGCGTCTAAGCCCGGACACCCTGGAGCGGATGAGTTACATCCTCAACATCCACAAGAGCCTGCGCATTCTGTTCAGTGCCGAAGACAGCGTGTATGGCTGGGTACGCAAGCCCAACCAGCACCCCTTCTTCGCCGGCAGAAGCGCCATGGATGTGATGATGGGTGGCAAGGTGGCTGATCTGTACGAGGTATCGAAACGACTGAGTGCCTGGCGTGGAGGAACGGCGTGAGCGAAGAGCTTGAGATTGCCCAACTGCAGGGCCAGGAGTGCTACCGGCTGATCCCGAGCAAGTACCCGCCCATTGATCTGTACGAAGACGTGGCCACCGCCGACGAACTGGAAGCCGTGCATGCCGTGGAGGCCATGACCAATCCGCGACTGCTTGAGCAAGCTGGTGATCTGAGCCTGGTGCCCAAGGAGGATTGGCTGGTGGGCATCCCCCACGCCAGTTACGCCATGGCCGCGTTTACCCATATCAACCCGGAAGGGGCGCGCTTTACTACCGGAGATTTTGGCGGTTATTACTGCGCCCCTTCCCTGGACACGGCAATAAAAGAGACCATCTACCATCAGGAACGGCTTTACGGGTACACCAAAGAGCCTGCTCAGCGCATTCAAATGCGCTCACTGTTCGCCCGCTTCAGTGCGGATCTGGTAGACATTACCGACCAACAGCATCTTTCATCCAACCTCTACCACCCCACCGACTACAGCCACAGTCAGGCATTCGCCAGCCAGCAGCGCAGTAATGGGGCCGATGGATTGAAATACCGCTCGGTCAGGCATGCAGGCCATGATTGCTTTGTGCTGTTCAGACCCAGGCTGATCACTGAAATCTGCCAGGCCAAGCACTATGACTATTGCTGGAATGGAAGTGCAATTACCAGTGTGCTGGAAACACGTCTATACGGCTAAATAAGAAAGAGCGCTCACCGCGCCCCTTCCATTTCCCTCAGTAAATCTTTCTGTGCCCCTGGTGGCAGGGCCCTCATCAGTTGGAACGCCAGCTGGGTGGTGGTTTTGGCGCTGGGGCTCAGGCTGTGCCGGTAGCCGGCGCCCATCACCCAGGTGTGGCCGCACTCGGCATCGTTGCACTGACAATACAGCTCGGTGTAATCCCGGCTCAGGCGGTTGGTTTTTGTTATCCGCCCCTTGCTTCCGCACTCTCTGCAGTAAACCCGCATGTTTAAAACTCCCCCGAGTAAACATGCACCTATGATAAAACATCCGGCACCGGATGGCAGCAAACCACTGTTTTTTTATCCAGTTACTCCAGCGTAAACTGCAGGGCCAGCCGCGCCGGGATATCCGGGTCCGAGTTGACCACGTCGGCGATCAGCTCGCACAGCGGCAGCACCTCGTTGCGGGTGTAGACGGCATCGTATTTCTCCGGGTCGCCCAGGCCGCCGGTGTTGGTGGGGATGATGCCGGCCAGCCCGGGCGGAAAGCGGTGCGCGGTGAGCACGTCCTGGGCGCTGATGTTCTTGATGCGGTCGAAGTCGTCCTTGGTGGCGATGTCCCCCACCGGGATCAGCTTCACCCCGTCCGGGTTGCCGTTGGGGATGTTGATAAACAGGCTGCGGAAGTTGCCCACCCCCTTGGAGCTTTGGATCTTCTCCTTCAGCTCTTCTTCCTGGCTTTCGCTCAGGTTGGGGTCGGTGGCGTAGAAGATAAAGCCCATGTGGGCGCCGTTCTGGTAGTAGCGCCGGCGGAACAGGGTGGCGTCCCGGTTCAGCAGGGCGGACTGGATGCCGCCCAGGTAGTCCGGCAGGCCGTAGATCTGTTGGCGGGGGTCGTACTGGCTCAGGAAGATAACGTCGTCTTCCCGGTAGCGGATCTGCTGGTTGTTGGCCTGCAGCAGCACAAAGTCCCCGCTCTTGTGCCGGCGCAGGTACATGGAGGGCAGCGGATGCAACCGCACCACCCGCCCCAGGCCGTTGCGGATCTTCAAAAAGCCCGCGTCGCCGAACTGGATCAGGTTGTGGGCAAAGGCCTGCATCTGCACCCGCTTCATGCCCCCGCCGCCCTTGAACTTGCCGGCGATCATGTTGCGCCGGGCATAGAGCAGGGCGCCGTGGTGGGCGTTGGTGTTGGCAATCTGGGCCAGCCCCTGGCGGCTGACCGGGGTGCTCCAGTAGTCGGCGTAATCGTCGTAAAACAGTTCGGTGTAGTCGGTCAGCCAGCGGCCGGGCTCGATGGCCTCCGGCTCGCCAAAGCTGAACGCAACCAGGTTGTTGGATTGATGGCTGGCTTGCTCGGTCATGCTTGTATGGCCCAGGTTGAGGTGCGTTGGTTGGAGTGGTCCAGCGGCTCGTTGATCACCGCGTGGGCGATGGCGAAAAAGGCGTCGGCGTGGCCGGTGGTGGCGTCCCGCCCCGCCTTGAAGGTCATGGCGTTGCCGGATCCTGTGGTGGTGCGCTTGATGGCCATAAACGCCAGCGGAATGTCCTTGTGCAGCCGGTCCCAGCTGATGCGCCCGGCCTCCACCACGTCGATCATCTTCAGCACCAGGCGGTTTTTGCTCTCCACCGAGTAGTGGATGGCGTGCGCCTCGCGCGGGTACTTGGTTTTGATCAGGTCGAACACCCCGGCACCGATGCCGGTGATGTCCACCCCGATGTAGGTCACCCGGTAGCGCTTGAACAGCTTGGCGATTTCGGCCACATGGTGCTGAAAGTTGAGCCCCCGCCAGTGGTGCTTTTCCAGCACCCGGAACGGCTCGCCGGCGACCAGCGGCGGGGCCAGCACCACCAGGGTGGCGTTGTCGCGGGTGCGGCTCGGGTCGTAGCCCAGCCACACCTCGCGGGTACCGAACGGCCGGGCCGCGCGCGGGTCGAAGTCTTCCCACTGGGCGGTGTCGACGCCGCAGCCTTCCAACTGGTTGAACTTGAACACGCTGGCTTCGTCGTCGACGAACTCGCACATAAACAGGTTGCGGAACACCTCGTCGGCGTATTCGTCGCGCAGCTCGTCCACGTCAATCAGGTTGCAGCCGCTGGCCACCGCGTCTTCCACCGTGATGGCGTAGCGCCATTGCCGGTCCGGGCACACCCGGCCGCCGTCCTGGTAGTCGGCCAGGGTCGGGAATTCGATATCCTTGCGGCTGTCCTTGCCATCTTTCCAACTGTCGCCGGTCCAGAAGCCATAACCCGGGTGCGACTTGGCCGAGGGGGTAGAGAAGTAGGTTTTCCGCCACCGGCTTTGCGTGGCCATGGCCGAGGCCACGTTGGACAGTTTGGTAAAGCCCGGGATCCAGAAGTATTCGTCGATGTAGACGTTGCCGCTGCGGGACTGGGCGCTGTTGGAGTTGGTGGACAGAAAGTGCAGCTCGGCGCCGTTGCTCAGGATGATCGGGTTGCCCGACAGCTCCACCCCCAGAAACTCCCGGGCGATGTTGATGATGTAGGAGCGGAACACCTCGGCCTGGGCCCGGGTGGCAGACAGGAAGATCTGGTTGCCGCCGGTGATGACCGCGTCTTCCAGCGCCTCGCCGGCGAAGTAGTAGGTCATGCCGATTTGGCGGCTTTTCAGGATGTTGCGGGTACGCGGGATGGCCGGGTCGTTCTTGGCCTCGCGGCACCGCAGCTGATAGCCGAACAGGGTATCCAGCCAGCCCTGGAAGTCTTCGGGCAACAACTCGCCGATATCGTTTTTGCGTTGCTTGCCCTTCTTGCCCTTGCCGCCCTTGGCCTGTCCCCCGCCGCGCTTGCCGCGCCGCTCGCCCGGTTCGGGCAATTCATCCGCCGGCACCCCGGCGGCCAGGGCCGCTTCCCGCTCCTTCAGGGCCAGCTCTTTCTCGCGCAGCTGCACCAGATCTTTCTTCAGCCGCACATGCTGGCCGATCAGCCGGTCCAGTTCGTCCAGCTCGGCCGGGGTCTTCTTTTCCCGGGCCAGCAGCAGCTGCACCCGCCGGGCGATGGCGTCTTCCAGCTGCTCGTCGGACAGCAGCGCGTCCCAGCTGTATTTTTCCGCCCACTGGTACACCACCCGCGCCGAGTTCAGGCCCAGCTCCTGGGCGATTTCCCGGGGCAGCCAGCGCTTGAGGTAAAGCCCCTTGGCGGCGTTGCGGATTTCTTCGGTGTAGGCCATGGTGGTCCGTGGTGGTGATGAATGCGGCCATCATACCCACCGAAAACCGCCACCTATCGCCATGAAATTCCGAGAAATTCCGATTTCCCGAAAATCGGAATTCGGTGGAACGGCCCTTGATGAAATCCCCTTCACAAGCCCCTAGCCTGTCGCCATCACAGAACACGAGCAGGCACATGAAACCCGATTCACGGTTACGCACAGGCTGGATTTGCATTGCCACCGAGGGCAACAGCATCGACGGACGTTATATCTCCCGCGAGTGGCTGACCGACATGGCCGAAACCTACGACCCGGATCACTACACCGCCGTTATCTGGCCGGATCACTCTCGTTGGTCGGCCATGGGCACCGTGGAGGAGGTCAAGGCCGAGCAGGTGGACGGCAAGATGAAGCTGTTTGCCGTGCTGCGCCCGACCCGGGATCTCATTTACTACAACCAAATCGGCCAGTACCAGTTCTGCAGCATCGAGCCCCTGGAGCAATTCGCCGGCGGCGACAAAACCTACCTGGGCGGCCTGGGCGTGACTGACCGTCCGGCCAGCACCGGCACCACCCGCATGCAGTTCAGCGCCAAAGACAAGGCGCCCAAGATCATCGGCCAGAGCGAAGCGTTCAGCCTGGCCGAGCTGGCCGACCGCGAGCAGGAAGCCGGCCTGTTCAAGAAGTTTATGGCCTGGTTCAAAACCCAGGAACAAGAGCCCCCTGCCCCCACCAATAACACCCCCGAGGATCCAGCAATGGACAAAGAGCAGTTCAACGAGCTGATGAACACGGTTAAAGGCATCGCCACCAAGCAGGGCGAGCTGGAAACCAAGTTCGAGCAGTTCAGCAAAAAAGACGAGCCCGCCCCCGAGCCGCAAGCCAAGCCCGAGTCCGCCCCGGCCCCCGCCGGTGTCACCGCCGAGCAGTTCAGCGAGTTGCTGACCGCCGTCAAGGGCGTGGCCGAGAAGCAGGGCGCGCTGGAAACCCAGTTTTCCGCCCTGCTGAAGGAAGCGCCCGGCCAGAACCCCAATCCCGCCCCCGCCGGCGGCGACGTCTATCACCTGGTGTAAGGAGCCGACATGAGCATGATCCTCACCCCCGCCGCCGGCGCCATGCTGAATAAATACTTCAGCCAATTGGCCCAGGGCTACGGCATCGACCTGGGCGCGCTGCAGCGCGGCGAGAAGTTCAGCGTCACCCCGCCGATGGAAACCCGGCTGCGCGCCGCCCTGCTGGAGTCGGCCGACTTCCTGCGCATGATCACCCTGGTCGACGTGGACCAGATCAAGGGCCAGGTGGTCGACGTAGGCATCGGCAGTATCCACACCGGCCGTAAAGCCAATGGCCGCTTCCTGAAAAACGTGGGCGTGGGCGGCCACGGCTATGAGCTGGTGGAAACCGACTCCGGCGCCGTGCTGCCCTGGTCTACCCTCGCCGGCTGGGCCAATGCCGGCAGCGAAGGCGAATTTATGCGCCTGGTGAACGAGTTCATCAACCGCACCTTCGCGCTGGACATGATCCGGGTGGGCTTTAACGGCACCTCGGCCGCCGCCGATACCGACCCGGCGGCCAACCCCCTCGGCCAGGACGTGAACAAGGGCTGGCAGCAGCTGGTGCGCGAGTGGAACGACGGCTCGCAGATCGTGGGCTCGGCCCAGAGCAAGATCTACTTCGACCCCGACGGCCAGGGCGACTACAAGACCCTGGACGCCATGGCCTCGGACCTTATCAACAGCACCATCGACCCGGCGTTTCGCAACGATCCGCGCCTGACCGTGCTGGTGGGGGCCGATCTGGTGGCCGCCGCCCAGGGCCGGCTTTATCAGGAAGCCGACAAGCCCAGCGAGCAGATCCTGGCCCAGCAGCTGGCCACCAGTGTTGCCGGCCGCCGTGCCATCACCCCGCCCTTCTTCCCGGGCAAGCGCATGGTGGTGACCATTCCGGCCAACCTGCACCTCTACACCCAGCGCGGTACCCGCCAGCGCAGCGCGGCCCACAACCAGGACCGCAAGGGCTTCGAGAGCCAGTACTGGCGGATGGAAGGCTACGCCGTGGGCGAGTACCGCGCCTATGCCTCCTTCGACGAGTCCGGGATCGAAATCGCCCCGGCACCGGCACCGGCGGGCTAACTGAATGAGCACCCCGGCCCAGCGGCATCGTGATCGGCACCGCGCCCTGCAGGCGGCCACCCAGGCCGGCCGCACCGGGCAAGCCGAGGGCGAGCTGGCCCACAGCCTGCACCTGCAACTGCTGGCCCTGGAGCAGGACCAGCAGCGGCTGAAGGCGCTGGACCGCATCGGCGACAAGATAGCGCTCAAGCGCGAGCTGTTGCCCAAGTACCGCCCCTATGTGGAGCAGTACCTGGCCGGGGACAAGAGCCACCAGAACCCGCTGTTCGCCACGCTCATCGTCTGGCTGTTCGACCTGGGCGAGTTCGAGCAGGCCCTGGACTGGGCCGAACGGGCGATTGCCCAGGGCCAGCACACCCCGCCCCGGCTCAAGCGCGACTTTCCCCACTTTGTGGCGGACACCGTGCTGGAGTGGGCCGAGCAGCAGGCGGCCGAGGGCCAGGCGGTAGAGCCCTACTTCAGTCGGGTGTTCGCCCATGTGGTCAAGGACTGGCGGCTGAATGAAAAGCTCACCGCCAAGTATTTCAAGTTCGCCGGGCTGCTGTTGCTGCGCGACGCCACCGGCGAACCCCGGGCCAGCGCGGTGAATGATCCGGACGTGCTGGAACAGGCCGACGCCCTGCTGGCGAAGGCCCACGAATGGGATCCGGTGGGTGCCCAGGTAAAAACCCACCGGAGCCGGATTGCCATGCGCCTGCGGGCGCTTGAGCAAGACTAGCTCCACGCCGCCGCCCGCCCCCTCACCCCCGCCTGGGTGCCGGGCCGGCACAACAGCGCTCCGGCCCGCCCGGCCCTGGCCGCCCTCGGGGCCCAACTGGCCCAACTGGAATCCCTGGCCGCCGACGCCGCCAGCCCCATAAGCAAGCTGGAAGCGCTGGCCGCCAGGCGTGCGCTGTGGCTGGACGAGCAGCAGCAGGCCCTGGCGGACATCAAGGCCGGCCTCTCCGGCAGTCTGTTCCGGGCATCGGCCTCCGGCACCCCGGGTGCCATCGCCGCCGCCCTCGCCGGCGGCCTGCCCGGCTACGAGCAGGCCCACACTGCCGCCGTGCTGCTGGTCTCGCCCCAACCATTGACGTTTTTCAAGGAGCTGCTGCCATGATTGCACTGGATGGCGAGCTGATCCGCCTCAAGTCCCCCCGCATCAGCCTGAGCATGGAATTCAAGGAGCAGGACACCTCCGGCCAGACCTCCGGCACCGACGGCGCCGAACAGGGCGAAAAGGGCAAGGAGCTGCAGGTCACCGGCCTGATCCCCTTCTCCGACCCCACCGGCCTGGCCCAACTGTTCGAGCTGGCCCAGGCCAAGGGCGACGGCAACGAGCGCAAAATCTACCGCATCGGCTGCGAGCTGGCCGAAGCGGTCAAGATCTACCAGGTCAAATTCGTCGGCCGCATCATGGCCCCGGAGCAAGAGGGCCTGCTGGCCTGGCGCGTTACCTTCACCCTTCGCGAGCACCTGTCGGTGCCGGAAAAACTCGAACAGCGCCGCCCGCAGCCGGAAGCCCAGGTCACCCAGGGCACCGCCAACGCCGAGCCGGTCGCCCCGGCCGGCGCAGTAGACGGCGCAGAACAGCAACAGCGGGATCTGACCAGTACCGAAAAATTCCTTAAAAAGCTGGACGACGCCCTGGGAGGAAACAGTGAAGCTGAACAAACGGCTTAACATCAACGGCCAGCCCGTCACCCTCGCCAACGACAAGTTGATGCTGGAGCTCTCCGCCGCCGGCCGCGGCATCGTCACCGTCGCCGGTCAGGCCAAGGTGCGCGACCGGGTGCAGCTCGACATCGGTTACGGCCAGCGCATGGAGCCCTATTTCACCGGCATCGTCACCAAGGCGGTACCGGCCGAAAACGGCCATACCAAGCTGGTGATCAAGGAGTTGGCCTTCGTGCTCGGCACCCGGCTCACCATCAGCCTGCAGCACGCCACCTTTCGCCGGGTGCTGGAGTGGGTGGGGGAAGAAACCGGCCTTGCCTTCGTGCTGCCCGCCGGCGCCGACTACACCGACCGCCCAATCCCCAACTTCACCAGCGCCGGCTCCGGCGCCCAGTTGCTGCAGAACGCCGGCCGGGCCTTCAACATCCCCGACTTCTGCTGGTACCAGCAGCAGGACGGCACCCTGTACGCCGGCAGCTATCAACACTCCCGCTGGCCGTCCCGCCCGGTCACCATCGACCAGGCCGAAACCGGCGCCCAGGCCGGCGGCAACACCATCACCGTGCCCGCCTCCCCCGCCCTGCGCCCCGGCGCCCTGGTCAACGGCAACCAGATCACCCGGGTGGAATTCGACGGTACCCACATGCGCCTGCAATGGGCCGGCAGCCAGAAAACACCCCAGCAGCGGCAGATGGAGCAGCAATACCCCGAGCTGGCCGCCGGATTCCATCTGCCCCAGTTCGGCCAGGTCATCGCCGTGGCCGACCACGCCCGGGCCGGCGAACTCAACGACCCATTCCGCCCCCGCTACGCCGTGGACGTGCAGATGCTCGACGAAAACGGCCAGCCCGACCAGGCCGTGCCCGTCTATCAAGCCGTGCCCCTGCCCGTGCTGTTCGGCGGCCCCGAACAGGGCCAGTTCCAGTATCCGGTAGAGGGCACCCTGGTGGAGCTGGGCTTCGCCTTTGGTCGCGCCGACCAGCCCTTTATCCGCACCGTGCTCGGCACCGGCTGGCCCCTGCCCGATATCCAGCCCGGCGAGCAGCTGCAGCAGCAGCGGGCCGAGGTATTCCAGCGCACCGATCCGGCCGGCAACCACACCCTGGCCACCGACCAGGCCATCCACCACATCGCCGCCCAGCTCACCCAGCAGGCCGACGACTACCACGGCGAGTTCGGCAGCCAGCACACCACCGTGGCCCAGCACAGCACCGAGGCCGTGGCCGGCCGCAAGCTGATCGAGGCACTGGGTGCCATCGAGCTGCTCGCCGGCGACGATATCGAACTGGCCACCCTGGCCAACCTGCACCTGGTGGCCGCCGGCGAGCGGGTCGACGTGACCGGCGGCGACTACCAGCACGGCATCGGCGGCAACAGCACCACCACCATCCAGGGCAATCGCAGCCTCACCGTGCAGGGCAACGAACAGCGCACCACCCAGGGAAACACCACCGAACAGATCACCGGCAACAAGACCAGCACCGCCCAGGCCCAGGTGATCCAGGGCCAGAGCATCGTGCTGGGCAACGGCACCCACAACATGCTGGCCCTGATGATCAGCATGATGGCCAACGTGCAGGAGGCCCTGCAGAAGCTCGACGGCCACACCCACCCCGACCACCACCAGCCGCCCAACGTCCAGGGCCAGGTGGCCGGCCACGCCGGCAACATCGGCACCATCAAGGGCAACCTGCAAAGCTTCACCGGCTAAACCCCTGTCACACCCACCCAGGCGGCCCACAGCGGCCGCCTTCTTGTATCCCCACCCCACTGCTATATGCCAAGCTCTCCAGCTATATGCTAAGCCCAGCCGCTATATGCTAAGCCCGGCCCGCCGCCGCCACGGCAACCGCCCACGCACGCGCTCGCCCCACGAAAACCGCGCTCCTCCGCGCCCGCCTTCGCGCTTTGCGTCATAAAAATTGTGAAATTCTGCGGGTGTGCAAAACTCACCGCCAGCCCCCGCTGTTATTGGGATCTCGCGTTGATCTGAGGATCTGCAACCAGTGAAGTAAATTGCACGAAAATGAAGGAATTAGAGGCCGGCAAGATCACCGGCAGGATCGGCAACGCCGCGCCGGGCCTGGGCTTCGTGTCGTTTACGTGGGGAACTTCACAGATGACAGAAACAGGGGACCGCCTTGCAAGCCGCGCCAGAACTGGAAACAAGGCCGTATAAGAATTTCAAAACCGATCATCGTCGCCAAAACTGACCAGCGCCGCCAAATTGTCGCCAAACAAAGCGAGAGTGAATTATAAGATGTTGATTTTAAAGGAATAAAAAGAAATTAATTAATACAGGTGGTTGTAATTCAGGTGTGACAAAGCACCATCTCCCATGGATACAGGCCCCATCATAATGAAAGCGGCCGGGTTTGAATACCCGGCCGGCATGGGACAGGCGGCAATGCCCTAGACCGGTTGCGTGTGCGCCTGCTTCTCGTGCTCCGGCGCCGGCTGCGGTAGCACCAGTTTCAGCATCACATAGCCGGCCACGGCCGACATGCTGGAGCCCATCAGGATGCCGAGCCGGGCCAGGTTGGCCAACTGGGCCTGTTCGGCGAAGGCCAGCGATGAAATGAAAATGGACATGGTGAAGCCGATACCGCACAGCACCGACACCGCGAAGATCTGTCTAAAGCCGACACCGGCCGGCAACTGGGCATAACCCAGGCGCACCGCCAGCCAGCTGAACAGAAAGATGCCCATGGGCTTGCCCAGCAGCAGCCCCGCCATGATGCCGAGGGGCAGGGTCGAGGACAGGTCGGCGAACGACAGCCCTTCCAGCGACACGCCGGCGTTCGCGAAGGCGAACAGCGGCAGTATCATAAAGCCACACCAGGGGTTGAGAAACTGCTCCAGTTGCTTGGACGGCGAGAAACGGTGGCCGTAGAGCGGGATCAGGAAACCCAGTATCACCCCGGCCAGGGTGGCGTGAAGACCCGACTTCAGCACCGCCACCCAGACGATCCAACCCAGCACCAGATAGGGCACCAGATTGCACACCCGGGCCCGGTTCAGCCACATCAGGCCGGCAATGCCCAGGCCGGCTGACGCCAGCGCCGTCAGCTCCAGGCCATGATTGTAAAACAGGGCGATGATGATGATGGCACCCAGATCATCGATGATCGCCAGGGCCAGCAGAAACACCTTGAGGCTGAGCGGTACCCGCTTGCCCAGCAGCGTCATCACCCCCAAGGCAAAGGCGATGTCGGTGGCGGCGGGAATGGCCCAGCCGCTCTGGTTGACCGGCTCGCCGAGATTCAGCAGCATGAACCAGAGGGCGGGAAACAGCATGCCGCCGATGGCGGCCAGCGCCGGAAACAGGGCCTTTTCGCGGGTGCAGAGCGCCCCCTCCACCATCTCCCGCTTGACCTCGAGTCCCACCAGCAAAAAGAACACCGCCATCAGGCCGTCGTTTACCCACAGCAGCAAGGGCTTGTGCAGATCCAGTTCACCGATGCGCAGCTGGATGCTCGTATTGAGCACCTCCTGATAAATACCGGCCAGGGCGGTGTTGGCCATCAGCATGGCGATCAGGGCGGCGATGATCAGCAACACCCCGGCGGCCGATTCCATGGCCAGAAAGCGTTTAAGCACACGAGACATATTGAGCTCCTTCTCAAAGTGCTGGCCCGAGTGCAATCAGCTTGTCACAGAGGTAGTCATCGGTTTTTTCTGATTAACACCTCGGGAAAAACGAACTAAAGAGCGAAATGACTCATCAATGCCGATGAAATTGAAATATTAATCTTAAGTTAAGATTTATTTAAAAACAAAAATCTGTCAAATCGCCACAGGTGCTTTTATATGAGGGATAGAGTGGCGTTCAATCAGAATAATATATCAATAAAGATACCCGAACAGTGATGCCGGGCGGTGCACCAACCACATTCCGGGCAAAGATCTTGGCTCGCGGCCGAGTTGCAGCCGGGCCTGCTCCGGGTGGTTGCCATTGCGCCGCGACAAAGCCTCCCTCTTATGGAAACGGGCCCCACCATCATGAAAGCGGCCGGGCTTAAAGGCCCGGCCGCCTGCTGGGTTAATCCGGCCGCTCAGGCCCGGACCGACTCCCCGGCCATCGCCGGTTGGGCCCGGGGCAGGGCCAGGTGCAACATGGTGTAACCGATCAGGGCCGCCAGGGTCGAGCCCAACAGTATCCCCAGCCGGGACAGGTTGGCCAGGTCGGCGTGGCCGACGAAGGCCAGGGAGGTGATGAAGATGGACATGGTGAAGCCGATGCCGCACAGCACCGACACCGCGAAGATCTGCCTGAAGCAGACGTCTGCCGGCAACTGGGCGATACGCAGCTTCACCGCCAGCCAGCTGATCAGGAAGACCCCCATGGGCTTGCCCACCAGCAGTCCCATCATGACTCCCAGCGGCAGGGCGGAGGAAAGATCGCCCAGCGACAGCCCCTGCAAGGACACCCCGGCATTGGCGAAGGCAAACAGCGGCAGGATAAGGAAGGCGCACCAGGGATGCAGGGCATGCTCCAGCCGTTTGGAGGGAGAACCGCCGGCATGGTACAGGGGCACCAGAAAGCCCAGCAGCACTCCCGCCAGGGTCGCGTGGATGCCGGACTTGAGCACCGCCACCCAGACCACCAGCCCCAGCAGCAGGTAGGGAGCCAGGCTGCCGACCCGGCTGCGGTTGAGCAGCAGCAGTCCGACGATAGCGAGCAGGGCTATGCCAAGAGGAGGCAGGGAGAGACCATGGCTGTAGAACAGGGCGATGATGAGGATCACCCCCAGATCGTCGATGATGGCCAGCGCCAGCAGGAATACCTTGAGGCTGAGCGGCACCCGCTTGCCGAGCAGGGCCATTACCCCCAGGGCAAAGGCAATGTCGGTGGCGGCGGGAATGGCCCAGCCGTTCTGGGTCAGGGGATCGTCGGCATTGAACAGCAGGAACCAGAGGGCCGGAAAGACCATGCCACCGAGGGCCGCCAGGGCGGGAAAGATCGCCTGCTCCCGACGGGAGAGGGCCCCTTCCACCAGCTCACGCTTGACCTCGAGGCCGATCAACAGGAAAAACAGCGCCATCAGGCCGTCGTTCACCCACAACAGCAGCGGCTTGTCCAGATCCAGGGCGCTGATGCGCACCTGGACCCGGGTATCGAGAAAGGTGGTATAGAGATGGGCCCAGCCACTGTTGGCCATCAGGATCGCAGCCAGGGCGGCCAGGATCAACAGGATGCCACTGGCCGACTCCATGGCCATAAATCGTTTCAATACGCTTGACATAGATGAGACTCCACAACTCGGAATCACCCGAGTGTAATCAGCTCATCTGCCGGGGAGTAATCGGTTGTTTCTGCTTAAAGACTCGATAAAAACGAATATTTTTACAATTAGACGTTAGTATATCCGATACAAAAACAAAACTTACCACCAAGAGTTAACATTATTAACAATAAAAATACCGTTCAGATAGCCACCGGCGCCTTGATATGGGGGTGCGGCTGGTAATTTTCCAGGACAAAATCCTCAAAGGCATAATCGAACAGGGACTCGGGCTTGCGGGCCAGGCGCAGGGTCGGCAGCGGCCGGGGCTCACGACTCAGTTGCAGCCGGGCCTGCTCCAGGTGGTTGCTGTAAAGGTGCACGTCGCCCCCGGTCCAGACGAAATCGCCCACCTCCAGCCCCGCCTGCTCGGCCATCATATGGGTCAGCAGGGCGTAGCTGGCGATATTGAACGGCAAGCCGAGGAAGACATCGCAACTGCGCTGGTAGAGCTGGCAGGACAGCCTGCCGCCGGCCACGTAGAACTGGAACAGGGCATGGCAGGGGGCCAGCGCCATCTGGTCCAGTTCGCCCACGTTCCAGGCCGAGACGATGATGCGGCGGCTGTCCGGATTGTGCCTGATGGTGTCCAGGGCCAGGCTTATCTGATCGATGACCCGGCCGTCGGCTCCCTGCCAGCTGCGCCACTGGTGGCCGTAAACGGGACCCAGATCGCCGCGCTCATCGGCCCATTCGTCCCAGATACTGACGCCCTTGTCCTTGAGGTAGGCGATATTGGTGTCCCCGTTCAGAAACCACAGCAGCTCATGGATGATGGACTTGAGGTGGCACTTCTTGGTGGTCACCAGGGGGAAGCCCTCGCGCAGGTTGAATCGCATCTGGTACCCAAATACCGACAGGGTGCCGGTACCGGTCCTGTCCTCCTTCTGCTCGCCCTGGTCCAGGATATGCTGCATCAGCTCCAGATAGGCCTTCATGCGGTTTTTTCTCCGTTGGCAAACCATTGCGGGCGCCGGCAGGCGGCCCATAACATTATCGCTCCCGCCACCATCATCGGCATGGACAGCAGTTGCCCCATGCTGAACAGGTTGAGGTAGACGCCGAGGTGGGCGTCCGGCTCGCGCACGAACTCGACCATAAAGCGGAACAGGCCGTAGCACAGCAGGAACAGGCCGGACACCACGCCGCGCGGGGCCTTCAGGCGCCAGGCCAGGTTGAGGATGAGCAGCAGCGCCACCCCTTCCAGGGCGAACTGGTAGAGCTGGGACGGATGGCGCGGCAATGCGCCCGCCGCCGGGAAGATGATGCCCCAGGGCACCTCGGTGACCCGCCCCCACAGCTCGCCGTTGATAAAGTTGCCGATGCGGCCCGCCCCCAGGCCGAAGGGGATCAGCGGGGCGATAAAGTCGGAGACCGCGAAGAAGGTCTTCTTCTGCTTGCGGGCGAACAGCCAGAGGGCGACCAGCACCCCGACCAGGCCGCCGTGGAAGGACATGCCGCCGGTCCAGATCTTGATGAGGTAGAGGGGATCGGCCAGGAAGGTGTCGAACTGGTAGAAGAACACATAGCCCAGGCGGCCGCCGAGGATGACGCCGAGAAAACCGTAGAACAACACATCGGACACCTGATCCCTGGTCCAGCCGGAGCCCGGCTGTGCCGCCCGCCGGTTGGCCATCCACCAGGCGAAGACAAAGCCCAGCAGATACATAAGGCCGTACCAGTGGACCGCCAGCGGCCCCAGCTGGAAGGCGATGGGATCGAATCCGGGAAATACCCAGTGGCTATCAGACATGCGTTTACCCCGTCAAAAACAAAAGCGGTATTGTGCAGTCGTCAAAGGGCAAATACCAGAGCTTAACGCCCGGGGCGCAACAGGCCGCCCAGCCCCCGCTCTTCCAGGTAGCGGCCGAAGACGCCCTTGAAGGCGCCGCTATGCTGATGGCTCAAGGCTTCCTGAAATACCTTCTTCAGTTCGTCGGTACGGGACTGGCGCACTATGTATTTGATACGCATGATATTGCTGTTATTCATGCTGAAACGGCGGTAGCCCATGGCCAGCAGCACCAGCACCCCGACCGGGTCGCCGGCCAGCTCGCCGCAGATGGACACCGGCTTGGCGTAGCGGCGGGCCGCGTCGATGATCTGCTGCAGCGCCCGCAACACCGCCGGGTGCATGGCGTCGTAGATGTCCGCCACCCGGCCGTTGTTGCGATCCACCGCCAGCAGGTACTGGGTCAGGTCGTTGGTCCCCACCGACCAGAAATCCACCAAAGGCGCCAGCTCCGGCAGCTGGTAGAGCAGGGAAGGCACTTCGATCATCACCCCCAGGCTGGGATAACGGATCACCCCCTGCTGTTCGGCGGTTTCGGCCGACACCTCGCGCCAGGCCCTGTCCAGCAGCCGGCGCGCCACCCGCACCTCGTCCAGGTTGCCCACCATGGGCAGCATGATGGACAGGTTGTCCAGCCCCTGGCTGGCGCGCAGCATGGCCTTGAGCTGGACCAGGAAGATCTCGGGGTGATCCAGGGTGAGGCGGATGCCCCGCCAGCCGAGAAAAGGGTTTTCTTCCACTATGGGGAAGTAGGGCAACTGCTTGTCGCCGCCCACGTCCAGGGTGCGCATGCATACCGGCTTACCCACGTAACTGGTCAATACCCGGCGGTAATTGCTGGCCTGCTCCTGCTCGGAGGGAAAGCGATCCCGCATCATGAAGGGGATCTCGGTGCGGAACAGCCCCACCCCGTCGGCCGCGTCGTTCATGGCGATATCGGTATCGGCGCTCAGGCCCGCGTTGAGCAGCAACGACACCGTGACCCCGTCCCGGGTGACCGAACGCTCGTTGCGCACCGTGGCGAACAGTTCGTCCATCTGGGCTTCTTCGGCGATCAGCCGGCGGTATTCCCTTAACACGGAGGCGACCGGCTCCACCAGCAGTTCGCCACTGTAACCGTCGACGATCAGGGTGCGCTCCTCCAGCAGTTCGAAGGAATGGTCGATGCCCATGACGGCGGGGATGCCCATGGCCCGGGCCAGGATGGCGGCGTGGGAGTTGATGGACCCCTTGGCGGAAACGATGCCCCTGAGTTTGTCCCGGGGGATCTCGGCGATCAGGGTGGCGCTGATCTCGTCCGCCACCAGTATGATGGGCTCGGCCAACGTCAGGGGACCTTCGTCTTCATGGATCAGCCGGGTCAGCAGCCGTTGCCCCAGATCCCGCACATCCGCCGCCCGCTCCCGCAGGTAGGGATCGGACATGGTGGAGAACTGGGCGATTTGCTTTTCGCACACCCGCTTGACCGCGCTGCCGGCGGTCCAGCCCCGCTCGATCTCCTCGCGGATCAGGCCGATGAACACCGGATCCTTGAGGATGTATTGGTAGACCTCGAACACCGCCACCGACTCGCTGGCCTGAGACTCCTTGAAGCGCAGCGCCATGCTGTCGAGTTCGTCCTCCACCTGGATCAGCACCTTGTCGAAACGCTCGTGCTGCGCGGCCACGTCGTCGCCCTTGCGGGCCTTGACCTGGTTCAACTCGACCCTGGGCCGCCATACCCAGGCCCGGCCGATGGCCACGCCAGGAGAGCCGGCCAGACCGCGCAGCATGCCGTGCCAGTTGGGAGACTTGAGGTTGCCCTTGGCCTCGGCATGGGCGATCACCGTGGCCAGTTGGGAGGCCAGGGTCACCAGGAAGGATTCTTCCCCCTCCTCGAACAGCCGGACCTGTTTCTGCTGCACCACCAGCACCCCCAGGGCCTTGCGCTGGTGGATGATGGGCGCGCCGAGGAAAGACTTGAAGGCGTCTTCATGGGCTTCGGGCAGGTATTTGAACTTGGGATGGTGCTGGGCGTCGGCCAGGTTGATCAGCTCTTCCTTCTCGCCGATAAGGCCGACGATGCCCTCCCCCAGCGGGATCTTGGCATGGCCCACCGCCTCGACCGCCAGGCCGTCGGTGGCGGCGAGCAGGTAGGCCTGTTCCAGATCCTGGCGCAGATAAATGGAGCAGCAGTCCACATGCATGGCTTCGCGGGTCTTCTTGACCAGTTCGGACATGGCTTCGTTGAGATCGGAGCTGGCCGTCACCCGCTGAACGATTTCCCGCAATTCCTTTAACACTGCCGCCTACTCCTTAATGTCGATCGCGCTAGCGGTGCCGCCGTCGCCCGTCTTTGCGGCCCTGCTCCGCCATCACTATGGGCGCGAACTCCCGCAGCACCCGTCGATATACTTCCCGTTTGAAAGACACCACCTGGCGCACCGGGTACCAGTAGCTGACCCAGCGCCAGTCGTCGAATTCCGGATGCCCGTGGCAACCGAACTCGATCTGCGATTCATGATCCGAATCCAATCGCAACAGAAACCATTTCTGTTTTTGACCGATGCACACGGGATTGCTATCCCACCGCACCAGACGCTTGGGTAACTTGTACTTGAGCCAGTGGCGGGTGACTGCCAGCAGGGTGACGTTTTCGGGCCTGAGCCCTATCTCCTCGTACAACTCCCGGTACATGGACTGCTCCGGCGTTTCGCCGTCGTCCACGCCGCCCTGGGGAAACTGCCAGGAATGCTGCCCGTAGCGTCTGGCCCATAACACCTGGCCTTTGCGATTGCAGATCACTATGCCTACATTGGGACGAAAACCGTCGCCATCTATCACGCAATCACCAGACTAATAAAGCTAACATAAGGATGATTGTTCCATATTCCCCTATTCCCGGCAAATGGTGCTGCAGCAAGGGCAACACGGCCGGATGTTGAATAACTTGGGTTACTGTCAATAGTTATAAACAGAAAAAGGATCTTGTGGCGATCGATTGCCCCCAAATCGTGTGGATAAGCTTGTGACAAAGGTTGTATAGCTTGCGTTCCACCGCGCTGTCAGCGACTTTCATCATACCGAGGGTTACCAAACACAGAATGCAAGTCAAAAATAAATCAATAACTTAACACCATAAAAAAGGATCGAGCTGGATCTTTTCACAGCATCAACCTCGCTGGGCCCAGTGTGAATAAGTCCGATAGCTTAAAGATCCACCACCACCAACTTATCCACAGAGCTTGGGTTGCTCCCGGGTTAACGGCAAGAAAAAAAACCTGATCCTGGCCTTGTCCAGGGTCGGAAAAATCCCCCCGCCATGCCGGCAATACAGTTATCCAGTGTTTCTGTGGATAAGGCTGTGCAACAGCATGTTTATACTCGGGTAAAACCGGTATATCATCCCGTCCTTCGGAAACCTTCCCGAAAGACAGCAATACTGTCATTAAAATCAAATAGTTATAATGATAAACACGATAGATGTCACACCTGAAAGCGGCCCCGGAGAGCGAGCAAAAATTGAGCAACCCCATTTCACGTCCCCCGACCATCGAAGCTCTGCTGTCCCGGGCCGAACAACTGGCCGGCCTGCCCCTGGGCGAACTGGCCGGGCGGCTGGACCTGCCGGTGCCCGCCCACCTGCGGCGCGACAAGGGCTGGACGGGGCAACTGCTGGAACTGGCCCTGGGGGCCAGCGCCGGCTCCAAACCCGAACAGGACTTTCCCGAACTGGGTGTCGAGCTCAAGAGCATTCCCGTCGATGCCGCCGGCAAGCCGCTGGAAACCACCTTTGTCTGTGTGGCGCCGCTCACCGATATCGCCGGCCTGCGCTGGGAGCACAGTAATGTGCGCAACAAGCTGTCCCGGGTATTGTGGATACCGGTACTGGGGGAACGGGGAATCGCCCCCGGTGACAGGATCATCGGCCAGCCCCTGCTGTGGACACCCGACCTGGAGGAAGATCGACTGCTGCGCCAGGACTGGGAAGAGCTGATGGAACTGATAAGCCTGGGACGGGTGCAGGAGATCACCGCCCGCCACGGTCAGGTGCTGCAACTGCGGCCCAAGGCCGCCAACAGCCGGGCCCTGACCGAGGCGATCGGCCCTCGGGGGGAGCCGATCTTGACCTTGCCGCGGGGCTTCTACCTCAAGACCCCCTTCACCGGCGCCCTGCTGGCGCGCCACTTTATGCTGTAGCCGCGAGGGGTGAGGCGCCAGGCCTCATGCCGCCGAGACAAGGCGCCTAAGCCGCCACCGGCTCACCGGCCTTGAGCCGCCAGATCAGCACCAACACCAGCAGTATCCAGGGAATCGCGAGGAGGTTGAGCCAGGCCCAGCCCAGCAGGGCGACGCCCTGGCCGGAGAAAAGGCTGCCCAGGGCGGCGGCACCGAACACCAGGAAATCGTTCATGCCCTGCACCTTGGCCTTCTCCGCCGGCTGGTAGCTGAAGGTCAGCAAATGGGTGGCGCCGATAAAGGTGAAGTTCCAGCCGATGCCGAGCCACAGCAGCCCCCACCAGTAATGCCAGAAGCCCTGGCCGGAAAGATTGATCGCCACGCTCAGCAGCAGGGCGGCGCAGCCCCAGAGGATCACCCGGCGGGTGGTGAAGCGCCGGATCAGATGGCCGGTGAAAAAGGAAGGCACGAACATGCCGAGCACATGCCACTGGATCACCAGGGCGGTGTCGGAAAAGTCGTGACGGTGGTGATCCATCGCCAGTGGGGTCGCGGTCATCAGCAGCACCATGATGCCATAGCCGATCATGCCCGAGGCCACCGCCGCCAGCAACAGCGGCTGGCGGCACAGCTCGCCGTAGGAGCGCACCCGTTCCGCCTGGCTCACCGGCCGGGCCCTGGGCAGGGGCAGCAGCAGGATCAGCAGCAACGCCACCACATAGAGGCCGGACAGGCCGTAAAAGGCGCCGCCGTAGGGGTTGGCCGCATACCAGTCGCGGGACCAGACCGCCAGGTTGGGACCGAGCACCGCCGCCAGCACGCCACCGGCCATCACCAGGCTGATGGCCCTGGGATGCAGGCTGCTGTCGCAGGCTTCGAGGGCCGCGAAACGGTACTGCTGGCCCACTCCGATGGCGATGCCGATCAGGAAGGTGCCCAGGGTGAAGCCGGCCAGGCTGGTCGCCGCCAGCCCCTGCAGGGCCACCCAGGTGCCGAGCAAGCCGATTACATTGCCGAGCACGAAGCCGGTCTTGCGCCCCAGGGTCTGCATCAGGTGGGCAGCGGGCAGGGTGGAGAGGATCAGCCCCAGAAACTGGCAGGCCACCGGCAGGGTGATGAACAGGGGATCCGCCGCCAGGTGCTGGCCGATCAGCGCCGATACCGACACCAGCAGGATATTGCCCGACGCCAGCAGCGCCTGGGCGATGGCCAGGCCCCAAACGGTAATGGGCATGGAAACATCCTTGAAATCAAAGGAAAGGATCATCCTAGCCAGTTTACCGGTAAATGGACAGCCCGCTCAGGCCATGAAAGATCCGGGATGGATGGAAAACGAAAAGGCCCGCAATCGCGGGCCTTTTTCGACAGCCGAACCGGCTTGGCTTATTTGCCGTTCTTGGCGGTAAGACGCTCTTTGATACGAGCAGACTTGCCGGCACGGTCGCGCAGGTAGTAAAGCTTGGCGCGGCGGACGGCACCACGACGCTTCACTTCCACGCTGCCGATCAGCGGGCTGTGAGTCTGGAAGGTACGCTCAACGCCTTCACCGCTGGAGATCTTGCGTACGGTGAAGGAAGAGTGCAGACCGCGGTTACGCTTGGCGATGACCACGCCTTCGTAGGCCTGCAGACGCTCTTTGCCGCCTTCGGCAACGCGTACCTGTACGCGCACGGTATCACCCGGACCGAAGTCGGGGATATCTTTGCGCAATTGTTCTTCTTCAAGCTGCTTGATGATGTTGCTCATGATATTTCCTTACCTAGGGTAAACTGAAAACTCTACTGCTTGCCGCGACAGTCGCGGACAAATTCGGCAAGAAGCTGCTCTTGCTCGTCAGTCAGAGCTAGGTTGTTCAAGAGTTCCGGCCTTCTTAACCAGGTCCGGCCCAACGACTGCTGCATTCGCCAGCGTGCCACCTCGGCGTGGTTGCCACTGAGCAACACTTTGGGAACGGCCATTCCCGCCAGTTGCTCCGGGCGCGTGTAGTGGGGATGATCCAGCAAACCTTCACTGAAGGAATCCTGCTCCGCACTCGCCATGTCGCCCAGGACGCCGGGCACCAGACGGGCCACCGCATCAATCAGCACCATGGCCGGCAATTCGCCGCCACTGAGCACGTAATCGCCGACCGACCACTCTTCGTCGATATCGGCCTGGATGACGCGCTCATCCACTCCTTCGTAGCGTCCCGCCACCAGGATCAGCTTCTCCTGGCCGGCCAGTTCGCGCACGCCTTGCTGGTCCAGCTTGCGGCCCTGGGGGGACAGGTAAATCACCCTGGCTCCCTCGCCTGCCGCCGCCCGCGCCGCCGCGATGGCATCGCGCAGGGGCTGGACCATCATCAGCATTCCGGGCCCGCCCCCGTAGGGTCTGTCGTCGACAGTGCGGTGTCTGTCCCGGGTGAAATCCCGCGGATTCCAGCATTCAAATGTCAGCAGACCGTCCTTGACGGCCCTACCGGTTACTCCATAGTCGGATACTGCCCGGAACATCTCCGGGAAGAGGCTGACCACCCCTATCCACATGATTCTCTCCGCGCGGTGCGACTGGAATTAAAAATCCGGATCCCAATCAATTTCGATGATTTTGTCCTGAAGGTTCACGGACTTGATCACCTGATCTTCCAAAAACGGTATCAACCGTTCCCGTTGACCAAATGCATCGTTGGCATTGGCTTTGACCACCAGCACGTCGTTGGAGCCGGTTTCCATCAGTTGCTCCACCAGGCCGAAATCATAGCCCCTGGTGTTGAGCACCCGACAACCGATCAGATCGCGCCAGTAAAATTCATCTTCCGGCAGGGGCGGAAATGCATCCGCGCTTACCGCGATGTCGACACCGGTCAGTGCCTGGGCCTCTTCCCGCTGGTCGATATCGGCCAGCTTGCAGATGAGCCCCTTGTTGTGACGCTTCCACCCAGTCACCTGGATTTCGCGCCAGCCTTTGCCATCTCTCACCAGCCAGGGCCGGTAATCGAAAATGCCTTCCGGCTGGTCGGTAAAGGAGTTGACCTTCAACCAACCTTTAATGCCGTAAACGGCGCCCAGTTGGCCTACTACTACAGGTTCGCTCACCTTAACTCCCTACCCGTCAAGACTCAGGCTGCGGCTTTGGCAGCGTCTTTGATCAGCTTGGCTACGCGATCGGACACGTTGGCGCCCTGGCCTACCCAGTGATTGATGCGCTCCAGGTCCAGACGCAGTTTTTCTGCCTGGCCGGAAGCGATCGGGTTGAAGAAGCCAACGCGCTCGATGAAACGGCCATCGCGGGCGTAGCGGCTGTCAGCAACGACTACTTGGTAGAACGGACGCTTTTTCGCGCCACCACGTTGTAAACGAATGGTTACCATACCGTCCTCTATTTACTTGAAACAAACAAGGTTCGCAGACAATGCGAACCCCGGCTTAAAATAAGCCGCGCAATTGTACTCCGATCCGGCGAGAATGCAACCGGCTTGGCCCGGCCCCGGCCTCAGAAGGGACCGCGCCGACCGCCGCCCAGTCCGCCCGGGCCCATCAGTCCCTGCATCTGGCTCATCATCTTGCGCATGCCGCCCTTGCCGGACATCTTCTTCATCATCTTCTGCATCTGGGTAAACTGCTTGAGCAGCTTGTTGACCTCCTGCACATCGGTACCGGAACCCAGGGCGATGCGGCGCTTGCGCGACCCCTTGATCAGATCCGGATGGCGGCGCTCCTTCGGCGTCATGGAGTTGATGATGGCCTCCATCCGCACCGTCAGCTTGTCGTTGACCTGATCCTTGACGTTGTCCGGCAGCTGATTCATGCCCGGCAGCTTGTCCATCAGGCTCATCATGCCGCCCATGTTGCGCATCTGCACCAGTTGGTCGCGGAAGTCCTCCAGATCGAAGCCCTTGCCCTTTTTCAGCTTCTGGGCCATTTCGGCCGCCTTGCCCTTGTCCACCGAACGCTCCATCTGGTCGATGAGCGAGAGCACGTCGCCCATGCCGAGGATACGCGAGGCGATGCGGTCCGGGTGGAAGGGCTCCAGAGCGTCGGTCTTTTCGCCGACACCGATGAACTTGATCGGCTTGCCGGTGATGTGGCGCACCGACAGGGCGGCACCGCCCCGGGCATCGCCGTCCGCCTTGGTGAGGATGACACCGGTCAGCGGCAGCGCCTCGCTGAACGCCTTGGCGGTATTGGCCGCGTCCTGGCCGGTCATGGCGTCCACCACGAACAGGGTTTCGACGGGCTCGATGGCCGCGTGCAGCTGCTGGATCTCGGCCATCATCTCTTCGTCCACGTGCAGCCGGCCGGCGGTATCCACCAGCACCACGTCGAAGAACTGCTTGCGGGCATGGTCCACGGCGTTGCGGCCGATGTCCACCGGCTTCTGGTCCGCCCGGCTGGGGAAGCATTCCACCCCCAGATCCGCCGCCAGGGTCTCCAGCTGCTTGATCGCCGCCGGCCGGTAGACGTCGGCGCTCACCACCAGCACCTTCTTCTTGTGCCGTTCCTTCAGGAACTTGGCCAGCTTGCCCACCGAGGTGGTCTTACCGGCCCCCTGCAGGCCCGCCATCAGGATCACCGCCGGCGGAGTGACCGCCAGGTTGAGCGCCTCGTTGGCCTCGCCCATCACCGCCACCAGCTCGGCGTTGACTATCTTGATGAAGGCCTGGCCCGGGCTCAGGGACTTGGAAACCTCCTGGCCCACCGCCCGTTCCTTGACCCGGTTGACGAAGTCCCGCACCACCGGCAGGGCCACGTCGGCCTCCAGCAGGGCCATGCGCACCTCGCGCAGGGTCTCTTTGATATTTTCTTCGGTGAGGCGCCCGCGGCCGCTGATGTTCTTCAGGGTGCGCGACAACCGTTCGGTGAGATTTTCAAACATGACTGAGTCCGCAATTGGCGAAAATTGCGACCAGTATACCCAAGTTGCCGGCCGAACTTAAGCGACCTCAGGTAGCGACATGGCTTCCCTTGGGGGTATACTGGCCGTCCTTCTTTATTTTACCGGTTAATGGCTTACGTTCACTATGGAATTGCTTGCTGTATTGGCGATGGCCTTTTATCTGTTGGCGGCCTTCGCCTGTGTGCACCATCTGCTCAACCCCCACAGCCAGAGCCGCCGCTATGGCCTGCTGGCCGCGCTGTTTGCGCTGGGCCTGCATGGACTCTGGCTGTTCGACACCGTGGTGCTGGTTCCCGGCCAGAACCTGAGCATGCTCAACGTGGCCTCCGTCGTCAGCCTGATCATCTGTGCACTGATGACCCTGCTGGTCAGCCGGTTCAACGTCTGGCTGCTGATGCCGCTGGTCTACGGCTTTGCCGGCCTGCTGCTGGCGGCGGACCTGCTGTTGCCGAGCTACTACGGCATGCATCTGGAAACCCGTCCGGCGGTGCTGCTGCACATCGGCCTGGGGCTTATCTCCTACTCCCTGCTGGTGATCGCCTGCCTGCTCGCCATCCTGCTGGGTTTTCTCGACAACCGGCTGAAAAAGCACAAGCTGTCCAACCTGCCGGCGATGCCGCCGCTGATGACCATAGAACGCTACCTGTTCCGCCTCATCTTCGTCGGGGTGGTGCTGCTGACCCTGTCCATCTCCAGCGGGCTCTTCTTCCTGCAGGAGATGTTCAGCCCCGGCAAGGCCCACAAGGCCATCCTCACCATACTGGCCTGGTGCGTCTATGTCGGCCTGCTGTGGGGACACCACCGCCTCGGCTGGCGCGGACGCAAGGTGATCTGGACCAGCGTGGCCGGCAGCGTATTGCTGACCCTGGCCTATTTCGGCAGCCGTTTCGTGCGCGAGGTACTGCTGGGTTAGCCGCGACTTGACAGTACCGGCCTAAACCCTTAGAAATTGATCAGCTTTTTTACACAGGACGGTCTGCTTGGACGACATATCCACGGGTACCCTTACCGGTATCCTGATAGCCTTACTCTTTATCTCCGCCTTTTTTTCCAGTTCCGAAACCGGCATGATGTCGCTCAACCGTTATCGGTTGCGCCACCTGGCCCAGAACAAGCACAAATCCGCCACCCGGGTCGAAAAACTGCTGGCCCGCCCCGACCGGCTGATCGGCCTGATCCTGATCGGCAACAACCTGGTCAACATACTGGCGTCGGCCATCGCCACCCTGATCGCCATCCGCCTGTTCGGCGACTACGGCGTGGCCGTGGCCACCATCGCCCTGACCATAGTGGTGCTGATCTTCGCCGAAGTCACCCCCAAGACCCTGGCGGCGCTCTATCCGGAACGGGTCGCCTTTCCGGCCTCCTTTCTGCTCAAGCCGCTGATGGTGCTGCTCTACCCGGCGGTGTGGACCATCAACGCCATCTCCAACGGCCTGTTGGCGCTGCTGCGCATCAATCCCCAGGGCCGGGAGGATACCGCCATCAGCTCGGAGGAGCTGCGCACCATCGTCAACGAGGCCGGCGCCCTAATCCCCCGCCGCCACCAGGACATGCTGGTGTCCATCCTGGATCTGGAAAAGGTGACGGTGGACGACATCATGGTGCCGCGCAACGAGATCTACGGCATCGACGTGACCCAGGACTGGAAGACCATCAGCCGGCGGCTGCTGCAGAGCCCGCACACCAAGGTCCTGCTGTACCGGGACAGCATCGACGACGCCCTGGGCTTTATCCATGCCCGCGACGCCCTGCGCCTGCTGGCCAAGGAGGAGTTCAGCAAGTCGAGCCTGATGCGGGCGGTGCGCGAAATCTACTACATCCCCGAGGCCACCCCGCTCAACGTGCAGTTGCTCAAGTTCCAGCGCAACAAGGAGCGCATCGGCCTTATCGTGGATGAATACGGCGACATCCAGGGCCTGGTCACCCTGGACGACATTCTGGAGGAGATCGTCGGCGATTTCACCACCACCATCAGCCCGACCCTGAGCGACGAGATCAAGCCCCAGGAGGACGGCTCCTACCTGATCGAGGGCTCGGCCAGCATCAGGGATATCAACAAGGAACTGGGCTGGGCGCTGCCCACCGACGGCCCCCGCTCCCTCAACGGTTTGATCCTGGAATACCTGGAAGAGATCCCCCAGGCCAATATCGGCCTGCGGCTGGCGGGTTACCCCATCGAAATACTGGAAGTGGAAAACAACATGGTGAAACTGGCCCGGGTGCTGCCCCAATACTACCGGTCCTGAGTTCAGGCCTGACTGGCACGCGGCTCGAGCTGCCTGAAGATCACCGTCAGCTCGTCCCTGTTGCCCACCAGGTCGGCCAGGGTATAGCTTTCCATCACCCGCAGAAAGGCTTCCATCGCCAGCTGAAGGGCATCCTTCAGGCGACAGGCGGGCACCAGGTAACAGGCCGGGCTGCCGCAGTCGATGCCCCTGAGGTTGTGTTCCAGGCTGCGGATCACCTGCCCGATATTGATGTCTTCCGGCGCCCGGGCCAGGCGGATACCGCCATTCTTGCCCCGTACCGCATGGATGTAGCCTTCCCGCGCCAGCTGGTTGACCACCTTGACCATGTGGTTGCGGGACACATCGTACAGCCTGGAGACATGGGCGACGCTGGTCAGTTCGCCCCTGGGCAGGGTGGCCAGGTACATCATGGCTCTCAGTCCGAAATCGGTATAGGTGGTCAGCTTCATTCAGCGGGTATCCTGGGTCGGCGGCTAATATATATACATGATACACATTAGTGCACTAAGGTGACATGAAATGTCGGCGATGACAAGCGCGTCCCGGTAGCGGGCGCCGGAGCACGACGCCCGCCGGCATTCCGGTTCAGAACAGCAGCTGGTGGTTCAGCTCCTTGACCTTGTGGGGCGGCATGCGGGCGGCCAGGCCCTGGCTCAGGCGCTCCGCCTCCCGGTGCCGGGCCGGATCGGCGGTGACTATCTGCTTCAACCACAGGTAGGCCTGGGGATAGTCCAGCGGGCTGCCGGCGCCCTCCAGCAGCCAGCGGGCCCAGGTGAACTGGGCCTTCTCGAAGCCCAGGCTGGCGGCCTCCTGCATCAGGGGCGTGGCCCGCTCCCGGTTCTGCTGCACCAGGGTGCCGTTGTAGTAATACCGGCCCAGCTGTTCCAACGCCGCCGGCAAGCCCTGCTCCGCCGCCTTCCAGATCATCGCCATGCCCCGCCGTGGCTGTTTGGGCACACAGACCCCCCAGGCCAGCATGTCCCCCCACAGGAACTGGTAGGAAGGCAGCCGCAGCACCTCGGCCCTGGCCTCGATATCCTGCACCAGTTGACAGTTGTCCTTGTCCCGCACCTGCTGCAGGTGGCGGTTGTCGTTGATCCAGCGGATCAGCTCGTGCTCCTCGTACAGGGGCACGGCCCTGAGATCGTCGGTCGCGACCGTGCCGGAGGCAGCCGGATCCCGCTCCTGGGCAAAAGCCTGCAGGCTGCAGCACAGCAATAGTAAACAGGATATTCGCTTCATCGGTCGTCCTCCTGGGCTATCTATCGGCGCCGCCTGGCAAAGGTTGAGCCTTGTGTAACGTTTTGTAAGAAACTGTTGCTTTGTTACCGATAAACGCCGGCGAAATGCGCACTCGATCCCCCTTTTTACACTCCGGGTTGCACAAGCTGAATCGATTCAATCAATATATGGCCAACAAGCTTCTATACTACCTGAAAATCCGTTACATCCTTTGTCCTGGAGTGTTTTTTATGCTTAAAAACGCCTTTTCCAACCTGCAGAAAGTCGGCAAATCGCTGATGCTGCCGGTGTCGGTGCTGCCGGTGGCCGGCCTGCTGCTCGGTATCGGTGCCGCCGACTTCAGCTGGCTGCCCCATATCGTGTCCATGCTGATGGCCCAGGCCGGCGGCGCCATCTTCGGCAACCTGCCGCTGATCTTCGCCGTCGGTGTGGCCCTCGGCTTCACCAACAACGACGGCGTGGCCGCCCTGGCCGCCGTGGTCGGTTACTTCGTGCTGACCGCCGCCATCGGCGTCATGGGCCCCATCGTCACCGGCCTGGATCCGGCCACCGACGCTACCCTGATTAAACAGTTGACCGATACCGGCGTGCTCGGCGGCATCATCGCCGGCGGCATCGCCGCCTACCTGTTCAACCGCTTCTACCGCATCCAGTTGCCCGACTACCTGGGCTTCTTCGCGGGCAAGCGCTTCGTGCCCATCATCACCGGCGTCACCGCCATCTTCACCGGCGTGGCCCTGTCCTTTATCTGGCCGCCCATCGGCAGCGCCATCAACAGCTTCTCCGACTGGGCCGCCTACCAGAACCCGGCCCTGGCCTTCGGCATCTACGGCGTGGTGGAGCGGGCGCTTATCCCTTTCGGCCTGCACCACATCTGGAACGTGCCTTTCTTCTTCGAAGCCGGCACCTACACCAACGCCGCCGGTGAAGTGTTCCGCGGCGAAATTGCCCGCTATATCGCCGGCGATCCCAGCGCCGGCAACATGGCCGGTGGCTACATGTTCAAGATGTACGGCCTGCCCGCCGCCGCCATTGCCATCTGGCACTCCGCCAAGCCGGAAAACCGCGCCAAGGTCGGCGGCATCATGATCTCCGCCGCCCTGACCTCCTTCCTGACCGGCATCACCGAGCCCATCGAGTTCGCCTTCATGTTCGTGGCGCCGGTGCTCTACGGCATCCACGCCCTGCTGGCCGGCTCCGCCTATGTGCTGACCATACTGTTCGGCATGAAGCACGGCATGACCTTCTCCCACGGCTTTATCGACTTCGTGGTGTTCTTCTCGCAATCGACCAAAGGCTGGATGTTCCCCATCCTGGGCCTGGCCTACGGCGCCCTCTACTACACCCTGTTCCGGGTCGCCATCGTCAAGCTGGATCTGAAGACCCCGGGCCGGGAAGAGGCCAGCGAGGAAGGCGCCAAACAGGGCGGCTCCGAAATGGCCGAGCAACTGGTCACCGCTTTCGGCGGCAAGAACAACATCGCCAGCCTCGACGCCTGTATCACCCGCCTGCGGGTGGGCGTGAAGGACGTGGCCCAGGTGGACCAGGCCCAACTGAAGAAGCTGGGCGCCGCCGGCGTGGTGGTGGCCGGCTCCGGGGTACAGGCCATCTTCGGCACCCGTTCCGACAACCTGAAGACCGACATGGATCACTGGATCAGGGACAACTGATCCCGTCATTCCGCCGATAGCAAAACGCCACCCGCAGGGGTGGCGTTTTTTGTTTGATGACAAAGTCGTTGCCATAACCGCATAAGTCGATCACGGGGCAAGCTTCGCAAAGGTCATCAACAGCTGTTCAGGACTCCTGCCGCTTGACCCGGTTCCAGTAACCGTCCAGCTCTTCCAGGCTGCAGGCCCGGCTGTCCTTGCCGTCGGCCCGCAGCGCCTGCTCCACCGCCCGGAAACGGCGCTCGAACTTGTCGTTGGCCCGGCGCAGCACCGCCTCCGGATCCTGCTTGAGGTGGCGTACCAGGTTGACGGTAGCGAACAGCAGATCGCCCAGCTCGTCCGCCACCCTGTCCTGATCCCGCTCCGGCTCGTCCAGCTCGGCCATCACTTCGTCCAGCTCTTCGCGGATCTTGTCCACCACCGGCGGCAGTTCACGCCAGTCGAAGCCGACCGCGGCGCAGCGCTTCTGGATCTTGGTGGCCCGGGACAGCGCCGGCAGGCTGCGGGGAATGTCGTCCAGGGCGCTGGTGGCAGCGGCGTCCTTGGCTCTTCGCTCCTCGGCCTTGGTGTTTTCCCAGTTGGCCTTGACCTGTTCTTCGCTGTCGAAGTCGGCGTTGCCGAACACGTGGGGATGGCGGGCCACCAGCTTGTGGCTGATGGACTGCACCACGTCGCCGAAGTTGAACAATGACTGCTCCTCCCCCAGGCGGGCATAGAACACCACCTGGAACAGCAGGTCGCCCAGTTCCCCGGGCAGCTCCGCCAGCGCCCCCCGCTCTATGGTGTCGGCCACCTCGTAGGCCTCTTCCAGGGTGTAGGGCACTATGCTGGCGAAGTCCTGTTTCAGATCCCAGGGACAGCCGTTTTCCGGATCCCGCAGCGCCGCCATGATGGCCAGCAGATCGCCGAGCGAGTAGTTGTAATGTTCCATCCTTGCTCCCGTTACAGCCGCTTGGCTTCCAGTATGTCCGGCAACTGGCTGATCTTGGCCAGGGTCCGGCTCAGGGTATCGATATTGTAGACCTCGAGCTCCATGTCGATGATGGCGGTCTGCTGCTTGCGGTTGGAGCGGCTGTTGACGCCCATCACGTTGATCTTCTCGTTGGCGAGGATGGTGGTGATGTCCCGCAGCAGGCCGGATCTGTCGTTGGCCACCACCCGCATGGTGAGGTTGTAGCCGCCGGAATAGTTCTCGCCCCAGACCGCGTCCACCATCCGCTCCGGGTGCTGGGTCGCCAGCTCCTTGAGCTGCTCGCAGTCGGCCCGGTGGATGGAGATGCCCCGCCCCTGGGTGATGAAACCGACGATCTCGTCGCCCGGTATCGGCTGGCAGCAGCGGGCGGTGTTGGTCAACAGGTTGCCCACCCCCTGCACCACTATATGGCCATGGGCCTTGTGATCCTGTGGCTTCTTCGCCGCCTTCTGCTCCAGCTGGCGCAGCACCTGCTCGTCCTGCTCGGCGCTGGTCGGCTTCTTGTGCTGCCCCTGCAGGTAATTGAGCAGCTGGTTGATGCGCAGGTCGCCGCCGCCGATGCCGGCCAGCAGATCGTCCAGGGTGGCCACGTTGAACCGCTCCAGCGCCTTCTTGTCGATCTGGGAGAAGGTCAGCCCCAGGCGGTCCAGCTCCTTGTCGAGCACCTCGCGGCCGGCGTGGATGTTCTTGTCCCTGTCCTGCTTCTTGAACCAGGTGGCCACCTTGGAGCGGGCCCGGCTGGTGCGCAAGAAGCCCTGGTTGGGGTTCATCCAGTCCCGGCTGGGATTGGGCTGCTTCTGGGTGATGATCTCCACCTGGTCACCGGTCTGCAACTGGTAGGTGAAGGGCACGATGCGGCCGTCGATCTTGGCGCCGATGCAGCGGTGGCCGATCTGGCTGTGGATGTAGTAGGCGAAATCGAGCGGGGTGGCGCCGGCGGGCATGTCCACCACTTCCCCCTTGGGCGTGAACACATAGACCCTGTCCTCGAACACCTGGCTGCGCAGCTCGTCCACCAGGGAGCCGCTCTCGGCCATGTCTTCCTGCCAGGCCAGCAGCTTCCTGAGCCAGGCGATCTTTTCCTCGAAGCCGCTCTGCCTGGCGGCGACGGCGCCTTCCTTGTACTTCCAGTGGGCCGCCACCCCCAGTTCCGCATCCTGGTGCATCTGATCGGTGCGGATCTGGATCTCCACCGTCTTGCCCTCGGGCCCGATCACCACCGTATGGATGGACTGGTAGCCGTTGGGTTTGGGATTGGCCACGTAATCGTCGAACTCCCGGGGGATATGGCGCCACTGGGTGTGCACCACCCCCAGGGCCGCGTAGCAGTCCTGCAGGTGCCTGGTCACCACCCGCACCGCGCGCACGTCGAACAGCTCGTCGAAGTCCAGGTGCTTCTTCTGCATCTTGCGCCAGATGCTGTAGATGTGCTTGGGCCGGCCGTACACCTCGGCCTCGATGCCCGCGTCGCGCAGCGCCGCCTTGAGCCCGGCGACGAAGTTGTCGATATAGGCTTCCCGCGCCAGCCGCTTTTCGTCCAGCAACCTGGCGATGCGCTTGTAGGTGTCCGGATGCAGGTAGCGGAACGACAGATCCTCCAGCTCCCATTTGAGCTGGCCGATGCCGAGCCGGTTGGCCAGCGGCGCATAGATGTTGGCGATCTCCTTGGCCACCAGCACCCGGGTCTCCTCGTCGGCGCTTTTCACCTCGCGCAGGCAGGTGATCCGCTCGGCCAGCTTGATCACCACGGCCCGTACGTCTTCCACCATGGCCAACAGCATGCGACGGACCCTGTCGACCTGGGCCTCGGAACTCTTGTCGCTGTGCACATGCTGCAACGAGCGGATGGCCTCCATGTCGGCCACCCCCTGCAGCAGGCGGGCGATATTGTCGCCGAAATCTTCCCGAGCCCGCTCCAGGCCGAGGTAACCGCTTTCCAGAAAGGGATAGAGCAGGGCCGCCTTGTGGGTATCCAGATCCATGCTCAGGGTCAGCAGTATGCCCACCATCTCCACGCCCTGGGCGTGCAGTCGCTGCTCCACCTCGGCGGGCGCCCCCAACCGGCGGCAATAGTCGTAGACCGCCGTCAGCTGCTCCCGCTCCCTGGCATCCAGCGGCAGGGCCGCCGCCCATTCCGCCAGGCTGAAGGTTGATCTGAGGTGGGTGTCGCGCACTGAAACCATAAGCGTCCCTTAACTGAGTTCAAACAAGGCCATCGCTTCGCAATGGGCCGTATGGGGGAACATATCAATGAGGCCGAGGCGGGCGAGCCGGTAGCCCCCCGCCAGCAGGGCCTCGCTGTCCCGGGCCAGGGTGGCCGGGTTGCAGGAGACGTAGAGCAGCCGCCGCGGCGAGAGCTTCAGCAGATAGGGCATCACCTGCTCGGCCCCGGCCCGCCCCGGATCCAGCAGCACGGCGCCGAAGCCCTGCCGGGCCCAGGACTCGGCGGTGAAGTCGGCGGCCAGATCGGCCCGATGGAAGCGGGCTCCGGGCAGGTCGTTGTCTTCCGCGTTGCCGCGGGCCTGCTCCACCATCTCCATCACGCCTTCCACCCCGACCACGGGATGTCCGGCCGCAGCCAGCGGCAGGGAAAAATTGCCCACGCCACAGAACAAATCCAGCACCGCTTGCCCGGGCTCGGGCGCCAGCCAGGCCAGCGCCTGACGTACCAGCTGTTCGTTGAGCCGGCCATTGATCTGGATAAAGTCCCCGGGAGTAAACGAAAGCTTAATATTATCTATTTGATAATAAAGCGGAAAGGGAACATGTAAAGGGCGCCGGCCGACATCGTCCTGTAAAAACAGCGCCAGTTCCCGCTCCTGGGCGAAGGCCAGCAGGCTGTCCAGATCCCGGTTGGACAGGGCGCCGCCGTGACGCAGCAGCAGGGCGATGCCTTCGGCCGCCTGGTACAGTTCCAGGTGGCCGAGCTGCCTGACCGCCTGCAGCCGGTTGAGCAGGGCACGCAGGGGCGGGATCAGGGCCGACAGGGATGGCGCCAGCACGCCGCAATGGTCGATCTCCACCAGTTCGTGGGACTGGTGCCGGCGAAAGCCCAGCGCCACCCCCTTGCCCTGGCGGCGGATCGCCAGCCGGGCCACCCGCCGGTAGCCCTGCCCTTCCCCCGTCAGCCATTCCGGTTCGGGCAGCGCCTCGACGCCGTGGCGGGCGAACAGCCGGGCCACGGCCCGGGCCTTGAGGGCCCGCTGGTCGACCAGCGGCACATGCTGCAGCGAACAGCCGCCGCACTGGGCGGTATAGGGACAAAAAGGCTTCTGCCGCTGCGGGGACGCCCGCAGCACCTTGGCCAGGCTGGCGGTCCGGTACTTGCTGTTCTGTCCGGTCAGCCGCACCCGCACCCGTTCACCGGCCAGCACGCCGGGCACGAACAGGGGCTTGCCCTGGTGGCGGGCCACCCCCACGCCGTGGGCGTTGAGCTCGAGCACCTCGACCTCGAGCGGCGCCTGGGCCTGGACATCGGGCTTTTTGACCTTGAAGAACTGAACCATAAAACGTGGAGCCCTCGAACCGGCTATGTCATCATAAGCATCTGTTGATTTGAGCGCGTATTGTCCCACATTCACCCACTATGACCAAATACGGCCTGCGAGCCCGGGTACTGGCCTTCACCATCATACCGACCCTGATCATCGGCATATTGCTGGCCGGCTATTTTTCCGTGAACCGCTACCAGCAACTGGAAGAAGCCCTGATCCGCCAGGGGGTCAACGTCATCGAGCCCCTGGCCCTGGCCAGCGAACTGGCCCTGACCGGCCGCAACCGGGAAGCGCTCAACCGCCTGCTCAGCAACATCCATCGCAACAACAGCCCCCTGGTCAAGTCCATCGCCCTGTTCGATCTGGAAGGCCGGCTGCTGGTCACCTCCAACTACCACCGCGACTTCAACGTCATGCGCCTGCCCGAGGGGCTGCCCCTGCCCCGGGTGACCCTGGTGGAAACCGGCCCCGAGGGCATCATACTGCGCACCCCGGTGGTAACCGACAGCATCCGCGTCGACGCCCTGTGGGAGGAGTCCTCCTCCACCCCCATCGGCTATGTGTCCATGCAGCTGACCAACGACTCGGCCATGCTGGTGCACTACCGGGACAGCTTCTTCGCCGGTCTCATCGTGCTGCTCGGGGTCTGCCTCAGCACCCTGTTCGGGGTGCGCCTGATCAAGGGGGTATCCCAGCCGATCACCGACATGGTCAGCGCCGTGTACAAGATCCGCGAGGGCCGGCTGGATACCCGGGTCAATGGCGAGTTCACCGGCGAGCTGGAGGTACTGAAGAACGGCATCAACGCCATGGCCAAGTCCCTATCGGAATACCATGACGAGATGCAGCAGAACATCGACCAGGCCACCTCGGATCTGCGCGAGACCCTGGAGCAGATCGAGATCCAGAACATCGAGCTGGACATGGCCAAGAAGCGGGCCCAGGAGGCGGCCCGGGTCAAGACCGAGTTCCTGGCCAACATGTCCCACGAGCTGCGCACCCCGCTCAACGGCGTCATCGGCTTCGCCCGCCAGCTGCAGAAAACCCGGCTCACCTCCAACCAGCTGGATTATCTCAAGACCATCGAAAAGTCGGCCCAGAACCTGCTCGGCATCATCAACGACATCCTCGACTTCTCCAAGCTGGAAGCCGGCAAGCTGAAGATGGAGCAGATCCCCTTCTCCCTGCGCGACACCCTGCAGGAGGTGATGACCCTGCTCGCCCCCAGCGCCCACGACAAGGGACTGGAGCTGTCGCTGCGGGTGGACGCGGCGGTGCACGACAGCCTGGTGGGCGACCCGCTGCGACTGCAGCAGGTGCTCACCAACCTGGTGGGCAACGCCATCAAGTTCACCGAGCAGGGCAACGTGGACGTGCGGGTCGACGCCCGTCCCGCCGGCCACCCGGACAAGGCCGGCCTGTGCATCCATGTGCAGGACACCGGCATCGGCATCTCCGACAGCCAGCGCCGCCAGCTGTTCCAGGCCTTCAACCAGGCCGACTCCAGCATCTCCCGCCGCTACGGCGGCACCGGCCTGGGCCTGGTGATCACCCAGAAGCTGGTGCACCAGATGGCCGGCGACATCGAACTCTACTCCGAGCTGGGCGCGGGCTCGGTGTTCAGCTTCACCCTGGAGCTGGGCCGGGCCGCCCTGCCCCTGGCCGAACCCCTGCCCCTGAGTGAGCTCGCCGACAGGACGGTGCTCTACCTGGAAGAGGACAACTTCAGCCGCCGGGCCACCACCGCCCTGCTGCGGGAGTGGGGGGTGCAGGTGCTGCACGAGCCCTATCCGGGCATGCCCATCGACTGCGCCCTGCTGGGCTTCGGCCCCCATACCCTGCCCAGCCAGATGGAGCAGAGCATCCTGCGGCAAAAAGAGTACGACAACAGGGTGGTGGTGCTGCTCAGTTCCACCGATCCCACCCTGATCGACGCCCTGCTCAAGACCGGTGCCAGCCACTGCCTGAGCAAGCCGGTGCACTACCAGAAGCTGGCCCACGCCCTGGTGGAGCAGGCCAGCCCGGCCCCCGAGGCGATGCTGCAGATCACCCTGGCCCCCCCTTCCCACAAGCAGGTACTGCGGGTGCTGGCGGTGGACGACAACCCGGCCAACCTCAAGCTGATCAGCGCCATGCTGAGCGAGCAGGTCAGCCAGGTGGAAAGCTGCACCAATGGGCGGGAGGCGCTGAACCTGGCCACCGTCAACCGCTACGACATCATCTTTATGGATATCCAGATGCCGGTGATGGACGGCATCCAGGCCACCCGCGAGATCCGCGCCCGGGGCGGCCTCAACGCCAGCACGCCGATAGTGGCGGTGACCGCCCACGCCATCGAGGGGGAACGGGACCGGCTGCTGCGCCAGGGCATGGACGACTACCTGGCCAAGCCCATCGACGAGGCCATACTGGCCCGCATCATAGAGCGCTTCAGCCACCGGCCACAGGCCCCGGGCCAGATCGACTGGCCCCTGGCGGTCAAACAGGCGGGCGGCAAGGAGCCCCTGGCGAAGGAAATGCTCACCCTGCTGCTGCAGAGCTTCGACGAATTCGCCCCCCTGCTGGACGCCGCCCTGTCCGGGGAGCTGGACGGTGAGCGGCTCTACCCGCCCCTGCACAAGCTGCACGGCGGCACCGCCTATTGTGGCGTGCCCCAGTTGCAGGCGCTGGTGGCCCAGCTGGAGCGGGCCCTGCTGGCCAAGCAGCCGGTAGAGGAGCTGGAGCCCGAACTGCTGGAGCTGGAGGAGCGGATGGGGCAGATCCGAGAAGAGGCGAAGGAATATTTATAATCCGGTGAGGGGTGAGGAGTGAGGGGTGAGGAGTGAAGGGAGGCGTGAGGAGAAGCCTCACGCCGCTCCCCTCACGCCTCACCCTGACCGACGATCAAACGCCCTGGCGGGCTTCGCGCATCAGCCGCTTCATGTCGCGTACCGCCTTTTCCAGGCCGTCGAAGGCGGCGCGGGCGATGATGGCGTGGCCAATATTGAGCTCCAGCATCTCCGGGATGGCGGCGATGGGCTTGACGTTGTGATAGTGCAGGCCGTGGCCGCCGTTGACCTTGAGCCCCAGATCATGGGCGTAGGAGGCGGAGGCGGCGATGCGCTTGAGCTCCGCCAGCCGCTCGGACTCGCAGGGCGCGTCGGCGTAGTGGCCGGTGTGGATCTCGATATAGGGCGCCCCGGCGGCCACCACCGCATCGATCTGGGCCTTGTCCGCATCGATAAAGAGCGACACCTTGATGCCGGCCTCGGTCAGCCGGGTCACCGCGTCCTTGACCTTGTCGAGCTGGCCGGCCACGTCCAGGCCGCCTTCGGTGGTGACTTCTTCCCGTTTTTCCGGCACCAGGCAGACGAAGGCGGGCTTGATGCGGCAGGCGATATCGAGCATTTCCTCGGTCACCGCCATCTCCAGGTTCATGCGGGTCTGAATGGTCTGAGCCAGGATCTCCACGTCCCGGTCGGTGATATGCCGGCGATCCTCCCGCAGGTGCACGGTAATGCCGTCGGCGCCGGCCTGCTCGGCCACCGCCGCCGCCTGCACCGGATCCGGATAACTGGTGCCCCTGGCGTTACGCAAGGTGGCGATATGATCGATGTTGACCCCTAAATACAATTCACTCACTGCGACTTCCTCTCTTTCCTTTGACAAACAGGGCCCGGCTGCGCAGGGCGCGTCCTCCCAGGTAGGGTCCCAGGGCCTGGCGGCTGAAGCGTTTGGCGGAGACCAGCACCTCGGCCCGGCCGAGTTCGAGCCCGGCCAGGGCGTGGAGGTGCTCCCCCGGGTAGGCGCCCGGCTCGGGTCCCTCCAGGGCCACGAAACCGGCCTCCGGCTGGTAGCGGTACCAGCGATCCGGCAGCACCGTCTCGCCGCTCAGGGCGTCCTGGGTAAAATCCACGCCGTAGCCCAGTATATTTAGCATATAAAACTCGAAATGACGCAGACACGGCTCTATTTCCTCGCCGTTCGCCAGCTTTTTCAGCGTATCCTGATAAACGTCGAACACCTCGTCGAACGGCGTCTGGGTTTCCAGCAGGTAATAGATGAGTTCGTTAAGATAAAGGCCGCTGTACAGGGCCGTCCCCGCCAGGCGGATGGCCGGGCCGGTGGCCTCGGCGCTGTGCAGGTTTTTCAGTTCGCCCTTGCCGGCGAAGCCGAGCCGCAAGGGCACAAAGGGCTGCAACAGCCCCTTGAGGGGAGAACGGGGCTGACGGCTGCCCTTGGCCACCAGGCTCTGCCGGCCCTGCTCCCGGGTGAACACCTCGACCAGCTGGCTGGTTTCCCGGTAGGGCCGGCTATGGATGACAAAGGCGGCCTGGGCCATGGTCAGTCGTCACCATACCCCAGGCTGCGCAGGGCGCGCTCGTCGTCGGCCCAGCCGGACTTGACCTTGACCCACAGTTCGAGGAACACCTTCTGCTCCAGCAACTGCTCCAGCTCGATACGCGCTTCGGTGCCGATCACCTTGAGCTTCTCGCCCTTGTTGCCGATCACCATCTTCTTCTGGCCGCTGCGCTCCACCAGGATGAGGCCGTTGATGTGCACCACTCCCTTGTCGTCCACCTGGTAACGCTCGATTTCCACCGTTACCGAATAGGGCAGTTCCTCGCCCATAAAGCGCATCAGCTTCTCGCGGATGATCTCCGCCGCCATGAAACGGGAAGAGCGGTCGGTGATGTAGTCCTCCGGGAAATAGTGCAGCGACGGCTTGAGCCGCGAGCGGGCCAGCTTGGCGATGATGTCCACGCCGGTGCCCTTCTCCGCGGAAATGGGCACGATGTCGGCGAACGCCATCTGCTGGGACAGCCACTGGATATGAGGCAGCAGCTCGTCCTTGCTCTTGACGTTGTCGATCTTGTTGATCGCCAGCACCACGGGGCAGTGCACCCGGCGCAGCTTGTTCAGCACCATCTCGTCGTCGGCGGTCCATTTGGTGCCTTCCACCACGAACACCACCATCTCCACGTCGCCCAGGGAGCTGGTGGCCGCCCGGTTCATCAGCCGGTTGATGGCCCGCTTCTCCTCGATGTGCAGTCCGGGGGTATCCACGTAGATGGCCTGGTAGGCCCCCTCGGTATGGATGCCCATGATGCGGTGGCGGGTGGTCTGCGCCTTGCGCGAGGTGATGCTCACCTTCTGCCCCAGCAGCTGGTTGAGCAGGGTGGACTTGCCCACGTTGGGGCGGCCGACGATGGCGATAAAGCCGCAGTAGGTTTGTTGTTCGGTCATAGCAGGGTATCCAGGGCCTGCTCGGCGGCGGCCTGCTCGGCCTTGCGGCGGCTGGTGCCCACACCAACCACCGGCTCGGGCAGGCCGTCCACCAGGCAGTGCACGGTAAATTTCTGATTATGGGCCTCGCCGATCACGTCCACCACTGTGTAGGTCGGCAAGGGCTTGCGCTTGGCCTGCAGCCATTCCTGCAGGCGGGTCTTGGGATCCTTCTGGTCCACCCCGGGCTGGATGTCGCTGAGCCGCTCGTCGTACCAGGACAACAGCAACTCGCGGATGCGTTCGATGTCGGTATCCAGGTAAATGGCGCCGATCAGCGCCTCCACCGCATCCGCCAGGATCGACTCGCGCCGGTAGCCACCGCTCTTGAGTTCGCCCGGCCCCAGGATCAGGTAGTCGCCCAACTCGAACTCCCGCGCCAGCTCGGCCAGGGTCTTCTCCCGCACCAGAGTGGCGCGCATGCGCGACATGTCGCCTTCGTTCACCTTCGGAAAACGATGGTAGAGGGCGTCGGCGATCACCATGCTGAGGATGGAATCGCCCAGGAACTCCAGCCGCTCGTTGTGGCGGGAGCCGGCGCTCCTGTGGGTCAGGGCCCGCACCAGCAGGGTTTCGTCACCGAAATCGTGGCCCAGTTTTTTCTGCAGAATGTTCAGTTTTTTCATCAATGAATGGCGCCTATGCGGCTGAAGCGCACGTCGCTCGGCACCCAGGCGGGCAACCAGCTGTCGGCGCTGCGTTCAAACTCAAAGCTTATCCAGATGGCCACCGCCCGGCCCACCAGGTTCTCTTCGGGCACGAAGCCCCAGAACCGGCTGTCGGTGCTGTTGTCCCTGTTGTCGCCCACCGCGAAGTAATGGCCTTCCGGCACCAGCCACTCGTCCCGGGCCGTGCCCGGCTGGCGATAGTACATGGAAATGCGGTCCGGCAGCAGCGGGTTGACCAGGATGTCGTGAGGCCGCTCGGTCAGGTGCTCCCGGTAGCGCTCGAGCGATATGCCCATCTGGGTAAACTCGCCGCTGCGCTCGAACTCCAGCGGCACGGGGGCGAAGTCGGGGCAGTCGTCGCCGTCGCAGGCCGGCTTGATAAACAGCTGCTTGTCCCGGTAGACGAGGCGATCCCCGGGCAGGCCGACGATGCGCTTGATGTAGTCGATGCGGGTGTCTTCCGGATACTTGAACACCGCCACGTCGCCCCGCTTGGGCTCACCGGTGGCGATCAGCCGGGTGTTGGTCACCGGCTCCTTCAGGCCGTAAGAGAACTTCTCCACCAGGATGAAGTCGCCCACCAGCAGGGTCGGCATCATGGAGCCGGAGGGGATCTGGAAGGGCTCGTAGATAAAGGAGCGCAGCACCAGCACGGCGGCGATCACCGGGAAAATGGACTTGGCCTGCTCGATCCAGCCCGGTGCCGCGGCGGCCCTGGCCAGGGCGGACCGGTCCACCTTGTTGCCGTGGGCCAGTTGGGCATCGGCAATCCTGCGGGCCCGCTGGGGGGCCCAGATCCACTTGTCACAGGCCCAGATGATACCGGTGACCAGGGTCACCAGCACCAGGATCAGGGCAAAGGTACTCGCCATGGCTACTTGTCCTTACCAACGTGCAATATGGCCAGGAAGGCGTCCTGGGGGATATCCACCCGGCCCAGGGACTTCATCCGCTTCTTGCCTTCCTTCTGTTTGGCCAGCAGCTTTTTCTTGCGGCTGACGTCGCCGCCGTAACACTTGGCGGTCACGTCCTTGCGCAGGGCCTTGACGGTGCTGCGGGCGATGATCTGGTTACCGATGGCGGCCTGGATGGCGATGTCGAACATCTGGCGGGGGATCAGCTCGCGCATCTTCTCCACCAGCTGGCGGCCCCGGAACTGGGCGTTGTCCTTGTGGGTGATGATGGCCAGGGCATCGACCCGGTCACCGTTGATCATGATGTCCAGGCGCACCATGTTGGCCGCCTCGAAGCGCTTGAAGCCGTAATCCAGCGAGGCATAGCCGCGGCTGGTGGACTTGAGCCGGTCGAAGAAGTCGAGTACCACTTCCGCCATGGGAATGTCGTAGGTCAGCGCCACCTGGTTGCCGTGGTAGACCATGTTGGTCTGCATGCCGCGCTTCTCGATGCACAGGGTGATGACGTTGCCCAGGTATTCCTGGGGTACCAGTATGTGGCATTCGGCGATGGGCTCGTGGATTTCCTCGATGTTGTTCACCGCCGGCAACTGGGAGGGGCTGTCGATATAGACGGTTTCGCCGTCGGTCTTGACCACCTCGTAGACCACGGTCGGCGCCGTGGTGATCAGGTCCAGATCGTACTCCCGTTCCAGCCGTTCCTGGATGATCTCCATGTGCAGCATACCGAGGAAGCCGCAGCGGAAGCCGAAGCCCAGGGCATTGGAGGTTTCCGGCTCGTAGAACAGGGAGGCGTCGTTCAGGGACAGCTTGTCGAGGGCGTCACGGAAGGCCTCGTAATCGTCGCTGGAGATGGGGAAGAGGCCGGCATACACCTGGGGCTTGACCTTCTTGAAGCCGGGCAGCGGCTTGTCGGCGCCATGCTTGGCCAGGGTCAGGGTATCGCCCACCGGCGCGCCGTGGATCTCCTTGATGCCGCACACCACCCAGCCGACCTCGCCGCAATTGAGGCCGTCGGTGTCCTTCTGCTTGGGAGTGAAGATGCCGATGCGATCCACGCCCCACACCTGGCCGGTGCTCATCACCTTGATCTTGTCGCCCTTTTTCAGGCTGCCGTTCTTGATCCGCACCAACGACACCACGCCCAGGTAGGAGTCGAACCAGGAGTCGATGATCAGCGCCTGCAGCGGCGCCTGCGGATCCCCCTCGGGCGCCGGTATCTTCTTCACTATGGTTTCCAGCACCTCGTCCACGCCCAGGCCGGTCTTGGCCGAGCAGCGCACCGCGTCGATGGCGTCGATGCCGACGATGTCCTCGATCTCCTGGGCCACCCGCTCCGGCTCGGCCTGGGGCAGGTCTATCTTGTTCAGTACCGGCACCACTTCCAGATCCATGTCCAGGGCGGTGTAGCAGTTGGCCAGAGTCTGTGCCTCAACCCCCTGGCCCGCGTCCACCACCAGCAGCGCCCCTTCGCAGGCGGCGAGGGAACGGGAGACCTCATAGGAAAAGTCCACGTGTCCCGGGGTATCGATAAAGTTGAGCTGGTACTGGTTGCCGTCTTTGGCCTGGTAGTTCAGGGTCACACTCTGGGCTTTGATGGTAATGCCGCGCTCCCGCTCCAGGTCCATGGAGTCGAGCACCTGCTCCTGCATTTCCCGGTCGGACAGGCCGCCGCAGACCTGGATCAGGCGGTCGGACAGGGTGGACTTGCCGTGGTCGATGTGAGCGATAACGGAGAAGTTACGAATATGCTTCATGATGCAATAAGGAGTCCGTATTCTGAAAAGCGAGAGTCAAGGGCGAGATTCTACTGGATTCGCGGGACCGTGGCCAATCCTTAGTCGATCCTGGTGGTCGGGATCAGGGCGCCCAGGATCACCGGCTCGGACAGGGGGCGGCCCGCTCGGCGGGACAGGCGGGATGCCAGCCAGAAGCCGATGCCGCCGCCTGCGGCGGCGCCCAGCAGGGTACCGCCATCGCCCATGTCCAACCCCAGGCTGGCCAGCAGGGCGCCGCCCAGCAGCAGCAGCAGCGGCAGCAGATACAGCAACAGGGCGCTGGTGATCAGGCTGTGCTCGGGAATGCCGATGCGCACCTGCTCCCCCACCTCGAATTCCTGGGTGGTGGCGATAAAGAAACGGTGCTCGCGCCCCGGCAGGGCCCTGGACACCAGGCCGGTGCCGCACTGGCTGCTTTGCCGGCATTGGCCGCAGGCGGACTGGCTGAAACAGGCGACCTCGACGCCGCCCTCGCCCACCGCCACCACGGTGGCCACCTCCTCGATCATGGCTTGACGGCCCTGGGCTGGATCGACTCGGCGATTCGGCGGGCGGTTTCGGCGGGAATGTCCCCGACCACGGTGATCTCCACCCGCGCCGGACTGACCAGGCTGACCAGGTGAGTGGCACCCTGGCGCACCAGCTGTTGCTGGGGTTCGGTACCGGCGGCGGCCTGGGCCACGTAGACGGAGATATCCACCACGCCGTTGGAGGCCATCAGGTAGTCCACCGGCTGTTCGGTCACCGGCAGCTTGTGCTTGTCCTGGGATTTCACCTCGAAGCCCCGGGGCAACCAGCCGGTCTGCCAGGGCAGCGGCTGCTGGGGTGCCGGGTAGACTTCGGCCAGGGACATGGCCGGGGGCAGGCTGGCGGCTTTCAGCTCGCGCAGAAAGGTGGCCGGCTCTTCGCTGATGCGCAGCGCCACCCCCATGCTCTGCTCCACCAGGCCCGCGTCCTTGTCCAGGGTATCCAGCTTGAGCAGCAGGCCGGATTCCTGATCCAGCCAGAGCACATAGCCGTAGTAGTGATCCGCCCTGGGCACCAGCCGCACCACCTGGGCCACCCGGCCCAGCACCCGGCTGCGCCCGGCGATCACCGCATCGTAGTGCGCCAGCAGTTCTGTCAGCGGCATCAGTTGCAGCCGGTTGAACAGACCGGGCAGGCGCGAACGCTTGAGGGTATAACCGTCGTGGCTGGCGTCGAGGAAGCTCACCTCGTCGTCCCGCTGCACGTATTCCCGCGGCCGGCCGTTGAGGTGGGTAAGATGGGTGATCACCTGGCCGTTGAGGTGGCCGCGGGTGAGGCGCTTGGGCTCGAGCTGCCCCTGGCTGGATTCAACCAGGGTCAGTTCGAAATTGAGCTGACGGTAGGCCTGCTGCATCTGTTGCAACAGGGTTTCGGCCGGCCCCGTCTCGGCCATGACAGAAGAGGACAAGGTCCAGGCCAGCGCCAGGACAACGGCACGCAGTCCACTCATGATCAAATCGGGTTACCTTCAGTTCTGGCGCAGCCGTTGCTGCAGCTCATGATCCATCAGCAGGGCATGGATCCTGCGTTGCTGTTCGAGCAGGGCCTGCTCGTTCAGGGACTCCCGTCCGTCCGCCTGATAGTTGAGGCTGACCGGCGCGGCGCCGCCGCTCAGGGGCACGGTATTGAGCACCGGCGCCTGGGGATCGTTCTGGCTGTATTGCTGCACCCCGAAGATCACCGCCGCCGACACCGAGGCCGCCACCGCAAACTGGCCGAGTTGGCGTCCCATGGGCGCCAGCCGCCCGAACAGGGGCCGCAGCACCCTGGCCTGGCGCGGTTCCTCCCCGGCCACCTTGGGGGCCGGCGCCGCCACCATGGCCGGCTCCTGCTCCAGGGCCGCGCTGATCTTGTCGCACAGATCGAGGTGCAGGTGCGCCGGCAATTCGTTGCGCATGGCATCGCCATAAAGATGATAACGACCGAAGGTGTCGGACAGCTCATGATCGCGCCCCAGTCGTTCCAACAGCACCTTGTCCTGGATTTCTCCGTCCACCAGTGCCGAGATGTGCTCTTTGTTCGCCATAAGACTTGTTCCCCGTTCAACCCTGAAGTAAAGGCTGGACCCGCTTGTCGATTGCCTCCCGTGCCCGGAAGATCCGGGAGCGGACCGTGCCCACAGGACAGTCCATCACGCTGGCAATTTCTTCATAGCTCATCCCTTCCAGCTCTCGCAAGGTAATCGCCGTTTTAAGATCCTCCGGAAGCGCATCAATGGTCTCGAATACCGCCCGCTTGATCTCGTCCGACAACATGAGGTTTTCCGGTGACGACAGCTCTTTCAGCGCCTCGCCACCGTCGTAATATTCCGCATCGTCAATTTCAACATCGGAGCCCGGAGGCCGCCGCCGCTGGGAGACCAGATAGTTCTTGGCGGTGTTCACCGCTATCCGGTACAGCCAGGTAAAAAACGCGCTTTCTCCCCTGAATCCGGGCAGGGCCCGGTAAGCCTTGATAAAGGCCTCCTGGGTCACGTCCGGCACATCGCCGGGGTTAGACACGTATCGGGACACCAGGTTCGCCACTTTATGTTGATATTTTCTTACCAGCAGACTGTACGCGTTCTTATCGCCACGCTGGACCCGTTCAACCAACTGCTGGTCCGTTAAATGATCGCTCATGCGAGCCGCGTAACCTCCGATTATTCCAGTGCCTTGCCACCGGCCCGTGATAAGCGCACCTTAGTAGACTCTGGGTGCGGGGAAAAGTTCTGAACTCATTTGAGAAAGATGATTCCGGCTGCGCCTGTGCTCAGCTTGGGATAACATAGAAATATTCTCCATTCCGGGCCAATGATACTTTATGAAGGATCCTGTTGAATACCTCTGCGACGTCCTCATCATCGGCAGCGGTGCCGCCGGCCTGTCCCTGGCGCTGAAACTGGCCGACCATGCCAGGGTGCACGTGCTCAGCAAAGGCCCGCTTGCCGAAGGGGCGACCCTCTACGCCCAGGGCGGCATCGCCGCCGTGTTCGACGAAACCGACAGCATCGAATCCCATGTCACCGACACCCTGATCGCCGGTGCCGGCCTGTGCGACGAGGAAGTGGTGGAATTCACCGCCCGCCAGGCACCCGGCGCCATCCAGTGGCTGATCGGCCAGGGCGTCCCCTTCGACACCGAGGAGTCGGCCGAGGGCGAGCCCTCCTATCACCTGACCCGGGAAGGCGGCCACAGCCACAGGCGCATCTTCCACGCCGCCGACGCCACCGGCCGGGCGGTGCAGATGACGCTCACCGAGCAGGTGCAGCGCCACCCCAACATCCACATCCTGGAGCGGGTCAACGCCCTGGATCTGATCACCACCGCCAAGCTGGGCCTGCCCGGCAACCGGGTGCTCGGCGCCTATGTCTGGAACCGCAACAAGGAGCGGGTGGAAACGGTGCGCGCCAAATTCATCGCCATGGCCACCGGCGGCGCTTCCAAGGTCTACCAGTATACCTCCAACCCGGACGTCAGCTCCGGCGATGGCATCGCCATGGCCTGGCGCGCCGGTTGCCGGGTGGCCAACATGGAGTTCAACCAGTTCCATCCCACCAGCCTCTATCACCCGGCCGATAACAACTTCCTGCTGAGCGAGGCCCTACGCGGCGAAGGCGCCCTGCTCAAGCGCCCCGACGGCAGCCGCTTTATGCCCGATTACGACGAACGGGCCGAGCTGGCGCCGAGGGACATCGTCGCCCGCGCCATCGACCACGAGATGAAGCGCCTGGGCGCCGACTGCATGTACCTGGACATCAGCCACCAGCCGGCCGACTTTATCGTCAAGCACTTCCCCACCATCCATGAGCGCTGTCTCAAGGTGGGCATCGACATCACCAAAGAACCCATGCCGGTGGTGCCCGCCGCCCACTACACCTGCGGCGGCGTCATGGTCGACCGGCAGGGCCGTACCGACATCGAAGGCCTCTACGCCATCGGCGAAGTGTCCTACACCGGCCTGCACGGCGCCAACCGCATGGCGTCCAACTCGCTGCTGGAGTGCATCGTGTTCGCCCGCGCCGCAGGCGAAGATATGCTGGCCAAGCTGGCGGACACCCCGGAGCCGCCCATGCTGCCCCTGTGGGACGAGAGCAAGGTGACCAACTCGGATGAAGAAGTGGTGATCCACCACAACTGGCACGAACTGCGGCTGTTCATGTGGGACTACGTGGGCATAGTGCGATCCGACAAGCGGCTGGAACGGGCCAAGCGGCGCATCGATCTGCTCAAACAGGAGATCCAGGAGTACTACGCCAACTTCCGGGTCAGCAACAACCTGCTGGAGCTGCGCAACCTGGTGCAGGTGGCGGAGCTTATCGTGCTCTCGGCCATGGAACGCAAGGAGTCCCGCGGCCTGCACTTCACCCTGGACTACCCGGAGCAGCTGGCCAATCCCAAGCCCACCATACTGACGCCGGCCAACTATCCGGCCGGCTAACCGCCGCTCAGCACCAGCCGGGACAGGCGCCGGAACACCTCGTCCGGCACCGCGTCCTGGAACAGCCAGAACGGCGGCCAGGGGTCGCCTTCCAGCACCAGCAGCAAAAAGCCGGGCCCGGCCCGGCTGTGGCGGGACAAAACCCCGCTGCGTCCATTGAGGCGGAGCACCCCCTGGTTGAACTCCCCCTCCAGCCGGTAGGCGCCCCCCCTGCGTCCCAGCCACCACAGTGCCAGCAGCCAGCCGGGCAGGAACCAGGGCAGCCGGTCCGCCGCCAGCCAGAGCGAGGCGGGCAGCCAGAGCGTGCTTGCCGCCGCCATCAGGTAACAGCGGTGCAGCAGCGACGGCTCAGCGCTGATTGCGAACCTGGTTGCGTTCAAGGATATAGCCCACCATGGCCTGCAACTCGGCGTCCTTGGAGCGGTCGTGGCCCATGAACCAGGCGAACAGATCCGGATCGTCGCATTCCAGCAGGCGCCGGAACACCGCCTTGCGGGCCTCGTCCAGGGCGTCGTACTCGTGCTCGACAAAGGGGGCCAGGATCACATCCAGCTCCAGCATGCCGCGGCGGCAGGCCCAGATCAGGCGGGGTTTATCGGAGGTATTGAGCATGGTGGCTTCCAGAAAAATAAAACAAAGCCCATGTTATAAGGTCGAATGAGTACTGACAAATATGTTGGCCATCTTTACCATGAGGGTCACACTTCTTTATAGACAACAGAGGATGTACCCGTGTTGACTATCGCCACTTCCCCCGTACTTTATCCCCTGAGCGACAGGGCCGTGCTCAGCCTGACCGGCGACGACAGAACCAAATACCTGCAGGGCCAGGTCACCTGCGACGTGGCCGCCCTCGAGGCCGGCGACGCCTGTCCCGGCGGCCACTGCGACAGCAAGGGCAAGCTGTGGGCGCCCTTCTGGCTGGCCAACCTGGGCGAGCGGCTGCTGCTGGTGTACAACCGCTCGCTGCTGGAACGCCAGTTGCCCGAGCTGAAAAAGTTCGCGGTATTCTCCAGGGTGGAGGTCGAGGACGCCAGCGATCGCTGGCAGGTATTCGGCCTGGCCGGCGAGGGCCTGTCCCACTGGCTCAACAACCATGTGGGTGACGGCAACCTGTGGCAGGGCGGCATCGTCATACCGGTGGCGGCCGAACATGCCCTGCTGCTGTTGCCGCTGGACGCCGAGCTGCCCGAATTGCCGCGAGGCGACGAGCAGGAATGGCTGGGCCTGATGATCCAGGCCGGGCTGCCCGACATGAGCGCCGAACACCAGGGCGAATATATCCCGCAGATGCTCAACCTGCAGGCCCTCGGCGGCATCAGCTTCAACAAGGGCTGCTACATGGGCCAGGAAACCGTGGCCCGGGCCAAGTACCGGGGCGCCAACAAGAAGGCCATGTTCGTGCTGGGCGGCAAGGCGTCCGGCAAGATTGAGGTCAATCAGGATCTGGAACTGCAACTGGGCGACAACTGGCGCCGGGCCGGCACCGTGCTGAGCCACTGGCAGCGGGGCGAGGACTGCCTGCTGACCGCCGTGCTCAACAAGGATCTGGAGGCGGACGCCGTGCTCCGGCTCAAAGATCAGCCGGACAGCCGCCTGCATCTGCAGCCCCTGCCCTACGATCTGGTGGACTGAGCGCCGCTGATGGCCGCGTTTTTCAGCCAGGACGCGGCCTTGCCGAGGGGCCTCTGCTTGTGCCAGATCAGCTCCAGCGCCACCTGCCAGTCGGTCTCGTCGAACGCCAGCCGGGGCGACACCAGCAGCCCCTCGCCCAGGGCCCGGGCGACGATGTGTTCGGGCACATAGGCCCAGCCCAGGTTGCGCTGCACCAGCTCGACGATGACCCAGTGGCTCTCCACCCACCACACCTCCGAGGCCACCCGTAATCGCACCTTCTCCTCGCTGTCGTTGCGGGTCGCCACCATCAGCTGGCGGTGACGCTTGAGTTCCTCCCAGTCCACCCGCTGGCCGGCCAGGGCATGGCAAGGCGCACAGACGATCTTCATCGGCACCCAGCCGAGGGCATGGAAGTTGAGCGAGGAAGGCAGTATCTCCTGGCGCCACATGATGCCGAGATCGACCCGCTCCTCCAGCACCATGCGGCTGACGTCCTCCATCAGCGGGAACAGCAGCTCCAGCTCCACGCTGGGGAAGCGGCGGGCGAACTCGTCCATCAGCCGTCCCAGTTGCTCGGAAGGATAGAGTTCGTCCACTGCCAGCACCAGCCGGCTTTCCACCCCCTCCCCCAGGCTCCTGGCCAGGCCGCGAAAATGCTCGCAGCGCTCCAGGATCACCCGCGCCTCCGCCAGCAGCCGCTCCCCGGCCGGGGTCAGCCGGGGATAGCGGCCGTCACGGCTGAACAGCGGGTTGTCGAGATCGATCTCCAGGTTGGCGACGGCGGTGCTCACCACCGACTGGGCCTTGCCCAGGCGACGGGCGGCGGCGGAGAAGGAGCCGGTCTCCACCGTGGCCACGAAGGCCTGCAATTGTTCCAGGGAAAAGCTCATCTATCTTCAAATCCGATACAAGCTAACTTTTACTCTCGATATTAGCAGATAGAATCGCCATCAAAGCACTTCTTATTGCGGAGGAGACATGATGCGCACCACCAAAGACAGGGTTCGCCACGCCCTGGGATTCGAACTCATCGGCCTGCTGATCTTCGCCCCCCTGGCCAGCCTGGTGTTCGGCTACCAGCTGTTCGACATGGGACTGATGGCGCTGGTCGGCTCCATTATCGCCACCCTCTGGAACTATGTGTACAACCTGCTGTTCGACCATGCCCTGCTCAGGCTGAGGGGAGATGTGCGCAAGACCACGCCGATCCGGATCGCTCATGCCCTGCTGTTCGAGGGCGGCCTGCTGCTGCTGTTCATGCCGATGATCGCCTGGCACCTGGGCATCACCCTGTGGGAAGCGTTCGTGATGGACATCGCCATGGCCAGCTTCTACCTGGTGTATGCCTATCTCTACAACCTGGCCTACGACCGCGTTTTTCCCATTCCCCCCACCATGCGGGCGCCGGCGACCGGCCAGGGATAAAAAAACCGCCGGCCGGCGGTTTTTTCTTTACCCTTTATTTTGGTTCCTGCGCCGGGGCCAGCCCGGCCGCCTCTTCCAGGCTGTCCGGGTTGCCTTCCATCCTGGCCACTATGGTGTTGACCGCGGTGTCGCCCACCACGTTGGAGGCGGTGCAGAACATGTCGTTGATGCGATCCACCGCCATGATGATGGCCATGGCCTCGATCGGCAGCCCCATCTGGTGCAGCAGTACCCCGGCCATCACCACGGCACCGCCGGGCACGCCGCCCACACCCACGGACATCAGCAGCACGGTCACGCCCACGGTCAGCAGATCACCGGCGGGAATGGGGGTACCGGAAATATTGGCGGCGAAGATGGCGGCCAGGGTGATGTAGATGGCGGAGCCGGACATGTTGATGGTGGCGCCGAGCGGCACCCCAAACCCGGCGATGGCACGGGATACCCCCAGCTTCTCGGTCAGGGTGCGCATGGTCACCGGTATGGTGGCGTTGGAGCTGGCGGTGGACAGGGAGAACAGCAGCTGCTCCCGGGTGGCCTTGCGGAACGCGCCGGGCCGGATACCGGTGGTCAGCCATACCGCCAGCGGATAGGCCACCAGTATCCAGAAACCGAGCACCACTACCACCAGGGCCACGTAGCCGGCCACCGACATCAGGGTGTCCGCCTCCAGGGTGGCGCCCAGGCTTATCATCAGCGCGAACACGCCGTAGGGAGCCAGGGTCATCACCAGGCCCACCAGCTTCATCATCACCTCGTTGGCCATGCGGAAGGCACGGACGGCAGGGGCCGCCGTGGTCCCCAGCCCCTGGATGGCCAGGCCGGTGAGAATGGCCATGAAGATGATCTGCAGCATGTCGCCGGAGGCGAAGGCCTGCACCGGGTTGCTGGGCACTATGCCCACCAGCATGGCGCCGATATTGGGCGTTTCGGTGGTGGCCAGCTCGACGGCGTCGGAGGCACCGTGGGGCAGACTGGCGCCCAGGCCGGGCTGGAAGATCACCCCGACCAGGATGGCGGCGGCGATGGACAGGATGGTGTTGACAATATAAAGCCCGAAGGTCTTGCTGCCCAGGCGGCCGAAACTGTTGATGTCGCGCAGCTCGCAGATGCCGGTGACGATGGAGATATAGACCAGGGGCACCACCATCAGCTTGATCAGCGACACGAACATGCCGCCCACCCCCTCGGCCAGGCCGACCACCCCGTCATTCAGGAAGGCGACGCCGGTAAAGAGATACTGAATCATGCTGCCGATGATCAGGCCGGCGAAGAGGCCGGTGAAGATGCGGGCAGAGAGAGAACCTTTCATATGTATTCCTCAGCAAGACCTGAACAGATTATCTGTTATTAGTTGTTTTTATAGATAAGTTGACCAGCCAGTTGGCAAGTCGGCGGGATTTTACATTTAAAAAACAGCTCGGCAACCCTGGCGTCCGGGCGGGCGGCGGTTGCGTGACCTCACTCACAACATTTGATCATTTACAAAAAAGTTTAATACCCGGGTGGCACCCATAAAAATGCCGGCGATCGGCCGGCGCAGCAGTGCACTTTATCCTCCCTGACGCCCCGGTGCCGCCTGCCGGCACCACCATCAGGCGACATCGGGGGCTGAAAGAGGCAGCAGGGATTGCCTCTTTTCTCGATTGCAGCAGACAATCCCCATCTGGTTAGACTTTAAACTGGTCGGAACCCCAGCAAGCCAGCGCCTGCCGTGCCAGGTGAAAATAGAAGCTGCTGCCCCAGGCCAGCAGGGGATCGGGAATGTCGAAACGGCTGTTGTGGTGCCCGCCCACCACCGGGCAACCGAACAGCAGGTGGCAGGCCTGGCCGCCGCCCTCGTTCACCGCCCGGGTCATAAAGGTGGCGTCCTCGCTGGCCGGCACCTGGTAGCTGTCCTGAATGTCCCCGGCCCCGAGGCCGAAGGCCAGCGCCTGTTCCTTGATCCAGGCCGCCAGCGCCGGGTGGTTGGGATGGTTCTCGAAGCGGGTGAGCGGGGTTATCTCTACCGTCACCTCCTGCATCGCCGCCGCCCCCTCGATCACCTGCCGGGCCCGCTGTGCCATGTAGTCGCGGATGCCGTTGTCGGCGCCGCGCACCTCGAAGCGCAGTCGCGCCTCGTCGCAGATGATGTTGTTGGGGTTGTCCGCATGCATGGCGCCCACGTTGACTCGCGAGGCGCCGCCGCCGTGGCGGGCGATGCCGTACAGGGCGGTCACCGCCTGACAGGCGGCCAGCAGGGCGTTGCGGCCGTAGTGGGGGTTGTTGCCCGCATGGGCGGGCCGGCCGCGGAACACCACCTCGAACACGCTGCCGGCAATCCAGGTGGCGTCGCACACCAGCACCGGCCGGTCGACGATGCCCACATGCACCGAATAGAGCCGGTCCGCCCCCTGCAGCTGGGGCAGGCGGGCAAAGTGCACCCCGCCCCCGGCCACTTCCTCCGCCGGCTGGAACAGCAGGGTGAAGCGCCCCTTCAGCGCCGCCTTGTGCTCGGCCAGCAGCCGGGCCAGGCCCAGGCCGACCGCCATGTGGCCGTCGTGGCCGCAGGCGTGCATCCGGCCGTCCACCACGGAGGCGAAGCCGGCCCCGCAGGGCGAGTGGTCGCAGCCACCGCTCTCCTGCACCGGCAGGGCGTCAATATCGAAGCGGAAGGCCTGGTGGGGCCCACCGCCGCAGTCGAGTTCGGCCACCAGGCCGGTGAAGCCGCCCGCCATCTCCGCCAGGTAGGGATCCCCCTCCCCCAGCTCGGCCCGGGCGGCGGCGAAGGCCGCGTCCAGCTGTTCCCGGGGCGGCAGGTTGTGGGGCCTGAGTTCACCCCACAGCGGCCGTCCCCAGCGGACGCTGAAGCCCATCTGCGCCAGTTCCCGGCACAGCACCGCCGTGGTCCGGAACTCGCACCAGGACAGCTCCGGATGGCGATGAAAGTCGTGCCGCCGGGCGCGCACATAGTCGAGCACCGCCAGGCCGTGCTCGTCCAGCCGATCGTAATAGGCCATGTTCAGTCCTCCAGGGCGGCGCCGTTGATGTTGAGCGAGTTCTTTCTGCTGAAGGCGCGCAGCCCTTCCGGCGACAGCGCCAGGGAGCCGTTGCCGGAGTGGCGGTGGCCGATCCAGCCCAGGCGGGCGTCGACGAAGTTGCAGCGGTTCACGTAGAGGGTGCCGAAATCGAGCGCCTCGATAAAGGCATTGGCCCGGGCGCGCGAACGGGTGAAGATGGACGCGGTCAACCCGTAGCGGGTGTCGGCGACCAGGCCGAAGGCCTCTTCGTCGCTGCGTACCTTCATCACCGGCAGTACGGGCCCGAAGGTTTCCTCCTTCATGATGCGCATGCCGTGATCCACCCCGGCCACCAGGGTCGGCTGGATGAAGTCGCAGCCCGCCAGGGTCTCTCGCGCCCCGCCGGCCACCAGGGTCGCCCCCCTGGCGGTGGCATCCGCCACCAGTTCCAGCAGGCCGTCGATGGCCGCCCTGCCGCCGAACAGGGGGCCCAGGGTGGTCTCTGGCCGCAACGGGTCGCCATTGACTTCGGCGGCCATGATGGCCCTGGCGCCTTCCACCACGGCGTCGTACAGGGACTCGTGCACGTAGAGCCGCTTGACCGCACAGCAGGACTGACCGGCATTGTGCAGCCGGCCGATCTTCACCGCCCACAGCAGGGCCTGCTCCAGATCGGCGTCCTCGGCGATGTAGCAGGCGTCGTTGCTGCCGAGCTCCAGCGCGGCCTCGATAAAGGGGGAATCCAGCTGATCGTTGAGCGCCCGCCGGGCGATGCTCTGCTGGATCACCCGCCCGCCCTGCACCGAGCCGGTGAACACCACCTGGTCGATGTCACCCCGCTCGATGATCTCGGCGGACACCTCATAGTCGACGGTGATGTTGAACAGCAGATCCGCCTGATCGCCCAGGGTGTGGAAGGCCCGTTCGAACAGGCGCCCCACCGAGGGGGTGGTGGTGTGCTTGAGCAGCACGGCGCTGCCGCTCAGCAGGGCACAGACCACGCCGTTGATGGCGGTGAACAGCGGGTAGTTCCAGGGGCTGATGATATAGACGATGCCCTTGCCCCGGTAGCGGATGCGGCCCTGGAAGTCGGCATCGTGATAGGCCGAGAGATCCAGATCCGCCAGCGCCCCGTCCTCGGCGAAGCGGCACAGGTATTCCGCCCGCTCGATCATGTAGCGCAGCTCTTCGGCCGCCGCCGTCTTCGGCTTGCCCATCTCCCGGGCGATGGCGGTGCTGATCTCGTCCTCTGCCGCCCGGAATACCTCCAGGGCGGCGCGCACCCGGCGTGCCCGCTCCGGCGCCGGTACCCGCGACCAGCGCCGGTAGGCGGCCCGGGCCAGGGCCAGTTTTTCCGCCACCGCGCCGAAGCTGGCCGAGTCCTGTTCGAAGACGGTTTCGCCGGTGAAGGGGTTGTTCAGTCGTACCATCGCCATCGTTGTCTCTCCTTGGTTGTTCTGGGTTCCCGCTCGGGCCGATGCCTGCGGTTTACTGTTCCTGTGCGGCCAGTTGTCCCATCCGCGCCACAAAGGCGTCGACATGGGCGCGCTCGATATCGAACGACATCACCAGCCGTGCCTCGGAGCGGCCGGGACTGCTGTCGGCCCGCCAGACGTGGAAGTAGGCCTGCTGCTGCAGCGGCGCCAGCCAGTCGTTGGGCAGTTCCACGAACAGCATGTTGGTCTCTACCGGCGCCACCAGCCGGGCCTGGGGCACGGCCTTGAGCCGCTCGGCCAGGTAGGCCGCCATGGCGTTGGCCTGGGCGGCGTTGTGCAGCCAGAGATCGTCCTCGAAATAGGCCAGGAACTGGGCGGCGAGGAAACGCATCTTGGAGGCCAGGTGCATGCCGTGCTTGCGGATCACCGGGTACTGGGCCTGCAGGGCCGGGTTGAGCACCACCACCGCCTCGCCCATCATCAGGCCGTTCTTGGTGCCGCCGAAGGACACCACGTCCACTCCCAGCTCGGTAAAGAGCCGTTTGCAGTCGCCGCCCAGCGCCGCCACCGCGTTGTGGATGCGGGCGCCGTCGATATGCACGTAGAAGCCGTGGGCCCGGGCGAAGTCGCAGAAGGCCCCGAGTTCGTCCGGGCGGTAGACGGAACCGCGCTCGGTGCACTGGGCGAGGGAAATCACCCTGGGCTGGCTGCGGTGCTGGAAGCCGATGTCGCCCAGGCGCGGGCGCATGTCGTCGATGCGGATTTTGCCGTTGTGCGCCGGCAGGGTGATCAGCTTGGCGCCGAGGAACTGTTCGGGGGCGCCGGCCTCGTCGACCCACAGGTGGGACTCGGCGGAGCAGAACACCGCCTCGAAAGAGCGCACCAGCCCCTTGAGGGCGATGACGTTGGCGCCGGTGCCGTTGTACACCAGGAAGCTTTCGGCCTGATCGCCGAACAGCTGCTTGAAGGCCCGGTTGGCGCGGGCGGTCAGTTCGTCGGCGCCGTAGCCCAGGGCATGGCCCCGGTTGGCGTCGGCCAGCGCCGCCATGATGGCGGGGTGCACCCCGGAGGCGTTGTCGCTGGCAAACATGGGAGCTTGGGTCATGAATCCTCCAGTGGGCGCCGGCCGGGGCCGGCGCCGTGCGGTCAGTCGATGATAAAGAGCGCCCGCGGGGTGTTGCACAGGCATTCCACCCCGGTCTTGGTGATGCGGATCGACTCGGTGATGGCCACGCCCCAGTCATCGAACCAGACCCCGGGCATGAAATGCATGGTGACGTTCTCGGTCAGCAGGGTGTTATCGATGGGCCGGAAGCTGATGGTGCGCTCGCCCCAGTCGGGCGGGTAACCGATACCGATGCTGTAGCCGCAGCGGGAGTCCTTGACGATGCCGTGTTTGGAGATCACCGCATCCCAGGCGGCGTGCACCTCGTGGGCATAGACCCCTTCCCTGGCGGTGTTGAGCACCGCCTCTATACCCTCGAGCACGATCTGCACGGTGTCGTAGGCCTTGGGGTTGGGCTTGCCGAGGAAGACGGTACGGCTCTGGGGCGCGTGGTAGCGGGCCTTGACCCCGGAGATCTCCAGGGTAGAGCAGTCGCCCTGCTGGTAGACCTCGTCCCGCCACATCACGTGGGGGCAGGAGGTGCCCACCCCGGCCGGGATCAGCGGGGCGATGGCGGCGTATTCGCCGGCGTATTCTTCCAGCCCCGCCACCGAGGTGGCATAGACCTCGGCGGCCACGTCCGCCAGCCGGACCCCGGGCTTGATCCTGTCGATGGCCTTGGTCATGGTCAGTTCGGTCAGGCGGGCGGCCTGGCGCATGTAGCCGATCTCCGCCTCGGACTTGACGCTGCGCACCCAGTTGACCAGGGCGTCGGCATCCACCAGGGTGGCGTTGGGCAGGTGGTACTGCAGCTGGTTGAGGCTGCGGCCGCTGAAGAAGAAGCTGTCGCCCTCATAGCCTACCCGGGCGCTGCCCTTGCCGCGTTCGGTAAGCAACTGGGCGACGAACTCCATGCAATGGGCGGCCGGGTTCTGGATGTAGTGATCCGAATAGCCGAGGATGAAGTCGTCGGTCAGGTAGCTGGTCAGGCGGGCGCCGTTCACGTCCTGGCCGCGCACCACGCACAGGGGCCTGTCCCAGTCCTGGCTGACCAGGGCGTACTGGGGGGTGTAGAACGACCAGGCGTCGTAGCCGGTCAGGTAGTAGAGGTTGGCAGGCTCGCTGACGATCAGCACGTCGATGCCCTGCTCCAGCATGCTCTGCTGGGTCTTGTGCAGACGGACCTGATATTCTTCGAGGCTGAATGGCTGTTGGTACTTCACAGACGGACACTCCAGGCACGAGGTTGCGGGTGCAACCGGGTATACCGGCAACCGCGGTTGCCGGTGGTTTGATTAAACAGGATTCGGAACGGGCTTACTTGGCGAAGGCCAGATCGCGCAGGAACAGGGCGATCTGCGGAAACAGGATCAGCAGGCCCGCCACCAGCACCAGGATCAGCACGAAGGGCAGGGATCCGCGTACCACATCCACGTAGCGCCGGCGGAACACCGCCACCGCGGTGAAGATGTTGCAGCCGAAGGGCGGCGTGACCGCGCCGATGGCCACCTGCAGGGTGATGATGACCCCCACCAGCACCTTGTCCAGCTCCAGACGGTTAATCTCGGGCAGGAAGATGGGCACCATGATCAGGATGACCACGATGGAGTCCACGAACATGCAGCCGACGAAGAAGGCGATGGAAATCGCCAGCAGCAGGCCGATCTCGTTGGTCTCGTTCAGTCCCAGCCCGGCCATGATCGCCTGGGGGATCTGGGCGAAGGAGATCACCCAGGAGAAGGCGCTGCCCGCCGCCACCAGGATGAACACCACGGCGGTGATAAGCCCGGTGGATTTGGCGATATCCAGCACGTCCCTGATCTTCAGCTCGCGGAAGATCACCACCTCCAGCAGCAGCGCATAGAGCACGCACATCGAGGCGGCTTCGGTCGGGCTGAAGATGCCGCCGTAGATGCCGAACACCACTATGACGGGGAAGCCCAGGGGCCAGATGGCATCCCGGGTCGCCTTGAGCCGTTCGGCCAGGCTGGCCTTGGGCACGGTCGGCACTTCTTCCTTGATGGCAAAGAACACCGAATAGATGGAGAACAGCACCAGGATCAGCAGGCCGGGGACGATGCCGGCGATAAACAGCTCGGAAATCGAGGTCTGGGCGATGCCGCCATAGATGATCATGCCGATGCTCGGCGGGATCAGCAGGGCGATGCCGCTGGAACTGATGATCAGCGACAGGGAGAAGGAGTCCTTGTAGCCATTCTGGATCAGCTTGGGGTGTAGCGGCGAGCCCACCGCCACCACGGTGGCCTGGGTGGAGCCGGACACGGCGCCGAACATGGTGCAGGCGGTGGCGGTACTCACCGCCAGGCCGCCCTTGTAGTGGCCGATATAGGCCATCACCATGTCGATAAGCTTGGTGGCCGAGCGTCCCTTGGTCATGATGTCGGCGGCCAGGATAAACATGGGCACGGCGATCAGCGATGCCGGCCGGATACCGGCGAACATCTGCTGGATCATGAACTGGGAATTGCCGAAGCCGTTAAACTGTACGTAAAAGCCGATCAGGGTAGCCACCATCATGGGCACCATCATGGGGAAGCCGATCAACAGCAGCACCACCATGGCCATCAGCATCAAAGAGGTCATATCCATTGGTCCAGCCCCTAAATTTCCGCCACGTTTTCATACTCTTCACTGGTCACTTCACTGGCCAGGAAAATCTCTCTGTTGAACAGGTTCTTGATCCCGGCAACAAAATACTCGAAGCCGGTAATAAACAGGCTGATCGGCACCCACAGATAAATGGTGTAAACCGGAATTTGCAGGGCGGGCAGTACCTGGCCGCGCGGGGCCACCCACAGGATGTATTTCACCGAGAAGTAGCAGATGGTAAAGATGCAGGCCGAGGTCACGAAGGTAATGATGACAATCAGGCCTTTCTGAAGCTTCTTGGGCAGGGCGTCGAAGATGGCCGTCATCCGGATATGGCTGCCATGCCGGGCCGCAAAGCTGGTACCCGCGAAGGTCACCAGGATAATCAGAATGCTGTTCACTTCCTCGGCGAAGAACAGGCTCTGGTTGAAAATGACGCGACCGATAACGTTCGCAATATTGTTGGTCGCCATCAACAGGACGCTGGCAATAAGAATAGCGCCCTCCACCTTATTCAATATGCCGATAAAGTGATGGTAACCCGATTTGATCAGGCCGGGAGACGAGGTAGTCATCAGCAGCTCCTTGAGACTTGGCGCACGGGGTGACACGGGTTGCCCCGTGCCCCCCCTGGTTTTTACTTGCCCTTGGCGTCTTGCAGATCCGCTTCCATCTGCTCGAGGATCGCCTTGCCGGATTGGCCGGTCATTTCCACGAACTTGGCCTTGACCGGAGCGGACGCCTCGCGGAAGGCGGCGCGCTTGTCTTCGGCGAGCGACACGAACTGGATGCGCGGCTTGGCTGCCTTGATCTTGGCGATGGACTCGTCCTCCAGCCCCTGCTGGTAGTCGAGGATGTAGTCGGTGGCCTCGGCAATGGCTTTTTGTACCAGCGCCTGATCGTCATCGGACAGGCCGTCATAGAAATCCTTGTTGGCCATCACCGCGGTGGTGAAGATGTTGTGGCCGATGTCGGTGATCACCTCGGTCACCTCGTACATCTTGGTGGACTCGATGAAGAACATGGGGTTTTCCTGGCCCTGGATCATCTTGGTCTGCAGGGCGCCGAACACTTCACCCCAGGGCAGCGGGGTGGGCACGGCGCCGAAGGACTTGTAGGTTTCCACCAGCAGCGGCGAGGTCATTACCCGGATCTTGACCCCGTTCAGCTCGGCCGGGCTCTCGAAGGGCGCCTGGGTGGTGATGTGTACCCGCCCTTCCGGGAACATGCTCAGCAGCTCCAGCCCCTTGTCGGCGTACAGGGCCGGGAAATGTTCGGTAATGACCTTGGAGTTCTTGAAGAAGTAGTTGATTTCACTTTGCTTTTCCGGGATCACATAAGGCATCAGGAAGACCTGGGCCTCGGGGATCAGGCTGCCGGTAAAGCCGGGGGACTGGTCCACGAACTGCAGTATGCCGGCCTGGGCCTGCTCCATCACGTCCACCGACTCGCCCAGGGTGCCGAAGGGGTAGATCTGCACCTTGTGATCCGAGTTGGCCTCGATCACTTCCTTGAACTTGGTGGCGTACACTCCCTGTACTTCGGTCAGGCTTTCCTCGATCGCGTACTTCCAGGTGGCGGCACTTACCTGCAGTGAGGCCAGGGCCAGGGCGGCGACGGACAGCTTGGTGGTCAGACCCGGTGATTTCTTGCTCATATCAGTAGTCCTTCTGATGGTTGGTTCCACGTTACACAAATGTAAAAAGCGACTTCATTGACAGACAGCTTCTCGAACGACCTCCGTTCAATTTGTCCTGACATTGCCTTGTGACAATTTTATAACATTCATACTAACCGGAGCCTGCCGTCGTTTTTTTTCGTGTCGGGCCCGGCCAGCTTGCGACTTCTTCTGTAATCGCCCCTCACAACAGAAAATGTGTGGGCGGCGGCGGCGCGTTGAGCATGTCCGCCAGCAACTGCAGGCCATGACGCACCCGTTGGCGGCTGCTTTCACTGCCCAGGCTGAGCCTGACCCGGCCAAGCCGGCGTTCCGGATCGACCACGAAGGGCTGGTAGCCGGTGATCAGGATATTGGTCTGCAGGGCGGAACTCACCAGCTCATCGGCGCCCCAGCCTTCCGGCAGGCGCAGCCACAGGTGCATGCCGTGTTCGTGGCAGTCGTACTCGAAACCCGACAGTATCTCCCGCGCCAGCCGCTGGCGGACGGCGAACTCCTGCTGCTGGAAGGCGATCTGCCGCGCCAGGCTGCCATCCTGGATCCAGCGGCTGGCCACCTCGAACACCAGGGGGGTAGCCATCCAGCTGGAGGCCGCCAGCCGTGCCACGCAGTGCTGCATCAGGTGGCGCGGGGCCACCAGAAAGCCGCAGCGCAGGCCGGGCGCCACCGTCTTGGTCAGGCCGGTGACGTAGAACGCCTGATCCGGCAACAGGCTCGACAAGGGCGGCAGCCGGTCCGGCTCCAGGGCACCGTAGACGTCGTCCTCGATCACCATCAGGTGATGGCGCCGCGCTATCTCGGCAATGGCCTCGCGCCGCTCCGGCCCCATATGGCAACTGGCCGGGTTGCTCATGCTGGGGGTACAGCACAGCACCTTGATTTTTTTCTTGCGGCAGGCCTCTTCCAGGGCGGCGGGAATGATGCCCTCCCGATCGGTGGGCAGGCCGCACAGGCGCACGCCCAGCATGCGCGAGCGGGCGATCAGGCCGTGATCCACCAGCTCCTCGCAGGCCACCAGATCTCCCGGTTGCAGCAGCACCCCCATGGCCAGCATCAGGCCCTGGGAGGCGCCGTTGCACAGCAGCACCCGCTCCGGCTCCGCCGGCAGTTTCTGGCTGTCCAGCCAGTGGGCGACCGCCTCCAGATGGGCGCGCTGGCCCTGCACCGGACGCATGGCCCCGATCAGGGCGTCGGTATTGCCCTGGCCGATACGTACCAGGGTGTCGCCGAACAGCCGGGACAACTCGCTGGTGCAGACTGGATGGGCGATGGACAGATCGATGGCCCGGCCCTCGGTATCCTTGTCCTCGACCAGCATCAGCTCGGTTTCCTTGCCGGCGCCGTAGTCGCTGACGAAGGTGCCGCTGCCCACGCAGGCGGTGACCAAGCCGTGCTTCTCCGCATAGGCATAGGCGTTGCTCACCGTCTGCACGCTCACCTGCAGTTGTTCCGCCAGCACCCTGTGGGTGGGCAGGCGGGTGCCGGGCAGCAGCTCTCCACGGGCGATAGCCTCTTCCAGCGCCTTGGCGATGGCCAGGTATTTGGGCATTCCGGTTTTCAATAACGGTTGAATATTAATTGTCATAGTTCAATAAATTCATTGACACAAATAAATGCACTGATGTGTACTAGCGCCCGAAGCAACATACTAGGACAATAAGCGGTACCAATCCAGTCTTTTGGCCGATTGTCATGATTGCAGGGACGAATTGTATTAGTTAGGCGCTATGGGCCCCGGCCCGACGAGGTAACACTCATGGATAACCACAGCCTGAACCCCATCCTGCTTCTGCCAGCCTTGGCGACGGTATTCCCTTCCCTTCTGCGTGAGCGAACGCGAGGCCAGCTTCCGCTGGATCGCTGAGCAGCGGTTGTGTCGGCATCGCCGGCACAACCGCAGTACCCAACTCCAAAAAAACCGCCATCAAGCCGCTGTCTGCCCCCTGGGCCGGCAGGGATTGGTGGTCCCGATTGCCAGACATAGAGATAGCTCTCATGCATAACCATGTACCCAACTTCTCCCTCGAGGAGTACCAGACCCGGCTGGCCAAGGTGCGCGCCGCCATGGAGCGGCACGAAATCCAGACCCTGATCGTGCACGATCCGTCCAACATCGCCTGGCTCACCGGCTACGACGGCTGGTCCTTCTACACCCCCCAGGTGGCGGTGGTGGGGCCGGCCGGCGAGCCGATCTGGTACGGCCGGCAGATGGACTCCAACGGTGCCAAACGCACCGTCTACCTGCAGGAGGAGAACATCACCTGGTATCCTGACTACTACGTGATGAACCCGCCCCTGCACGCCATGGAGTACCTGGCCAACCAGATCCTCAAGCCGCGCGACTGGGCCCGGGGCAATATCGGCATCGAGATGGACAACTACTACTTCAGCCCCACCGCCTACCTGGCGCTGAAGGAAAACCTGCCCGAAGCCCAGCTGGTGGACGCCACCGCCCTGGTCAACTGGTGCCGGGCGGTGAAATCCGAGGCCGAACTGCGCTACATGCGCATCGCCGCCCGCATCGTGGAGAACATGCACCAGGCCGCCTTCGAGATGATCGAGCCCGGCCTGCCCAAGAACCGGCTGGTGGCCGAGATCTACCGGGTGGCGATGGAAGGTCACGAAGGTCATTTCGGCGACTACCCGGCCATAGTGCCCATGCTGCCCTCGGGCAAGGACGCCTCGGCCCCGCACCTGACCTGGGACGAACGCCCTTTCAACAACAACGAAGGCACCTTCTTCGAAATCGCCGGCTGCCACCGCCGCTACCACTGCCCGCTGTCGCGCACCATCTACCTGGGCCAGCCCAGCGATGACTTCCTGCGCGGGGAAGAGGCGCTCAACGCCGCCCTCGAAGCCGGCCTGGCCGCCGCCAAGCCCGGCAACCGCTGCGCCGACATCGCCGATGCCCTCAACGCCGTGTTGTCGGACTACGGCTTCAACCGGGAAGGCGCCCGCTGTGGCTACCCCATCGGCCTGAGCTATCCGCCTGACTGGGGCGAGCGCACCATGAGCCTGCGCAACACCGACCAGACCATACTGGAGCCGGGCATGACCTTCCACTTCATGCCGGGACTCTGGCTGGACGACTGGGGCATAGAGACCACCGAGAGCATGGTGATCACCGAGACCGGGGTGGAAACCCTGTGCAACTATCCCCGCAAGCTGTTTGTAAAGAGGTAACCAGACAATGCAGGCAACCACCATTACCCCCACCGTCGACTTTGAGCGGGACGGCAAGCAGCACGGTTTTCTCAAGCTGCCCTACTCCAGCGATCAATCCGCCTGGGGCTGCATCATGATCCCGGTCACCGTGGTGAAAAACGGCGAGGGCCCCACCGCCCTGCTCACCGGCGGCAACCACGGCGACGAATACGAGGGCATCACCGCCCTGTTCAAGCTGGCCAACAGCCTGGAGCCCGAGCAGGTACGGGGCCGGGTGATCATAGTGCCGGCCATGAACTACCCGGCGGTGCGCAACGGCAGCCGCACCTCGCCCATCGACAAGGGCAACATGAACCGCAGCTTTCCGGGCAACCCGGCGGGCAGCATGACGGAGCGCATCGCCGACTACTTCAACCGCTACCTGGTACCGATGTGCGACTACGCCCTGGACATCCATTCCGGCGGCAAGACCCTGGACTTCATCCCCTTCTCCGCCGCCCACCGGCTGCCGGATCCGGCCCAGGAGGCCGCCTGCATCGAGGGCGCCAAACTGTTCGGCGCCCCCAACGTGGTGGTGATGTTCGAGCTGGACACCGCCTCCCTCTACGACACGGCGGTGGAATCCCAGGGCAAGGTGTTCGTCACCACCGAACTGTGCGGCGGCGGCACCAGCAGCCCCGAGACCATCGCCCTGGCGGACCGGGGGGTGCACAACTTCCTGATCTTCGCCGGTATCACCCGGGGCGACTACCGCCTGCCCGACACCCCGCCGCGCCTGCTCGACATGCCCGACGGCTCCTGCTACATGATGAGCGAGCACCAGGGCCTGCTGGAGCTGTGTGTTTCCCTGGGCGACCGGGTCAGGGCGGGCGATCTGGTGGCACGCATCCACAGCCTGGAGCGCACCGGCCAGCCGCCGGCGGAATACCGGGCCAAACGCGACGGCATTCTCGCCGGCCGCCGCCACCCGGCGCTGATCGACATCGGCGACACCTTCGCGGTGCTGGCGGTCGAGCTCGACGCCTGAACATCACTTAAGATAAGTACTTGAGCAAAAAGGGCTGCTGGTTGCCACCGGCGGCCTTTTGTATACTCAAGCCATCAAGATTGCACAGCAACAAGCAGGAAGCCCCATGCGTCTGGATCGCTACGACATCAAAATTTTGCAAATCCTGCACCAGCAGGGCCGCATCACCAAATCCGGCCTGGCCGAGGCCATCAACCTCTCGGTCAGCCCCTGCTGGGAGCGGGTCAAACGGCTGGAGGACGCCGGCATCATCCAGGGCTACGGCGCCCGCATCAACACCGAAGTGCTGTTCAGGCGCTCGCCGGTGCTGGTGGAAGTCAGCCTCAAGCAGCACAGCGCCGAAGCCTTTAACCGCTTCGAGCAGGCCATGCTGCAGTGCGACCAGGTAGTGGACTGCTACGCCACCGGCGGCGGCGTCGACTATATCCTCAAGGTGATGTGCGACGGCATCGACCAGTACCAGCGGCTGATCGACAGCTGGCTCACCTCCGGGCTCGGCATAGAACGCTACTTCACCTATATCGTCACCAAGACCATCAAGCAGCAGCAGCCCAGGCTGGAATTCGCGGCGGAATACAAGGAGTAGGACGGGGATCAACAGTCTCCAGTTTGTGGACGACCTGTCTGTTATAACCCGGGAAGCCGGCCAAAGGGCCAGCTCCGCCGATACGCCGCGGTAGATGACACTCGCCGCTTCAGCCAGCTGCGAACATTCACTGGATGTTCGGTCAGGCTGAAGCAACTCGTCACGGCGAGACAAGCTCGCCCCAGGTGGGCTCGAAATGCCATCCATGGCATTTCATGGTCGGCGGAGCCGTTCCCTTTGTCCGCCTGTTTTAACATGGGTGTTGCCTGTTTACGTCAGCCCGGGCTGGGACAGTAGTCCGTTATCCCCCACCTTTCTCTCCCCCTCCAGAAAAAAACAATTTTTTAACCTCGGTTATCAGAAAAATCGCCCCGCCAACGCCGGGGCAACAAAAAGTATCTCCCCGCCATCGCTCCTAGAATGACCTCATAGCAACAACCTGTACCCAAACAACGAATTGGTGGTGTTTATGAGCCTTACCCTCAAGCATGTATCAGACAGCAAGGTCACCGAAGCCATTATGCCCTATCTCAAGGATCCCCGGCTGGTTCGCGAACTGGCCTATGTCAACGGCAAATGGGTCAACGGCAACGACGATCTGGCCGTGATCAACCCGGCCACCGACGACATCATCGGTCACTGCACCCAGCTGCAGCCGCTGCAGGTCAGCCAGGCCATCGACGCCGCCGAACGCGCCTTCCCGGCCTGGCGGGCACTGCTGGCCGACGAGCGCGCCGCCATCCTGATGCGCTGGCACGATCTCATCCTCGACAACAAGGAAGACCTGGCGGTGCTGATGGTGCTGGAGCAGGGCAAGAGCCTGAGTGATGCCCGCGGCGAAATCGACTACGGCGCCTCCTTTATCCGCTGGTTCGCGGAAGAGGCCCGTCGCGCCTACGGCGAGACCATTCCCAGCCATATTCCCAACGCCCAGCTGGCCACCCTGCGCGAGCCCATCGGCGTGGCGGCGTTGATCACGCCCTGGAACTTCCCCAGCGCCATGATCACCCGCAAGGCGGCGGCGGCCCTGGCCATCGGCTGCACCGTGCTGGTCAAGCCGGCCAACGAAACCCCCTTCTCCGCCCTGGCGCTGGCCGAGCTGGCCGAGCGCGCCGGCTTCCCGGCCGGGGTCTACAACGTGATCACCGGTGACGGCGCCGAGGTGTGCGACGTGCTGTGCCGCTCCGACAAGGTCAAGGCGCTGTCCTTCACCGGCTCCACCCGGGTCGGCAAGCTGCTGCTGGAGCAGGCCGCGGCCACCGTCAAGAAGTGCTCCATGGAGCTCGGCGGCAACGCCCCCTTCATCGTGCTGCCGGACATGGACATCAGCGCGGCCGCCAGGGCGGCGGTGGACGCCAAGTTCCAGACCGCCGGGCAGGACTGCCTGGCCGCCAACCGCATTTTCGTGCCGCGCGCCAGGTATGAAGACTTCCTCGCCGCCTTCGCCGCCGAGATGGCCAAGATCCAGGTGGGCAACGGCTTCGACGAGGGCGTGACCATGGGCCCGCTGATCTTCCGCCAGGCGGTGGACAAGGCCCAGGCCATCGTCGATGACGCCCTCGCCAAGGGCGCCCGGCTGATTGCCGGCGACCAGCGCCAGGCGCCGGGCACCAACTTCTTCATGCCGACCCTGCTGGCCGACGTGACCCCGGAGATGAAGGTATTCCGCGAGGAGAACTTCTGCCCGGTGGCCGGGGTGCTGCCCTACGACAGCATCGACGAGCTGATCCCCCTGGCCAACGACACCGAATACGGCCTGGCCGCCTATGTGTACGGCCACGACATCCGCCATATCTGGCAGCTGATGCGCGGCCTGGAGTTCGGCATGGTGTCGGTCAACTCGGTGAAGATGACCGGCCACCCCATCCCCTTCGGCGGGGTGAAGCAGTCGGGCCTGGGCCGCGAAGGCAGCCGTCACGGCTTCGATGAATACAGCCAGATCAAGTACTACTGCCTGGGTGCCATGCCGACCGTTAGCGGCAGCTGAGACCAGGACTGAACACCCATACCGGATTGAACGCTATCAAGGGAGCGACCACCATGACCATAGATACCAAAAAGCTGCTCGAAATCGACCGCAACACCGTGTTCCACGCCTCCACCCACCTGAAGCAGTACGCTCATGGTGAAGTGGGCGGCCGCATCATCACCGGCGCCCAGGGCATCCGCATCCAGGACTCCGAAGGCGTGGAGCTGATTGACGCCTTCGCCGGCCTGTACTGCGTGAACATCGGCTACGGCCGCACCGAAATGGCCGAGGCCATCTACGAGCAGGCCAAGAAGCTGGCCTACTACCACACCTATGTGGGCCACACCAACGAGGCGCTGATCGAGCTGTCCGACCGTATCATCAAGATGGCCCCCGCCGGCATGAGCAAGGTGTACTACGGCATGTCCGGCAGCGACGCCAACGAAACCCAGCTCAAGCTGGTGTGGTACTACAACAACGCCCGTGGCCTGCCCCAGAAGAAAAAGGTGATCTCCCGGGATCGCGGCTACCATGGCTCCAGCATCGCGTCCGGCTCCATGACCGGCCTGCCGCTGTTCCATGCCCACTTCGACCTGCCGCTGGAGCGCATCAAGCACACCATAGCGCCGGTCTACTACCGCCGCCCCGACGACAACATGAGCGAGCTGGAGTTCTCCAGGTACTGCGCCGCCAAGCTGGAAGAGATGATCCTGGCGGAAGGGCCGGACACCGTCGCCGCCATGATCGGCGAGCCGGTACTGGGCACCGGTGGCATAGTGCCGCCGCCCGAGGGCTACTGGGCCGAGATCCGCAAGGTGCTCGACAAGTACGACATCCTGCTGATCGCCGACGAAGTGGTGTGCGGTTTCGGTCGCCTGGGTGCCGACTTCGGCTCCCTCTACTACGACATGAAGCCGGACCTGATGACGGTCGCCAAGGGCCTGACCTCCGCCTATCAGCCGCTGTCCGGCGTGATCGTGGGCGAGAAGGTATGGAAGGTGCTGGAACAGGGCACCGATCAGTGGGGTGCCATCGGCCACGGCTACACCTATTCCGGCCACCCCATGGGTGCCGCTTCCGCCCTGTGCAACCTGGACATCATCGCCCGTGAAAACCTGGTCGGTAATGCCCGTGACACCGGTGCCTACCTGCAGCAGCGCATGCAGCAAACCTTTGCCGAGCACCCGCTGGTGGGCGAAAGCCGCGGCGTGGGCCTGCTGCACGCCCTGGAGTTCTCCAGCAACAAGGCCAGGCGCGAGCACTTCGATCCCAACCTCAAGGTGGGCCCGCAGATCGCCGCCGCCTGTCTGGAGCAGGGCCTGATCGCCCGCGCCATGCCCCACGGCGACATCCTGGGCTTTGCCCCGCCGCTGGTGGTCACCAAGGGCGAGGTGGATGACATCGTCGAGCGCACCGCCAGGGCGGTGAACAAGGTCACCGACAAGCTGGTCCGCAGCGGTGAGTGGAACGCCAGGTAAATAGACGAAAGCCGGAAGCTTTCAGCTTTCAGCAAATATCACTCAGCCAGGTTCGCCCGCCGAACCTGGCTTTTGCGGTCATCACCACCAGAGAGGCAAAGGATGCCAGCAACGGATGTACTCCCCGACCTGTCGCGGATCTATCGGGCCCGGCAGGCACTGCAAGGCCAGGTGGCGCGCACGCCCCTGATCCGCTCCGAGGCCCTGTCGCGCCGCTTCGCCTGCGAGGCCTGGCTCAAGCTCGAAACCCTCCAGCCCATCGGCGCCTTCAAGCTGCGCGGCGCCACCTTCGCCATGAGCCGGCTCGGCCCGGAACAGCGCCAGGCCGGCGTGGTCACCTGCTCCACCGGCAACCACGGCCGTGCCATCGCCTATGCCGGCCAACGGCTCGGCATTCACACCGTGATCTGCATGTCCCGGCTGGTCCCGGCCAACAAGGTCGAGGCCATCCGGGCCCTGGGCGCCGAGGTGCGCATCATCGGCAATTCCCAGGACGAGGCCGAGGTGGAAGCCCTGCGCCTGGTCGAAGAGCAGGGCATGGTCTACCTGCCGCCCTTCGATCACCCGGACATCATTACCGGCCAGGGCACCATCGGCCTGGAGATCCTGGAGGACCTGCCGACCGTCGACACCGTCTTCGCCGGCCTGTCCGGGGGCGGCCTGGTGGGCGGCATCGGCATCGCCCTCAAGGGCATCAAGCCCACGGTGGAGCTGGTCGGCGTCACCATGGACAGGGGCGCGGCCATGGTGGCCAGCCTGGAGGCGGGCCAGCCGGTGCAGGTGACCGAATACGAATCCTTCGCCGACAGCCTGGGCGGCGGTATCGGCCTGCACAACCGCTACAGCTTCGAGGCGGTGCGCCGGCACATGGACAGGGCCTACCTGGTCAGCGAAGCCGCCATCGCCAGCGCCATGGTGCACTTCGTCGAGCACGAGAAGATGCTGGTGGAAGGCGCCGCCGTGGTGGGCGTGGCCGCCATCGAGCAGCACAGCCTGGACGTGCGCGGCAAGCAGGTGGTGTTCGTGGTCAGCGGCCACAACGTGGCGCTGGACACCTTCGACCGGGCCCGGGCGCTGGCGGCGGCATCGCGCTGACCGACACCCCCCATCAGGACATTCCGCTTTGGAGCAAAACATGAAGATTTATCATAAAGCGCAAATCACCGAGGTCACCGGCCTGACCGACGACGCCCTGGCGGCGGTGGAAGCCGGTTTCGCCGCCCTGGGCCGGGGCGAGGTCACCATGCCGCCGGTGCTCAGCATGAACATCAGCGAGAGCAACGGCGAGGTGGACGTCAAGACCGCCCATATCCGCGGCCAGGAGCGGTTCGCCCTCAAGATAAGCTCCGGCTTTTTCGACAACCCCAAACTTGGCCTGCCCAGTCTCAACGGCCTGATGATACTGTTTTCGGCCAAAACCGGGGTGGTGGACTCGGTGCTGTTCGACGAAGGCTATCTCACCGACATCCGCACCGCCCTGGCCGGCGCCATCGCCGCCAAACACCTGTCGCGGCCGGACAGCGGCTCGGTGGCGGTGATCGGCGCCGGCCTGCAGGCCGAACTGCAGGTTGCGGCCCTGGGCCTGGTGCGCCCGATACGGGAAGTGCATGTGTTCGCCCGCAACCGCGAAAGGATGCTCGCCTACCAGGACACCATGGCACACCAATACGGCCTGCCGGTAACCCTGCACCAGAGCGCGGCCGCCGCCTGCGCCCGGGCCGACATCGTCGTGACCACCACGCCGGCCTCCAGCCCGGTGCTGCACTGGGCCGACCTGCGCCCCGGCACCCACGTGACCGCCATGGGTTCGGACAACGGCCACAAGAACGAGCTGGAGCCGGCGATACTGGCCAACGCCGACGCCCTGGTGGTGGACAGGCGCAGCCAGTCGGAGACCATCGGCGAGCTGCACCACTTCCCCGGTCCTTTTACCAAGCCGGTGTTTGAGCTGGGCCAGGTGATTGCCGAGGGGCTTGGCCTGCGCACCGCCCCCGAGCAGATCACCGTCTGCGACCTGAGCGGCACCGGGGTCCAGGACACCGCCATCGCCAACTACACCGCCGCCCGCCTGGGTGGCTGAAGGGTAACATTAGCGAAACAGAGTCAGAGTGGGCAGGTGGCCGAAACCACCTGCAGCTGGCCGATCCCCTCGGCCCGGATTGCGCAAGGACACGCATCATGCCTCAAGCCCAAGACGCCTTTTCCGCCCTGGAACGGCCCTATACCTTTACCACCCAGCCGCGCCAGGCCCGGGCCCGTATCGGCCTGGTACAACTGGCCAGCGACTACACCCTGGAGAACGACTGGCACCGCCTGGCGGAAGCAGGGATAGAGATCTACAGCACCCGCATGGCCTACAACAGCGTGATGACGCCGGACTCCCTCAGGGCCACGGCGGACAGCATCGCGGACGCCGCCGCCCTGGTGGCCCCTGGGCTGGAGCTCGATGTGATGGCCTTCGGCTGCACCTCCGCCAGCATGCTGATCGGCAGCGACGGCGTGGCCGAACGCCTGACCCGGGATCGTCCCGGCCTGCCCGCCACCAACCCCTGGCAGGCCAGCCTCTGCGCCCTGCGCCACCTCGGCATCCGGCGACTGGCGGTGCTCACGCCCTATAACACCGAGGTCAACCATTCCCTGTACCGGGGCCTGCAGGACGCCGGCTTCGAGATAGTGGCCTTCGGCGCCTTCGGCCTGACCCTGGACACCGAGATCCCCGCCATCCATACCGACGCCATCATGGCCGCCACCGTCGATCTGCTGGCTGGCTGCCGGGCCGAGGGGGTCTTCTTCTCCTGTACCAACCTGCGGGTGATGGCGATACTGGAAGAGATGGAACGGCGTTTCGGCCTGCCCATGGTGTCATCCAACCAGGCGCTGTTCTGGCACGCCCTGCACCTGGCCGGCCAGCAACCGGAGATCGCCGGCTTCGGCCGGCTGTTGCGCACGCCATCCACGGAGGTGGTGCCATGAATCCGAGGCTCAACGGCATGCTGCTGTCCACCGCCGGGGTGGTGCTGCTGTCGCCGGATATCCTGGTGGTACGCTGGGTACCGCTGGATCACGGCTCCCTGCTGTTCTGGCGGGGGATATTGCTGTTTTTCGGCTTCGGCGCCGTGGCCCTGTACCGCTACCGCGGCCAGCTGGGGCCCAGGCTGCGGGAAGGCGGCCTGGCCGGTCTGGGCTGCGCGCTCAGCTTCGCCCTCACCACCTACTGCTTTACCCAGTCGATGAAGCTGACCAGCCCCACCGCCGCCATGATGATCATCAGCACGGCACCGGTGTTCGCCGCCGTACTGGCCTGGCTGTGGCTGCGGGAAAGCGCCAGCCGCCGCACCCTGATCACCATCGCCATCACCCTGGCCGGCATCGGCATCATAGTGGCGGACAAGGACGGCCACAACAGCCTGGCGGGCAATCTCTACGCCCTGGGCGCCGCCCTGTTCATGGCGCTCAACTTCAATATCGCGCGCCGGGCCGCGCCCCGGGATCTCAGCCCCATGCTGATCCTGGGCGGCCTCTTCGCCTCGGCGCTGGCGCTGCTGCACACACCGGTTCCGACCCTGCCGGGCGCCACCGAGCTGGGGGTGATGGCGCTGACCGCCGCCTTGCTGATGCCCATCGGCTTCACCCTGCTGCAGCTGGCGCCGCGCTATATCCAGGCCACCGAGGTCAGCCTGTTCCTGCTGCTGGAGGCGGTGCTGGGACCGCTCTGGGTATGGCTGGTGCTGGGCGAGGCGCCGGGCGAGCGGACCCTGCTGGGCAGCCTGGTGGTCTGCGCCGGCCTGCTGTTCCACTGCCTCGGCCAGTTGCCGAGAAACCGCGCCGGCCTGCCCCCCGCCGCCAGCCCGCCCATGGTTTGAAGACCAGTTATGACTGTTTAGGATCATTTGCAAAGCTTGCTCTGTCACCACTCAGCAAAGAGTCAACAGGGCCGCCTCCACCGACACGCTGCGAGCACATCCCTGTGGCGCTCGGCACATGCCGTCCCTGGCATGTGACGGTCGGTGGGGGCAATCCCTGTTGCCTCTTCCAAGCTCCAGCGCTGTCTAACGCCCGAGTCAACAGGCGACAATGAAACGTTGGGGAGGACAACAGTCCTCAAACCGGTTCTAAAAACAAAAAAGCCGGTCGAGGACCGGCTTTGAACTATCCCGCGGTATGCCCGGACTCAGCGCTGTGGGCGCAGGGTCGGGAACAGGATAACGTCGCGGATGGTGTGGGAGTCGGTCAGCAGCATCACCAGGCGGTCGATGCCGATACCCTGGCCGGCGGTGGGCGGCAGGCCGTGCTCCAGGGCGGTGACGTAGTCCTCGTCGTAGAACATGGCTTCGTCGTCGCCCGCTTCCTTCTGCTCCACCTGATCGCGGAAACGCTGGGCCTGATCCTCGGCGTCGTTCAGCTCGGAGAAGCCGTTGGCGATTTCGCGGCCGCCGATAAAGAACTCGAAGCGATCGGTGATGCTCGGGTCGTTGTCGTTGCGGCGCGCCAGCGGGGACACTTCCGCCGGGTACTCGGTGATGAAGGTCGGCTGGATCAGGCGGTGCTCGGCGGTCTCCTCGAAGATCTCGGTGATCACCCGGCCCAGGCCCCAGGACTTCTCGACCTTGATCTTGAGATCCTTGGCCACTTCGCAGGCGCCGTCATAGGTGGCCAGCTGCTCCAGGGTCACCTCGGGGTTGTACTTGAGGATGGCGTCCTTCATGCTCAGGCGCGCGAAGGGCTTGCCGAAGTCGAACACTTCCTCGCCGTATTTCACCTCGGCGGTGCCCAGTACCTGGGTCGCCACGGTGCGCAGCATCTCTTCGGTGAAGTCCATCAGGTCGCGGTAGTCGGCGTAGGCCCAGTAGAACTCCATCATGGTGAACTCGGGGTTGTGGCGCGGCGACAGGCCTTCGTTGCGGAAGTTGCGGTTGATCTCGAACACCTTCTCGAAACCGCCCACCACCAGCCGCTTGAGGTACAGCTCGGGGGCGATGCGCAGGTACATGTCCAGATCCAGCGCATTGTGGTGGGTGATGAAGGGGCGGGCCGAGGCGCCGCCGGGGATCACCTGCATCATGGGGGTTTCCACTTCCATAAAGCCGTGGCTGTTCATGAACTGGCGGATGGCCGCCATCACCTGGGAGCGCACCTGGAAGGTGCGGCGGGAGTCTTCGTTGGTGATCAGATCCAGATAGCGCTGGCGGTAGCGGGTTTCCTGATCCGAGAGGCCGTGGAACTTCTCGGGCAGGGGACGCAGCGCCTTGGTGAGCAGCTTGAATTCATCCAGGTTGACGTAGAGATCGCCCTTGCCGGACTTATGCAGCACCCCCTTGACCCCGATGATGTCGCCGATGTCCAGGCCGCCGTACTGATCCTTGATGATCTGCTGGGCTTCCTTGGTGGCGTAGGCCTGGATGCGGCCGGACATGTCCTGCAGGGCCAGGAAGGGGCCGCGCTTGGCCATGATGCGGCCGGCCACGGACACCACCTTGCCCAGGGCTTCGAGGGCGTCCTTGTCGTGCTCGCCGAATTCGGCCTGCAGATCGCCGGCCAGGTGTTCGCGGCGGAAGTCGTTGGGGTGCGCGTTGGCCGGGCAGTCCTTGCGGATCTGCTCGAGCTTGGCACGGCGCTCGGCAATGAGTTTGTTCTCGTCTTGTAGCTGCTCTGTCATGATTAAGCCTTGTTTGAATCTTGTTTTGAGCCCTTCTGCCCGCCAGGGCCGGGGGCAGCCACGCCAACACGCAGCAAGTACATCCATGTATGCTCGACGATGGCATCCCTGCCATCGACGGTTGGCTCAGGCTGCCCCCGCCCCGGCTGACCGGTTCCGGGGAATTACAGCCCGGACTTGAGGCTGGCTTCGATAAACTTGTCCAGGTCGCCGTCCAGCACCGACTGGGTGTTGCGGGTTTCGACCCCGGTGCGCAAGTCCTTGATGCGGGCGTCGTCCAGCACGTAGGAGCGGATCTGGCTGCCCCAGCCGATGTCGGACTTGCTGTCTTCCAGCGCCTGCTTCTCGGCGTTCTGCTTCTGCAGCTCCAGCTCGTACAGCTTGGCCTTCAGCTGCTTCATCGCCTGATCCCGGTTCTTGTGCTGGGAGCGGTCGTTTTGGCACTGCACCACTATGCCGGTGGGCTCGTGGGTAATGCGCACCGCCGAGTCGGTTCTGTTGACGTGCTGACCGCCGGCGCCGGAGGCGCGGTAGGTGTCGACCCGCAGATCCGCCGGGTTGATTTCGATTTCGATGTCTTCATCGATCTCGGGGTACACGAAGGCGGAGCAGAAGGAGGTGTGGCGACGACCGCCGGAGTCGAACGGCGACTTGCGCACCAGCCGGTGCACGCCGGATTCGGTACGCAGCCAGCCGTAGGCGTATTCGCCGCTGAACTTGACGGTGGCGGACTTGATGCCGGCCACTTCCCCTTCGGACAGTTCGATGATCTCGGTCTTGAAGCCGCGGGCCTCGCCCCAGCGCAGGTACATGCGCAGCACCATGTTGCACCAGTCCTGGGCCTCGGTGCCGCCGGAGCCGGCCTGCAGATCCAGGTAGCAGTCGGATCCGTCCTGTTCGCCGGAGAACATGCGGCGGAATTCCAGATCCGCCAGTTTCTTTTCCAGCGTGTCCAGTTCGGCCTTGGATTCCTCGAAGGTGTCTTCGTCTTCTTCTTCCACCGCCAGCTCGACCAGGCCACCGATATCCTCTATGCCCTGATCCAGCTCGTCCAGGGTGCCGACCACCCCTTCCAGGGCGGCCCTTTCCTTACCCAGTGCCTGGGCGCGCTCGGGCTGGTTCCACACATCCGGCTGTTCCAGCTCGGCGTTTACCTCTTCCAGACGCTCTTTCTTGGCATCGTAGTCAAAGGTACCCCCTAAGGAGCTGTGCCCGTTCAGACAGCTCCTTGAGTTTGTTGTACACAGGGTTTACTTCAAACATGGGTCGACTGACTCTCTGTTGTGCTGAGTGAGTGTGTTTGGCGGCTCGCCAAAATCAGGGCGCTTATTCTACCGAAAGCCGGCCCTGAACGCAGCAGGCCATGACCAGATTCCGGGCAACTATCAATATTTAGTTTCGATTAAGTTTTACCGGGCTGCCGTCGATATAATGAGTCACCGCCACCAACCAGAATAAAAAAAGTGAACAACCTTAAATTAAAGCACAAGATTCTGTTAAGTTTTGTCGCTGCCATTGTTATTACCGCCCTGACCCTCAGCGGCCTCGGCTTTCGGGACATGAAGGCACAGCTCTATCAGGGCAGCGAGGCGCTGGTGTCCGGCCTGGCGCAGAAGGAAGCCGAAAAGGTGGCCGAATGGCTGGGCAGCCGCCAGGCCATGCTGGGCGCCGCCGCCAAACAGCTGGGAGACAATCCCCTCTCTCCCCTGCAACTGGTGCAGGAGGCCGGTGATTTCCAGCTCGGCTTTTACGGCACGGCCGCAGGTGTCATGCACGACAGCGACCCCGGCATCGATCGCTCCGGTTACGACCCGCGCAGCCGCCCCTGGTATCAACAGGCGCAACAGGCAAACGGCGCCATCGTCACCCCGCCCTATCTGGACGCCGCCTACAAGGTGCTGGTGGTCACCCTGGCCCGGCCGGTGCAGCAAAACGGCCGTCTGGCCGGGGTGATCGGCGGCGACGTGGCCATCACCAGCCTGATCGAGGACATCAACGCCATCCGCCTGCCGGCCCGGGGCTACGCCATGATGCTCGACAGCAACGGTACCCTGATCGCCCACCGGGATCAGGCCCGGGTGCTGCAGCCGGCCACCGGCCTGGACGCCAACCTCGGCACCGCCAACCTGAGCCGCTGGCAGCAGGACAGCCGCCTGCACCCGGTGACCCTGGCCGGCGAGCACAAGCTGGTTTATGTGCAGCCGGTGCAGGACAGCGACTGGCAACTGCTGTTCGTGCTCGACAAGGCCGCCCTGGAAGCGCCGCTTGCCACCCTGCTGTGGCAACAGCTGGGCCTGGCCGCCCTGGTGATCGCCGCCGCCGTGGTGCTGATCGGCCTGCTGGTGCAGGTGTTGCTGGCCCCCCTGGTCAGGGTTTCCCGCGCCCTGGCCCAGATCGCCGACGGCCGGGGCGATCTCACCCAGCGCATCCGCCTCAACAGCCAGGACGAAGTGGGTCAGCTGGCCGCCAGCTTCAACCGCTTCGTCGGCAGCCAGGCGGAGTTGATCCGCCAGATCCGCAGCCAGGCCGGGCACCTGGGAGCCAATGCCGAGCAGGCCTCGGTGCGCGCCAACCAGACGGTGACCGAACTCGGCCGCCAGCAGCAGGAAGTGACCATGGTCGCCACCGCGGTGACCGAAATGGCCTCCGCCACCCAGGAGATCGCCCACAACGCCGAACAGACCGCCACCGCCGCCCAGCAGTCCACGGCCAGCACCGAGCAGGGCAAGCAGCTGGTGCACAAGACAAGGGATTCCATCCAGTCCCTGGCACGGGAAATGGAACAGGCCTCCTCGGTGATAGTGCGCCTGGATCAGCACGCCAAGGACATTTCCAGCGTGCTGGCAACTATCCAGGGCATCGCCGAGCAGACCAACCTGCTGGCGCTCAACGCCGCCATCGAGGCGGCCCGGGCCGGGGAACAGGGGCGCGGTTTCGCGGTGGTGGCGGACGAGGTGCGGGTACTGTCCCAGCGCACCCACGCCTCCACCGAGGAAATCCAGGACACCATCAGCACCCTGCAACAGGCCACCAACGAGGCGGTGAAACTGATGGACACCAGCCGCAACCTGGCGGAGCTGAGCGTGGAAGATGCCGAGGCCGCCGCCCAGGCGCTGGCGGAGATCACCACGGCGGTAGGCCTGATCTCGGACATGGCCAGCCAGATCGCCACGGCGGCGGAAGAACAGAGCCAGGTGACCGGGGAGATCACCCAGAACACCACCGCCATCAAGGACGTGGCCGACGAGCTGGCCGAGGACGCGAGCCAGTCCCTGCAGCAGTCGAAAGAGCTGCACAAACAGGCGGGCGAACTGAACGGCCTGGTGAGCGCCTTTACCCTGTAACAAGGTAAGGGGTGAAGGGGTGGAGCAAGGATCCAAGCCCCATCCCTCACCCCTCACGCGACCTACAGCGGGGCCAGCTGCTCCACCAGCAATTGCAGCTGGCGCCGCCCCTTCCATTCGTTCACGTCCAGCTTGTACACCAGCTCCACCTTCTGGATGGCGGCGTTGGGCCAAGTGGCCAGATCCACGTTGAAGGCGATGGCGTCGAACAGGGTGCGCCCCTCGTCCGGACTCAGCACCAGCTTGAGGTGCTTCTCGCCCACCAGCCGCTGCTGGATGATGCGGAACTCGCCGTCGAACAGCGGCTCGGGAAAGGCCTGGCCCCAGGGGCCGGCGAAGCGCAGCTGCTCGGCCAGTTCCAGGGTCAGCTCATGGACCGCCAGTTCGCCGTCGGTGAGGATGTCCCCGGCCAGCAGCTCGGGGCTGACCCACTCATCCACCACCTGCTCGAACGCCGTCTTGAACGGGGCCAGCGCCGCCTTGGTCAACGACAGCCCCGCCGCCATGGCGTGGCCGCCGAACTTGGTGATCAGGCCCGGATGGCGGCTGTTGATGGCCTCCAGCAGATCCCGCAGGTGCACCCCGGGAATGGAGCGGCCCGAGCCCTTGAGTTCGTCCTCGCCCGCCTCGGCGAAGGCGATCACCGGGCGGAAGTAGCGTTCCTTGATGCGCGAGGCCACCAGTCCCACCACCCCCTGGTGCCAGTCGTCCTGGTGCAGCACCAGGCCGGCGGGCAGCTCGCCGTCGTCGATACGCACCCGGGCCAGGCTGGCCAGGGCCTCCTGCTGCATGCTGGCCTCGATGGCCTTGCGCTCCCGGTTGAGCTCGTCCATCAGCGCCGCCAGCCGGCGGGCCTCGTCCAGGTTGTCGCTGAGCAGGCAGGCCACCCCCATCGACATGTCGTCGAGCCGGCCCACGGCATTGAGCCGGGGGCCGAGGGCGAAGCCCAGATCCGAGGCGGTCAGCCGGGCCTGGCTGCGGCCGGAGATGTCGATCAACGCCTGGATGCCGGGCCGCACCCGGCCGGCGCGCATGCGCTGCAGGCCCTGGTGCACCAGCACCCGGTTGTTGCCGTCCAGGGCCACCACGTCCGCCACGGTGCCGAGCGCCACCAGATCCAGGTAGTCCGCCATGTTGGGCGCCGTGATCCCCCGTTGCTCGAACCAGCCCTGCTCGCCCAGGGCCGAACGCAGCGCCAGCAGCAGGTAGAAGGCCACCCCCACCCCGGCCAGGTTCTTGGAAGGAAAGTCGCAGCCGTGCTGGTTGGGGTTGACGATGGCGTCCGCCTCGGGCGTCTCCTCGCCGGGCAGGTGGTGATCGGTGACGATCACCTGCATGCCCGCCGCCCTGGCCGCCGCCACCCCACTGATGCTGGAAATGCCATTGTCCACGGTGATCAGCAGTTCGGCGCCCAGGGCCGCCGCCTCGTCCACCACCTGGGGGCTCAGGCCGTAGCCGTAGTCGAAGCGGTTGGGCACCAGGTAGCCGACCCGCCGCGCGCCCATGGCGCGCAGGCCGTGCACCATCAGCGCCGAGCTGGTGGCGCCGTCGCAGTCGAAATCGCCCACTATCAGTATGCTGCGCTGCTGCTCCAGGGCCTCGGCCAGCAGCCGCACCGCCTCGGCCATGCCCTTGAAGCCGGGCTTGAGCAGGGCCCCGGCCTGCAGGTTGAGCTGCTCGGGTTGCACCAGGCCACGGCTGGCATAGAGCCGCTGCAGCAGCGGGGAAAGCTCGGCGGGCAACCGATGGGGCACGACTTCACGCCGGCGGATGGGCAATCGGGAACGGACGGACATGGGCAAGACTTGTTTTTAAACGGGCCGACCACACTAACCGCGCCGGGGGGAATTTGCAACGACCCGCCGTAGACAGAGCCGGAAGCGATAAGCTTGAAGCTGGAAGCCATCTCTTCCAGCTTCCGGCTTACGGCTTCCAGCTCCGCCGCAGGCGGTTATCCCCTGGGATGATGCTGCTCGTGCAGGACGCTGAGCCGGTGGTTGGCCACATGGGTGTAGATCTGGGTGGTGGACAGGTCCGAGTGGCCCAGCAGCAGCTGCACCACCCGCAGGTCGGCGCCGTGGTTGAGCAGGTGGGTAGCGAAGGCGTGGCGCAGGGTGTGGGGCGACAGCTCCATGGTGATGCCGGCGCGCAGGGCATAATGCTTGATGCGGTGCCAGAAGGTCTGGCGGGTCATCTGCCGGGCCCGGCGCGAGGGGAACACCACGTCCGACGGCTGCTCACCCAACAGCACCGGCCGCGCCTCCTTGAGATAGCTGGTCAGCCAGTACAGCGCCTCCTCCCCCATGGGCACCAGCCGCTCCTTGTTGCCCTTGCCGGTCACCCGTACCAGGCCCTGGCGCAGGCTGACGCTCTCCATCGACAGGCTCACCAGCTCGCTCACCCGCAAGCCGGTGGCATAGAGCAGCTCCAGCATGGCCTTGTCGCGCAGCTCCAGGGGGTCGCCCACCTCCGGCGCCTGCAGCAGGCGGGACACCTGCTGCTCGCTCAAATCCTTGGGCAAGCGTTTGGGCAGCTTGGGGCCGGCGATCAGCACGCTGGGATCGTCGGCGCGCAACTGCTCCCGGTGCAGGTACTGGAAGAAGCGGCGCAGCACGCTCAGCATGCGCGCCGTGCTGCTGGCCTTAAAGCCCAGATCCAGCCGGTGCGCCAGGTACTGCTGCAGGGTGAGGCCGTCCACCGCCAGCAGGCTGCCGCCCTCGCCGTCCAGCCAGGCGGCGAAGTGGGTCAGATCACTGCGGTAGGAAGCCAGGGTGTTGTCCGACAGTCCCTTCTCCAGCCAGAGGGCGTCGACAAATTGTTCCACCAGGGGATGGCTCATGCTTACTCCGGGCTCTGCCCTGTGCGCGGGCTTCTGTTATGATAGGGCCCTTGTCTGCTGAGATGACGGAACCCCATGAATATCGGTCTCTTTTACGGCTCCACCACCTGCTATACCGAGATGGCCGCCGAGAAAATCCGCGACCAGCTCGGCGCCGAGCTGGTCGATCTGCATAATATCAAGGATGTGCCGCTCAAGCGCGCCGAAGACTATCCCATTCTGATCTTCGGCATCTCCACCTGGGATTTCGGCGAGTTGCAGGAAGACTGGGAATCCCACTGGGACGAGGTGGACGAGCTGGATCTGGACGGCCGGGTGGTGGCGCTGTTCGGCATGGGCGATCAGCTCGGCTACGGCGAATGGTTCCAGGATGCGCTCGGCCTGCTGCACGACAAGGTCGCCGCCCGCGGCGCCACCCTGGTTGGCTACTGGCCCAACCAGGGCTACGAGTTCGAGGCCTCCAAGGCGCTCACCGACGACGGCCGTTACTTTGTCGGCCTGTCCCTGGACGAGGCCAACCAGTACGACGACACCGATGCCCGCATCCAGGCCTGGGTGGCCCAGATCCTGGAAGAAATCGCGGCTCTGTGAGCCGCCGTTACCCGCGCTCCGTCCGCGGGTAACGCCTCTCTTAATCTTTTATTCCACGTCCTGCCTCAGACCTCCGTTCAGGGGATCAGGGTGCGGGATACCGCCAGATAGGCCTCGCCCCTGTCCTTGACCAGCTGCGGCTGGTTGGTCTCGGAGGCGACATGCACCTCCTCCAGGGTCTGTGCCAGGGCTGCGGTTTCTTCATTGATTTTGGCCAGGGCGTTTTCCAGGGTGTAGGTGAGCTGGTGCACCTCGCTCAGGGCCGCCGGTGTCAGCTCTCCCGCCAGCAGTTCGGCCAGCTTGGCGTTGTACTCGGAGAAGTTGGTCACCGCCTGCTCCAGGGTCTCGGCAGGCTCTCCCTGGTAATGGTCCGGGCGCGTCTCGGCCTGAACATGGGCCGCCAACAGCAGGATCAGGGCGGAAAAAAGGGGCAGCGGAAGGGATTTCATCATGGTTTCCTCGCGTTTGAGTGGAAGGTCCCCATCAAGCTAAATCAAACGATAACCATTATCAATTTTATCCGCATAATGCTTGATCGGGATCAAACGACGACTTTCCGACCGGTTGTCCAGCCTTGCTTGCCAAAGCAAAAGGGGCGGCTCGATGCCGCCCCTTGGGATCCAGGGTTAACCCTCACCGGCTCAGGCCAGGGCTTCTTCCCGGGCCTTGCCGATCACCAGGCCGGCCAGGGCGGCGACGGCGGTGGGCAGCACCCAGGCCATGCCGACGCCGAACAGCGGCAGGAAACCAAACAGGCTCATGTTCAGGCCGGCGGCCTGCAGGCCGTCGAGCAGGCCGAACACAAAGGAAACCCCGATGATCAGGCGGAAGGCGAACACCGGCGACTTCATCAGCGGCCGCAGATAGGTCGCCAGCACCAGGGCGATCGCCACCGGATACAGGGCCACCAGGATCGGGATGGACACGCTGATCAGGGTGTTCAGGCCCACATTGGCCACCAGCATGCAGGCCAGGGCGATCAGCACCACCCAACGGCGATAGCTGCCCTTGCCGGTCAGGTTGTGGAAATAATCGGCACAGGAGGAGATCAGGCCCACGGCGGTGGTCAGGCAGGCCAGGGTGACGATGCCCGCCAGTATCCACAGGCCGGGGGTGCCGAACAGGGCCAGTACATAGGCGCTGATGATCTCGCCGCCGTTGCTGGCGGACTCCACCACGCCCAGGCTGGTGCCGCCCAGGATGAACAGGGAAATGTAGACGAAACCCAGGCCGGCGGCGGCGATCAGCGCCGCCAGGGTCAGGTAGCGGGACTGGGCGCGGGTATCGGTCACGCCTTTCTTGCGCAGCACGTCCAGGATCAGGATGGCAAACAGCAGGGACGCGAAGGTGTCCATGGTGTTATAGCCTTCGATAAAGCCCTTCACGAACGGCTGGCTCATATAGGCTTCGGCCACCTCGGGCTGGGAGCCCTGGGGATTGACGAAGACGGCGATGGCCAGCACCACCAGCAGCACCAGCAGCACCGGGGTCAGCAGCTTGCCCACCGCTTCCAGCAGCCGACCCTGGCTGAGGGAGAGCAGCAGCGCCACCCCGAAGAACACCAGGGTATAGAGGGTGAGGCTGGCCTGGCCCGGATTGTCGAGGAAGGGTTTGATCCCCATCTCGAAGGCCACCAGGCCGGTACGGGGGGCGGCGAAGGCCGGGCCTATGATGATGAAAATGGCGCACGCCATGACCGTCACCACCAGCGGCGGCAGGTAGCGTCCCATGGTGGGCAGGCCACCACCGGCCAGGGCGGCGGCGACCAGGCCCGCCAGGGGCAGGCCCACGGCGGTGATCAAAAAGCCGAACATGGCACTGGTCAGGTTTTCACCGGCCAGGAAGCCGGCCAGGGGCGGGAAGATGATATTACCGGCGCCCAGGAAGAAGGCGAAGGTCATGAACCCCAGGCCCAGGATGTCAAAGGTGGATAAGGATCTGTTCACAGCAAACCTCGTTGCGGTTGCCCGCACTGTGCCAGCTTCGTTTGGAAACTAAGCGAGATGACGATACGACATGCTACCAGCAAAGAATTGTAAAATACTAAAAACTGGCGAACGTCGAGCTGGCGAGTAGCATAATGATGTGAAAATCAGATTCAAGGCGAAATTTACATCTTCAAATAGAAGGGCGAGACCATTCCCTTATATATGTCGCCATGGTCATTATTTACAGTATTAATGATAATTTCACCCCACTTCAAACAGTGTTTGATTCTGCAAAAGTGCAATAAAAAACGACCAGGCTTTTTTCCCTCGCGGGTCACGACATCCCGCCTTTCGGCAAGATGAAAGCCGAGAGACTCCGCCTGCAGCATGGCCTCCTCCAATGCCTGCACCGGCAAAACCAGGGATAATCCACCATCTTCACCGAGCAAACGTTTGGCATGAGTGAACAGCTCGGCCAGGGTCAGGGTGCCGGTATGGCGGGCGCTGGCCCGGGCCTGGCAATCGAAGCGCTGGCCGTGGCCGAAATAGGGCGGGTTGGACACGATAAGATCGAAGGGCGAAGCCTCGAACGCCTGCAGGCTGCCCTGGACAATATCGACCCGCTCCGGCCAGGGGGAGGCGGCCACGTTCTCCGCCGCCTGGGCGGCGGCGGCCTGGTCCAGTTCCAGCCCGGTGATCCTCACCCCGGGATCGCCGCGCTGGGCCAGCATCAGTGCCACCAGGCCGGAGCCGGTGCCCACGTCCAGGATGCGGCGGGCCCGCCCCAGGGGCGCCCAGGCCCCGAGCAGGATGCCGTCGGTGCCCACCTTCATGGCGCAACGATCGTGATCGACATGGAATTGCTTGAAGGTGAAACCGCGACTGCTCATGACTTATCCTGACAGGTTTTTTTATCCGAGTTCGCCTATAATACCCGCCTTTTAGGCTGACGAGATCGATCATGAGCAGTATGAGCTTCGAGCAACTGGAACTGGATCCCATTCTGGTCCGCGCCCTGGCACGCATGGGCTATGCCAGACCCACCACCATTCAGAGCCAGGTCATCCCCGAAGCCATGAACGGACGGGACATCATGGCCTCGGCCCCCACCGGCACCGGCAAGACCGCCGCCTTCCTGTTGCCGGTCTGCCAGCACCTGCTGGATTTTCCCCGTCGCCAGGCCGGCCCGGCCCGGGCCCTGATCCTCACCCCCACCCGCGAGCTGGCCAAGCAGATCGCCGACGACGCCAAGGCCCTGCTCAAGGACACCGGCCTGCGGGTCGAGACCATCACCGGCGGGGTGGACAGCGAAAAGCACCTGCCCGCCCTGACCAAGACCACCGACATAGTGGTGGCCACCCCGGGCCGGCTGCTGCAATACATAGAAGAAGAGTCCTTCGACAGCCGGGACATCGAGATCCTGATCCTGGACGAGGCGGATCGCATGCTCGACATGGGCTTTATCGGGGATGTGGACCGCATCGCCGCCGAGGCCCGCTGGCGCCGCCAGACCATGCTGTTTTCCGCCACCCTGGAAGGCCGTGGCCTGATGAAGTTCGCCGCCGACATCCTCAAGGAGCCGGTGGAGCTGTCCGCCGAGCCGCCGCGCAGCGAACGCAAGAAGATCAACCAGTGGCTGCACCTGGCGGACAACCCCGAGCACAAGTTCGCCCTGCTGGTCCACCTGCTGCGCCAGCCGGACGTGACCCGCAGCATCGTCTTCGTGAAAACCCGGGAGCGGTTGATGGAGCTGGCCAGCCGGCTGCAACAGGAAGGGCTGGACAACGCCTGGCTACGCGGCGAAATGGATCAGGACAAGCGCTTCGAGGCGCTGCGCCGCTTTCGCAACGGCAAGGTCAATATCCTGGTGGCCACCGACGTGGCGGCCCGGGGCATCGATCTGCCCGAGGTCAGCCACGTGATCAACTTTGACATGCCGCGCACCGCCGACGTCTATGTGCACCGCATCGGCCGCACCGGCCGGGCCGGCCGCAAGGGCACCGCCATCAGCCTGGTGGAAGCCCACGACATGCCGATGGTGGTGAAAGTGGAGCGCTACACCGACCAGAAGCTCAAGCGCCGGATCATCGACGAGCTGCGCCCCAGGCACAAGGAAGCCAGCGTGGCGCCGCGCAAGAAAAAAGAAGCCGACAGCAAGGTGAAAAAGGCCGAGCAACCCAAGCAGAAGAAACGGCTGCGGGATCAGAAGGCCAAGGGCAAACCCAAGTGGGCGAGGGAGAAAAAAGCCGACCAGTAACGGCTCGGGCCGCGGCCGGCGCGGTACCGATGGCGCCAGGCCGGCCTGGCGCCAATAAAAAACCGGCCCTGGAGCCGGTCAAAATGAAGAAGAGTATCTGAAAATTCAGTAGACACGCCTAGTAAGAGGGCGGCCGGAGCAAAAGGTTCCGGCCGCTTTTTATTTTTTATTGCTCTTCCCGCTTGAACACCAGCTCGGTCGGGCTGGACTCGGCCTCGACGAAGTAATAGCCGGCGCTGTCGAAGGCGGTCAGCTGGCTCACCTCGGTCAGCCGGTGTTCGATGATGTAGCGGGCCATCATGCCTCTCGCCTTCTTGGCATAGAAACTGATCACCTTGTACTGGCCGTTCTTGCCGTCCTTGAACACCGGGGTGACGATCTGCCCGTCCAGCCGCTTCGGTTTCACCGCCTTGAAGTACTCGTTGGACGCCAGGTTGATCAACACGTTGTCGCCCTGCTCCGCCAGGGCCTGGTTGAGCTTGTCGGTGATGAGGTCGCCCCAGAACTGGTACAGATCCCGTCCCCGCTCGTTGTCGAGCCGGGTGCCCATCTCCAGCCGGTAGGGCTGCATCAGATCCAGCGGCCGAAGCACCCCGTAAAGGCCGGACAGCATGCGCAGGTGGCGTTGGGCGAAGGCGAAGTCGTCCGCGTTCAGGGTCTCGGCATCCAGCCCGGTATAGACGTCGCCCTTGAACGCCAGTATCGCCTGCTTGGCGTTGGCCGGACTGAAATCCGGCTGCCAGTCGGCGAAACGGGCGGCGTTGAGCCCCGCCAGCTTGTCGCTGATGCTCATCAGCTTGCCGATCTCGGCCGGGCTCAGCCGACGGGCCCGGGTGATCAGCTCGGCGGCATGATCCAGCAGCTCGGGCAGGCTGTATTCGCCAATCACCGGCGGCGTGTCGTAATCCAGGGTCTTGGCGGGGGAAACCACTATCAGCATGAGGGTCCTCTAAGATTCTATCGTCACGTTATCGAGCATGCCCGCATCCAGCCCGCCACCGCCATGCAGCTTGATCATCAGCCGCAGGTCGTTGGGCGAGTCGGCATAGGCCAGGGCTTCGGTGTAGCCTATATGGTGCTGGGCATAGAGGTCAAACAGCGCCTGATCGAAGGTCTGCATGCCGAGCTCCCGGGACTTGGCCATGACCTCCTTGAGCCGGTGCATCTCGCCCTTGCGGATCAGATCCGCCACCAGGGGACTATTGAGCAGTACCTCGAAGGCACCCCGGCGGTGCGAGCCGTCGCGGGTGGGGATCAGTTGCTGGGCCACGATCGCCTTGAGGTTGAACGACAGATCGAACAGCAACTGGCGGTGCTTGCTTTCCGGCACCAGGTGCATGATCCGGTCCAGCGCCTGGTTGGCGTTGTTGGCGTGCAGGGTGGCCATGCACAGATGGCCGGTCTCGGCGAAGGCCAGGGCGAACCCCATGGTCTCCTCCGAGCGGATCTCGCCGATCAGGATCACGTCCGGCGCCTGGCGCAGGGAGCTTTTCAGGGCGGCGTCGAAGGACTCGGTGTCGATGCCCACCTCCCGCTGGGTCACGATGGACTGGCCATGCTGATGAAGGTATTCCACCGGATCCTCGATGGTGAGGATATGGCCGCCCGCATGGCGGTTGCGGTGACCTATCATGGCCGCCTGGGTGGTGGACTTGCCGGTGCCGGTGCCCCCCACGAACAGCACCAGACCACGCTTGGTCATGGCCACCTCGCGCAACACCTCGGGCAGGTACAACTCCTCGAAGGTGGGGATGCGGCTTTCGATGCGCCGGATGACCATGCCCGCCTTTTCCTGTTGCCAGAAGGCACTCACCCGGAAGCGGCCGGCCTGCTCGTCGGTAATGGCGAAGTTGGCCTCCTTGTGGCGGTGAAAACGCTCCCGCCAGTCATCGTTCATGCAGGACTCCACCAGCGCCAGGGCCTGGGCCTCGGTCAGCAGCTCCCCACCGAGCGGTTGCAGCCGTCCCTGGGTCTTGATGGTGGGGGCTATGCCCACCGAGATATACATGTCCGAAGCCTGCTGTTCCAGCATGGCCTTGAGCAAGGGGGTCAGTTCCATGTCACCTCCGGTTGTCAGATACTCTGGGGATCCACTGCCTTGGCCCGGGCGTCCACCGGCGCCACCATGCCGCTGCTGACCAGCAACTTGAGGCATTGATCCATGGTCTGCATGCCGTGCGCCATGCCGGTCTGGATCACCGAGTACATCTGGGCCACCTTGTCCTCGCGGATCAGGTTGCGGATCGCCGGTGTGCCCAGCATGATCTCGTGGGCGGCAACCCGGCCGCCGTTCACCTTCTTGAGCAGGGTCTGGGAGATCACCGCACGCAGGGATTCGGAAAGCATGGAGCGTACCATGTCCTTCTCGGCCCCGGGAAAGACGTCGATGATGCGGTCTATGGTCTTGGCCGCCGAGGAGGTATGCAGGGTACCGAACACCAGGTGGCCGGTTTCGGCGGCGGTGAGCGCCAGGCGGATGGTTTCCAGATCCCGCAGTTCTCCCACCAGTATGATGTCGGGATCCTCCCGCAGCGCCGAGCGCAGGGCGTTGCTGAAGGAATGGGTGTCCCGGTGCACTTCCCGCTGGTTGACCAGGCACTTTTTGTTGCCGTGCACGAATTCGATGGGGTCTTCGATGGTGAGGATATGCTTGTTGAAACTCTCGTTGATGTGGTCGATCATCGCCGCCAGGGTGGTGGACTTGCCCGAGCCGGTGGGGCCGGTGACCAGCACCAGGCCGCGCGGGTACTCGGCGATGCGGCGGAAGATATCGGGCGCTCCCAGCTGTTCCAGGTTCCATACCTCGCTCGGGATCACTCGAAAAGCCGCCGCCGCGCCGCGGGACTGATGGTAGGCATTCACCCGGAAGCGGGCCAGGCCCGGCAGCTCGAAGGAAAAGTCGACCTCGAAGTTTTCTTCCAGCTCCTTGCGCTGGCGATCGTTCATGATGTCGTACACCAAACGGTGCACGTCCCTGTGCTCCAGTACCGGCAGGTTGATCTTGCGCACCTCCCCGTCCACCCGGATCAGCGGCTGCACCCCGGCGGACAGGTGCAGATCCGATGCATTATGCTTTACACTAAACGCCAAAAGTTCCGTAATATCCATAATAAACTCTCCGTCGCCCCTGGTTACTTATTATATGAATACTATCGTACAGCACCTGACAGAGGTTCACGACAGAATCGCCGCCGCCGCCGGCGCCTGTGGCCGCCGCGAGCACGACATTCAGCTGCTGGCAGTCAGCAAGACCAAGCCCGTCGCCGATATCGAAGCCGCCTACGCCGCCGGCCAACGCCAGTTCGGTGAAAACTATGTGCAGGAGGCGGTCGACAAGATAATGGCGCTGAAAACCCGCTGTCCGGAGATCAGCTGGCATTTGATTGGCCCGCTGCAATCCAACAAGAGCCGGCTGGTGGCCGAGCATTTCGACTGGGTGCAGACGGTGGACCGGCTCAAAATCGCCCAGCGGCTCAGCGATCAGCGCCCGGTGCACATGCGCCCGCTCAACATCTGCCTGCAGGTCAACGTGAGCGGCGAGGCCAGCAAATCCGGCCTGGCACCGGATGAGGTGGAATCCCTGGCGGAACAGGTCAGCGCCTTGCCGGGCCTGTGCCTGCGCGGCCTGATGACCATCCCCGAGGACACCGGGGATGAGCAGCGGCTCGGGACACAATTGCTAGAGTTGAAGCAACTCTTTGATAGAATGGCGGAAAAACACCCCCAGCTGGACACCCTGTCGATGGGGATGAGCAACGATTTAGAACTCGCAGTGGCCTGTGGCAGTACCCTGGTAAGGGTTGGCACGGCTATATTTGGCTCTCGCAACCCTTGAGTGATCATTGATGGAACACAGAAAACTCGCCTTTATCGGTGCGGGCAACATGTCTCGCAGCCTGATCGCCGGGCTGATCAAGTCGGGTTACCCGGCCGATCTGATCCTGGCCGCCAATCCCTCCCGCCCCAAGCTGGACGCCCTCGCCGCCGACTTCGGCATCCGCACCACCCAGGACAACCTGGAAGCCGCCGGCTGGGCCCAGGCCCTGGTGCTGGCGGTCAAGCCCCAGATGATGGCCGCCATGCTGGCGGAGCTGGTACAGGCCGGCACCGACTTCAAGGGCAAGCTGCTGATCTCCATCGCCGCCGGCGTCAGTGTGGCCCGGCTGGAGCAGATGGCCGGCGGCCACGACAACCTGATCCGCACCATGCCCAATACCCCCTCCCTGCTGGGCTTGGGCATGACCGGTCTCTACGCCAAATCCCATGTGAGCCAGGTCGATCGGGACTACTGCGGCCAGATGATGGCCGCGGTGGGCAAGATCCTCTGGGTGGCCGAGGAGGATGGCATCAACCAGGTGATCGCCGCCGCCGGCAGCGCGCCGGCCTATTTCTTCCTCTTTATGGAGGCCATGGCGGCGGAGGCTGAAAAACAGGGGTTTTCCGCCGAGGAAGCCCGCCTGCTGGTGCAACAGAGCGCCCTGGGCGCCGCCCAGATGGTGGCCGCCAATCCCGGGCTGACCCTGGCCGAGCTTCGCGCCCAGGTCACCTCCAAGGGGGGGACCACCGCCGAAGCCATTCGCCGTTTCCAGGAAGGGGGACTGGAGCAGCTGGTGGCCGAGGCCATGGCCGCCGCCGTCGCCCGTGCCCGGGAACTGGAAACCCAGCTCTAAGGAATAATAATGAACACAGCCTATTACCTGATTAATACCCTCTTCGACCTTTACCTTATGGTGGTGCTGTTGCGCATCTGGCTGCAGTGGGTCCGGGCCGACTTCTACAACCCCTTCAGCCAGTTCGTGGTCAAAGCCACCAATCCGCCGCTGATGCCACTGCGCCGCTTCATTCCCGGTTTCTTCGGCATCGACTTCGCCGCCGTGGTGCTGGCGGTGCTGGTGGCCACCGCCAAGCTGCTGCTGTTCAAGGCCATGAACCTGCTCTACGCGGACTGGAGCACGGTGGTGCTGGTCGGCCTGATCACGGTGCTGAAGAAGGCCGGTGTCATGCTGTTCTGGATCCTGATCGTCCGCGCCCTGATGAGCTGGGTCAGCCAGGGCCGCAGCCAGATAGAATATGTGCTGCACCAGCTCACCGAGCCGCTGCTGGCCCCCCTGCGCCGCATCATTCCGCCCATGGGCGGCCTGGATCTGTCGATACTGGTGGCCTTTATCGCCCTGCAGGCGCTGAACTGGCTGCTTGGGGACCTGATTGGGCCACTATGGTGGCAGCTGTGACCCAGGCGGTCCGGCTGGAGCAGGACCGGCTCTATCTCAGCCTGTACCTGCAGCCCAAGTCCAGCCGGGATCAGTTCCTCGGCCTGCACGGCGACGAACTCCGCCTGGCCATCACGGCGCCGCCGGTGGATGGCCAGGCCAATGCCCACCTGCAAAAATGGCTGGCCAAACAGTGCCGGGTGCCCAAGTCCCGGGTGGTGCTGCTGGCCGGCGAAACCAGCCGCCACAAGAAGCTGGTGATCGAGTCCCCCCGGGAAATCCCGCCGGCACTGGCGGAACTCCTGGCCAAGCCGGCCTAAACTAACAATAACGCTCCCAGCCATGTAAGGATTTGCCATGTTCAAAATCATCCTCTCCGCCCTGACACTGCTGTTTGCCTCCCAGGTGACCGGTGCCGAAACCCGGGTCGGCAACTGGACGGTGCATTACAGCGCCTTCGCCTCCACCTTCCTCACCCCGGAAGTGGCGCGCAGCTACAACATAGAACGCAGCCGCTTCAACGGCCTGGTCAACATAGCGGTGACCGACGCCAATGGCGTTACCCAGCAGGTGAACCTGAGCGGCGAAGGCAAGACCCTGCTCGGCACCGTGCGCCGGCTGAACTTCCAGACGGTGCGGGAAGGCGACTCCATCTACTACATCGCCGAGTACCCCTACCGCAACGAAGACAACGTACTGTTCACCATCGATATCCAGGGCCCGCAGCAGGGCGGCCAGTTCTCCTTCCGCCATACCTTCTATACCGACTAAGGTCTTGCCGGTGAGGCTTCAGGGGTGAGGCGAGAGGGAACCACGTCTCACTCCTTTCCCCTCACTCCTCACTACCTCCCCCTCACTTCTGGCGGTCACGGTGTTATCATGGCCGCCAACGGTATCCCGACAGGAACACAAGGTGAGCAAACAAATCGTCCTGGCTTCCGGCAACGCCAAGAAAGTTGCCGAACTGCAAAGCCTGCTCGGCGGGCTGGGCATGAAGGTGGTGCCCCAGAGTGAATTCGGCGTGGCGGACGCAGACGAAACCGGCACCACCTTCGTGGAAAACGCCATCATCAAGGCCCGGCACGCGGCGCGCGCAACCGGCCTGCCCGCCATCGCCGACGACTCCGGCCTGACGGTGGACGCCCTCGACGGCCGCCCCGGTGTCTATTCCGCCCGCTTCGCCGGCCCCGCCGCCACCGACGAGCAAAATGTGGCGCAGCTGCTGGCCGATCTGGAAGGGCTGCCCAGCGGTCTTCGCAAAGCCACCTTCTGGTGCGTGCTGGTCTACCTGCGCCACGCGGACGACCCCACCCCGCTTATCTGCACCGGCCACTGGACCGGCGCCATCACCGAGGCCCCCCGGGGCGAGGGCGGCTTCGGCTACGATCCTGTCTTCCTGGTGCCCGGGGCCGGCAAGACCGCCGCCGAGCTGAGCCCGGAAGAAAAAAACCGCCTGAGCCACCGAGGCAAGGCCCTGCGCCAGTTGCAGGCGCTGCTGCACGAGGAAGCCTGATGCTGCAACTGCCGCCGCTCAGCCTCTATGTGCATATACCCTGGTGCGTGCAGAAGTGCCCCTACTGCGACTTCAACTCCCACGCCCTGAAGGACGCCATCCCCGAACAGGCCTATGTGGACGCCCTGCTCGACGATCTGCGCCAGGATCTGCACCTGGTGCAGGGGCGACGGCTGCACAGCATCTTCATCGGTGGCGGCACCCCCAGCCTGCTCAGCCCCGAGGCCATCGCCCGGCTGCTGGCCGGCGTGGCGCAACTGGTCCCCTTCGAGGCAGATATCGAAATCACCCTGGAGGCCAACCCGGGCACGGTGGAAGCCGGCCGCTTCCGCGGCTTTCGGGAAGCCGGCGTCAACCGCATCTCCATCGGCGTGCAGAGCTTCCAGCCGGACCAGCTCGCCCGCCTGGGCCGCATCCACGACCCGGAGCAGGCCCGCTTCGCCGCCCGGGAGGCGGCGAGCGTGGGGCTCAGGACCTTCAACCTGGATCTGATGCACGGCCTGCCCGAACAGCGCCCGGAAGACGCCCTCCAGGATCTGGAGCAGGCGCTCGCACTGGCGCCGCCGCACCTGTCCTGGTACCAGCTCACCATAGAGCCCAACACCCCCTTCGCCTCGCGCCCGCCGGCCCTGCCGGAAGACGAGGTGCTGGCCGACATCTACGAGCAGGGCCACGCCCTGCTGCTGGCCCGGGGCTACCGCCAGTACGAGGTGTCCGCCTACGCCAGACCCGGCCATGAGGCCAGGCACAACCTCAACTACTGGCGCTTCGGCGACTACCTGGGCATCGGCTGCGGCGCCCACGGCAAGGTCACCCTGCCGCTTGAAGGCAAGCTGGTGCGCACCGTCAAGGTCAAGCACCCCAAGGGCTACCTGGAGCCGGGACGCCCCTATCTGGACCAGTACTGGCCGGTGGCGCCGCAGGATCTGTCGCTGGAATACTTCATGAACCGGCTGCGCCTGTTCGAGCCCATCCCCCGGGACGAATTCACCCGGCTGACCGGCCTGGCCCCCGAACGCCTGTCTGCGCCGCTGTCGGAGGCGATGCGGCTGGAACTGCTGGTCGAAGACGAACAACACTGGCGGGTCACGCCCCTGGGGCGCCGTTTCCTGAACCGGCTGCTCGATTTGTTTATCACCGACTGATGCGGGTAAACTTGCCCCCATTACCGCCGTCACTCTGCAGGCCGGAGCCTTATGTCATCACTGGTTTATGAATTCCCCCTCAACGAGAAGTGCCGCAACTACCTGCGCCTGAACGAACTGCAGCAACAGATCCGTCTGTGCCGGGAGCTCTCGGCCCCCGGCCAGGCCACCGCCCTGTTCAAGGCGCTGCTGGACATCATGGAGCTGCTGGAGCGTTGCGATGTCCGCAGCGATCTGGCCAAGGATCTGGAGGCCCAGCGGGGCAGGCTGGCCGCCTGGTCCCAGGTGCCGGGGGTGGACGCCACCGCCCTGGCCCAGCTGCAAGGCCAGCTGGAGCAACTGGCCCAGCAGTTGCCCCGGGCGGCCCGCCTGGGCCAGCAGCTGCGGGAAGACAAGCTGCTCGCCGCCGTGCGCAGCCGTTTCGCCATTCCCGGCGGCCTCTGCCCCTTCGACGTGCCCCAGCTGCACTACTGGCTGAACCTGCCGGTGGTGCGCCAGCAACAGGACATCGACGGCTGGCTGGCCCAGCTGCAATTGCTGCAGCAGGGGCTGGAACTGCTGCTGACCCTGTGGCGGGAAGCCGGCCAGTTCCGCCCCCAGCAGGCGGTGGGCGGCTTTTTCCAGGACGGCGCCGAGTTCACCGAGATGATCCGCCTGCGGCTGCCGGCCGAGCTCGCCGTCTATCCGGTGGTCAGCGGCAGCAAGTACCGCTTCACCATCCGTTTTATGCCGGTCGGCAATCACGATCCCGGCAATGTCGACTTCGAACTGGCCAATATCAAATGAGCACCATCACCACAGTCCCCTGCCCCACCTGTGGCACCCCCGTGGAATGGGGCGAACAGAGCCCCTACCGCCCCTTCTGCAGCAAGCGCTGCCAACTGATCGATCTCGGCGAATGGGCCGACGAGGAAAAGCGCATTCCCGGCGATCCCGCCTGGCTGCCGGAGCAGGACGATGAAAATGAATACTGAGGCCGGCCCGAAGAAAAGCGTGCTGGTGGCGGTGGGCGTGATCGAGAACGGCACCGGCGACATCTTTATCTGCCGGCGCGGCGAAAGCCAGCACCAGGCCTGCAAGTGGGAGTTCCCGGGCGGCAAGGTGGAAGCCGGCGAGACCGTGCCCCAGGCCCTGGCCCGCGAGCTGGAAGAGGAGATCGGCATCCGGGTGGCGAGCTGCCAACCCTTTATGCGCATCGAGCACGACTACGGCGACAAGCAGGTGACCCTGGATATCCGCAAGGTCACCGCCTTCGAGGGCGAAGCCCACGGCCGCGAAGGCCAGCCCAGCCGCTGGGTGCCCATCCCGGAGCTGCATCGCTACGACTTTCCCGCCGCCAACGCCCCCATCGTTCACAAGTTGCAGCTGGAAGCCGAAGGCTAGAAGCAATATACCCACCCCACACCCGGGCCGGCTCTCTCAGCCCGGCATTTTCTCCCGGGTGGTGTTGTAGACGCTGGTCAGGTGGCCGAGCATGGCCTGCTCGGCGGCGGCGCCGTCGCCCCGGGCCAGGGCCTCGACGATCTGGCAGTGTTCTGCATAGCTGCGGGCGATGGCGCCCGGCTCCAGCATCACGCTGCGGCGGATATTGAGCCCGTACGAATACAACTCCTCCGAGTACTTGAGCAGCAGCTCGTTGCCCGCGTACTCGGCGATCAGCTTGTGGAAATTCTTGTCCGACAGCTGGAAGTGCACCGGATTGTCGAACATCCCGGCCTGGGCCTCCAGCATCCTGCGCAGCTTGTCGAGCCCCTCCTGGTCGATGCGCGCCGCCGCCTTGCGGGCGATGGCCGCCTCGATCAACTGCCGGCTCTCGAACACCGTATCGATATCGTACTGGTTGACCTCAACCGGGCTCATATGGGCATAACTGTCGTGAAAACGCGCCAGTTGGGCCTCCCCCGCGGTGATCCGGGTCTTGCTGCCGTGGGAGACCGAGATCAGGCCATAGGCCGCCACCAGCCGCAGCGCCCCGCGCACCGTTTCCCGGCTCACCCCGAACAGCTGGGACAGCTCCCGCTCGCTCGGCAGCACGTCGTTGTCGCGCAGCAGGCCGGTGACGATCATCTCGATGATCTTCTCCGCCAGAATGTCTTTCTTGGTCTTGTTCTCCAGGGTCTGCTCAAAGGCAAACACCGTCTCCTGTGCCATCGTCATGGGCGCCTCCGCCAGCCAAACTGGACTAAATACTAGACCTCTCGAATCACCTTAGCAAGACATCACAGATTTTCACAAACAAAATCAAAACATCACGACACAAAAGATTAACAAATCCGCTTGACACTTCACCGCGCGGCTGACTAAATTGAATGCCAACTGGTACGGTAAACCAACCAGCATACCAGTTAAGGTTTTCAAGCGAACGAGAGTAGGACACGCCTCCCTGCCGGGCCACCCCCGCAGGCACCACAAGGAACCATGCCATGCTTAAGACACTGCTTACCGCCTCCGCCCTGACCCTGGCGCTGACCGCCCCCCAGGCCCACGCCGAGAAAATCGTGTTCGCCATCGGCGGCAGCCCCCAGAGCCTGCAGGGACAAACCGCCAGGCTGTTCGCCGACAGGCTGCAGGAGCGGCTCGGCGACGCCCACCAGGTGGAGTACTACGACAGCGCCCAGCTCGGCGACGAACGCCAGCTGGTGCAAAAGATGCGCCTGGGCACCGTGAACCTGGCGGCCATCTCCTCCATCATGTCGTCCATCTCCGACGACTTTGCCCTGTTCGATCTGCCCTTCCTGGTGCAGGACAGGGACCACCTGATGAAGATCGACGAGCAGATAGTAATGACCGAGCTGGCCGCCTCCGCCGAGGCCCGCGGCCTCAAGGTGCTGTCCACCTGGGAGAACGGCTTTCGCCAGATCACCAACAACGACAGGCCCATCAATACCCCTGAGGATCTGAAAGGCCTCAAGATCCGCACCCCCCAGAGCGAGTGGCGCACCCTGATGTTCACCCAGTGGGGCTCCAATCCGACCCCCATGGCCTTCTCCGAGCTGTTCGTCGGCCTGCAGACCGGGGTGGTGGACGGCCAGGAAAATCCGCTCACCAATATCGAGGGCGCCAAGCTCAACGAGGTGCAGAAATTCCTGTCGATCACCGATCACGTCTATTCCCCCATCTGGCTGGTAGCCGGCATAAACGGCTGGAACAAGCTGCCGGCAGAGGTGCAGGCCGCCATCCGCGAGACCGCCCGGGAAGCCCAGCAGTGGTCCCTGGACGAAGGCGAGCGGATGGACAAGGACTTGCTCGACGCCTTTGCCGCCGCCGGCATGGCGGTGAACCACGCCGACAAGGCCGCCTTTATGGCCGCCAGCCAGCCGGTGTACGACCGCTTCGCCGAGCAGGTCGGCAACGGCAAGCAACTGGTCGACAAGGCCATCGCCCTGGGGAACTAAGCCATGCCACGAACCCTGACCCAAGGTGCCGCCCCGGCGGCACCCCATCCCCTCCAAGGCAAAGCCATGACCTCCTTGTTCGACGTCCTGAAAACCTGGCTGGAGCGGGGCCTGGAAGTGTTCACCATCGGCCTGCTGCTGGCCCTGACCACCATAGTGGTGGCGGCGGTGTTCTTCCGCGCCGTCGGCAGCTCCATCATCTGGTATGACGAGGTGGCCTCCATCGGCCTGGCCTGGCTCAGCTTCTACGGTGCCAGCCTGGCCGCGCTCAAGCGGGCGCACATGGGCTTTCCCGGCCTGGTCACCGCCGCCCCCCTGGCCCTGCGCAGCCTGCTGTTCGTGCTGAGCGAAGTCATCGTCATCGGCTTCTTCGCCATCATGGGCTGGTTCGGCTACCAGGTGCTGGAGGTCTTGGCCTGGGATCGCATGGTCTCCCTGCCCGGCATCACCATGGACGTCACCCAGTCGGTCATTCCGGTCAGCGCCGCCCTCTTCATCCTGTGCGAGCTGGTCAGCCTGCCCGCCGCCTGGCAGAAGATGCGCAGCGGCATCGACCCCGAACACGAAGCCATCGACGAAGCCATCCGCCTGGCCGAGGAAGATCTGAAGGAGAGCAAGTCATGATGCTGCTGATTGTGATACTGGCGCTGTTCGCCCTGGTGCTGATCAACGTGCCCATCGCCGTGGCCATCGGCGTGGTGGCGGTGGTCGGCGTCTGGTCCACCATGGGCTGGGACGCCCTGGTCAACGCTCCCCTCACCCTGTTCAACGGCGCCACCAGCTTTCCGCTGATCGCCATTCCGCTGTTCATCTTCGCCGGCGCCCTGATGAACACCTCGGGCCTGTCCAAGCGGCTGATCAACCTGGTCAGCGCCATCGTCGGCTTCGTGCGCGGCGGCCTGGCCATGGTCAACGTGGGGGTCTCCCTGTTCTTCGCCGAGATCTCCGGCTCGGCGGTGGCGGACGTGGCCGCGACCGGCTCCATCCTTATTCCCGAGATGAAGAAGCGCAAGTACAACAAGAACTTCGCCGCCGCCATCACCTCGTCGTCCGCCTCGCTGGCGATCATCATCCCGCCCTCGATCCCGATGATCCTCTACGGCGCCATCTCCAACACCTCGGTGATCAAGCTGTTCGTGGCCGGCATCATCCCGGGCCTGCTCGGCGCCGCCATGCTGGCCGGTTTCTGCTACTACTACGCGGTGAAATACGACCTGCCCCGGGAAGAGGCCTTCTCCCTGAGCCGGCTGGGCAAGGCCTTCAAAGAGGCCTTCTGGGCACTGCTGCTGCCGATCATCATCCTCGGCGGCATCTTCGGCGGCTTCGTCACCGCCACCGAGGGCGCGGGCATCGCCGTGCTGGCGGCCATCGTCATCGGCGGCTGCATCTACCGGGAGTTCAACCTGAAGCTGCTGTACCGGGCGGTGCTCGACGGCGTGGTGCAGACCTCGGTGGTGATGCTGCTGGTGGCCACCTCCGCCATCCTCGGCCTCTTCCTCACCGAGATGCAGCTGCCGCAGCAACTGGCCCGCCAGATCCTGGCCATCACGTCCGAGCCGGTGCTGGTGCTGGCCCTGCTCAACGTGCTGCTGCTGCTGCTCGGCATGTTCCTGCACGGGGCCGCCGCCATCATACTGGTGGTGCCCATCGTCATGCCGCTGGTGCAGCAGATCGGCATCGACCCCATCCACTTCGGCATCATCGTCACCCTCAACCTGGCCATCGGCCAGCAGACCCCGCCGGTCGCCTCGGTGCTGGCCACCTCCTGCTCCATCGCCAAGGCTGACATGTGGGACGTGACCCGGGTCAACCTGCCGATGATCCTGGTGCTCTTCCTCATCCTGATGCTGGTGACCTATGTGCCCTTCATCCCCATGGGCCTGGTCGAATACATGTACGGAGCCTGAACATGACTGAACTGAAACCCGTAGTGGCCCTGACCCTGGGCGATGCCGCCGGCATCGGCGCCGAACTGATCGCCAGGCTGCTGGCCGAGCCCGGCGTCGGCGAGCAGGCCCGCATCGTGCTGGTGGCCGACGAATGGCAGTGGCAACAGGGCCAGCAGTTGGCCGGCACCGATCACCAACTGCCGGTGGTGGCCCGCGTCGAGGAGGTCCACGACCACCCGGGCCCGGTGCTGCTGAAGGTGGACACCCTGGCGCCGGCGCAGGCCCGCTACGCCGAGGTGAGCGGGGCCTGCGGCGCCTCCACCCTGGAGATACTGCGGCTGTGCCTGGACGCGGCCCAGGCCGGCGAGGTGGACGCCATCTGCTTCGCGCCGCTCAACAAGCACGCCATGAAGCTGGGCGGGCTCCAGCACGAGGACGAGCTGCACTTCTTCGCGGAATACCTGGGGGTGGAGGGCTACTTCTGCGAGTTCAACACCCTGGGGCACCTGTGGACCTCGCGCATCTCTTCCCATGTGCCGCTGAAGGACGCGGCACAATATGTGACCAAAGAGCGCATCGTCGCGGCCAGCAAGTTGATCCACGAAGCCCTGCTCCTCGCCGGCTTCGAATCGCCCCGGGTGGCGGTGGCCGCCTTCAACCCCCACGCCGGCGAGGGCGGCACCTGCGGCCGGGAGGAGATCGACGTCATCGCCCCGGCGGTGGCCCAGTGCCAGGCCGAGGGCTACCCGGTGAGCGGCCCCTACCCGGCGGACACCCTGTTCATCCGCGCCCGGGACGGTGACTTCGACGCCGTGGTCACCATGTACCACGACCAGGGCCAGATCGCCATCAAGCTGCTCGGCTTTTCCCAGGGGGTGACGGTGCAGGGCGGCCTGCCCATCCCCATCACCACCCCGGCCCACGGCACCGCCTTCGACATCGCCGGCCAGGGCAGGGCCCGGGTGGGGCCGACCCGCAACGCCTTCGACATCGCCTGCCGCATGGGGCTGGCCAGGCGGCGACGGACCCTGGCCGCCACCGGCTAAGGCACAGCACGGCTAACAAAGAGACGGCGCGGGTCCGGAAACGGCCCCGGACGGGCAAGCCTTGCCCGAACAAACTTGCAAACAATATTCAAGCAATTGTTTTATAAGGAATTAATTATATGAAAATCACCAATGTACGCGCCCGGGTATTCGAATGGAAAGGCCACACGGTGCCGCCCCAGCCCCACTTCTGCTCCAACGCCATGGATCTGCTGTGGGACAAGGGCGACTCCATGGGCACCTTCCGCTTCCACGGCTGGACCGTGGTGGAAGTGGAGACCGACGACGGCCTGGTGGGCATCGGCAACGTGGCCCTGGCCCCGCGCATCGCCAAGGCCATCATCGACCAGTACCTGGCCCCCCTGGTGCTGGGCCACGACCCCTTCGACTACGAATACCTGTGGCAGCGCATGTACCGCTCCACCCACGCCTGGGGCCGCAAGGGCGTGGCCATGGCCGCCATTTCCGCCATCGACATCGCGCTTTGGGATCTGATGGGCAAGGCCACCGGACGGCCGGTGTTCAAGCTGCTGGGCGGCCGCACCAAGGAGAAGATCCCCTGCTACGCCTCCAAGCTCTACCGCACCGACCTCGGCGAGATGCAGGCCGAGGCCCAGCGCTACCTGGATCAGGGCTTCACGTCCATGAAGATGCGCTTCGGCTACGGCCCCAAGGACGGCCCCGAAGGCATGCGCAAGAACCTGGACAGCGTGGCGGCGGTGCGCGAGGTGATAGGGCCGGACGTGGATCTGATGCTGGAGTGCTACATGGGCTGGAACCTGGAATATGCCAAGCGCATGCTGCCGAAGCTTGAGAAGTTCGAGCCGCGCTGGCTGGAAGAGCCGGTGCTCGCCGATGACATCGACGGCTACGCCGAGCTGAACCGGCTGACCGCCATTCCCATCTCCGGCGGCGAGCACGAGTTCACCAGCCACGGCTTCCGCCAGTTGCTCGACAAGCGGGCGGTGTCGGTGATCCAGTACGACACCAACCGGGTCGGCGGCATCACGGCGGCGCACAAGATCAACGCCCTGGCGGAAGTGTACGGGGTGCCGGTGATCCCCCACGCCGGCCAGATGCACAACTACCACCTGACCATGTCCACCCTGGCCTCGCCCATGTCCGAATACTTCCCGGTGCACGAGGTCGAGGTGGGCAACGAGCTGTTCTACTACATCTTCGAGGGCGACCCCACGCCGGAAAACGGCTTTATCGACCTCGACGAACACAAGCCCGGCCTGGGACTCAGCCTTTCCCAGCGTTACCTCGACCAGTTCAACATAGTGGAGTGAAGGCCATGCGTTTGATCCAATTTGAGCACCAGGGCCGGCTGGCCGTCGGCCTGGTGGAAGACGAGCAACACATCCGCCTGATCGAGCTGGCCGGCGGTACCTACCAGTTGGCCCGGGACGCCCTGGCCCATGGCCGTTCCCTGGCGGAGGAAGCCCTGCTGCGCGCCGGCGACACCCGCCTCGACTACGAGCAGCTGGTGCGCGAAGGCCGGCTGCGGGTGCCCCTCTGCCACCCGGATCCGGCCCACTGCCTGGTCACCGGCACCGGCCTGACCCACCTGGGCAGCGCCGACACCCGCGCCGCCATGCACGCCAGGCTGGCGGCCGGGGAGGAGCCGCTGACCGACTCGATGAAGATGTTCAAGCTGGGGCTGGACGGCGGCAAGCCCGCCGCCGGCACCGAAGGGGCCCAGCCCGAGTGGTTCTACAAGGGCGACGGCGGCATCCTGGTACATCCGGAGGCGCCGCTGCCGGTGCCCGCCTTCGCCCGGGACGCGGGAGAAGAGCCGGAGCTGGTGGGGCTCTACCTGATCGACGACCGGGGCCGGCCCTGGCGCCTGGGCTACGCGGTGGGCAACGAGTTCTCCGATCACGTCACCGAAAAGGCCAACTACCTGTGGCTGGCCCACTCCAAGCTGCGCGCCTGCAGCTTCGGTCCCGAGCTGCGGCTGGATCCGCTGCCCGCCCGGCTCGAGGGCGAGAGCCGGATCCTGCGCGACGGCGAGCTGCTGTGGCACAAGCCCTTCGTCACCGGCGAGGAGAACATGGCCCACAGCTTCGCCAACCTGGAGCACCACCACTTCAAGTACGCCCAGTTCCGCCGCCCCGGCGACGTGCACGTGCACTTCTTCGGCACCTCGACCCTGAGCTTCGGCGACGGCATCCAGACCCGGGACGGCGATCGGTTCGAAATCCAGCTGCCCGCCTTCGGCCGCCCGCTGCGCAACCCCCTGGCCTGGCAACAGGAAGCGCCGCTCGCCACCGTTTACCACTGGAATTGAGGAACAGACATGACCCTGACCGCACAACTGCTGCTGGCCGGCCGCCCGGTGGCCGGCGAGGGCGAGCCCATTTACGGCATCAACCCGGCCACCAATGAGCGGCTTTCACCCGGCTATGCCGGTGCCAGCCCGGCCCAGGTGGCCGAGGCCTGCGCCCTGGCCGAGGCCGCCTTCGAGCCCTACCGCCACCGCGCCCCGGCGGCCCGCGCCGCCTTTCTCGAGGCCATCGCCGCACAGATAGCAGCGCTGGGCGATGCCCTTATCGAGCGCGCCATGCTGGAAACCGGCCTGCCCCGGGCCCGGCTCGAAGGGGAGCGGGGCCGCACCCTGGGCCAGCTGCGGCTGTTCGCCGAGGTGGTGCGCGCCGGCGACTGGCTGGGAGCCCGCCTCGACTCGGCCCAGCCGCAGCGCGCCCCCCTGCCCCGCGCCGATCTGCGGCTGCAGCACCTTCCCCTGGGGCCGGTGGCGGTGTTCGGCGCCAGCAACTTCCCGCTGGCGTTTTCGGTGGCCGGCGGCGACACCGCCTCGGCCCTGGCCGCCGGCTGTCCGGTGGTGGTCAAGGCTCACTCGGCCCACCCGGGCACCTCCGAGCTGGTAGGCCGGGCGGTGGCGGCGGCGGCCCGGGAGAGCGGCATGCCGGCAGGGGTATTCTCCCTGCTTTACGGCAGCGGCACCGGCGTCGGCCAGGCGCTGGTGGCGGATCCGCGCATCAGGGCGGTGGGCTTCACCGGCTCCCGCCAGGGCGGCCAGGCGCTGCTCGCCACCGCCCAGGCCAGGCCCGAGCCCATCCCCGTCTATGCGGAGATGAGCAGCATCAACCCGGTGCTGCTGCTGCCCGCCGCCCTGGCCGCCCGCCCCGACACCCTGGCCGCGGGCTTCGCCGGCTCGCTCCAGCTCGGTGCCGGCCAGTTCTGCACCAACCCCGGCCTGCTGCTGGGCCTGGAAGGCCCGGTGCTGGAGCGCTTCGCCGGGCTGGCCGCCGAGGCGCTGGCCCGGGCCGAGCCCCAGACCATGCTGACCCCCGGCATCCACCGGGCCTACGAAGAGGGCGTCGCGGCCCTGGCCCGGGCCGAGGGGGTCGACACCCTGGCCACCGGGCTGGCCGCCCGGGGCCCCCACGGCTGCCGGCCGCGGCTGTTCCGTACCAGCGCCACGCACTTCCTGGCGGACGCGCAACTGCAACAGGAGGTGTTCGGCGCCAGCGCCCTGCTGGTGAGCTGCAGGGACGAGAACGAGCTGGTGGCGGTGCTCGATGCGCTGGAAGGCCAGCTCACCGCCACGGTACAGATGGACGATCAGGACGCCGCCCTGGCCCGGCGACTGCTGCCACGGCTGGAGCGCAAGGCCGGCCGGGTGCTGTTCAACGGCTTTCCCACCGGGGTCGAGGTGTGCCACGCCATGGTGCACGGCGGCCCCTGGCCGGCCACCTCCGACAGCCGCACCACCTCGGTCGGCTCGGCGGCGATACAGCGCTTCCTGCGCCCGGTCTGTTACCAGGACTGCCCGCCCGGCCTGCTGCCCGAGGCACTGCAGGACGACAACCCCTGGCACCTGCGCCGCCTGCAGGACGGACGTTACTCCTCCTGAAACAACAAGGCCCGATTGCTCGGGCCTTGCTCCTGTTGCCTCTTATCAGGCTTCTAGCTCGATGCCGTCCACCCGTTGCAGGCCCCTGGGCAGCAGGGCGCCGCGGCGGCCGCGCTCGCCCTGGTAGTGCTCGAGATCGGCGGGCTTGAGGGTCAGCTTGCGCTTGCCGGCGTGCAGGGTGACGCTGGTGCCTTGCGGCATCACCACCAGTTGCTTGATGAAGTCCTCGCGGGCCTGCACCTTGGCGGAAGGGATGCCGATCAGCTTGTTGCCCTTGCCCTTGGCCAGCAGCGGCAGATCCTTGAGCGGGAACAGCAGCATGCGCCCCTCGTTGGTGATGGCCATGCACAGGTCGCTGTCCAGGTTGCCGATGGCGGCGGGCTTGAGCACCTGGCCGCCCTCCGGCACCGAGAGCAGGGCCTTGCCGTTCTTGTTGCGGCTGACCATGTCGCCGTAGCGGCAGACGAAGCCGTAGCCGGCGTCGGAGGCCAGCAGGAACAGGCTGTCGTCCTCCCCCATCAGCACGAAGCTGGCCTGCTCGCCCGGGCTCAGGCTGCAGCGGCCGGTCAGCGGCTCGCCCTGGCCCCGGGCCGAGGGCAGGCTGTGGGCATCCAGGCCATAGGCCCGGCCGATATTGGACAGGAACACCGCCATCTGGTTGCTGCGTCCCGGGGCGGCATCGAGGAAGCCGTCGCCGGCCTTGTAACTGAGCCCTTGGCCATCCACCTCGTGCCCCTTGGCGGCGCGGATCCAGCCCTTCTCGGACAGCACCACGGTCACCGGCTCGCTCGGCACCAGCTCCTTCTCGCTGAGCGCCCTGGCCTCTTCCCGCTCCACCAGGGGAGAGAGCCGTTCGTCGCCGTATTTCTCGGCGTCGGCCAGAATTTCCTTCTTCAGCAGGGTGCTGAGCCGGCGCTCGGAGCCCAGGATCTGGGCCAGCCGGTCGCGCTCGGCGGCCAGCTCGTCCTGTTCGCCGCGGATCTTCATCTCTTCCAGCTTCGCCAGGTGTCGCAGCTTCAGCTCGAGGATGGCCTCGGCCTGGGTCTCGGTCAGATCGAAGCGCGCCATCAGCACCGGCTTGGGCTCGTCCTCGGTGCGGATGATGTGGATCACCTCGTCGATATTGAGGAAGGCGACCAGCAAGCCGGCCAGGATGTGCAACCGGGCCTCGACCTTGTCCAGCCGGTATTGCAGCCGGTTGCGCACCGTTTCGCGGCGAAAGCGCAGCCATTCACCCAGGATCAGATCCAGGCTCTTCACCTGGGGCCGGTTGTCCAGCCCCAGCATGTTGAGGTTGACCCGGTAGTTCTTCTCCAGATCCGTGCTGGCGAACAGGTGCTGCATCAGCTGCTCCACGTCCACCCGGTTGGAGCGGGGGATGATCACCAGCCGGGTCGGGTTTTCGTGATCCGACTCGTCGCGCAGATCCGCCACCATCGGCAGCTTCTTGGCCTGCATCTGGGCAGCGATCTGCTCCAGGATCTTGCCGCCGCTGGCCTGGTGCGGCAGGGCGGTGATGACAATGTCGCCCTGCTCCAGCTGGTAGACGGCGCGCATCTTGATGCTGCCCTTGCCGGTTTCGTAGATCTTCCGGATCTCGGCCCTGGGGGTGATGATCTCGGCCCGGGTGGGGTAATCGGGCCCGGCCACATGTTCCATCAGCTCGGTCACCGTCGCCTGGGGGTGGTCCAGCAGGTGCACGCAGGCGTTGGCCACTTCCCGCACGTTGTGGGGCGGGATGTCGGTGGCCATGCCCACGGCGATGCCGGTGACCCCGTTCAGCAGGATGTGCGGCAGCCGGGCCGGCAGCATGCGCGGCTCCTTCAGGGTGCCGTCGAAGTTGGGGATCCATTCCACCGTGCCCTGGCCCAGCTCGGAGAGCAGCAGCTCGGAAAAGCGCGACAGCCGCGCCTCGGTATAACGCATGGCGGCGAAGGACTTGGGATCGTCCGGCGCGCCCCAGTTGCCCTGGCCGTCCACCAGCGGGTAGCGGTAGGAGAAGGGCTGGGCCATCAGCACCATGGCCTCGTAACAGGCGGAGTCGCCGTGGGGGTGGTACTTGCCCAGCACGTCGCCCACGGTGCGGGCGGATTTCTTGTGCTTGGACAGGGCCGACAAGCCCAGCTCGCTCATGGCGTAGATAATGCGGCGCTGCACCGGCTTGAGGCCGTCGCCGATATGGGGCAGGGCCCGGTCCATGATCACGTACATGGAGTAGTTGAGGTAGGCCTGCTCGGTGAAGGTGTGCAGCGGCAGGCGCTCCACCCCTTCCATGGTAAAGTCGTTGTTGCTCATTCTTTAGTCCTCAGGCCAGGGGATCGACCAGGTTGCCCTTGGTTTCCAGCCATTCCCGGCGATCGCCGGAACGCTTCTTGGCCAGCAGCATGTCCATCAGTTGCTCGGTGGCCTCGGCATCCTCCACCGTCAGCTGCACCAGCCGGCGGGTGTTGGGATCCAGGGTGGTTTCGCGCAACTGCTTGGGGTTCATCTCGCCCAGGCCCTTGAAGCGGGTGACCTGCACCTTGCCCTTTTTCTTCTCGGCGGCGATCCGCTCCAGCACCCCGTCGCGCTCGTCCTCGTCGAGGGCGTAGAACACCTCCTTGCCCACGTCGATGCGGTACAGGGGCGGCATGGCCACGTACACATGGCCCCGCTCCACCAGGGTGCGGAAGTGGCGCACGAACAGGGCGCACAGCAGGGTGGCGATGTGCAGGCCGTCCGAGTCGGCGTCGGCCAGGATACACACCTTGCCGTAGCGCAGGTCGGACAGGTCGTCTGAGTCCGGATCCAGGCCGATGGCCACCGAGATGTCGTGCACTTCCTGGGAGGCCAGCACCTGGCCGGACTCCACTTCCCAGGTGTTCAGGATCTTGCCACGCAGCGGCATGATGGCCTGGAACTCCCGGTCCCGCGCCTGCTTGGCGCTGCCGCCGGCCGAGTCCCCTTCCACCAGGAACAGCTCGCCCTGCATGGGATCCGAGCAGGCGCAGTCGGTCAGCTTGCCGGGCAGGGCCGGGCCCTGGGTCACCTTCTTGCGCACCACCTTCTTGGCCTGGCGCAGCCGGCGCTGGGCGCTGCTGATGCACAGCTCGGCGATCTGTTCGGCCAGCTCGATATGCTGGTTCAGCCACAGGCTGAAGGCGTCCTTCACCACCCCGGAGACGAAGGCCGCGCTCTGGCGCGACGACAGCCGCTCCTTGGTCTGGCCGGCGAACTGGGGATCCTGCATCTTCACCGACAGGATGTAGGCACAGCGTTCCCAGATGTCGTCCGGGGTCAGCTTGACCCCGCGCGGCAGCAGGTTGCGGAACTCGCAGAACTCGCGCATGGCGTCCAGCAGGCCCTGGCGCAGGCCGTTGACGTGGGTGCCGCCCTGGGCGGTGGGGATCAGGTTGACGTAGCTCTCGCCCAGCCCTTCGCCGCCGTCCGGCAGCCAGGTCAGGGCCCATTCCACCGCCGAGTGCTCGGCGGTGAAGTTGCCGGTAAACGGCTGCTCCGGCAGGCAGGTGAACTCCTTCACCGCTTCCACCAGGTAATCCTTGAGACCGTCCTGGTAGCACCACTCCAGGGTCTCGTTGTTGACCCTGTCCTCGAAGCGGATGGCGAGCCCGGGGCAGAGCACCGCCTTGGCCTTGAGCAGGTGCTTCAGGCGGGTGGCGGAGAATTTGGGCGAGTCGAAATAGCCGGCATCGGGCCAGAAGCGCACCCGGGTGCCGGTGTTGCGCTGGCCGCAGGTGCCGGTCACGGTGAGTTCGCTCACCTTGTTGCCGTGCTCGAAGGCCATCTCGAACACCTGGCCGCCGCGGCGCACGGTGACGTCGACCCGGCTGCTCAAGGCGTTGACCACGGAAATGCCCACCCCGTGCAGGCCGCCGGAAAACTGGTAGTTCTTGTTGGAGAACTTGCCGCCGGCGTGCAGCTTGCAGAAGATCAGCTCCACCCCGGAAATGCCTTCCTCCGGGTGGATGTCCACCGGCATGCCCCGGCCGTCGTCGATCACCTCGAGCGACTGGTCGTCGTGCAGTATCACCTCGACCTTGCTGGCGTGGCCCGCCAGGGCCTCGTCCACGCTGTTGTCGATGACCTCCTGGCCCAGGTGGTTGGGACGGGCGGTGTCCGTATACATGCCGGGGCGACGCCGCACCGGCTCCAGGCCATTGAGCACCTCAATGGCGTCGGCAGTATATTGACTCGATGTCATATTGACCTTCGGTAATCAGGGGTATTGGCGGGCATCTTACTACTGAAAGCCGGAAGCTTGAAGCTGGAAGCTGGAAGCCAGAAGAACACCTCCAGCTTCCGGCTTACGGCCTGACTCTTGGTCACAAGTTTCTGTTGACTTTCGATCAGGCAAAACATCGGCCAAAGCACACAGCTCCTCCGGCACACCGTGGGACCTGATACTCGCCCCTGGGGGCTCCGCCGCGCTTCTGAGAACCTGTTCACGATTGGTGTACGCGGCCAAAGAGCACTACTCCGCCGACTCGCCATAAACCCATCCCTGGGGGCTCGACGGCGCCATCCCTGGCGCCAACGGTCGGCGGAGCAGCACTCTTTGTCCTCTCTAAAGCTCAGTGTCGCCTGTTGGCACCACCATCAGGCGACGTCGGGGCTTGAAAGAGGCAACAGGGATTGCCTCCGCCGACCGTCACATGCCAGGGATGGCATGTGCGAGCCTACATGGACGTACTTGCGGCGTGTCGGCGGAGGTGGCCCTGCTGCCTCTTCTTTGCGTTAAATCAGACAGCCGGACTTGTGACCAAGAGTCAGGCTTACGGCTTAAAGCTGCAAGAAGCGGATGATCTGGGCGCAGTAGTGCTCGAAGCCGATAAAGGAATGGTCGCCGCCCTTCTGGATGCAGACCCGGGCGAAGCGGTAGTAGTCCAGCGCTTCCCGGTAGTCGAGCACCTCGTCGCCCTGCTGTTGCAGCAGCCAGATGCGCTCCAGGCAGCTCGGCGCGTCCACCCGCAGGGCGGCCAGCTCGGCCATGTGCCCGGAGGTCAGGACATAGCGCTCGCCGGTATAGGGATTGAGCTGTTCGCCCAGCCAGTCGCCGAGCAATATATGAGGATTGACCGCCGGGTTGATCACCACCGCGCGCACCCCGTACAGCTCCGCCACCCGGGTGGCCCAGAAGCCCCCGAGGGAGCTGCCCGCCACCCCGAAGGGGCCGTCCAGCCCGTCGCAAATCGCCGCTATCTGGCTCCAGGCCGCCGCCGGGGTGGCCGCCAGCTGCGGACACACCAGGCGGATATCGGGCCGGTGCCGGGCGAGATGCTCCCCCATCAGCCGGGCCTTGATCGACCGGGGGGAGGAGTTGAAGCCGTGCAGATAAAGCAGCGTGGCCGCCATAAGGATACTCCTGGGTGAAAATCGCAGCCCCGAGCTTACCCGTCCGCCCGGGCAAGCTCAACGTCCGGCGCTGCCTTTATCCGGTGCAAAACGCACCAGGATGGCGCTTTTTTCCACCCTCCGGCCGCGGCTTCTGTTACCTCCAATGAGTTAGCCCTTAGGAAATATCCCTTTGGAGGCAACCCGGCGATCTCTGGCACGCTTTCTGCTTATGTCATGGCAAGACGGGTTCAACGGCGGACCCACTCATTCAGGCAACGTTGCCCACCGCAGGCTGCACCCAGATGCAGCGGCGCGTGGGCTTTTTTTTTTTGAAACTTCGAGGGAATGAACCATGACCAAGCACAATACCGTGGATCCGGCCAGCCGCCGGCGCTTTCTGAAGGCCTCCCTGGCCGCGGCCGGCGGGGCCGCCCTGTGGAGCAGCCTGCCGAGCCTGGGCCTGGCGGCACAGAGCGCGGGCCCGCTCGAAACCAGGTCCGCCAAGCTGGGCTTTATCGCCCTGTCCGACGCGGCGCCGCTGTTCGTGGCCGACGAGAAGGGCTTCTTCGCCAAGCACGGCATGACCGAGGTGGAGGTGCTCAAGCAGTCCTCCTGGGGCACCACCCGCGACAACCTGGTGCTGGGCTCGGCCAGCAACGGCATCGACGGCGCCCACATCCTCACGCCCATGCCCTATCTGCTCACCACCGGCGCCATGACCGCCAACAACGTGCCCACCCCCATGTACATACTGGCCCGGCTCAACCTGGCCGGCCAGGGCATCTCGGTGGGCAAGGAATACCAGGATCTCAAGGTCGGGCTGGATCTGGCCGAGTTCAAACAGGCGCTGGCGGCCAAGCAGAACGGCGGCAGCCCGGTGCGCGCCGCCATGACCTTCCCCGGCGGCACCCATGACCTCTGGCTCCGCTACTGGATGGCGGCCGGCGGCATAGACCCCAACCAGGACATCGCCACCATAGTGGTGCCGCCGCCCCAGATGGTGGCCAACATGAAGGTGGGCAGCATGGACACCTTCTGCGTGGGTGAACCCTGGAACGAGCAGCTGATCAACCAGGGCATCGGCTACTCCGCCCTGACCACGGGCGAGATCTGGGCCGGCCATCCGGAGAAAGCCTTCGCCATGCGCGCCGACTACGTGGACCAGAACCCCAACGCCACCAAGGCCCTGCTCAAGGCGATCATGGAAGCGCAGATCTTCTGCGAGCAGCCGGAAAACCGCGCCGAAGTGGCGGCGATTTGCGCCAAGCGCCGCTGGATCAACGCCCCGGTCAAGGACATCATCAACCGCATGCAGGGCCATTTCGACTACGGCACCGGCCGCGTCGTGGAGAACAGCCCCCACCAGATGCGCTTCTGGAAGGACAACGCCTCCTATCCCTTCCAGAGCCATGACCTCTGGTTCCTGACCGAGAACATGCGCTGGGGCTACCTGCCCACCGACCTCGACACCCAGTCCCTGATCGCCCGGGTCAACCGGGAGGATCTGTGGCGGGCCGCCGCCGCCGAGCTGGGGGTGGACAAGGCCGACATCCCCGCCTCCACCTCCCGCGGTGTCGAAACCTTCTTCGACGGCAAGCAGTTCGATCCCGAAAACCCCATGGCCTACCTGGACAGCCTGGCCATCAAGAAGCTGGCCTGAGGCCGCAAGGAGCATCACCATGACCACCCAAAGCACTTCTTCCCCGACTCCCGCGCTCGCCCGGCGAGCGCCCCGGCCGGCCCCCCTCGGCCCCGTGCTGCGCTACGGCCTGAACCACCTGGCGCCCCCCCTGGTGATCCTGGCCGGGCTGCTGCTGCTGTGGGAGCTGCTGTGCTCCGGCAGCAACGCCGCCCTGCCGGCCCCCAGCCAGGTGCTGAGCGATACCTGGGAGCTGATCACCGATCCCTTTTATAACAACGGCGGCAACGACGTGGGCATGGCCTGGCAGATCCTGGCCAGCCTGGAGCGGGTGGCCTATGGCTACAGCCTGGCGGTGCTGGTGGGCGTGAGCCTGGGGGTACTGGTGGGCCAGTCCACCTGGGCCATGCGCGGCCTGGATCCCCTCTTCCAGGTGCTGCGCACCGTGCCGCCCCTGGCCTGGCTGCCGATCTCCCTGGCCGGCTTTCAGGACAGCAGCCCGTCCGCCATCTTCGTGATCTTCATCACCTCGATCTGGCCCATCATCATCAACACCTCGGTGGGGGTGCGCAACATTCCCGAGGATTACCGCAACGTGGCCCGGGTGCTCCGGCTCAACGGCCTGGAATACTTCACCCGCATCATGCTGCCCGCCGCGGCCCCCTATATCTTCTCCGGGCTGCGCATCGGGGTCGGCCTGTCGTGGCTGGCCATCGTCGCCGCCGAGATGCTGATCGGCGGCGTGGGCATCGGCTTCTTTATCTGGGACGCCTGGAACGCCTCGCTGCTCAGCGACATCGTACTGGCCCTGATCTACGTGGGCCTGGTGGGCTTCATACTCGACCGCATCGTCGCGGTCTTCGGCCAATGGGTAAGCCGCGGCACCAGCGCCGCCTGAGGAGGAACATCATGAGCCATCACTACCTGACCATCGAAAACGTCGACAAGCTCTACCATACCGCCGGCGGCAGCACCCAGGTGCTGAAGAACGTCAACCTCAAGGTGAACAAGGGGGAATACATCTCCATCATCGGTCATTCCGGCTGCGGCAAGAGCACGGTGCTCAACATCGTCGCCGGCCTGACCGGCGCCAGCAGCGGCGGCGTCATCCTGGACGGGGCCGAGGTCACGGCCCCGGGCCCGGAGCGGGCCCTGGTGTTCCAGAACCACTCCCTGCTGCCCTGGCTGACCGTCTATGAAAACGTGGCCCTGGCGGTGGACAAGACCTTCCGCCACAGCAAGACCAGGGCGGAACGGCAGGACTGGATACTGCACAACCTGGCCCTGGTGAACATGAGCCACGCCCTGCACAAGCGCCCGGACGAGATCTCCGGCGGCATGAAGCAGCGGGTGGGCATCGCCCGGGCCCTGGCGATGGAGCCCAAGGTGCTGCTGCTGGACGAACCCTTCGGCGCCCTCGACGCCCTGACCCGGGCCCACCTGCAGGACGAGGTGATGCGTATCCAGAACGAGCTGCACAACACGGTGCTGATGATCACCCACGACGTGGACGAGGCGGTGCTGCTCTCCGATCGCATCGTGATGATGACCAATGGCCCGGCCGCCACCATCGGCGAGGTGCTCACCATCGACCTGCCCCGGCCCCGGGACAGGATCGCCCTGGCCGACAACCCGCGCTACAACCACTACCGCCACGAGGTGCTGCGCTTCCTCTACGAGAAACAGCGCAAGCTGGAGCCGTTGCGCCCCCGGCGGGAAGCACAGGCGCCGGCCGCCGAAGCCGCCGGCGCCTGAATCAGGTCCACATCTCGGCCAGGGCGATCAGCTCCCTGGCCACATCCAGCTGCCGCCGCCCCTGCTCCATGGAGGTGCGGCGCAGCAGTTTGTGGGCCTCCTCCTCCGACAGCCGGCGGTGGGTCATCAGCAGGCCCTTGGCCCGCTCCACCACCTTGCGCTCCTCCAGCGCCGTCCGGGCATTGTTGAGCTCGTCCTGCATCTGCTGCAGGCGGCGGGACTGGGACTGCAGCAGCTCGATCAGCGAGCGGCCCAGCTGCGGGCTCAGGCCATGGTAGCCGTCGCTGCCGGCCAGCCCGCCCTCTGCCGAGCAGAACACCACGAAGGCGTCGTCCTGGCCCTGTTGGAAACGGGGCAGCAGATCGATCACCGAACAGTGCTGGGCCAGGCTGTCCCGGGCCGCGGAAAGCTTGCCGGAGCACAGCACCTCCAGCCGGGCGGCCAGGCACAGCTCCACCTGCTGCATGGTGTCGATGCGGCCACTCATCACCTCGAACCAGCGCTGTCCCAGCCGGGGATCGAAGGCGGTGCGCTCATTGCTGGTGCACAGCAGCCGGCGCAGGCGCTCCACCTCGATCAGGCCGGTATCCTGCTGGCACTGGCGCCATACCGCCCAGGACGCCGGATCCACGAAACCGGCAAACACCTCGAAGCAGCGTTCCTCGGCCTCGATCAGGTGCTGGATGCGCAGCGAAACCTCGCCCCCGCCCTGGCCGGAGGCGAAGGCCGCCGCCCCCGCCGCCCGCTCCTGGCCGGTGAATTCCTTGCCCTGCATAAAGTGGAACATGGCCACCAGCAGCCGGGCGATATCGGGATCCACCGCCGCGTCGGCGGCCTCGAACACCACCGCCAGCAGCCCCTGCACCAGCTCGGTATAGACCCGGGTGGCCGCCTCCGCCGGTATGGCCTGACGGCCGACCTCGTCCCGCAGCCGGTCCATGTCCGACAATATGTGCACCGCGTAGCCGATGCGGTTGAGCAGCCGGCTGCCGGCCTGCACCGTGTTCTGGCGCAGGTTGAGTGCCGCCAGGGCCTGGTGGAACTGTTCCCGCTGCCGATCGCTGTCGCGCCGGATGGCCTGCAGCTCGGGGCCGAAACGCTCCCCCCGGGAGCCCAGGTACATGTTGGACGCCCCCCGCTCCCGCTGCAGGACGTGCACCAGGTGGCTGATGCAGACCACCAGCTGCCCCATGCGCAGCAGTTGTTCCAGGATCTGGATCTCGCATTCCTTGGAGGCGATCAGGTAATCGGTGGCGTCGGGTCGGCCGGCGGAAGTCTCTGCCATGGTCTTGCTCCGTTGGACATAAAGGGCGTTATCCAACAGAAGCAAGAAATACGCCAGCTGGTCAGTAACCGGTGGCGCTGAAGTCGGGCACGAAGGCGTCGGGCGGCAGCCGCCATACCTGGGTACTGAGCCGGCCGTCGGGATAGAGGGTGAGGGCGCGCCAGCCCGGCGCGGTATGATCCAGGGCGAAGTCGTCGGACAGGGGCTTGAACTGGATGCAGGTGGAGGGACTGGCCAGGTAGCGCACCCCGTCATGCACCTCGTCGAAGCCCTGGTGCACATGGCCGAACAGCACCACCTTGGCGGCCCGGTGCCGCGCCAGTCGCTGCTTGAGCTCGCCGGCGTTGCGCAGGTTGTGCTGATCCAGCCAGGCGCAGCCCACCGGCACCGCCTGGTGGTGCACCGCCACCAGCAGGTGGTGGTGGGGGTAGTCGTCGATGGCCTGCTCCAGCAGCGCGAGCTGCTCCGGCGCCAGCTCGCCGTGCACGGCGCCGCGCAGCTGGGTGTCGAGCAGCAGTATCTGCCAGTTGCCGCACAGCAGCTGCTTGGCGTTGCTGATGCCGGCGGCGTCCAGCTCGGCCTGCATCACCGGGGCGTCGTCGTGGTTGCCCGGCAGCCAGAACACCGGCGGTGCCAGCTCGCCCATCAGCCGGGTAAAGTGCCGGTAGGACTCGGGGCTGTGATCCTGGGACAGATCGCCGGTGGCCAGGATCAGATCCCGGGGGCTGTCGTCCTCCAGGATGGCGTCGACCACCGCCCGGCAACTGCGCCAGGGGGCGATGCCCAGCAGATCGGTGTCGGCGCCGGCGAAGAGGTGGGTATCGGTGATCTGCAGCAGCTCGATCACGCCATCGGCGCGACGGGGCTGGAGACGGGTGGGTGCTGGTTGTGTTGTTGCCCTGTTCAAAGCTGTTTGACCGTGCTGAATCCGTGGTAAAGGCAACATCTCAGCCATTCGGCCAGAAAGAGGTTAACCTGTTCTTTTTCATTGGGATGATGCATGTTTTTATTGGGGTAATCATAACTCGGTTGCAGTGCAAAAATCTGCTGGCTGGCACACACTTCGGCCATGCGCACGTCGTGATAGAGCCGTACCCTCACCTTCATGCGCATAAAGCTGGGCAGGCCGGGAGTGCATTGCTCAATGGACACATGCCAGGTGTAGGGGGCGATCTCCAGCACCCGCAGCACGAACAGCACCTGGTCGCTGATGCCGACCGACACGCTCTCACCCGCCGTGGCCCCCTTGGGCAACAACTTCATCAGCGCCAGGTAGTTGGTGTCGCAGGTACGCTGCAACGCCTTCAGATCCGGGACATGTTTGCGGGTGGTGATCACCGAAACCAACAGCTTCTCCTCTCTTCGATTCAGGCCCCGGCGCGCCCATGCGCACGGTGCAGTTCCAACCATTGTAGTGCGATCACGCTGGCGGCATTATCTATTTTTCCTTGCGCCAGCCACTCCATCGCCCGGGTCCGGGGCAGGCGGTGCACCCGGATGTCTTCGCCCTCGTGGACCAGGCCGGCGTGGTCGGCCGCCTCGGTCGCATCCACCTCGCCGATAAAGACGGTGATGCGTTCGCTGCAGCCGCCGGGGCTGGAAAAATAGCTGAGCGCCCGGGTCAGGGTTTTCAGGGTCAGGCCCGCCTCTTCCCGGGCTTCGCGGCGCACTACCTCTTCTTCCGACTCGCCCTCTTCCACCATGCCCGCCACTATCTCCAGCAGCCAGGGGCTGTTGCGATCGTGGATGGCGCCCACCCGGAACTGCTCCACCAGCACCACTTCGTCCCGCACCGGATCATAGGGCAGCACGGCGGCGGCATGGCCCCGGTCGAACAGCTCCCGGGTAAGGACCGGCCCCCAGCCACCGGCGAACAGCCGGTGTTTGAGGCGTACCTTGAGCAAGCGGAAGAAGCCCTTGTAGCCTACCTCCTCGGCCAGCAGCTGCATATCCTCCCGGCCGAAGCCGGTGCGGTTTTTCATGGTCATATCGACTCCCGTCTTGACATTTAACCGGCAGATTTTAGACTAGCGCTTACGTGAATGAACGTTCATTCACAAACAAGCCAGCCGTCGTTTTAGCGCTATCCCCATATTACTGCAACGAAAAACGGTCACGCTACCGTTATACTGAACGACGAAAAACAAGATGCCTGCCCCCAGCACGGCGATAATTGGTCCATCCGTTATTAAAGGCTACATAATGAAAAAAACGCTGTTGTCGACCCTGATGCTCCTTTGCGCGGCAGCTCCGGTCCAGGCCGAAGACCTGCTGGATATCTACCGGCAGGCCACCCAGAACGACCCCCAGGTACGCGAAGCCAAGGCGCGCCGTGACGCCGCCTTCGAACAGATCAACGAATCCCGCGCCGCCCTGCTGCCCCAGGTCAACCTGGGCGCCGGTGCCAACTACACCCAGAGCAACCAGAACGATCGCACCACCCGCAGTACCACCAACGTCGGCGCCACCCTGGGCCAGGCACTGTACCGTCGCGCCAGCTGGATCAACCTGGACATCACCGAAAAGGCCGCCGCCCAGAGCGAGGTTGGCTACCAGCAGGTGCAGCAGGCCCTGATCGTCCGCGCCACCCAGGCCTATTTCGACGTGCTCAACGCCCAGGATACCCTGAGCTTCGTGCAGGCCAACAAGGAAGCGGTCAGCCGCCAGCTGGATCAGACCCGGCAGCGCTTCGAGGTGGGACTGAGCGCCATGACCGACGTGCACGAGGCCCAGGCCCAGTACGACCAGGCCCTGGCCGAGGAAATCGCGGCGGAAAACGCGGTCAACAACGCCAAGGAGGTGCTGCGCGAACTCACCGGTATCAGCTATGCGCGACTCAACGCGCTCAATACCGATACCTTCAGCCCCCAGCGTCCCACCACCGCCGCCGATGCCTGGCTGGAAATCGCCCTGGAGCAGAACCTGGAGCTGCACAGCCAGCGCATCAACAAGGACATCGCCAACGAGCAGATCACCCTGGCCCAGTCCGGACGCCTGCCGACCCTGGATCTGAATGCCGGCCTGAGCAGCAGCTACAGCGACTACAAGAATTCGAACCAGAACAGCGACGGAACCCTGAACGAAGGCACCGTGGGCGTCTCCCTGTCGCTGCCGCTCTATACCGGCGGCGCCACCGGCTCCCAGATCAAGCAGGCCCAGCACAACTACGTGGCGGCCAGCGAACAGCTGGAGCGCAGCTTCCGCTCGGTGCAGAGCCAGGTGTATTCCTCTTTCAACGACGTCAACTCGGCCATCGGCTCCATCCGCGCCTTCGAGCAGTTCGTGGTGTCCGCCGAGAGCGCACTCAGCGCTACCGAGGCCGGCTACGAGGTGGGCACCCGCACCATAGTGGACGTGCTCAACGCCACCCGCCAGCTGTACGACGCCAAGCAGAAGCTGGCCGAAGCCCGCTACAACTACATCCTGAGCCAGTTGCGGCTCAAGCAGGCCGCCGGCAACCTGACCGAACAGGATCTGGTGGACATCAACAACGGGCTCAAGCGCTAAGAACCTGTTTACGCTCTGGTGTGCGCGGCCAAAGCTCGGTGTCGCCTGTCGGTTAGACCATCAGCCAACAGCGGGGCTTGGAAGAGGTAACAGGCAACCTTTCAAAGATCGTGAACAGGTTCTAAGCCAAGCGCACTCTCTCCGGCGGCCCGCTCGCCTTCTTTTGCCTGCTCCGTTGCACCATCATATGGTCCCTGCCTTATGATGGTGCATGCTCCCCGCCGCGCTCGCTGTTAATTTATTGATAAAAAAGAAAATCACATCATGGCACAGGCCTTGCTTTATGAGTGACAGAGTCACTTAATCTTTACAAGGCCACTATGACAGCTTCGATCCATACCACCTGCCCCTATTGCGGCGTTGGCTGCGGCGTTAAGGTCGACAGCCAGGGCGTTCCCAGCGGTGATGCCGGCCATCCCGCCAACCTCGGCGCGCTGTGCGTGAAAGGCATGGCGCTGGGCGAAAGCCAGAGCCTGCCCAACCGCCTGCTCTACCCGCGGGTGAACGGCGAACAGGTGGACTGGCCCGGGGCCGTCGACCATATCGCCCGCCGCTTCGGCGAGCTGATCGAACGCCACGGCCCCGGCGCCATCGCCTTCTACGGCTCGGGCCAGATGCTGACCGAAGACTACTATGTGGCCAACAAGCTGATGAAGGGCTTTATCGGCTCGGCCAATATCGACACCAACTCCCGGCTGTGCATGTCCTCCGCCGTGGCCGCCCACCAGCATGCCTTCGGCGAGGACGCGGTGCCGGCCAGCTACGAGGACATCGACCAGGCCGAGCTGGTGGTGATCGTCGGCGCCAACACCGCCTGGACCCATCCGGTGCTGTTCCGCCGGCTGGAAGCCGCCAAGGCCGCCAACCCGCACCAGCAGTGGGTGGTGATCGATCCCCGCGCCACCGCCACCGCCCAGCAGGCGGATTTGCACCTGGCCATCACCCCGGGCTCGGATCTGGTGCTGTTCAACGGCTTGGCCCGCCGCATCCTCGACAGCAACCGCCTGGATCGCCACTTCGTGGAACGCCACGTCGCCGGTTTCGACGAGCTGCAGCGCCAGCTGTCAGCGCCCGAATACAGCCCCGAGACGGTGGCCGAGGCCACCGGCCTGTCCATCGCCCGGCTCGAGCGTTTCTACCAGCTGTTCCTCGACCACCCCAAGACCCTGACCCTGTTCTGCATGGGCATCAACCAGTCGCTGCAAGGCACCCTCAACGCCGGCGCCATCATCAACTGCCACCTGCTCACCGGCCGCATCGGCAAGCCGGGCGCCGCCCCCTTCTCGCTCACCGGCCAGCCCAACGCCATGGGCGGACGCGAGGTGGGCGGCCTGGCCAACCAGCTGGCGGCCCATATGGACTTCGCCCCGGCCAACCGGGACAAGGTGGCCCGTTTCTGGAACACCGACCGCCTGGCCCAGTCTCCCGGCCACAAGGCCATGGACATGATAGCGGCGATAGAACGCGGCGAGATCAAGGCTCTGTGGGTGATGGGCACCAACCCGGCGGTATCGCTGCCGGACAGCGACCGGGCCCGCCGCGCCCTGGCCAGCTGTGAGCTGCTGATCGTTTCCGACATCAGCCCCAACACCGACACCGCCAAACTGGCCCAGGTGCTGCTGCCCGCCGCCGGCTGGGGCGAGAAGGACGGTACCGTCACCAACTCGGCGCGCATCATCTCCCGCCAGCGCCCCTTCAAGCCGGCCCCCGGCGCCGCCCGGCCGGACTGGTGGGCCCTGTGCCAGGTGGCCCGGGCCATGGGCTTCGAGCAGGCCTTTGCCTTCGAGTCGGCCGCCGATATCTTCCGCGAGCACGCCGCCCTCACCGGGTTCGAAAACGGCGGCGAGCGGTTGTTCGACATCTCCGCGCTCAGCACCCTGAGCGACGCCGAGTTCGACGCCATGACCCCGCGCAGCTGGCCCCTGTCCGGCAAGGAGGGCGGCCCGGCCCGGCTGTTCACCGATGGCCGTTTCGCCACCCCCGACGGCAAGGCCCGGCTGCGCCCGGCCCAGCCGTCCGCCGCCGCCGGGCCGGCCGGGCTGCTGCTCAACACCGGCCGGCTGCGGGATCAATGGCACACCATGAGCCGCACCGGCCACGTGGCCCGGCTGATGGCGGCGGCCACCGAGCCCCAGGCCCAGCTCCACCCGGATACCCTGGCCGCGCTCGGCCTGGAGCGGGCCGAGCTCATCGCCCTGCACAACGAACACGGCCGTACCCTGGTCCGGCCGGTGGCCGACCCGGGCATGGCGCCCGGCCAGGTGTTCGTGCCCATGCACTGGAGCGAGGAATTCAGCGCCGGCGGCCGCATCAACGATCTGGTCGAGGCCCGGGGATGCGCCCTGTCCGGCCAGCCCGCCTTCAAGCAAAACCGGGTGCAGGCGACCCCCGTCGAACTCCAGTGGCAGGCCAGTTGGATAGCCACCGAGGCGCCGGCCCGGCTGCCGGCATGGTGGAGCCGCCGCCCCCTGGCCCAGGGCGAGTGCTGGAGCCTGGCCGACCTCGATACCTCCGCCGCCGAGGCCCGGGCCGCCCTGACCGCCGAAGGCAGCTGGCTGGACTGGCCCCTGCCCCAGGGCCGGCTGCTGGTCAACCTGGAGCAGGGCAAGATCGCCGGCCTGCTGCTGCTGGGACTGTCACCCTGGCATATCAACCCGGAGCCGCTGGCGACCCTGCTCGGCACCGCCCTGCAGCCCAGCCTGCTGCTCGGCCAGCTGAGCCAGGCCCTGGCCGGCAACAGCCGGCTGGTGTGCAGCTGCTGGAGCGTGAGCGAGGAGCAGATCCGCCGTGCCATAGCACAAAACGAGATCACCGAGCTGCCCCAGTTGCAGCAGTTGCTCAAGTGCGGCACCCGCTGCGGCTCCTGCGTGCCGGAGCTGAAACAGCTGATAGCGGTATGCCAGCCCCAACTGCAGGGAGAACACATCTGACCGGGCCGCGCCCGGCCTACCCCGATTTCCGTAATCTCGGGTCCGCCCCGAGCCGTTTCCTCCAGACTGTGCCATTTGGCTGGCTCCCCTGTTCGCAGGGGAGCTCTTTTTTTATCCTTGGCGCCCTGCCCCAAACTGGTGAAGGCCCGCCTCAAAAGGAATCAGCCTGCATCAAGCGGAAAAATAAAACCATTTATTATCAATAGATTAATATTTGGCGCGCTTTTTGAATCCCTGACAGCCTGGTTCGGCCTCTCAGGGAAAGACACGCATGAAGACAACGCCATCACCCCGGTTATCCGCCCGCTTGGGCCCCCGCTGGCGCCTGCCCGCTGTCCTGCTCGCCCTGGTGCTGTGGCAAGGGCTGGCCGGCCTGCCGCCCCATCCCCCCGGGCCCCTGCAACTGGGCGGTCAGCTGGTGCAACTGCTGCAGGAGCACAAGGCCGAGCAGGACAGGGAGCGCGCCTTCTACCAGGCCGAGCTCCGGCAACGGCTGGCGCAGGATGAAGGTGCCGCTGCCCTGCCCCGGATCCCCGCCTTCGAACGCACGCCTACCTTCTTCGATCAACTCCTGCTCAGCCTGCAACGGGTGTTGGCCGGATTCGCCCTGACGGCCCTGCTGGCGGTGCCTGCCGGCCTGCTGCTGGCGCGGGGCCGTCGCCGGATCGCAGCCGGGCCTGGAATGTCGATGGCCAGGCTGCTGCCGGCCCCCCTGGTACTGGCCGCCCTGCTGCTGAGCCCCCAGCCCGGCGGCACCAGCACGCTGCTGGGCTGCATGCTGCTGGGCTGCCTGGTTCCGGCCCTGCATGGCGTGGCCAGGGCCGGGCGGCAGGCCGACGCCGGCAACTTGGCCCAGGCCCTGCTCCAGGGTTTGCGCCTGCCCCTGGCCCTGGCCTGGCTGGTGCTGCTCCTGGCCGAAATGGCGCTCCAGCCCCAGGGGCTGGGCCATTTCATCCTGTCCGAGCTGGGTCAGGACGGCCAGAGTGCCCGGGCCCTGCTGGGCCTGGGCTGCGCCCTCCTGGCCGCGGTGCTGCTGGATCGCCTGCTGCTCGGCCTGGGGCAGCCGGCCCCCCGCCCTTAGTGCAGCAGTTGCACCAGCCTGAGGCCGACGCCTTGTCATGGTGCAAAACCGTCCCCCGGCCGGGCACAAGCCGCTGATTTATCAAACAATGAAAAATGGCACCGCTTTTGCTTAGTTCTGTACAGCACCGCCCCGTCGGGGCGGGAACAGGATCACAGCCCCGTGGCGCCGCCTCGCGGTATTAAGGAGAGAAGCGATGAGCCAAAGCATGAATGTCACCCTGGTCGGCGCCGGCCCCGGCGATCCCGAACTGCTCACCCTCAAGGCCCTGCGCGCCATCGAGCAGGCCGAAGTGGTGGTGTACGACAGCCTGGTCAGCCCCGACATACTGGCGCTGATCCCGGCCGGCGTGAAACGCATCGAAATGGGCAAGCGCTGCGGCAAGACCAGCGCCCGCCAGGAAGACATCTGTGCCGTGCTGGTGCGCCTGGCCAGGACCGGCAAGCGGGTGGTCAGGCTGAAAGGCGGCGACCCCTTTATCTTCGGCCGCGGCGGCGAAGAGGCGCTCTACCTCCGGCAGCACGGCATCCCCTTCGGCGTGGTGCCGGGCATCACCGCCGCCCTGGGCTGCGCCGCCTCCAGCCTGATCCCCCTCACCCACCGGGGCCTGTCCCGCGCCGTCACCCTGGTCACCGGCCACCTGCAGCAGGGCGGTGAATTCCGGGGCTGGTCCGCCCTGGCCCAGGCCGGCCAGACCCTGGTGTTCTACATGGGGCTGGAGCAGGCCGCCGTGATCCAGCCCCGGCTGCTGGCCGAAGGCTGTCCGGCGTCACTGCCGGTGGCGCTGATCGAATCCGGCACCACCGCCGCCCAGCAGATCACCACCACCGAACTGGGCCGGCTGACCGCCACCGCCGCCACCCTGAAGCCGAGCGGCCCGGTGCTGATGATCCTCGGCGAGGTGGTGGCACTGCGCGCCGAACTCACCGCCACCCTGGACTCCCTCGCCGTCGCCTGACCCATCCTGGCCGGGCCCCGCGCCCGGCCAGGCCCACTGACCAGGCTTCGGATCACTCTGCACTCACTCCCCATACGCCTTGCCGTACTCCGATCACTTTGCCGTGCTCCTGCCGCAGTTCCCGCAGGCAGGAATCCATCAGCCTTGGCACCAGGCTCAGTCCCGTTCTCGTTGCCCCAGGCAGGCTGCACCGCACCCTCAATGGCACCACCCGGCCGGCTATCCGTCTCTTGTTCACCCCGCTTATCGGCGAAGAAAAAACGCTTGCACTCTGTTTTACATAACCCTAAAGTGATACCTCTAGCGAGTTATTCCCTGTTTTATCTGCATCATCATGGTGAAAGCACTGCTCCCTAAACGGGCAGGGCTTTTTCGTGCCTCGTATAAAAAACCTTACTTATCAAACAAATAAAATTTGGCACGCATCTTGATATCCCCTGTTTAAGCGCAAGTCGCACAACTAAACGGGGCCGCACCAAGGCCACCAAAAACCATCAACCCGCAAGCAAGTCCTGGGTGGCTTAAGGATAGCAATGATGAAACAGAAACTGATTGTCATCGGCAACGGCATGGTCGGACACCACCTGCTGCAACAGCTGGTGGACCAGAACGGCGTGGAGCAGTACGACATCACGGTGTTCGGCGCCGAGAAGCATGCCGCCTACGACCGGGTGCACCTCTCCGAAGTGTTCGACGGCAAGGAGCCGGAAGCCCTGCTGATGGCCAGCCCCGACTGGTACGGCGAAAGCGGCCTCGAGCTGCGCCTTAACGAGGCGGTAACCGCCATCGACCGGGACGCCAAGACCCTGACCACCGCCGCCGGCGCCGTGCTCTCCTACGACCGCCTGGTGCTGGCCACCGGCTCCACCCCCTTCGTGCCGCCCATCCCCGGCCGGGAGCGGGACAAGTGTTTTGTCTACCGTACCCTGGAAGATCTGGCCGACATCAAGGCCGCCTGCCGCAATGCCAAGACCGGCGTGGTGATCGGCGGCGGCCTGCTCGGCCTGGAAGCCGCCAACGCCCTGCGCCTGCTCGGCCTGGAAACCCATGTGGTGGAATTCGCCCCCCGGCTGATGCCGGTACAGCTGGATGCCCAGGGCGGCACCCTGCTGAAGGACAAGATAGAGCGCCTGGGGCTGAAAGTGCACACCGAGAAGGCCACCCAGCACATCATCGACGGCGAAAGCGCCACCCACCGCCTCGAATTCACCGATGGCGGCATGCTCGAAGCCGACGTGCTGGTGTTCAGCGCCGGTATCCGTCCCCAGGACGCCCTGGGCCGCGAAGCCGGCCTCACCCTGGGCGAGCGCGGCGGCATCTGCATCAACGATCTGTGCCAGACCTCGGACCCGGACATCTACGCCATCGGCGAATGCGCCCTGTGGGAAGGCAAGCTGTTCGGCCTGGTGGCCCCCGGCTACCAGATGGCCCGCACCGTGGCCGCCCAACTGCTGGGCAAGGACGGCGCCTTCAAGGGCGCCGACATGAGCACCAAGCTCAAGCTGCTGGGCGTGGACGTGGGCGCCATCGGCGATGCCCACGGCCAGACCCCGGGCAGCCAGGAAGTGCTGCTGCTGGATCGCAGCAAGGATCTGTACAAGAAGCTGGTGCTGAACGAAGCCGGCGATCGTCTGCTGGGCGCCGTGCTGGTGGGCGACACCGGCGACTACGACACCCTGCTGCAGACCTACCTCAACGACATGCCGCTGCCGGATCACCCCCTGGCCCTGCTGGTGCCGGAAGACGCCGCCGGCGGCGCGCCCAAGGCGGCCCTGCCGGCCACCGCCACCGTCTGCTCCTGCCACAACGTGAGCAAGGGCGCCATCATCGAGGCGGTGCAGGGCGGCGCCTGCGATGTATCGGCGGTCAAGGCCTGCACCAAGGCCGGTACCGGCTGCGGCGGCTGCGCCGGCCTGCTCACCCAGGTGGTCAACCAGGCGCTGGAAGATCAGGGTATCACCGCCGACAAGAGCCTGTGCGAGCACTTTGCCTACAGCCGCCAGGAGCTGTTCCACCTGGTCAAGGTGGGCCAGATCAAGAGCTTCGACGAACTGCTGGCCAAGCACGGCACCGGCCTGGGCTGCGACAGCTGCAAGCCGGCGGCGGCCTCCATCTTCGCCTCCCTGTGGAACGAGCACGTACTGGCGCCCAAGCACCAGCCGCTGCAGGACACCAACGACACCTTTCTCGCCAACATGCAGAAGAACGGCACCTACTCGGTGGTGCCCCGGGTACCGGGCGGCGAGATCACTCCGGAGCAGCTGATCGTGCTGGGCCAGGTGGCCAAGCGCTACGATCTCTACACCAAGGTCACCGGCGGCCAGCGCATCGACCTGTTCGGCGCCCGCCTCGAGCAGCTGCCGCAGATCTGGAAGGAACTGATCGACGCCGGCTTCGAGACCGGCCACGCCTACGGCAAGTCGCTGCGCACCGTCAAGTCCTGTGTCGGCTCCACCTGGTGCCGCTACGGAGTGCAGGACTCCCTGGATCTGGCGGTGGCCCTGGAGCACCGCTACAAGGGCCTGCGCTCGCCCCACAAGCTGAAGTTCGCGGTGTCCGGCTGCACCCGTGAGTGCGCCGAGGCCCAGGGCAAGGACGTGGGCGTGATCGCCACCGAGAAGGGCTGGAACCTGTACTTCGCCGGCAACGGCGGCATGCGCCCGCGCCACGCCGACCTGTTCGCCACCGATCTGGATACCGACACCCTGATCCGCTACATCGACCGCTTGCTGATGTTCTACGTAGCCACCGCCGACAAGCTGCAGCGCACCTCGGTGTGGATGGAAAACCTGGAAGGCGGCCTGGACTACCTGCGCGAGGTCATCATCGACGACTCCTTAGGCTTGGCCGAGGAGCTGGAAGGGCGCATGGCCCACGTGATCGCCACCTACGAGTGCGAGTGGAAAGCCACCCTGCAGGATCCGGAAAAACTCAAGCGCTTCAAGAGCTTCGTCAACACCGACGAGGCCGATGACAGCATCGTCTTCGAGCGCAAGCGCGGCCAGATCCGCCCGGTAGAACTGATTGAAATCAAGGAGGTATCATGAGTCTTGTTCGCCTTTGCCACGTCAACGACATCCCCGAGCACAGCGGCATGGCCGCATTGGTGGAGGGCCGGCAACTGGCCCTGTTCAACCTGCCCGGGCTCGGCTTCTTCGCCCTCGACAACTGGGATCCTTTGGGCCGCGCCCAGGTGCTGGCCCGGGGCATCGTCGGCGACATCAAGGGCGAGCCCTGCGTGGCCTCGCCCCTGTACAAGCACCATTATTCACTGAAAGACGGCCGCTGCCTGGAGCAGGAGGACGTCAAGGTCAAGGTCTGGCCCCTGGTCGCCAAGGACGATCAGCTGTGGCTTGAGCAGTAATCCCTGACGGGATAAGGACGCGGGGTTGGGCCACCGGGAATTAGGGGAGCCGCAACCCGCCCCGCTTCCACCTTTATAATCAAACGGGGCCGAATGGCCCCGTTTTTACTGGCAGCTGTTTACGATCCTTACGAAACTCGTCGGTGGAGTGGCCCCTTTGGCCGACCTCACCGACATGTTATCCGTCAGCGGGTGCGGATGGCCTGGATGATGGCGGTGGTGGAGCAGCCGTCCTCGAAGTTGAGCACCTTCACCTCGCCGCCGTTGGCGGTCACTTCCTCGAAGCCGGCGATGTCCTCGGGTTTATAGTCGCCGCCCTTGACCAGGATGTCGGGCAGCACCTCGGCGATCAGCCGGCGCGGGGTGTCCTCACTGAAGGGCACCACCCAGTCCACCGCGCCCAGGCCGGCCAGCACCGCCATGCGCCTGTCCACCGAGTTCACCGGCCGGCCCTCGCCCTTGAGGGCGCGCACCGAGGCATCGGTGTTCACCGCCACGATCAGCCGGTCGCCCAGCTTGCGGGCGTTGTTGAGGTAGGACACATGGCCGGCATGGAGGATGTCGAAGCAGCCGTTGGTCATCACGATTTTTTCGCCCCGGCGGCGGGCGGCGTCCACCACGTACTTGAGCTGCTGCTCGGTCACCACCCCCATGCCCGACTCGGGACCGCCGTAGAGCACGTTGGCCAGCTCGATGGCGGAGACGGTGGAGGTCCCCAGCTTGCCGACCACTATGCCGGCGGCCACGTTGGCCAGGGCGCAGGCTTCGTCCAGCGGCTGGCCGGCGGCCAGGGCCGAGGCCAGGGTGGCGATGACGGTGTCGCCGGCACCGGTCACGTCGTACACCTCGTGGGCCTGGGCCGGCAGGTGCAGTTCGTCCTCGCCCGGGCGGATCAGGGTCATGCCGTGCTCGGAGCGGGTCACCAGCAGGGCCTTGAACTCGAACCGTGCCACCAGCTCCAGGCCGCGGGCCACCAGCTCCTGCTCGTCCTTCACCTTGCCCACCACCGCCTCGAACTCGCTCATGTTGGGGGTGAGCAGGGTAGCGCCCCGGTACTTCTCGAAGTCCGAGCCCTTGGGATCCACCAGCACCGGCACCCCGGCCTGGTTGGCGGCGTGGATAAGCTGCTGCACCTGGGCCAGGGCACCCTTGGCGTAGTCGGACAGCACCAGCACCCCGGCCTCGGCCAGGGCGGCCCGGGTCTTGTCGGTGAGGGGAGCGGCGTCCCCGGCCGCGAAGCCTTCCTCGAAGTCCAGCCGCAGCAGTTGCTGGTTGCGGCTCATCACCCTGAGTTTGGTGATGGTGGGATGGCTATCGAGACGAACGAAGTCGCACTCCACCCCCACCCCCTTCATCTTGTCCTGCAGGGAGCTGGCCGCCTCGTCGTCGCCGGTCAGGCCCAGCAGCCGGGCGCCGGCGCCCAGGGCGGCGGCGTTCAGGGCCACGTTGGCGGCGCCGCCGGGGCGTTCTTCAATGTGCTCGACCTTGACCACAGGCACCGGAGCCTCGGGGGAGATGCGCCCGGTGGGGCCGGACCAATAGCGGTCCAGCATCACATCCCCGACCACCAGCACCCTGGCGTTATCGAATTCCGGCAACTTGATCTTCATAGGTTCCGACCCCTGTCGATATGGAAAGGCGAAATCTTATCACAGCCACGGCCGATCGCACCCGTCGGCCGGCCTTGGGTGGCCATTACCGCCATTGTTATTTAGAATTCGGCCATTCGACGACGATGGCGACTCCCTGATGCAAGACTCCCGGCTTCCTCCCTTTCACGCGGCGCTGCTGCACCCGCGCTATGCCCTGAACTGGCTCGGCCTTTGCCTGCTGTGGCTGCTGGTCACCCTGCTGCCCTGGCGCGCCCAGATGGCCCTGGGCCGCGGGCTGGGCCGGCTGTCGATGAAAGTATTGAAGTCCCGGGTCAAGGTGGCCCGGCGCAACCTGGAGCTGGCCCTGCCGGAGCTGACCCTGGCCGAGCGCGAGCACCTGCTCAGGGGCAACTTCGAGAGCGTGGGCTGCGCCCTGTTCGAAACCGGCATGGCCTGGTTCTGGCCGGACTGGCGCATGCGGGCCCTCACCCGCATGGAGGGCACCGAGCAGGTGGATGCCGCCGCGGCCAAAAGCCAGGGCATGCTGCTGCTGTCGGCCCACTTCCTTACGCTCGAGCTCAACGCCCGCCAGTTCGGCCTGTACCGGCCGGGCGTGGGCGTCTACCGGCCCAACACCAACCCGGTGCTGGAATATGCCCAGGTGCACGGCCGCTGCCGCTCCAACAAGTACCTGGTGGATCGGCTCGACATCAAGGGCATGCTCAAGGCGCTGCGGGCCGGCGATGCGCTCTGGTATGCGCCGGACCACGACTACGGCAGCCACGCCAGCGTGTTCGTGCCCTTTTTCGCGGTGGACAAGGCCGCCACCATCACCGGCACCGCCACCCTGGCGCGGGTGAAGAATACCGTCACCCTGCCCTGCTTCACCCTGCGCGAGAGAGACGGCTACCGGCTGGTCGTCCAGCCGCCCCTGGCCGGCTTTCCCACCGGCGACGACGAAGCGGACGCCATCACCGGCAACCGGGTGCTCGAGGCCGCCATCCGCCAAGCGCCGGAGCAGTACATGTGGCTGCACCGGCGCTTCAAGACCACCCCGGAAGGGGTGCCTTACCGGTACTGAAGCGGGAAGCGATAGGCTGGAAGCCTGACTCTTAGTCACAAGTCCGACTGTCTGATTCAGCGCAGAGAAGAGGCAGCAGGGCTACCTCCGCCGACACGCCGCAAGTACATCCATGTAGGCTCGCACATGCCATCCCTGGCATGTGACGGTCGGCGGAGGCCATCCCTGTTGCCTCTTTCAAGCCCCGACGCCGTTTGAAGATGGTGCCAGCAGGCGGCATCGGGGCGACAGAGAGGACAAAGGGCGCAGCTCCGCCGGCCCTCCGCGCCAGGGAGGGCGCGGCGGAGCCCCCAGGGAGGGGTTTACGGCGTGCCGGAGGAGCTGTGCGCTTTGGCCGATGTTTTGCTGATCTAAAGTCAACAAAAACTTGTGACTAAAAGCCAGTCTTCCAGCGTCTGTCTTCCAGCTTCTAGCTATCTTTAAGCCATTTGTTCCAGCTTGCCACCACCCAGCCGCGTTCCCGGACGAGTTCACTGTCCGGCACCCGGCCGGGCTGGTCGGACAGGCTCAGCCGGTGGCCCCGGTCGCGGATGGCGCAGTAGGCGGTTTTCAGCCGGCCGGCCTCCTCCTCTTCCAGCAGCCCCACTTCCACCGCCGCCTCCAGGATGCGAATATTGTCGGACCAGCGGGTCAGGGCCGGGTGCTCATGGGCATGGGCCAGCACCAGGTACTGGGTGAGGAATTCGATATCGGCCAGACCACCCACCGACTGCTTGAGGTGGAACTCGCCGGGCCCGGCCTTGATCAGATGAGCACGCATCTTCTCGCGCATCTGCACCACCTCCAGCGCCAGCTCGCCACGCTCCCGCTCCTTGCCCAGCACCTCCCGGCGGATGTCGTTGAAGGCCTCGAACAGCGGCGGATCGCCCACTATCATGCGGCTGCGTACCAGGGCCTGGTGCTCCCAGGTCCAGGCCTCGTTGTGCAGGTAGGTGCGGTAGGCGTCGAGCGGGCTCACCATCAGGCCGGAGGCGCCGCTCGGTCGCAGCCGCATGTCCACCTCGTAGAGCACGCCGCTGGGGGTGCGGGTGCTGAACAGGTGGATGATGCGCTGGGCCAGGCGCAGGTAGAACTGGCGGCAGTCCAGGGGCTTGTCGCCGTTGGTCTGGCCCTTGAGCCCGGCCTCCTGTACGAACACCAGGTCCAGATCCGAGCTGTAGGCCAGCTCGATGCCGCCCAGCTTGCCGTAGGCCACCACCCCGAAGCCCTTGCGGCCGCTGTCCGCCAGCTGTTCGGGCACGCCGTGGCGGGCGCTCATCTGGGCCCAGGCCTGGTTGACCACCTCTTCCACCATGGCCTCCGCCAGCCAGGTGAGGTGATCGCTCACTTTCATCAGCGGCAGGGCGCCGGCGATGTCGGCGGCGGCGATGCGCAGCAGATGGATCTGCTTGAACTGGCGCAGGGCCTCCATCTGCTGCTCCACGTCCTCCTCCGGCACCCGCAGCAGGAACTGGCGCAGCTCGCCCCGGTAGGCATCGAGGGGGATGGGGTTGTACAGCAGCTGGGGCACCAGCAGCTCGTCCAGCAGAATGGGATAGCGCGCCAGCTGCTCGGCCACCAGGGAGCTGGCCTCGCACAGGCGGATCAGCTGGGTCAGGGCACCGGCGTTTTCCACCAGCAACTGCAGGTAGGCGGTGCGGGTGGCGATCTGCAGCAGCAATTTTTGCAGCCGGGCAAACAGGATGCCGGGGGTGTCGGACTGGCTGACCTTGTCGAGCAGCACCGGCATCAGCTTCTCCAGCGCCTGGCGTCCCTGGGGGCCCATGGCCCGGCGCGGACACTCTTCCTTGAAGGTATTGAGCGCCCGGGCCAGGCGCCCGGCCTTGTCCTCGGCCATGCCCTGTTCCTGCAGCAGCCGGACCAGTTCTTCCTCTTCCCAGTCGGTCTGCCAGATGTCGAACCAGATCTGGGCCGCGCCCTCCTCTTCCGCCTCGGTGCTGTCGCCGATCAATTGCTCGAACTGGCGGTGCACCAGGGCCATGGCATCGTGCAGCGCCCGGTAGAAGACATCCCAGTCCGGGTAGCCCGTCAGCCAGGCCAGGCGGGTGCAGTTGAGTTCGTCCTGGGGCAGGGTCTGGGTCTGCTGATCGGCAAAGGCCTGCAGAAAGTTTTCGACCTTGCGCAAAAAGCGGTAGCTCTGGTGCAGCTCTTCGGTCACCTCGGGGCTGAGCGCCCCGGCCTCCCGCGCCGCCGCCAGGGCCTGGGGCAGATGGCGCACCTGCAGCGCCGGCTCCCGGCCACCGCGGATCAGCTGGAACACCTGGGCGATGAACTCCACCTCGCGGATGCCGCCGGCGCCCAGCTTGATGTTGTCCTTGAGTCCCTTGCGCCGCACCTCGGCGGCGATCATCGCCTTCATCTGGCGCAGGGAATCGATCACCCCGAAGTCGATGTAGCGGCGGAACACGAAGGGCTTGAGCATGGCCTTGAGCTCGGCGCTGTATTCGCCCTCGTCATTGAGGATGCGCGCCTTGACCATGGCGTAGCGCTCCCAGGTGCGGCCGTGGTGCTGGTAGTAGTCTTCCATGGCGGCAAAGCTCACCGCCAGGGGGCCGGACTCGCCGAAGGGCCGCAGCCGCATGTCCACCCGGTAGACCTGGCCGTCCACCGTGGTCTGGTGCAGGGCGTTGACCAGCTTTTGCCCCAGGCGGATAAAGAACTGCTGGTTGGCCAGCTCCCGCCGCCCGCCCCGGGTCACCCCGTTGTGGGGAAAGGTGAAGATAAGGTCGATGTCGGAGGAGAAGTTGAGCTCCCGCCCGCCCAGCTTGCCCATGCCCAGGATCAGCATGGGCACCGGCTTGCCCTCGGCGTCGGAGGGGGTGCCCAGCTCGGCGCACTGGCGCCGGTAGAGCCAGCGATAGGCTTCCACGATCAGCGCATCGGCCAGGGCCGAGATATGCTCGAAGCTTTCCTCCACCTCGGCCCCCAGCAGCATCTCCCGCCAGGCGATCAGCAGCAGCTCGCGCCGGCGAAAGCGGCGCAGGGCGCGCAGCAGGCCGGGCTCGTCGTGCACGGCCGCCAGTTGGGCGGCCAGCGCCGGCCGGTAGCCGCCGGCCCGGTCGCCGTTGTGCAAGTCCTTTTCGTCGTCCAGTTCCAGGGCCAGCTCCGGCTGCTGGCACAGGCTGTCGGCGGCGAAATCGCTGCAGGCGAACAGCGCCCTGAGCTGTTCGCAGCGCGGTTCGCTCAGGCCGGCACGGATGTCGCCGGCGCGTTCTTCGAAGCGGGCCCAGTGTCTGTCGGCCTGGGCCCCGAGCAGGGCGGGCATCTCTCCCATCTAGGTTTCCTTGTTGGCGGATTCTGGCACCAGACTACCATTGTTGCCGGCCTTGAACAGAGAGCCGGCGCAGATTGTCGCGCCGGCCGGCGGCGACGGAGCGCGGGCTTGCACTGAAGGCGGCGGCTGATTAGTCTGTAGCGGACTTATTATGTCAGGACCTGTTGATGGAACTCTCAGTTATCGGCCGGCATCTCGAAGGGCTCGGCGACCAGTCGAGCACCGGCTTCGGTTTTCAGTGCTTCCCCATCCCCGGCGAGGTGGAGGTGCTCAAGGTGACGGTGGAAGGGCGCGAAGAGCTGCCCCTGTTCATCTCCGTTTCCGACGATCAGATTTTGTGCATCAGCTACCTGTGGGACGAAAGCCAGGTCGATCCGGCCCGGCGCCAGGCCATGCTGGAAGCCATGCTCGACATGAACATTCCCATGCCGCTGTCGGCCTTTGCCCGGCTCGACGACTGGTACGTGGTGTTCGGCGCCCTGTCGCTCAACGCCGATCTGGCCGACATCGAGCACGAGCTGGCGGTGCTGAGCGACAACTGCCTCGAGGTGATCGAGGACATGGCGGAGTTTCTGTTATGAGGACGGGGCTATGAGCGTATTGGGTCAGGTCCTGCGCAGCCTGCAGGATCCGCAAGACGGCAGCCTGGATCCGGACAGGGTCTGCGTTCAGCTGGTGCGCGCCTGCCGCCACGCCGAACAGCACATGCAGGGGCTGGCGCGCCAGTGCCGGCAACTGAAGGCCGAGCGGCAGCTGGCCGACCGCCGCGAGCGGGCGTTGCGGCACGAACTGCACCGGCAGGAACAAGGCGTGCTGGCGACCCTGGCCGCCGGCCACGATGCTCACGCCCAGGCCACCGAGGTGGCCCGGCTGGAAGACCGCCAGGACGAGCTGGCCGCCGACCTCGCCCGGCTGGAAAAACGGCTGGGCTATTACCAGCGCCGCTGGCTGGAGGCCGAGCGCCACTACCATGATCTGTGCCGCCAGCTGGCCATGGCCAAAACCACCGCCTGCGTGCGCAAGACCATGGCCGCCATCCGCCGCCATCCGGCGGTGACCCTGGTCAACGCCAAGCAGGCCCTGGCCGATATCCGCGCCCGGGAGCAACGCCAGCATCAGGACACGGAGCCCGACGAGGCGCCAAGGGCCCTTTGCCCCCACAGCGCCGAGCAGGTATTGGCCCGGCTGCAACAGCAACTGGGAGGCCGCCCTTGAGCCAGCGCAAGATACCGGAAAAATGGCAGAGTTCGGTGCGCGCCGCCAAGGCGGTGCAGGTAGCCTTCGACATGGACGAGAAGCTGCAATACCAGATCCGGCGCGAGGCGCTGGACAACGGCCTGAGCCCCTCGGATCAGATCCGCCACATCCTGACCCTGCCCACCGCCGCCAAGCCCAAGCGCCCCCGGCTGACGGTGTCGCTCAGCCCCGAGGATTACGCCTACCTGGCCGAGCGCTACGGCCTGCGCCCCGAGCAGCAGCTGGAAATCAAGCACAGGGTGATGGACGAGCTGCTGGCCTACAGCCGCCAGCAGCTCGATGAAGGCTAGGCCTCAGCGCCAGTAGGGCTCCAGCTGCAGGGCCTGGGCCCGGGACTGCTCCAGGGCTTCCAGCAGGAAGCGCCGCTTGCGCGCCAGCCAGTCGTCCAGCTCCTCGCGATCTTCCGCCGCCAGCCGTTCGCGCACGTCCTCCAGGGGCGAAAGCATGTCCAGATCCTCGATACCGCGCAGTATGTCGAGCCAGGGCATGCGAAAGGCCAGCCGTTCCTCCTCCGGGTAGAGACCGCTGAAGCAGAGCCCCACCATCAGGGTGCGCCTGAGCTTGCCCTTCTGCTGGATATACTGCTCGCCGTCGAGTACCGGCCCGCCCAGGGCGCTCTGGCGCAGGGTCTGCCAGCTGTCTTCCAGCAGTTCCCGGGCCAGGCCGTTGATGGGCGCGGCCAGTTGCGCGCTCTGCTGCGGCGCCAGCCCGGCCCGCCAGTCCTGGCGATAGAGCCAGTGGGTAAGCCGGAGCAGCAGCCGGCCATAACGGGGCCCGTAAAACAGCTCGCGCAGTTGCTGCTCGTCGGGCAGTTGCGCCTGTTGTTCCGCCAGCTCCACCAGCAATGCCTTCTGGCAGTCCAGCCGGCGCAGATAATGGCCCCTGTCGGCGGTGAGGTGGGCCAGCATCTGGGCCCGGTCCAGCCAGGACAGCTGCTGCTGCAACCACAGCAGATCGTCGATCCAGCCGCTGTTGATGCGGTGCGATACCAGCTCGCCGAACATCAGCAGGATCTGGTGCACCAGGGAAACCCCCTCGCGCAGCTGCACCAGCCAGTCGGTGCCGGGCGCTGCCATCCAGCCATCCTCATGATACTGCCAGTGGCGCAGCCCCTGATGGAGCAGGGTCACCATGGCCTGCTCGCAGCCGTCTTCCGCCCTCAAGTCGGCCGGCGCCAGGGCCCGCAGCCGGGGCATGGGGCTGAGGCCCGCCAGGCGGTAGCCGCGCTGGGCCTTGGACACGGCCCCCAGGCGCAGGCCGCCCTGCCGAACCAGGGTGTCGGCCAGCTCGAACAGGCGGGAAGCATCCCCCCGCACCAGTTCCAGCTCCAGCTCGCGGATGGGCTCGCGCCGCTCGCCCGCCTGCACCTCGCCCTCGTCCAGGGCCAGTTCGATCTCGGTGCCGTCATCGGCCAGCAACCAGCGCCGGCGCACGAAGTCGGTGCAGAACAGGGGCTGCAGCGCCTGTTGCAGGGCGGCGGCGTCGACCCCGGCGGGCCAGATATGGGCGGGGAACAAGGCCAGGTCGGGATCGGGCGCCGCCAGCGCCACATTGTATTCCGGCCGCTGATGCAGGCCGCCGACCTGGCTGCCCGCCAGCTTGATGGTCTGCTCCAGGGCGCCGTCCTGGCTGCGGATGCGCAGGCCGGCGTCCATCCGGCGCAGCGTCAGATCGGGGGTGTCGTAGTAGGTATTGGCCAGATGCCGCCGGTCGTGCTTGAGGATTTGGTAAGATTGCAACAGCTCGGGCAGGGCGTCGGTGATATCGCGCGAGACCAGGAACTTGATCTCTATTTCTGTATCCATAAGGGTGTCCGGAAAACCAACCTTCTGATTTAAAAGTAAAAGCAGAAACCGCTAGCAGAGAGACATGACGGTTTTATGAAAAATGCTGTTTTCTTGCCTTTGTAGTTAAGTTACCATGCGCGCCACATTGATGTATCGAGTGTTTTTTCACCGACACAGGATTGGCTATGCCAGTAAATACTATTTTGGGACTCTTTGCCAAGTCCCCGATCAAGCCCCTGCAGAAGCATGTGATGAAAGTCCATGAGGCTGCACAGCAATTGGTTCCCTTCTTCGACGCCATGTGGGAGCAGGACTGGGAAAAGGCCGAACAGATCCAGGGCCGCATCTCCCAGTTGGAACGGGAGGCCGACGCCCTCAAGCGGGAAATCCGCCTCAAACTCCCCCGCGGTCTCTTTATGCCGGTCGCCCGCACCGACATGCTGGAGCTGCTCACCCAGCAGGACAAGATCGCCAACAAGGCGAAGGACATCTCCGGCCGCATCGTGGGCCGCCAGATGGAAATCCCGCTGCAGCTCAAATCCTCTTTCATGGATTACCTCAACCGCTGCATCGACGCCACCGCCCAGGCCGCCAAGGCCATCGACGAGCTCGACGAACTGCTGGAAACCGGCTTCAAGGGCAGGGAGATGGATCTGGTCACCGACATGATCCACCAGCTGGACTTGATCGAGGACGATACCGACGTCATGCAGGCCAGATTGCGCAAGCAGTTGCAGGCCATCGAGGACGGCTACAACCCCATCGACATCATCTTCCTGTACAAGATCCTTGAATGGGTCGGAGATCTGGCGGATCAGGCCGAACGGGTAGGTGCCCGTCTGGAGCTGATGCTGTCCCGTTCCTGAGCGAATCAACAAGGTATATAAATGGATATCATCGCTAACTACGGCACCACGCTGATCCTGGTGGCGGCCGTCTTCGGCTTCTTTATGGCCTGGGGCATCGGCGCCAACGACGTGGCCAACGCCATGGGCACCTCGGTGGGAACCCGCTCGCTGACCATCAAGCAGGCGATCATCATCGCCATGATCTTCGAATTCGCCGGCGCCTACCTGGCGGGCGGGGAGGTCACCTCCACCATCCGCAGCGGCATCATCGACTCAGACGCCTTCGTCGACACCCCCGACCAGCTGGTGTTCGGCATGATAGCCTCGCTGCTGGCCGCCGGTACCTGGCTGCTGCTGGCCTCCTACTTCGGCTGGCCGGTGTCCACCACCCACTCCATCATCGGCGCCATCATCGGCTTCGCCCTGGTGTCCCTGGGGGCCGAGGCGGTGCACTGGAACAAGGTGATGGGGGTATTCGGCTCCTGGATCGTCACCCCGGCCCTGTCCGGCCTGCTCGCCTATTTCACCTTTATCAGCGTGCAGCGCCTGATCTTCAACGCCGACAGCCCGCTGGCGGCGGCCAAGAAGTACGTGCCCGTCTATATCTTCTTCACCGTCATGGTGATCTGCCTGGTGACCCTGAAGAAGGGCCTGAGCCACGTGGGCCTGGACATGACCAACCTGCAGAGCTGGGGCCTGTCGGTGGTGGTGTCCCTGATCAGCGCCGTCATCTGTGCCTTCTATATCAAGCGCCAGCGCTACAACCCCCAGGATGACAAGGACATGCATTTCTCCAACGTGGAGAAGGTATTCGGCATCCTGATGGTGGTCACCGCCTGCGCCATGGCCTTCGCCCACGGCTCCAACGACGTGGCCAACGCCATAGGTCCGCTGTCGGCGGTGGTGAGCGTGGTGGAAAGCGCCGGCCAGATCGCCGCCAAGTCGACCATCGCCTGGTGGATACTGCCGCTCGGCGGCATCGGCATCGTTATCGGCCTGGCGTCGCTGGGCCACAAGGTGATGGCCACCGTGGGTACCGGCATCACTCACCTGACGCCGAGCCGCGGCTTCGCCGCCCAGCTCGCCACCGCTGCGACAGTGGTGATCGCATCCGGTACCGGCCTGCCCATCTCCACCACCCAGACCCTGGTGGGCGCGGTGATGGGGGTCGGCCTGGCCCGGGGTATCGCCGCCCTCAACCTTAACGTATTGCGCAACATAGTGGTGTCCTGGATAGTGACCCTGCCCGCGGGGGCCATACTGGCCATCGTGTTCTTCTACGTCATCCAGTGGATGTTCGTCTGATCGAGGGGGCCGGCAGGCCCCCTTGTTCTTGTCCTTCCCTCCGCCCCCCATTACCATGATTTCATCGACGACAGTGAAGGACACCCTGGTGAAATCAAAAGTACTACTGGCGCTGCTGTGCAGCCTGCCCTGGCTCGGCCATGCCGAGGCCGCCACCCGTTATATCTCCGACAACGTCTACGCCTTTCTGCATGCCGGCCCCGGCAACCAGTATCGCATCCTCGGCTCCATCAACGCCGGCGAGCCGGTGGAATACCTGAGCCGCAACGCCGACAGCAAATACGTGCAGATCCGCGACAAGGACGGCCGCACCGGCTGGGTGGACGGCCAGTTCGTGCAGACCGAGGAGAGCTTCCGCTCCCGGCTGCCGGCCCTGGAGCAGCAACTGGCGGATGCCAGGCAGCAACTGGCCAGCGCCGACGAGCGCCACCGCCAGGATGTGCAGGACAAGACCGAGCGGCTGCAGCGGCAGGAGCAGGAACTGGACGAACTGCATGAGCAGTTGGCCGAACTGCGCCAGACCAGCGACCGGCTGGCGGCGGACAATCGCCGCCTGAGCAGCCTGATGGACGACAGGGAACACCAGATGCGGCTGGACTGGCTGCTGCGCGGCGGCCTGGTGGCCGGCGTCGGCGCCCTGGTCGGTTTTCTGCTGCCGCTGATCCCCCTGCGCCGCAAGCGCCGGCAGGATCGCTGGATGAACTGACCCCGCCCCCTGTTTTGAAATGGCGAAGCAACGGCTTCGCCATTTTTTGTATCTATGCCCCCTCTCACGACGCCTTGCCCGCCAGGCGGACTATCCTTGAACAAACAGCCGGAAAGGTAGCATCGGATACCCTCGCCACCCCCCGATTGAACGGCTTGTTGCCGGCCATGCCGGTGCAGCGCGGACGATCCGGCACCGCCCTGGCAATCGGGTTTCCATGCTTCCACGGCCAGCCAGGCGGCGTCCGAACTGCCGCCTTCCTCAAGCAACGTCAGGAAATGCCGCCATGTTCAATGCCGCCACCGTCTTCGCTTCCGGTTACGCCCCCCGTGATTTGCCGGCCCTGCGCCAGGACATTACCCGAAACTACGTGGTCGATGAAAACAGCTACCTGGCCAGCCTGCTGGAGCAGGTGCCGGACGACGCCCAGACCCTGGCCCGCATCACCGACCAGGCCCGCCGCCTGGTGACCCGGGTGCGGGCGGAAAGCGATGGCGGCGACGGCATCGACGCCTTCCTGCAGCAGTACAGCCTGGACACCCAGGAGGGCATTATCCTGATGTGCCTGGCCGAGGCGCTGCTGCGCATCCCCGACAGCCATACCGCCGACGAACTGATCAAGGACAAGCTGTCCGGCGCCGACTGGGCCAGACACTTCCGCCAGAGCGATTCCACCCTGGTCAACGCCTCCACCTGGGGCCTGATGCTGACCGGCAAGATAGTACGCATGGACAAAAAGCTCGACGGCAACCCGGCCAATGTGCTCAACCGCATGATCAACCGCCTGGGCGAGCCGGTGGTACGCTCCGCCATGTACGCGGCCATGAAGATCATGGGCAAGCAGTTCGTGCTGGGGCGGGACATCAAGGAGGCGCTCAAGGCCAGCCGCAAGTCCCGCGAACTCGGCTACACCCATTCCTACGACATGCTGGGCGAGGCGGCCATGACCGCCGCCGACGCCGAGAAATACCGTGCCGACTACGCCAAGGCCATCGCCACCGTGGGCGCCGAGCAGCTCAACAACCCGGCGGTGCCGCGCCCCTCCGTCTCCATCAAGCTGTCCGCCCTGCACCCCCGCTACGAGGAAGCCAGCCGGGCGCGGGTGCTGAGCGAGCTGCATGCCACCGTGCTGGGGTTGCTGGCAGAGGCGCGCAAACTGGACGTCTTTATCACCATCGACGCGGAGGAGATGGACCGGCTGGAGCTGTCCCTCGATCTGTTCGAGGCCCTGTACCGTGCCGAGGTCAACCGGGGCTGGGGCGGGCTCGGCCTGGTGGTGCAGGCCTATTCCAAGCGCGCCCTGCCGGTACTGTGCTGGCTGACCGCCCTGGCCCGGGAGCAGGGCGACGAGATCCCGGTGCGGCTGGTGAAGGGCGCCTACTGGGACAGCGAAATCAAGCACTGCCAGCAGGCCGGCATCGACGGCTACCCGGTCTATACCCGCAAGGCCGGCACCGATGTGTCTTACCTCGCCTGTGCCCGCTACCTGCTGAGCGAGGCGACCCGGGGCGCCATCTATCCCCAGTTCGCCACCCACAACGCCCACACCCTGGTGTCGGTAATGGCCATGGCGGGGGAACGCCGCTTCGAGTTCCAGCGCCTGCACGGCATGGGCGAGGAGCTGTACAACACCGTGCTGAAGGAAAACCCCGGCCTGGTATGCCGCATCTACGCCCCGGTGGGGGCCCACAAGGATCTGCTGCCCTACCTGGTGCGCCGGCTGCTGGAAAACGGCGCCAACACCTCCTTCGTGCACAAGCTGGTGGATCCCAACACCCCCATCGACAGCCTGATCACCCATCCGCAGTCCTGCCTGCGGGATGGCCCCAGCCTGGCCAACGACAAAATCCCGCTGCCGCTGGCCATCTTCCCGGACAGGGTCAACTCCCGGGGCCTGAACCTGAATATCGAAGGCATCCGCACCCCCTTCTTCAATGAACTGGCCAGGCTGGCCGACAAGCAGTGGCAGGCTGGCCCGGTGATCGGCGGCAAGACCCTGACCAGCGGCACCGCCAGCGCCGTGCTGAGCCCCCAGGATCAGGGCCGGCAGGTAGGCCAGGTGTGGTTTGCCGACCAGGCGACGGTAGCGCAGGCGGTGGGCCGGGCCCAGGCCGCCTTCAAGGGCTGGCGCGACACCCCAGTGGAGCAACGCGCCCGGGCCCTGGAAAAGCTGGCCGAACTGCTGGAGGCACACAGCGCCGAGTTCGTCTCGCTCTGTACCCGGGAGGCGGGCAAGCTGTTGCAGGACGGCATCGACGAGGTGCGCGAGGCGGTGGACTTCTGCCGCTACTACGCCGTTGAAGCCCGCCGCCTGATGGCCGAGCCCACCCGCCTGCCCGGCTACACCGGCGAGCTGAACCTGCTCCATGCCCAGGGCCGGGGACCCTTCGTGTGCATCAGCCCCTGGAACTTCCCACTGGCCATCTTCCTCGGCCAGGTGGCCGCCGCCCTGGTCACCGGCAATACGGTGCTGGCCAAGCCGGCGGAGCAGACCTCGCTGGTGGCCCACCTGGCGGTGAAGCTGGCGCACCAGGCCGGCATTCCCGCCGAGGTACTGCAGTTGCTGCCCGGCGACGGCGCCACCGTGGGCGCGGCCCTCACCCAGGATCCGCGCATCGCCGGGGTCTGCTTCACCGGCTCCACCGACACCGCCCAGTTGATCAACCTGACCCTGGCCAAACGCCAGGGCGCCATAGTGCCGCTCATCGCCGAAACCGGCGGCCAGAACGCCATGATAGTGGACTCCACCGCCCTGCCCGAGCAGGTGGTGCGCGACGTGCTGCGCGCCGCCTTCCAGAGCGCCGGCCAGCGCTGCTCCGCCCTGCGGGTGCTCTACCTGCAGGAAGACATCGCCGAGCGGGTGCTGGAGATCCTCAAGGGCGCCATGAAGGAGCTGAGCGTGGACGATCCCGCGCTCTGGTCCACCGACGTGGGCCCGGTGATCGACCAGGGCGCCAGGGCCGGGCTGGAGGCGCACCTGGCGCGGATGAAGGCCGAAGGCAAGCGGATCATCGCCGAGGCCCCCATGGCCAAGGGCTGCGACAAGGGCTTCTATGTGCGGCCCACGGCGTTGGAAATCGGCAGCATCAAGGAGCTGGAAAAGGAGCAGTTTGGCCCCATACTGCATGTGGTGCGATTCAAGGCGAAGGACATCGGCCAGGTGGTCGATGACATCAACGGCACCGGCTACGGCCTGACCCTGGGCATCCACAGCCGCAACGAGTCCTTTGCCGACCAGGTGGCCAGATCCGTGGATGCGGGCAACGTCTATATCAACCGGGATCAGATCGGCGCCATGGTGGGCGTGCAGCCCTTCGGCGGCCAGGGCCTGTCCGGCACCGGCCCCAAGGCCGGCGGCCCCCACTACCTGAGCCGCTTTATCACCGAGAAGACCGTTACCAACAACACCACCGCCATCGGCGGCAACGCCACCCTGCTGTCCCTGGGGGAAGGCTGAGGCCAGGCCGGAAGCCGGAGATAATAACAAAAGCAGACTGCTGGCAAACCTTCGGATTTACCTATACGGGCAGCACCCATGCCAAAACCGGCGGGCAAAGGGAACGACTTATATGGTCATGACAACGGCGTTGACTCCAGGCCGAAAGGCGCCTCGGCGCCTTTGGTTTAGGGTATCAGGGCGCCAGCCGCAGGGTGCCGGTCAGTCGAATTCGGTCGAAGTCGCCGACCAGCACCTCCACCGTCACCGACCAGTCGCCGGGCACCGGCAACAGCAGTTCCTCCAACAACCAGTGCCCCGGAGCCTGTGGCAGCGCCCGACGGCGGAACGGCGCTATGCCCGCCTGGTCATGGGACAACAGCAGGCCGAGCTCCCGGGCCTCCGCCATCCGCCCCTGGTCATCCCGCAGCAGGATGTCGGCCCGCACCGGGCCGGCCCTGCCCGGGGACAGGGTCAGCACCGCCCGCAGCCCGGCGTCGGCCACGACCACCTGCACCTGCCCCGTCGGCAACAGCGCCCTGGGCGGCGGGGTAAAACGCCAGGCCGCCACCAGCCCCAGCACCACCACCAGCAGCACCAGTTCAAGCCGGATCAGCCGTCGCAGGGCCAGCCGAGCGGCAGCCTCTCCCCGCTGCACCCGGGCGGTCAGGCGCCAGCGGTTCCAGGCGGCCAGCACCAGCACCAGGGCCACCAGCGCCAGCTTCAGCAGCAGGATGCGGCTGTAGCCGGGCCAGGCCAGGGCGCGCCAGTGTCCCAGCTGTATCACCACCAGGACACCGCCGGACAACACCAACGCCGCCAGCATCCCGGGAGCCCAGCGGGAGAACAGTCCCAACACCCGCCGGGCGTCCGCGCCCGGCCTGGCCAGGGCCACCAAAAGCGGCGGCAGGGCGCCCAGCCACAGCATCGCCATCAGCACATGCAGCCCCAGCGCCGGGCGGCTCAGCCAGCGGGGCTCGGCCGAGGCGGCATGGCCGCTGACCGTAAACGCCAGCCCGAACAGGAGCACGACCGTGGCCGACAGCAGCCAGGCAATGGCTGTTGAATGACGCCGCAGCCACAGGGTGCCGCCGGCACCGGCCAGGGCCGGCAGGGCCAGTCCGACGCTGTGACCATAGCTGGTGGCCATGGCGGCCTGCCAGCCGGGCGAGGCCAGCAGGCCGCTCAGGGACAGGCCCAGGGCATCCACCCCCTGCAGGCCGAGCGACAGCGGCAAGGCCCCCGCGCCCAGCCAGAGCGCGGCAACGACCGGGCGCGATGGCCCGGTGCCGAGCCAGAGGGAGGCGCAGGCACCGCCGACACCCAGCATCATCCCCAGATAGACCGCCACCCGGGCGCTCCAGATGGCGAGATAATGGCTACCATCCGTCGTCGGCATCACCGCCGCTTCGGTTTGCACACCGACGGCAAACGCCAGCGCCCCCGCTATGGGATGGCCGTCGGCGGACACCACCCGCCAACTGAGCAGCCAATTGCCCGGGGCCAGGGTGGCCGGCAACGCGATCCGCAGTTGCTGGGCAGGCGCCACGCCCTCCAGTTGCTGCGGCTCGCCATCCGGCCCGATCAGCGTCAGCACCAGGGGGCTGACCCTTTCACTAAAGTGCAGTGCCAGCCAGGCTGGCGATTCGCCAACTACACTGCCCTCCGCCGGTATGCTGTGCAACAGCACGGCGTGGGCACGGGCGCCACCGCTGCCCAGCAGGAGCAGCAGCCCCAGCCAGGGCAGCAGGGCGCGCGATTTCATCAACATGAGCATCTCCGCCAGCGGATAACAGCGGGGGCGGCCACGCCGCCCCCGGGAGTTCAGGCCAGGAGCCCGCTCCGGTTAATGATGGTGGCCCGCTTTCAGGGTCAGGCCGGGCGCCGGCTCGTCGCTCTCCTCGCCGCCCGAGGTATCGATCCAGCGGGCCACCCCGTTGGCGCATTCCTGCACCGTGGGGAAATAGAAGCGGCTGTCGGCCGGCAGGCTGTCGGCGAAGCGCCCGCGGAACACGAACTCGTCGTAGAAGTCATCGGGCAGGTTGCCACCGGACCAGATGATTTCGGTCACCCCCCGGGTCACGACCGTGCCGTGATTGTCATAGGCCCGGGCATAGTCACCTGTGAGGGTTTCCAGCGTCCAGCCCGCCTTGGGCATGGGCTTGACGTCGTAAAACCCCTCCGGGATCCTGACCCTCAGGGTATGGGTGGCTTCCCCCTCGCAACCGTGGGGTATCCGCAGCACCGCCTTGTAGCTGGCTCCCGGCTGGGCCGTCGGCTGCTCCAGGGTCACATGGGCTGACGCGGCCGGCAGCCACAGGCAGGACAGGGCCGCCGCCAGGGCGGTGTTTCTGGTGATAATGGTCATGCGCTTTCCTCGATATCAATATGAATGGTAGACAGGCACGCGCGGTGAGCGCGCTCACATCAGACGGAGGCGAGGAAAGCGGGAGGGGCGCGGGCAGCGAGACCGGGCCAGCGCGGCGGCGCCCGGGCAGGAGGAGTGTAGCCGCCGGGCAGCCCGCCAAAGAAGGCCTGCCTGGCGGGCAAGAGCAGGCCAGGTTCGGGATCGCCCGCATCGAGGATCTGGGTCCAGCAGGGGCACTGATCGCAGTGCTCCGCCATGGGGCGCGGTGGGTCTTCGTCCGTGGCCGGCTCGCCCTGCCACTCGGCCAGGGACACCCACTTCAGGGTGCCGCCGCTGCAGATGGGCACCCGGTCGTCGGCGCCCGCCCCGCGCCAGGCGGTGCCGCCGAAGGCCGGCAGCAAGGCGCCTGCCAGCAGGCTCAGCAGCAACAGCGGCAAGATAGGAAGTGACATCCTTTTCAGCACTGGGGACAATAGCCTCGAATATCCTGGAAAAGTTCTTTTGAATCCCTTTGGGGACGGGCTGACTCATATTAAGGCGAGGGGGGAAAAGTGCAAACATATCTGGTGGGGGGCGCGGTCAGGGACGCCTTGCTGGGCCTGGAGGTCGGCGAGCGGGACTATATGGTGGTGGGGGCCACCCCGGAGCAGTTGCTCGCGCTCGGCTATACCCAGGTAGGCAAGGACTTTCCGGTGTTCCTCCACCCCGACACCAGGGAGGAATATGCCCTGGCCCGCACCGAGCGCAAATCCGGCCGTGGCTACACCGGCTTTATCTGTGACTTCGGCCCCGAGGTGACCCTGGAGGAGGATCTGCGCCGCCGGGATCTGACCATCAACGCCATCGCCCAGGACCAGGAGGGCCGCCTGCATGACCCCTACGGCGGTCGGGCGGATCTCGACAACCGGGTGCTGCGCCATGTATCCGACGCTTTCGCCGAAGACCCGCTGCGGGTGCTGCGGGTGGCCCGCTTCGCCGCCCGCTTCCACCACCTGGGCTTTGCCCTGGCCGACGAGACGCTGGCCCTGATGCGGCGGATGGCCGCCGGCGGCGAGCTCAAGGCCCTGACCCCGGAACGGGTCTGGAAGGAAACGGAGAAGGCCCTGGCCACCGTCAATCCCCAGGTCTATTTCACGGTGCTGCGCCAGGCCGGCGCCCTGGCCGTGCTCTTCCCCGAACTGGACGCCCTGTTCGGGATACCGGGCCCGGAGCAATGGCATCCGGAGATCGATACCGGCGTGCACACCCTGATGGTGCTCAAACGGGCGGCGGAGCTGGGCGGCGACCTGCCCTGCCGATTCGCCGCCCTCTGCCACGACTTCGGCAAGGCGCTGACGCCCCAGGAGAAATGGCCCAGCCACCACCATCATGGTGAGCTGGGTGTGGCGCCGATAGAAGCCCTGTGCGCCCGCTTCAGGGTGCCGACCGAGCACCGGGAGCTGGCCATACTGATGAGCCGCTGGCACATCCTGTTCCATCGGCTGGCGGAGCCGTCCCCGGAGCAGGCCGGGCGTATCCTCGAGCTGTACCAGCATACCGACGCCTGGCGCAAGCCGGAGCGTTTCGCCCAGCTACTGATCTGCGCCCAGGCGGATCTGCAGGGCCGCGAGGGGTTCGAGCACCGGCCCTACCCCCAGCGGGAACGGCTGTGGCAATGGCTGGATGAGCTCCGGCAGATCACCGCCGGGCCCTTCGTCGCCCAGGGGTTGAAGGGGCCGGCCATCGGCGAGGCCATCGCCGCCGCCCGCCGACAAAAGCTGGAAGCCCTGCTGGCTCAGGCCTGAGCCGTCATCAGCCACAGCAGCACGGCGCCCAGCCCCAGCCGGTAGAGCACGAAGGGCAGCACGCCGATGCGGTTGAGCAGGGTCAGAAACAGGTGGATGCAGGCCAGGGCGCTGGCGAAGGACACCAGCACGCCCACGCCCACCGCCGGCCAGGACATCACCGCCTGGCTGCCGATCAGATCGGTGGCCTGGTGGCTGCCGGCCAGGAAGATGATGGGGATGGACATCAGGAAGGAAAAGCGGGCCGCCGCCTCCCGGGTGAGGCCCAGCATCAGGCCGGCGGTGAGGGTGATGCCGCTGCGGGAGGTCCCCGGGATCAACGCCAGGGCCTGGGCACAGCCCAGCCAGAGGGCACCGCGCCAGCCCGCCTGGTATTCGGTTTTCTGCAGCCGGGCCATGCGATCGGCCCACCACAGCAGCAGCCCGAAGACGATGGTGGCCACCGCTATCACCCAGCCGGAGCGCAGGTGATCCCCGATCCAGTCGCCGAACAGCAGGCCCACCACGCAGGCGGGGACGGTGGCCAGTATGATGCCCCAGGCCAGGCACGACTCGGCGCTGTGGCCGCCGCCACGGAGGGAGTGCCACCAGGCCGCGGCCATGGTGCCGACCTCGCGCCGGAAATACCAGAGCACCGCCAGCAGGCTGCCCAGGTGCACGGCCACGTCGAAGGCCATGCCCTGATCCCGCCAGCCCAGCAGCACGGACGGCAGGATCAGATGGGCGGAGCTGGAAATGGGAAGAAACTCGGTGAACCCCTGGATCAGGGCGAGCAGTACGGCCTGCACTTCCATGATGCACTTCCTGTTGGTGGATGGGTAGGCAGGCTATCAGGCGTCGATGACGCTTTGATGACGGCTCAGCTTACCGCCTGGTCCCTGGCAAAACGCTCGATTTCCACGCCCACGCCGGCGGCGTTGGGCACGGCGCCCGGCTTGGTCAGCCGCACCCGCACCGACTGGACCGGGAACTCGGCCAGGATCAGTTGGGCGATACGCTCGGCCATGGTTTCGACCAGCTCCACATGGTTTTGTTCGGCATAGGCGCTGACTTTTTTCGACAGGCTGGCATAGTCCATCGCCTTGGAGATGTCGTCGCCCAGCGCCGCGGCCCTGGTATCGCAGCCCATTTCCAGATCGAAGCGGATCTTCTGCCGAATGCCCTTTTCCCACTCATAAACACCTATGGTGGTCAGCACTTCGAGGCCCTGTACAAACACTTTATCCATCGTCTCTGTCTTCTGTTAAGCTGTGGCTATCTTCGGCGACCGGGCCGCGTTGGTCCGGTTTCAGGCGCGCAATGATAACGGATTGAACCCGGGGTATAAACCGCGATTATGACGGCGCTCACCTTATTCATGATCATCCTGGCCTATCTGGGCGGTTCGGTGTCCAGCGCCGTGCTAATCTCCCGGCTCTACCGGTTGCCGGATCCCCGCGCCCACGGCTCGGGCAACCCCGGCGCCACCAATGTGCTGCGCACCGGCCACCGCAGCGCGGCGGTGTGGGTGCTGCTGATCGATATCCTCAAGGGCACCCTGCCCGTCTACCTGGGCTGGTTCCTCGGCATCACTCCGCTGTACCTGGCGCTGATCGGCATGGCCGCCTGCCTGGGGCACATGTTCCCCCTGTTCTTCCACTTTCGCGGCGGCAAGGGCGTGGCCACCGCCCTGGGTACCCTGCTGCCGCTAGGCATGGACATGGCCGGGCTGCTGCTGCTGACCTGGCTGGTGAGCCTGGGGCTGTTCGGCTATTCCTCGCTGGCCTCCCTTATCACCGCCCTGGCGGCCCCGCTCTACGTGTATTTCATCAAGCCGGAATACACCCTGGCGGTGGCCCTGTTGTCCTGCCTCATCATACTGCGCCACCACCGCAATATCAGCCGGCTCTACCACCATGAGGAAACGCCCATCCTCAACCGCTTCAAGCGCAGGTGAAGTTCGAGAGGGGTGAGGGGAGAGGGGTAAACCCCGGCATTATCCTCACTCCAGTCTCCTCACCCCTCACCGTCGACCGGTGCCAGCTCATCCAGCGGCCAGCGCGGCCGGGCCCGGACCGACAGCGGCTCGAATTCCCCCGCCTTCAGCCGCTGCAGCCCGGCGAAGGCGATCATGGCGCCGTTGTCGGTGCAGTATTCGTTGCGAGGGTAGAACACCTCCCCCCCGAGATCCGCCATCAATTCCGCCAGCTGGCTGCGCAGCGACAGGTTGGCGCTGACCCCGCCGGCCACCACCAGGCGGTTGAGCCCGGTCTGCTGCAGCGCCCGCTTGCATTTGATGGCCAGGGTATCCACCACCGCCTGCTGGAAGGCGTGGGCGATGTCGGCCCGGGTCTGCTCGTCGTTGCCCTCGGCGGCGATGGTGTTGGCGGCAAAGGTCTTGAGCCCGGAAAAGCTGAAGTCCAGGCCGGGCCTGTCGGTCATCGGCCGGGGAAAATGAAAGCGGCCGGCCACCCCCTGCCCGGCCAGCCGGGCCAGGCGCGGGCCGCCGGGATACTCCAGCCCCATCAGCTTGGCGGTCTTGTCGAAGGCCTCGCCGGCGGCGTCGTCGATGGACTCGCCGAGGATCTCATAGCGGCCGATGCCGTCCACCCGCACCAGCAGGGTGTGGCCGCCGGACACCAGCAGCGCCACGAAGGGAAAGGCCGGTATCCGTTCCTCCAGCATGGGGGCCAGCAGGTGGCCTTCCATATGGTGCACCGCCACCGCCGGCTTGCCCCAGGCGAAGGCCAGGCTGCGGCCGATGGTGGCGCCCACCAGCAGGGCGCCCATCAGGCCCGGGCCGGCGGTGTAGGCCACGCCGTCGATCTCGTCCTTGCCGCAGCCGGCCTCGCGCAGCGCCGCCTCGATCAACGGGATGGTCTTGCGGATATGATCCCGGCTGGCCAGCTCCGGCACCACGCCGCCGTAATCGGCGTGCAGCTTGACCTGACTGTAGAGCTGATGGGCCAGGATGCCGAGTTGGTCGTCATAGATGGCGATGCCGGTTTCATCGCAGGAAGTCTCGATACCTAGTACGCGCATGGAATGAATAACACTGTCGAAAAGATGGCGGCTATGTTACCCTGCCCGCGATTTTTTAACCAGTGAAGGGCCACCGGACTTTACAGCCGTGGGCGCTTCAGAGTAGAATTTCGCACCATTTTTATAGTCATGCTGGTCGGTGACAGGCCAGTTAACCGAGGTGAGAGGCACATGCCAGTAATTAAAGTACGTGAAAACGAGCCCTTCGACGTAGCCCTGCGTCGCTTCAAGCGTTCCTGCGAAAAGGCCGGTATCCTGTCCGAAGTGCGTCGCCGCGAGCACTACGAGAAGCCGACTACCGAGCGCAAGCGCGCCAAGGCTGCCGCTGTCAAGCGTCACGCCAAGAAGCTGGCTCGCGAAAACGCACGTCGCACTCGTCTGTACTAAGTCGTTATTGATCTCATGTCTTTGAAAGACCAGCTGTCGGAACAGCAGAAGAATGCCATGCGCGCCAAAGACAAGGCTCGCCTGGGTACCCTGCGCATGCTGATGGCCGAGATCAAGCAAAAAGAGATAGACAGCCGCGAAACCCTGGACGACGACGGCATCATAGCGGTGATCACCAAGATGGTGAAACAGCGCAAAGACGCCGCCGGCCAGTTCGAGCAGGCTGGTCGCCAGGATCTGGCCGACAACGAGCGCCAGGAAATAGTGGTGCTGCAGGAGTTCCTGCCGCAACCCCTGACCGAAGCCGAACTGGACGCCTTGCTGACGCAAGCCATCGCCGATACCGGCGCTGCCGGCATGCAGGACATGGGCAAGGTGATGGCGGTGCTCAAGCCGCAGATCCAGGGGCGTGCAGATATGGGCAAGGTCAGCGCCATCATCAAAGCCAGACTGGCTTAATCCGGTTGCTTACCTGCCAACGGGCCGTGCCTCATCCGATGCACGGCTTTGTTTTTTCCCATACCCGGTGAACCATGGCAGGCAGAATTCCCCAATCCTTCATCGACGACCTGTTGGCCCGCACCGACATTGTCGACCTGATCGATCAGCGGGTAAAACTCAAGAAAGCCGGCAAGAACTACCAGGCCTGCTGCCCCTTTCACAACGAAAAAAGCCCCTCCTTCACCGTCAGCCCCGACAAACAGTTCTACCACTGCTTCGGCTGCGGCGCCCACGGCACCGCGCTGGGCTTTTTGATGGAGTACGACGGCCTCGAGTTTCTCGACGCCATCGACGAACTGGCGTCCATGCACGGGGTGACGGTACCCCGGGAGCAGAGCGGCTCCCCCGAACGGCAGGCGGCCGCCAAGGCGGTGCGCCAGGATCTCTACGGCCAGCTGAACGAGATCAGCCGTTTCTACCAGGCCCAGCTCAAGCAATCCCAGGCCGCCATCGCCTACCTGAAAGGGCGCGGCCTGAGCGGCGAGGTGGTCAAGCAGTTCGCCATCGGCTATGTGCCGGATCAGTGGGACAGCGTCAAACGCCAGTTCGCCCGCGGCCGGGAGGCGGAGCAGCAGCTGATTGAAGGCGGCATGCTGCTGCAGAACGACAAGGGCCGGGTCTACGACCGCTTTCGCGATCGCATCATGTTCCCGATCCGCGATCGCCGGGGCCGCACCATCGGCTTCGGCGGTCGGGTGCTGGGTGAAGGCACCCCCAAGTACCTGAACTCGCCGGAAACCCCGGTGTTCCACAAGGGACGGGAGCTGTACGGCCTGTTCGAGGTCCGCCAGGCCCATCGCAACCCGGATCGCATCCTGGTGGTGGAAGGCTACATGGACGTGGTGGCCCTGGCCCAGTTCGGCATCGACTACGCGGTGGCGAGCCTGGGCACCTCCACCACCACCGATCAGTTGCAACTGCTGTTTCGCACCACCCGCGAGGTGATCTGCTGCTACGACGGGGACAGGGCCGGGCGCGAGGCTGCCTGGCGGGCGCTGGAAAACGCCCTGCCGCTGATGCAGGACGGCCGCAGCCTGAAGTTCGTGTTCCTGCCCGATGGCGAAGACCCGGACACCCTGGTGCGGCAGCTTGGTGCCGCCACCTTCGAACGGATGCTGGACCAGGCCCAGGACTTCGGCGACTTCCTGTTCGAGCGCCTGGGCCAGGACACCATGGCCGGGGATGCCGGCCAGCACGAACTGGCCCACAAGGCCGCCGAGGCCATCATGCGGGTGCCGGAAGGCTTTACCCGCGAGGGCCTGATCACCCGCCTCTCCCGCCAGCTCAACTGGGGCGAGAACGAACGGCGGGTGCGCGAGCTGTTCACCCGGCTGAACCGGACCGACGCCCCGCCCGAGCCGGCGCCGAAACGGGAGTCGAAAAAGATAAAGCTGACCCCCCTTCGCCGGGCCATCGCCCTTGTGCTACAATATCCGGCTGCCGCGGCCAGGCTGCCGGCCATGCCCGAACTGCGGGAACTGCCGCTGCCGGGCATGGAACTGTTGCTGGCGCTGCTGGCTCAGGTGCAACACCATCCCGACATGACCACGGCCCAACTGCTGGAACACTGGCGCGGACATTCCTCCGAGCCCGCCCTGGCGCGGCTGGCCATGGCGGAAGAGCTGTTCGCCGGCGAGCATATCGAGCAGGAGCTGCAGGACATCTTCGTGGTGCTGATCAACGAGTTTCTGGCCGGGCGTATCGAAACCCTGCAGCGCAAGAGTCGCAGCCCCCAAGGGCTGACCCCGGCGGAAAAGCAGGAACTGCTGCTGCTGCTGACCGAAAGCAAGGGCAACCACGGCTGAGGCCGGCATTGAAAAACGGGCGCACCGCCCCAAGATCGACAGACAGACCCGGAACACGGGCAAAGATGATGAAACCATTGCGCGTTGCAGCACTCTCACCGTTAAGAAGGCGAGGCGTGTTGGCAAGCACAGACCAGCATAGCGACCCTGGTCAAATTTTGTTATAATCGGCTACTTGCGCGTCGTAAAAGAGTGCCTGATGCCTACACCCTCTTGCAACATCTAACCGGACGAGTTCTATGGAGCAAACCCCGCAGTCACAGCTTAAGCTTCTCGTTGCCAAAGGTAAAGAACAGGGTTACCTGACTTACGCCGAGGTGAACGATCATCTACCCCAGGATATTGTCGACTCCGATCAGATCGAAGACATCATCCAGATGATCAACGACATGGGCATCCAGGTGGTGGAAAGCGCCCCCGATGCCGATGATCTCATGATGTCGGAAACCACCGCCGACGAGGATGCCGCCGAGGCCGCCGCCCAGGCGCTGGCTTCCGTCGAATCGGAAATCGGCCGCACCACGGATCCGGTGCGCATGTACATGCGTGAAATGGGCACGGTAGAGCTGCTGACCCGCGAAGGCGAGATCGACATCGCCAAACGTATCGAAGACGGCATCAACCAGGTACAGAGCTCGGTGGCCGAATACCCCGAGGCCATCACCTCCCTGCTCGACCAGTTCGACCGCTTCGAGGCGGGCGACATCAAGCTGAGCGACATCATCTCCGGCTTTGTCGATCTGGACGAGGCCGACGAACTCGCCCCCACCGCCACCCACATCGGCTCCGAGCTGAGCGAAGAAGAGCTGGATGACGAGGACGACGATGAGGACGAGGATGAAGACGAGGACGACTCCGACGGCGATACCGGCCCCGATCCGGAAGTAGCCCGCGAGAAGTTCGGCGAGCTGCGTACCCAGTACGAAAAGACCCGGACCACCATCCAGGCCCATGGCCGCACCTCCGACGCCGCCGCCGAACAGATTACCATCCTGGCCGACGTGTTCCGTCAGTTCCGCCTGGTGCCCAAGCAGTTCGACCGCCTGGTCAACAGCATGCGCGACATGATGGAGCGGGTGCGGGTGCAGGAGCGCATCATCATGAAGCTGTGCGTGGAACAGAGCAAGATGCCGAAGAAGACCTTCGTGCAGGCCTTTGCCCACCACGAAAGCGAACAGGCCTGGTTCAACCAGCAAGTGGCCGCCGGCAAGGCCTGGTCGCCCAAGCTGGAAGACGTGGCGGAAGACGTGCTGCGCGCCATCGGCAAGCTCAAGCAGGTGGAAGAAGAAACCGGCCTGACCATCTCCCAGATCAAGGACATCAACCGCCGCATGAGCATCGGTGAGGCCAAGGCCCGCCGTGCCAAGAAAGAGATGGTGGAAGCCAACCTGCGTCTGGTGATCTCCATCGCCAAGAAGTACACCAACCGCGGCCTGCAGTTCCTGGACCTGATCCAGGAGGGCAACATCGGCCTGATGAAGGCGGTGGACAAGTTCGAATACCGTCGCGGCTACAAGTTCTCGACCTACGCCACCTGGTGGATCCGCCAGGCCATCACCCGCTCCATCGCGGATCAGGCCAGGACCATCCGCATCCCGGTGCACATGATCGAGACCATCAACAAGCTCAACCGGATTTCCCGCCAGATGCTGCAGGAAATGGGCCGCGAGCCCACCCCGGAAGAGCTGGCCCACCGCATGGCCATGCCGGAAGACAAAATTCGCAAGGTGCTGAAGATCGCCAAGGAGCCCATCTCGATGGAAACCCCCATCGGCGATGACGAAGATTCGCATCTGGGCGACTTTATCGAGGACACCACCCTGTCCCTGCCGGCCGACTCCGCCACCAGCGAAAGCCTGCGCGCCGCCACCCGCGACGTGCTGGCCGGTCTGACCGCACGGGAGGCCAAGGTGCTGCGCATGCGCTTCGGTATCGACATGAACACCGACCACACCCTGGAAGAGGTGGGCAAGCAGTTCGACGTGACCCGCGAGCGTATCCGCCAGATCGAAGCCAAGGCCTTGCGCAAACTGCGCCATCCCAGCCGCTCCGAGGTGCTGCGCAGCTTCCTCGACGAGTAAGCCGCAGCCACGAAAAGGGCGCTTCGGCGCCCTTTTCCATGGCCGCCGACCGGCACGCCAACCGCTTAAAAATCAAGCTGATATAAACCCGCCGCGACTGGACAGCCTAAGCCGCTTTCCCTATAATCAGCACCACTTTTGGCCCCTTAGCTCAGTTGGTTAGAGCGCTCGACTCATAATCGATCGGTCGCTGGTTCAAGTCCAGCAGGGGCCACCAAACACCAAGGGTTAGCAGCTTGACGGCCGCTAACCCTTTTTCTTTGGATACCTCGGGGAGATGTCCGGCCGGGAAGCCCGGGGGAATATTCCCCGGGCATCAACCCGGACAGTTCCACCGGTTCTGCTTGCCGGCCATGCCGCCGCCCTGCCTGTTCAGTCCCGCAGTTGCAGCAAGCCGTAGGCCAGGCGGGTGGCCGGCACCTCCAGCCCCAGTTGTTCCGCCCGGCGCAGCACGGCGCCGCTGATGGCGTCCAGCTCCAGCTCCCGCCCCTTCTCCTTGTCCACCAGCATGGAGGTCTTGATGGCGTCGAAGTTGCGGATCAGGGCATACATCTCGTCCACGTCGGTCTTGCCCAGGCTGACGCCGTCGGCCTCGGCCACGGCGGCGGTTTCCGCCATCATCTGGTAGACGCTGCGGCCCAGTTGCGGATGGTGGCTGAGGCGGCGGGTGTCCAGCCCGGAGAGGGCCGAGAGCGGGTTGACGCCGTTGTTGATAATCAGCTTGCGCCACAGCTCACGGCGGATATCCACCGCCACCTGGGTCGGAATGCCGGCCAGCTCGAAACACTGCCTCAATTGCTCCAGCCAGCCGGCCTGGGCCGGCCGTTGCCGGGGCCAGGCACCCATGATCACCTGGGCCGGGCCGTCCGCCTGCACCAGGCCCGGTGCCACTATATGGCCGCCGATGCGCACCGCCAGTCCGCCCAGGGTCCGCGCCTCCCCCACCACCTCGCTGATAAGGGGTTCGTTGTCCACCCCGTTCTGCAGCGACAGCACCGGCACCGCGCTTGCGGCCAGCCAGTCCGCCAGCTCCGCCATCAGGGGGCCGGTGGCCTGGGACTTCATCGCCAGCACGACCAGGTCGAAGTCGCCGCTGGCGCAGGTCTCGCGCAGGGTGGTCAGATCCAGCGCCCGCACCGGCTGCGCGAAACGGAATTCCTGGTGCTCCACCCTAAGCCCCTGCCGTTGCATGGCGGCCAGGTGTTCCCCCCGGGCCACCAGTACCACCTTATGCCCCGCCTGCTGCAGCCGGGCGCCGTAATAGCCGCCGATACCGCCGGCACCGATAATCAGAAACCGCTTCACTCCCTTTCTCCTTGCTCCAGGTTCACTTTATGGCCGGTGAACAGATTTCTCGCCTCGCCCTGTTTCACCTTATTTTCTTATCCATTACAGCCAGTTATGGCTCGCCCCGATATCGCTGGAACTGCGGGCTCTCCTCGATGGTCTTGGCCAGGCGGGCCGTGGCCTCGTTTGCCCGTTCGGCCACGAACAGGGTGGTGTCCGCCCTGGGCAGCGGAGGCAGCCCTTCTTCCACCACCATCAGGCCCGGCTCCAGGGTCTGGCGCGGGATCACCCCGACGCCGATCCCGGCCCGCACCGCCGCCAATACGCCCGCCCGGCTCTGGCTGGTAAAGGCGATACGGTAGGCGGTGTCGGTGTGCTCCAGCGCCTGGCAGGCCGACTCCCGGTGATAGCAGCCTTCGACGAACACCGCCAGCGGCAAGGGTTCCCGCCGGTGGGTCGCATGGGCCTCAGAGCATACCCAGACCAGTTCGTCCCGGCATAGCCGCAGGCCCCCGTCGGACAGGGCCGGCATCTCCACCAGGGCGATGTCCAGCTTGCCCTCCTGGACCAGGGCCGCCAGGTAATGGGGCCGGTGATCGCAGAGCACTTCCAGCCGGGCCTCCGGATAATTGAGCACAAAGGCTTCCAGCAGGGGAGTCAGGCTGCGGGTGGCGTATTGATCATGGGTACCGAAGCGGACCTTGCCCACCACCTCCGCATTCTGGAAAGACCCCAGGATCCGGTCGTGCAGGTTCAGCAGCTGATGGGCGTGCGTCCTGAGCTGCTCCCCCGCCGGGGTCAGCCTGACCCCATACTGCCCCCGCTCCAGCAACTCGGCCGCCACCAGTCCCTCCAGCCGGCTCAACTGCATGCTGATGGTGGACGGCGCCCGGTGCAGCCGCCCTGCCGCCGCGGTCAGGTTGAGGGTTTCCGCCACCACCGCAAAGGTGCGCAGCAGGGTAATGGGTAAATCGCGCATCGGCAGACTTCATCCTTATTGAAGACAGACCTCAATATTTATCGATTTACCGAATACTGGCAAGAAGAGAAGATGGCTCGCGGCCAATGAGCGCCGTTACCGGATCAGGGAGATCACCCCATGCGCATGGCCGCTATTTTCGGAATGAACCAGGTTGTCAGCCACGGTTTCGGCATGTTTCTGTTTGCCGCCCTCGTGCCCATGATGCGGGACAGCATTGCGCTGAGCCACTGGCATCTCGCCACCATCGGGGCCTTGACCCAGCTGGCCTACCTCGGGGGCGCCCTGTTGCTGGGCCTGGCTGGCCACCGCCTGGGCACCGCCCGTCTAACGCTGGCCACCGGCGGCATCACCAGCCTGTTGCTGTTTACCCTGTCGCAGTTGCAGGAGCCGCTGCTGATCATCCTGGCCCTCACCTGCCTGGCGGCCAGTGCCGCCATCAGCTGGGGCAGCATAGTGGAGATCGTCAGCCGCCATGCCGGGGCCGAACAGCGCTCGGGCTGCCTGTCGACCATCTCCAGCGGCACCGCCTGGGGATACGGCCTCAACGGCCTGCTGATCCTGCTGGTGGTCCCGGCCTTGGGCTGGCAACGGGGCTGGCAGCTGGCCGGATTGATGGGCCTGCTGGTCATGGGGCTCACCTGGCATATGCTGCGGACCTTAAAGCGCCAGCCGGCGACGCCAGGCGGGGGGCCGGTTGCCGCCATACCGGTGACCCGGCTGCTGGCGACCATCTGTGGTGAACGCACCGCCCTGTGCGCCTGCCTGATCTGCTTTCTGGTCGGCTTTACCACCATGCCGTTTTCCAACTGGCTCAATACCTACCTGGATCAGCTGGGCCTGCCCGCCACCCTCGGTGGCTATACCTGGACCACGGTCGGGCTGACCGGCATGGTCGCCGGCCTGCTCACCGGCAAGCTGGCCGACCGCAAGGGGCCGGAGCTGGCACTGCTGGTGATCTTCGGCGGCTTTGCCCTGGGCTTGCTGGCCTTCGTCCAGGATCCCGCGCGCTTCGCGCTGGTGGCCGGCTTCGGCTACGGCCTGATGTATTTTCCCATGTGGGGAATACTGGCCGGCTGGGTCGGCCAGCGCTATTCGTCGACCGCCACCATGCAGATCAGCGGCATCTGCATGGTCACCTTCGGCCTGGGCGGCACCCTGGGCAACCTGCTGGCCGGCTATCTGCGCGAGGCCACCGGCACGCTGGACAGCGTCTACCTGGTGCTCGCCTCGGCTTCGGTGGTACTGGCCTTGCTGGGACTCTGGCTATACCGGGCCGGCCCCCGTCCCGACCCGGCCTGCCCAACCGCCTGACCGCTCCGCCGGCCGCGGCCGGCGTCTCAGCCCAGGCTCACTTCATAGCCGGTGAACTTGCGCAGGTTGATCACCCCGCTGTCGAAGATCAGGTACTGGCCCTTGATGCCGAGCAGGGTGCCGGACACCACCGGGTTCTTGTCGAAGTTGTGGCTGGCTATCTTCTTCGGGTACTCCAGCACCGGGTAGCTGAGCCCGACCACCGGCTCGTCGAGCGGGGTGATGGCCTCTTCGCCATAGCGCAGCACCAGTTCGGCCAGTTTTTCCTGAATTTCCGGCAGCAGACGGGCGGCCTCGGCCTTGAGGTCGAGCGGGGTTTCGTCACCCTTGAGCATGGCCCGCCAGTTGGTCTTGTCGGCCACCAGCTCGGCCAGGGCCACTTCCACCAGGCCGGAGATTTGGCGGGTGGCCACCCGCAGGATGGGCAGCGCCTGGGTGGCGCCCTGATCGATCCAGCGGGTGGGCACCTGGCTGGCCCGGGTGATGCCCACCTTGAGGCCGGAGGTATTCGCCAGGTAGACGATATGGGGCACCATGCAGTGGCGCTCGCCCCACTCGGGCTCGCGGCAGGTGCCTTCGAAATAGTGGCAGGTCTCCGGCTTCATCACGCACATGTCGCAGCGGGCCAGCTTCTTCATGCAGGGAAAGCAGTGCCCCTGGGCAAAGCTCTTGCTGGTCTTGCGGCCGCAGGCGTCGCAGTAGATGTTGCCGGTGTAGCCGAGGGTGAGCGGCTGGCCGAGCAGGGCGTTCAGTTCCACCCTGTGCTCGCCCAGGGCCAGCTGGTAGGCCACGGGCTCGGCCAGGCTGGCCGGCATCTTGACCAGGGTTCCGGTGATCTTGCTCATGCTTCTTTCGTTATCGGTTGTGGGTTACCCGGCTACTTTAACAGCCGCCGCCGGCGAGCGCACCCGCCCCCGGCCCTTTGGCGGGAGCGCGAACCGGCGGCCATACTCAGCAGGGTAGGCACCCGGCAGGAGGAACCCGAGATGAACGTCGCCCCCCATTACCCCCGTCTGACCCATATCGCCCTGCATGTGCGGGATATCGAGGCCTGCATCCGCTTTTATTGCGGCTTCTGCGGCATGGTGGAAACCCACAGGCGCGAGAGCGGCCACCAGACCATCGTCTGGCTGGCCGAGCCGGAGCGGGAGCAGGACTTCATCTTCGTGCTGATGAACGGCGGCGAAGATCTGCAGCTGTCGCCCCACGACTATCGCCACTTCGGCTTCGCCCTGCCCAGCCGCGAGGCGGTGGACGCCCTCGCCGCCCGAGCCAGGGCCGCGGGCTGCCTGGTCTGGCCGCCCCGGGACGAGCCCTATCCGGTGGGCTACTACTGCGGCGTCAGGGATCCCAACGGCAACTATGTGGAGTTCAGCCACGGCCAGCCCCTGGGGCCGGGCTGACCATCCCCTACGCCGGGCAGGCTTACTGGCTCGGCTCAGCGCTGCACGGGCCGCCCGGGCAGGGACTCGTCCGCCGGGGCAGGCGGCGGCTCGCTCAGGAAGTCCACCACCCCCTCGGCGGTGATCTGCTGTACCAGCACCGGCTCGCCCTGCTCGTTGAAGCGTACATGGCCGATGCCGGCCCGGTTCAGCAGCCGTTCGCCACGGGCGGCGCCGACCGGCGGGTGGGGGCTTATTTCCAGCCGCCGCCGGCGGGTGAACCAGTTGAGCGGCGAACGGGGCGAATACAGCCAGCGGTTGAGCCGGTCCAGCACGTCCAGCAACCGGGGCGGGAACTCGTTCTTGATGCCGCTGCTGGTGATCTGCCAGATATGGGGATCGCCGCGCCGGTGGCGCAGCCGGATGTCGTACATAAAGGAGTAGTGCACGTCGCCGGACAGGATCACGTAGTTGGCCGGGGTGCGGACATGGCGGAAGATATTGAGGATGACGTTGGCGGTGCCCCGGTGCGCCATCCAGTTTTCCGCGTCCACCAGCAGCGGCTTGCCGAACCAGGTGAAGACCTTCTGGATCACCTCGATCAGCTTGACCCCGAACACCGGCGTGGGCGAGACGATCACCACGGCGTCCTGGTGCAGCAGTTCCCCCTGCAGCTCGGTCAGCGCCTCCCAGTCCATCAGCCCCGACGGGCTGCCGAAGTTGGACTCGGCCCGCCAGCGGCGGGTGCGGGTGTCCAGCACCAGCAGCCTGGGACTGGTGTCCAGGCGGTAGTGCCAGCGCTCGAAGCGCAGCAGATGATCGATAAGGGCGTCCTGCCGCCCGGCCTCCGGCTGCTCGCACCAGGCTTTGAGCAGGGCCATGGGCTCGCCCGCAAAGGCGTCCGGATCGTTGCCCCAGCCCTGGCAGATAAAGTAGCCCACCAGGGCGTTGCCGATGATGCGCCGGGAAAAGGGATGGCCGTAGGCGCTCTCTTCCCAGGCGGCGGTCAGGTTCCAGTCGTCGGTGACGTCGTGATCGTCGAAGATCATCAGGGTCGGCAGGTGCGCCAGCAGCCGGCGCACCGCCGGCAGGCCCTCGACAAAGGCCACCAGCCGCTCCCGCTCCTCCTGGTAGCGCTGCGCCAGCACCCCTGCCAGTTCGGGCCGGGTATCGGGCAACAGGCGCCAGGGCTCGGGCGACCAGACCAGCAGGTACATGGCCAGCACCTCGGCCAGGGTGATCAGGTGGTTGTCGGCGCTGCTGGTGGTGAAGATGGGCTTGCGCGCGCCCTCGAAGAAGCGCTCACGCAGCGGCAGGTTGGCCCTGCTGTCGGGCAGCAGTTCATGGCGCCGGTAGTAGTTCTGCGGGCTGGCGAACAGTTCGGCGCTGTCGGCCACCAGGGCCCCTTCCAGGGTTTCCGGGTAGAGCCCGAGTTCCTCTATCAGCTGGTGGATGGCGGTGAGCATGGGGCCGGCCACGTCGTCCGCATACACCTGATCCCCGCTCAGCATCAGCACCGCCGGCCGCTCCTGCGGCCGCTCCCGGCATTGGCGCAGCCAGGCGTCGGCCGCCACCAGGCCGTCGGGCGCCGCATGGTGCGGCTTGCGGCAGGAACCGTGCAGGATGCCGTCCAGCCGGCCGCGCACCACCAGGCTGGGCAGTTCGCCCTCGCCGTAGCCGAGATCCGGCGCCCAGTCGGCCAGGCCGTGCCAGTCGTTTTCTCCTTCCCGCCGCCACTGCAGATCATAGGGGATCAGGGTATCCGCCGGCAGCGGCTGTTCCAGGGCCAGGTCCAGCAACTGGATAAAGCAGTGCTCTCCCACCCGCAGTTGTTGTTGCCGCTCGCCGTCCAGGGTCAGGGGGGCACGCCCGTCCAGCAACAGCCGGAACCGCACCGGTTCGCGGCTGGCCAGCCAGAATACCAGCCGCTCGGCGCTGATCCGGCGCAACAGCGGCCCGGCAAGGATGGTCGAAGCCATGTCATGTTCTGTTGATAAGGTCATGGCCGCATCATAGCGGCACCGGCAAGCCGTTGAAAAGCCGGCATGGGCCGGCGGCCACCGGGAGGACCGGCTCGGGTATTTTTATTGGGCATTTATGTATCAACTAAAATGACAACCAAAACACAAGATGATAAAAATATGTAAACAAATAATAATACAGAGAGACCAAGGATGAACCGACTTTCCATCAGGCAAAAAATACTGTTGCTGGCCCTGCTGCCCCTGGCCCTGCTGGCCGCCGTCAGCACCTGGGTCAATGTGGAGCAATCTCTACGTCTTAAAAACCTGAGTGGCGACAGCCTGCACCGCTCCCTGTTCGAGGCACGCAAGGATCAATTGGCCAACTACATGGAGCTGGCCATCAGCGGCATGACCCCCCTGCTGCAGCGGGGCGAGGTCGAGATTGCCAAGGATCAGCTGCGCCGGCTGCGCTTCGATGACGGCAGCGGCTATTTCTTCGTGTACGACCACCAGGGCGTCCAGGTGGTCAGCGCCGACAACCCGGCCCGGGAAGGCAACAACTACCTCGACGCCACCAGCCCCGACGGCCGCCACCTGGTGCGGGAATACGTGGCCCTGGGCCGCCAGGGCGGCGGCTATGTGGAATACAGCTGGCCCAGGCCCGACACCCAGCAGGGCGCGCCCAAGCTGGCCTATATCGCGCCGGTGCCGGGCACCGACTGGCTGCTGGGCACCGGTTTTTACATCGACGATCTGCAGGCCACCGTCGCCGGGCTGGAGCAGGAGCTGTCCCGCTCGGTGCGCCAGGGCCTGATCAACTCCGCCCTGTCCGCCACCCTGCTGCTGGCGCTGATCGCCGCCGTCGGCCTGGTGCTGGCCCGCAGCATTCACGCCCCCATCCGCCAGGCGGTATCCACCATGCAGGACATCGCCCAGGGGGAAGGCGACCTGACCCGCCGGCTCGATGCCGACCATGGCCACGAGCTGGGCACCCTGGCCCGCTCCTTCAACCAGTTTGCCGGCCAGATCAGCGAACTGGTGCACAGCACCCGCCAGTCGGCGGATACCCTGCAGCAGGCCAGCGCCGAGCTGCAACGCTTTATGGACGAGACCGAAACCGGCATCGGCCGCCAGCACCACGAAAGCGACCAGCTCGCCACCGCCATGAACCAGATGTCGGCCACCGCCCAGGAAGTGGCGGCCAGCGCCGCCCGCGCCGCCGACGCGGCCCAGCAGGCGGAAACCCAGGTCACGGACGCGCAGCGGCTGCTGCAGGGGGCCATCACGGTGATCGACGGCCTGGAGCACCAGGTGGCCGGCGGGGTGGACATCATCCAGCGGTTGGGGCAGGAATCGGAGCAGATAGGCTCGGTGCTGGACGTGATCCGCGGCATCGCCGAGCAGACCAACCTGCTGGCGCTCAACGCCGCCATCGAGGCGGCCCGGGCCGGCGAGCAGGGCCGCGGCTTCGCGGTGGTGGCGGACGAGGTCCGCACCCTGGCCGGCCGCACCCAGAGCAGCACCGAGGAGATCCACAACATGATCACCCGGCTGCAGCAGGGCGCCCGGGAGGCGGTGCAGGCCATCGAGAGCATCCGCGACCGCAGCAGCCATACGGTGACCGAGGCCAGGCGCATCGACAGCGCCCTGCTCGACATCGGCACGGCGGTGAACACCATCAACACCATGAACGCCCAGATCGCCAGCGCCGCCGAAGAACAGACCCAGGTGTCGGAGAGCATCAACGGCAACGTGCACCAGATAGTGGCCATCGCCGAACAGACCAACGCCGGTTCAAAGGCGGCCAGCCAGACCAGCCGGGAAGTGGGCGAGCTGGCCGCCCGGTTGCAACAGCTGGTGGGGCGCTACCGTACTTCCTGACGGCGTTGCAGGTAACCGGCCAGCTGCACCCCGACGAAGGTCAGCACGAAGCCCAGTATGGCCAGGCTGGTCAGCTGGGCGCTGAGCCTGGGCCAGTCGTGGCGGGCCAGCAGCCCCAGTTGCAGCAGCGCCAGGGGCAGGTACAGCAGCCAGTGGTAATGGCACTGTATCTTCAGCAGCGCCGGCGCTATCACCGGCGCATGGCCGAACACCATGGCCATCACAAAGCCCAGCATGACCCCGTGCAGCGCCATGTCGCCCCCTCCCCCCAGCCACAGCAGGCCGCTCAGGCCCAGCCAGCCGTAGCCCGCCAGCAGGCAGGCGGCCACATAGCGCGGCAGGCCGCGACTCTTGATGGTCTTGCGGGCGATGTCGAAGCGCAGCAGCCAGAGCGCCAGCCCCACCAGGGCCGCCCCCAGCCAGAGATGGCCGAGTGGCAGCCAGGGCGCGGCCAGCAGGCCCAATGCCAGCCCCATAAAGACCCGCTTGGCCCAGCGCGGCTTGGGCAGCAACCGGGACAGTTCCAGCCGCTCGGCGGCGATGGTGAGTACCAGGAACACCAGCCAGCCCCGCTCGGTGGCCGCGCCGACGGCGCCCTGCCGCCACCAGTCCAGGTTGGCCAGCAGCAGGGCGCCGCAGGCCAGCACCAGCAGCAGGGTGAAATCCTGGGGCTGGCGCCGCCACAGCTGCCAGGACAATATCGTCATCCCCGCCGCCAGCAGGCCGTACAGGGCCGGGGCCAGTTCCGGCCGCCACCACAGGCTGGCACTTGCCAGAAGGCCGCTGGCGGGCACCAGCCAGGCCCAGCCCCGGCCATGGGCCACGCAGCGCTCACAGCTTATCAGGGTGGCGAAGAAACCGTTGACCATAAGGGCGCCGTGGTAGACCAGGCCGGTGTGAGTCAGCGGCAGCCAGTCGGCCCCCAGGCGCCAGGCGCCGCCGGCCACCCCCAGCAGCAACAACGCCATCATCGGCAGCAACAAGATCGGCATGCGTCCTCCTCCTCGGTGAGCGGCCATGATGCCAGCCGGCGACCGGGCCCGCCTTGCGCCGGCGCAATAAATCCGCCGCCGGGAAGCGCTGGCGCCGCCGCCCGGGCTTCTTTACTATGATGGCACTGTCTCATCAGGAACCACCTCGCCATGCGCGAAAAACTGGAACAACGCTCCTTTCTGTTTATGCTGCTGCTGGTCAGCCTGCTGTTCGGGCTGGTGCTCAAGCCCTTCTGGGGCGCCATCTTCTGGGCCTGCGCCATCGGCGTCATCTTCTATCCGCTGCAGCAGCGCATCCTGTCCCGGATCGGCCCCAAACCCAACCGGGCCGCCCTGCTCACCCTGCTGATCTGCATCGTCATCGTGGTGCTGCCGGTGCTGCTGATCGCCACCTCCTTCGTACAGGAAGGGCTGAGCCTCTACCAGCGCATCGACCGGGGCGAGATCAGTCCGGCCCGGGTGCTGGAGCAGATCCGCAACGCCTTTCCGCTGCTGCCCGAGCTGCTGGAGCGAGTCGGCATCGATATGGACAACCTGCGCCAGCGGCTGTCGGAGGCGGCGGTGGCCGGCAGCCGGCTGCTGGCGGAGAAGGCCCTGGTGGCGGGCCAGAACACCTTCGTCTTTATCGTCAACGTGGCGCTGATGCTCTACCTCGCCTTCTTCCTGCTGCGCGACGGCCACCAGCTGACCGAACTGCTGATCAAGGCCCTGCCCCTGGGGGACGAGCGCGAGCGCAAGCTGTTCGCCAAGTTTTCGGAGGTGACCCGGGCCACGGTGAAGGGCAATATCCTGGTGGCCATGGTGCAGGGCGCCCTGGGCGGCTTTATCTTCTGGGCGCTGGATATTTCCGGCCCGCTGCTGTGGGGGGTAGTGATGGCCTTCCTGTCGCTGATCCCGGCGGTGGGCGCCGGCCTGGTCTGGCTGCCGGTGGCCATCTACCTCTACGCCACCGGCGCCTGGGTGGCCGGCACCGTGCTGGTGGCCTTCGGCGCCCTGGTGATCGGCCTGGCGGACAACGTGCTGCGCCCGCTGCTGGTGGGCCGGGATACCAAGCTGCCCGACTATGTGGTGCTGTTCTCCACCCTGGGCGGCATCAGCCTGATGGGCATCAACGGTTTCGTGATAGGCCCCTTGGTGGCGGCCCTGTTCCTGGTGTTCTGGGACATCTTCATGCGGGAGTTCAACGACCACCCGCACTGAGCCGCCTCATTCCCACCCCAGCCGGGCCCGCAGGGCCGGGCTCATCCGCTCCGGCCCCCAGGCCGGCTGCCAGACCAGCTCGACCTCGGCCCGCTGGCCGTCCCGGCACAGGGCCTCGAGTTCCGTTGCCACCTGCTGGCGGATCCAGTCGCCCATGGGGCAGGAAGGCGAGGTCATGGTCATGGTTACCGCCAGCCGTCGTTGGTCGATCTCGATGCCGTATACCAGCCCCAGCTCGATGATGTTCTCGCCCACTTCCGGATCCAGCACCCGGCAAAGGGCCTCCCGTACTTGCTGCTCGGTCACCATGACCCGCCTCCAAAACATGCATTGTGAAAGCCGATTATGGCCGCCCGCCCCGGCGGACGCAAGGGGGCTCAGGCCCGCACCCGGGCCATGTTGGCCGCCAGTTGCTCGGCAATCTCGTGCACATGGCCCCGGTCCCGGCTCAGGGTGTCGAGCCGGCGGCGCGAGCACTCCGCCTGGCCCAGCAGCTGTTCCAGGCTCAGATCCAGCTCGGCCATGGCCTGCTCCTGCTCCGACACGGCGCCGGCGATGTCACGGTTCATCCGGCTGAGTTCGGCCACCTGCGCCAGTATGTTCTCCAGGCTTTGCATGCCGGCCCGCACCCCGCCGGCGGCATCGGCGCTGGCCTCGGCATTGCGCGACATCATCTCTATGCTGCGGCTGACCCGCTCGTCGAGGGTTTCTATCATCTGCTGGATGTCCCGGGTGGCGTGCTGGGTGCGCCCCGCCAGGGTGCGCACCTCGTCCGCCACCACCGCGAAGCCGCGACCCTGCTCGCCGGCCCGGGCCGCCTCGATGGCGGCGTTGAGCGCCAGCAGGTTGGTCTGCTCGGAGATGGCCTTGATGGTTTCCACCACTGTGCCTACCCGCTCCAGGGTATCGCCCAGCACGCGGGAGTCGGATCTGGCCCCCTCGGTGTCGGCCACCAGCCGCTCCATGCCCTGCATGGCGTCGGCCATGTGGCTGCCCGCCGCCTGGGCGGCATCCTGGGTCCGGGCGGTGAGTTCGTCCGCCAGGCGGGAATGGGCGGCCACCTGTTGCACCGCCTGGTTGAGCTCGGCCACCGTCTGCCGGCATTGGGCCACCTGCCGGTGCTGGGTGCCCACCTCCTGCCCGGCCTGGCTCACCGCCTCGCCGATATTGCCCACGGCGCCGTGCAGCACCCCGGCGGAACGCTCCACCAGCTCGAAGGTGGCCGACAGGTGCTGCAGGGTGGCGTCGATGGCCGAGCCTATCTTGCCGAATTCGTCCTCGCCGGAAAAACCGACCCGCTGCTCGAGCCGGCCCGCCGCCACCCGGGCCATGACCCCCTCGATATGACCAAGCAGCGGCAGCAGGTTGTCGCTCACCGCCCGGGCCAGCAGCCAGAGCAGAACGACCAGCCCCGCCACCAGGGCCACTACCCCATTCGGGCCAGGGCCGGACGTCCCGCCCAGCGCCGCCAGCTCGCGCCACAGCTGCCAGTAGCCGTAGAGCAACCCCAGCAGGCCGAGAGTGGCCAGGTAGCAGGTGAGCATCAGTTTCTGGCGGAGGGAAATGTTCATCAGCAGGCGATCGCGCCAGCCTATCTTGAGTGCGTCCATGCAGTCACCTTCATGTTAAATATTTTCATATAGAAATAACATGGAGTGCAGCCTGGAACAAGGCTCAACCGGTGACCGAATCGTCGCGGCAGGCGGCCGATGTTTGTTATGCTGGCCACAGTCCGCTCAGGGAGAAGCCCCATGACCTATCTCGTCGATACCCACAATCATACGGTGGCCAGCACCCACGCCTACAGCACGGTGCACGACTACCTGCCCATCGCCCGCGCCCGCGGCATCAAGCTGTTTGCCCTCACCGATCACGGCCCGGACATGGCCGACGCTCCCCACTACTGGCATTTCGTCAACATGCGGGTGCTGCCCCGGGTGGTGGACGGGGTGGGCATACTGCGCGGCATCGAGGCCAACATCAGGAACGAGGCGGGGGAAATCGACTTTCCCGAGCGCTACTTCGACTGCCTGGACCTGGTGGTGGCCGGCTTCCACGAGCCGGTGTTCCCGCCGGCGGACCGGGCCCGCCATACCACCGCCATGATCAACGCCATCAAGAGCGGCAAGGTGGACATCATCAGCCATCCGGGCAACCCGGCCTATCCCATCGATATAGCGGCGGTGGCCGCGGCCGCGGCCGAACACCGGGTGGCGCTGGAGATCAACAACTCCTCCTTCAACCACTCGCGCCAGGGCAGCGAGGCCAACTGCCGGGCCATAGTGGCGGCGGCGCGGGACAGCGGCGCCTGGCTCGCCTTCGGCTCCGACTCCCACGTGGCCTTTACCCTGGGCCAGTTCGAGCACTGCCACCGGCTGGTGACCGAGCTGGACTTTCCCCGGGAGCGGATACTGGCGACGGATCCGGACAAGTTGCTGAGCTTTCTGGAGCGGCGGGGACATCCGCGCATCGCGGAATTTGATGAGCTGCGTTGAAGACGCCAGAGGCGGCCCGGAGCCGCCTCTTCTTTACATAACAGGCAAAGGGAAACTCAGCCCAGTTCCAGGCTCAGCTGGACGGACTCGTCGAAGAAGAATTCGTCGCAGTTGTTGCCGGGGCCGCTGCGATCCACCACCAGGAACTCGTCGTCGTCGCGCAGCGCCAGTATCGGGTGGTGCCACACGCCCCTGTGGTAGTTCACGCCCTGGCGGCCGCTGGCACGGAAGGCGCGCACGGTGGACGGGTCTATGTTCATGCTGCCGTCGCCCACCGGGGCGACCACCAGCAGAAAGTCGTGGCCGAACAGGGGAATGAAAGACTGGGAGCCGAAGGGGTGGCGCTCCAGCATCTTGATCGCCAGCGGATACTCCAGGGTCTTGGCCCGGAAGATGCTGATGATGCCCTGGCCCTGCTCGTCCAGCTGCACCTCGCCCAGCTTGTGGTAACGGCGGGTGGAGCCGTTGTTGATCATGAAGTAATCGCGGCCTTCGGACTCGATCACGTCGCCGAAGGGCGCGAAGGCTTCCCTGGTCAGCGGCTCTATCTTGAGGGTCTTGATCATCTCTGCCTCCGAAAACGGATAAAAAAACGGGGGCCTGGGCCCCCTCGCCTCGTTACATCTCGTTCAAGCGGAACAGGGCTATCTTGTTGATTTCCTTGACGGCACGATCGAACTCGGTGTCGTAGTCGTTATGGATGCGCTCTTCGAAGGCGGCCAGGATCTGATGCCGGTTGGAGCCCTTCACCGCCATGATAAAGGGAAAGGCGAACTTTTCCTTATAGGCGTTGTTCAGCTCGGTGAAGCGGGCGAATTCCTCCGCGGTGCACTGGTTGATGCCGGCGCCGGCCTGCTCGTTGGTGGAGGCCTCGGTCAGTTCGCCCCGCTGGGCGGCCTTGCCGGCCAGATCCGGGTGAGCGTTGATCAGCGCCAGCTGGGCGTCCTTGTCGGCGGCCAGCAGCACACCGGCCATGCGCGCATGCAGGCGCTCGATCTCGTCGTCCTCGGCGCTCAGGCCCTGGTCGAAGGCGGTTTCCGCCACCCAGGCGGAATGCTCGTAGATGTCGGCGAAGGCGGCGACGAACTCGTCGCGGCTCATGGCGCTGGGGGTACAGGTCTTGAACCGGCTCATTATTTGTTTCCTTTGTAGGGGTGGTGCTCGTGCCAGTGCTTGGCGATGTCGATACGGCGGGTGAACCACACCCGATCGTGGCTACGGGCATACTTGATGAAACGCTCCAGCGCGGCCATGCGGGCGGGGCGGCCCAGCAGGCGGCAGTGCATGCCGATGGACAGCATCTTGGGCGCCTCGGCCCCTTCTTCGTACAGCACGTCGAAGGCGTCCTTCAGGTACTGGTAGAACTGCTCGCCGCTGTTGAAGCCTTGCTGGGTGGCGAAGCGCATGTCGTTGGTGTCCAGGGTATAGGGGATCACCAGATGGCCCTTGCCGTTGTTGTCCACCCAGTAGGGCAGATCGTCGGCATAGGAGTCGGAGTCATACAGGAAGCCGCCTTCTTCCATCACCAGCTTGCGAGTGTTGGGGCTGTCGCGACCGGTATACCAGCCCAGCGGGCGCTGGCCACAGATGCGCTCGATGATCTCGATGGCCTTGTACAGCTGCTCGCGCTCTTCGTTCTCGTCCATCCACTGGTAGGTGATCCACTTGTAGGCGTGGGAGCAAATCTCGTGCCCCTCTTCCACGAATACCCTGGCCAGCTCCGGATAGCGTTCCAGGGCGGTGGCCACGGCGAAGACGGTGAGCGGAATGTCGTACTTCTTGAACAGGCGCAGCAGGCGCCAGACACCGGCCCGGCTGCCATACTCATAGACCGACTCCATGCTCATGTGACGCACGCCCTCCCAGGGCATGGCACCGGGCAGCTCGGACAGGAAGGCCTCGGACTCGCCGTCCCCGTGCAGTACGTTGCGCTCACCACCCTCTTCGTAGTTCAGCACGAAGGAAATGGCGACACGCGCATCACCGGGCCATTGTGGGTGAGGAGGATTGGCTCCATACCCGATGAGGTCACGGGGATAGTCTTTGTTCTGGCTCATCGGAAAACTCCTTGAAAACGCAGGTTTGAAAACCGGTCGGGACAAGCGTGAAGAGGGCTTGCCGGTCATTGTGACGACCTTATTGTATACAATAAAATCAATATATGTAAATAACAGGTTTAGTTTTTGTATCGGATCTTGCCAGGAATTCTTGCTTTACAGCACCAAAGTAAAGACAATCCTACTCGATCGGGATAGATCGGCGCCTGATAACACAGGCACTCGGCCTCATTGTACACATTTGTGTTAATTAAATGTAGACGAGAGAAAATATCTTGATGTAAAGTTAATTCTATCGACGCACTGTGTCGATAGTACCTTGGACCAACAGAGACGCGTATGACGCGCAAGGTAACTAAAATGGGAAAACTGACCACACACGTATTGGATACCGCCAAGGGCCTGCCTGGCTCCGAAATCAAAGTTGAACTGTACCGGGTTGAAGGCGAGAAGACCACGCTGATCAACACCGTCTACACCAACCACGACGGCCGTACCGATGCGCCCATCCTGGCAGGTGACGACTATGTAGCCGGCAAATACCAGCTGGTATTCCACACCTCCAGTTACTTTAAGAAACAAGGTATTGAGCTGCTCGAGCCGGCCTTCCTGGACGACGTTGTCATCCGTTTCGGGATCGCCGCCGGCGAAGAGCATTACCACGTACCCCTGCTGATCGCACCCTACAGCTACTCTACCTACAGAGGCAGCTAACGGGTCGCAGACGGCTCCTGCCAATGCCGTGGACGAAGGAAAATCGTGCGGCATTGGCAGTCTGCAACTCAACCTACTCGAGGACTTCTGGTCATGGAACACATCAAGAATGAGCCAACCCCTCAAACTCTCCCGGCTTCCGGGGGATTGCTGGACAGGTGGTTCAAGTTAAGTGCCCACGGCACCACGGTCAAAACCGAGCTGATCGCCGGCCTGACCACCTTCATCACCATGGCATACATTATTTTTGTCAACCCCAACATCATGTCCGCCTCGGGTATGGATGCGGGCGCCGTGTTCGTGGCCACCTGCATCGGGGCCGCCGTTGCCACCCTCTTTATGGGGCTGTACGCCAACTGGCCGGTCGGCCTGGCACCGGGCATGGGCCTGAACGCCTTCTTCGCCTTCACCGTGGTCGGTGAAATGGGCTACAGCTGGGAAGTGGCGCTGGGCGCCGTGTTCTGGTCCGGCGTGATCTTCACCGCCATGAGCTTCTGGAAAATCCGTGAGTGGGTGCTCGACTCCATTCCCGAATCCCTGCGCTACGCCATGACCGCGGGCGTGGGCCTGTTCCTCGGCCTGATCGGCCTGAAAACCGCCGGCATAGTGGTGGAAAGTCCAGCCACCCTGGTGACCCTGGGCGACTTCACCAAGCCCAGCGCCCTGCTGGCCGCCGTCTGCTTCCTGATCATCTCCATCCTGGTCCATCGCAAGGTGTTCGGCGCCGTGCTGATCGGGGTGCTGAGCGTAACCCTGATCGGCCTGTTCATGGGCATCGTCGAATACAACGGCATCTTCGCCATGCCGCCCAGCATCGAGCCCACCTTTATGAAGCTGGACATCATGGGCGCGCTGGACATCGGCATGATCACCGTGATCCTGGCCTTCCTGTTCGTCAACATGTTCGACACCGCCGGCACCCTGATGGGCGTGGCCGAGCGTGCCAACCTGCGCCGCCCCGACGGCAGCATCGAAGGGCTGAAGAAATCCCTGAAGGCCGACAGCGCCTCTTCCGTGATCGGCACCTTCGTCGGCTGTCCGCCGGTAACCAGCTACGTGGAAAGCGCCGCCGGCGTGGCCGCCGGGGGCCGTACCGGCCTGACCGCCGTGACCATCGCCGCGCTGTTCCTGCTGTCCATGTTCCTGGCGCCCCTGGCCGGCATGATACCGCCCTACGCCACCGCCGGTGCCCTGATCTTCGTGGCCTTCGCCATGATGAGCAGCCTGGCCAAGATCGAGTGGGACGACTTCACCGAAATGGCCCCGGCCGCGGTAACTGCGCTGATGATGCCGCTGACCTTCTCCATCGCCAACGGCATCGCCATGGGCTTCGTCACCTACACGGTGCTGAAGATGGCCACCGGCCACCCGCGCGACGTCTCCATCAGCGTCTATATCCTGAGCGCCATCTTTATCGCCAAGTTCGTGTTTATGTAAGGCTCTGCCACCCGCACAACAAAAAACCACCGGCTCGCACCGGTGGTTTTTTTATGATCGTTGAAACCCGGATCAGGCCGGCAGCGTCGCCAGCCGGTGCTTGATCTCCTCCATCTTGGCCTCCATCACCCGCTCGAACTGCTCCAGGTTGTGCAGTATGGCCGCCCGGGGATCGGCGTTTCTCTGCCCCAGGATCTGTTCGAGTTCATCCATGGCCCTGTGCAGGGTGGCCTGTACCTCGGGATTGTTGCCGTGGGGAAAGCGGAACTTGAGGCTGGCGGGCAGGCAGGAGCCGGCGGGGCGCTGGAAACACACCTTGAGTTCATCGTGATCGTCCCGCTCCGTCACCTGGAAACGGCTGATCTGGTCGAGATCCTCGATGCCCATGGCGGTCAGGGTGGTAAAGGCTGGCATGACGGTTACCTCTTTCGGGCCGGGTGGCGGGGCCGCCCCGGCGGCAAAATGTGATTTACATATCGTTAACATGAAGGTTAATCCCGCCGCCATCGATGCATTAGAGCCAGTCGGGCACCCTGACTGAGTCCAGCTGGCCCCATCCCCGCCCCGCTGCTGGCGCTAGCCAGCGGCGGCCGGGGCTCCTAGATTGGGAACCATCACGACGCCATTTACAGAGGGATGCGGCTATGCCGAAGCAACAGGAAGTGACCATCAGGCTGGATGAGGCCACCAGCGCGCTCTTTGCCGAATACCAGGCCTATACCCGGGTCAGCCCCGAGCACTATCTGCAGCAGTTGCTGGAAAAGACCCTGCCCACCCTGGAAGCCATGGTCGGCGCCCTGCGCGAGGCGGGGGAGGATGAACAGGCGGTGATGGAGCTGTTCGGCAAGAAGATGGCGGAGTCGCTGCTCCGGCAGCAGGCGGCCAGATCCTGATCTGGCCAAAAACCACGCCGATGGAGCGCAGGCGGCCCGCCTGCTTTCCCGCGTAGCGGGAACCACAGGCCTGGAAAGCCACGCCTCAACCCTGGGCACGACACCGATGCGGGTGAGCCGCCCGCGCCCCATTCGGTCACCTGCAGACAGGGGCGGTGATCACCGCCCCTGTCGCTATTTCAGCGCCGCTATCTGCCGGCGCAGCTCTTCCAGCTTGGCCTTCATCACCCGTTCCATATGCTCCAGATCCTCAAGCAGTTGCTGCCTGCTGTCCCGGGTGGTGTCGTCCTCGGCCGGCGCGTCGGGTTTGAGCAGCTGGTGCAGTTCCACCAGCGCCTGGCGCAGCACCGGGCTGGTGTCTTCCAGCTGGTGCCACTGGGCGGTTTTCTGGAACTCGACCGGTACCCCGGACTGGGGACGGGCGAAGGTGAATTTCTTGCTGCGCGACAGCAGGGAACCCGCCGGCCGGTGGTAGTAGACCTTGAGCACGTCGGCCCGGGCCTCGCGGCGCAGGCGGTACTTGCTGATGTTGTCGAAGGAGGTAATGCCCATCTGTTCCAGGGTGGGGTACTGTGCTGTCATCTGTGTTCGCCCAAAACTCTCATGCTGCGGTAACCGGGGCCGGCCCAGGGGACCGGCGATTGCACTTGGGCGTCGGCTCCCTGACCGTCGAGCTACCACTCCGGGCAAACCAGGCAATGCGTGGACGCAGTATAGCCAGCCGCCGCCACCACCGGACAGGGCCAGATCCGGCCGCCGGCTGGAACCAGGGGCTACACCGAGATCCTGAGCGACCTCATCCGGCAGAACGCCTTGATGTTGAAATGCTCCTCCGCCGCCATTCCCGGAGGATAGGTTCGCCCCGGATCCGGGTTCACCAGGCAGCGATCGAAGGGCAGCCGGCGCGCCAGTTGTTCGCCCCGGGCCAGCTCCCGGGTCCAGATCCGGGCCGTGCCGTCCGGGCCCAGCCCCCGGCACAGGGAAACGATGTCTTCCTCGTTCCGTACCCGCACCACGGCGGCCAGGGGACCGGGCAAGGGGCGGCGGAACACCGCCATGTCCGGGCTCACCCCGTCCAGCAACGAGGCCGGATAGTACCAGCCGTCGCCCTCCGGCAGGGTGCCGCCCGCCACCAGGCGGGCGCCCTCGTCCACCGCCGCCGCCAGTTGCCGGTGCAACGCTTCCCGCTGCCGTCCGCAGGCCAGGGGCGCCAGCCGGCTGCCCAGCTCTTCCGGATGGCCCGGCCGCCACTCGGCCAGGCGCGCCGCCAGCAGTGCCACGAAGTCGTCGGCGATGGCCGGCGTCACCACCAGGCCCCGCGCTTCAATGCCTTGCTGACCGGCGTTGCCCAGCCGCGCCAGCAGCACCGCGTCCACCGCCGCCTCCAGATCCGCGTCGTCCAGTACCAGGTGCAGCTCGGCCTCGTCCAGTTCCAGTTCCACCTTCTTCAGTTGTTGCCCGGCCAGGGCCGCCAGCCTGGCGCCGTCTTCCCGGTTGCCGCCGAAGGCCAGGCCGCTCACCCGGGGATCCCGGATCAGTTCGGCTACCCGGGCCTGGTCGATGGCCAGGCTGGTGACCAACCCTGCCGGCACTTGCGCCGCCTCCATCAGGGCCGCGATCTCCCGGGCGCAGCCGGGCAGGTTGTCGGCCAGCTTCAGCAGCACGGCGTTGCCGGCCATCAGGGTCGGCGCCAGCACGCGGAACAGTTGCCACAGGGGAAAGTGCCAGGAGCCGAGCAGCAGCACCACGCCCAGGGGCTCGAAGGTGACCGGGCTGCGCGCCAGCGGCAGCATGGCCTGGCCGTGGGCGGCGAAGTAGGCGCATTCCCGGGCACAGCGGTCCACCTCGGCCAGGGACTCGCTCAGCAGCTTGCCCATCTCCCGGGTGATGCACAGGGCCAGCCGCTCCCGGTTGGCCGAAAGCTGGGCGGCCACCTGGTTGAGCAGGGCGGCGCGCTCGGCGAAAGGGCGATGCCGCCACCCTTCGGCCGCCTCGGCGCTTTGTTGCAGGCGGCGCTCCAGCTGGTCAGCATCCAGTGCCTCGAACCGGCCGTTCTGCCGGCCGGTGGCCGGGTTGAAGGAAATAAATGTCATGGTGCCGTCCTCTTGTCCTTGCCGCCGCCCGGCGGGCGGTTCCGTCCTGGTTCGACGTTACCGGGCACCAGGGGGAGCAACAAAGGCCAGTTATCACCCCGGGATAGAGCCAGCCATGCCGGCAGGCGGGAGCAGGCCCCTCACGGAACTGCCATCCGGTCGCAGACATGTTTTAATAAGCAGTATCCGGTGGGACTGGTTCCCACCCTGGCCGCAGCAAGGGGGATTGGGCATGAACAACAGGGGCAAGGACAAAACGGCCTGGATGCGGCTCCTGCCTTTTCTGCAATGGGCACCCATGGTAAATGGCCGCACCCTGCACGCCGATGCCCTGGCCGGCCTGACCAATGCGATCATAGTGCTGCCCCAGGGCGTGGCCTATGCGCTGATCGCCGGCCTGCCCCCCGAGTTCGGCCTTTATGCCGCCATCATACCGGCCATCATCGCCGCCCTGTTCGGCTCCTCCTGGCACCTGATCTCCGGGCCGACCGCCGCCCTGTCCATCGTCGTCTTCACCACCATCAGCCCCCTGGCCTCCCCCGGTTCGGCCGAGTTCCTCCGTCTGGCGCTGACCCTGACCCTGCTGGCGGGGCTGTTCCAGTTGGCCCTGGCCACCGCCCGGCTGGGGGTGCTGGTCAACTTCGTCTCCCATTCGGTGGTGCTCGGCTTCACCGCCGGCGCCGCCCTGGTGATCGGCTCCAGCCAACTGCAGAATGTTTTCGGGCTGGCGGTGCCGACCGACGGCTCGGTGGCCGACCAGTGGTGGCAATGGCTGCAGCACCTGCCCGAGACCCACCTGCCCAGCCTGGCGGTGGCCCTGGTCAGCCTGCTCGGCTGCGTACTGATCAAACGCTTCCGTCCCCGCTGGCCCAACATGCTGCTGGCGCTGGTGCTGGCCAGCCTGCTGGCCCGGGTACTGGACCCCGGCGGCGAGCGGATCGCCCTGGTGGGCGCCATTCCCGCCGCCCTGCCCCCCTTCAGCCTGCCCGATCTCAGTTTCGGCGCCCTCAGTGCCCTGGGGCCGGGGGCGCTGGCCATCGGCCTGCTCGGCCTGGTGGAGGCGGTGTCCATCGCCCGGGCCGTGGCCAGCCGCTCCCACCAGCGGCTGGACGGCAACCAGGAGTTTGTCGGCCAGGGGCTGTCGAATGTGGTCGGCGCCTTTTTCTCCTGCTATGTGTCGTCCGGCTCCTTTACCCGCACCGGGGTCAACTACACCTCCGGCGCCCGCACCCCGCTGGCGGCCATTTTCGCCGGGTTCTGGCTGCTGCTGATCCTGCTGCTGTTTTCCGAGCTCACCGCCTGGCTGCCCATGCCTGCCATGGCCGGCCTGCTGCTGGTGGTGGCCTGGAACCTGATCGACTTCCACCATATCCGGCTGATCGTGCAGGCCGGCAAGTCGGAGGCGGCGGTGCTGCTGACCACCTTCTTCGCCACTCTCTTCGTCGCCATGGAGTTCGCCATCTACGCCGGGGTGCTGCTGTCCCTGGTGTTCTACCTCAAGCGCACCTCCACCCCGCGCATCGTTTCCATACTGCCGGATCCGGACGCCAAACATCCCGTCTTCGTCAGCGCCGAGCAACGCCGCCTGCCCTACTGCCCCCAGTTGCGCATCATCCGCATCGAAGGCTCCCTGTTCTTCGGGGCGGTCAACCATGTGCAGGAGTACCTGCAGAGCATCCGCGAACCCCGGCTGCTGATCGTGGGCAGCGGCATCAACTTCGTGGACATCGTCGGCGCCGAGATGCTGGTGCAGGAGGCCCAGCGTCGCCGGGCCGAGGGCGGCGATCTGTACTTTTCCAACCTCAAGGAGGGGGTCAGCCGCTTTCTGGCCCGCAACAACCTGCTCGAGGAGATAGGCGAGGATCATGTCTTTCCCAACAAGGGCCGGGCCATCCACCGCATCTACGACCAGCTGGATCCGGCGGTATGCAAGACCTGCACCGCCCGCATCTTCCGGGAGTGCCATATCGCCCCGCCCGGCGAGTTGCCCTCCCCCGAGGAGGTGATTGCCCGGCAGCCGGCCTAGCCCCTGGCCGCATCCCCTCCCGCCAACTGGCCCTGTGCGGGCGGGGACCGCCGGTTACACTGGTTACATCCTGTTTACCACCCAGTTTCAGCCAGCGAGGCCAAGCCCCATGACAGATCTGATCCACGAGCGACCCAGCCGGCGGGTGTCGGTGCGCGAGCTGTTCCATATCGACGCCGACCTCGAGGTGCCGGTGTTCGAGCACCGGGACGAGCACGTACCCGAGGCGGATCCCGCCTACTGCTTCAACCCGGACGTGACCCTGGCCATTCTCGCCGGCTTCACCCGCAACCGGCGGGTGCTGATCCAGGGACTGCACGGCACCGGCAAGTCCACCCATATCGAGCAGGTGGCCGCCCGCCTCAACTGGCCCTGCGTGCGCATCAACCTGGACGGCCACATCAGCCGGCTGGACCTGGTGGGCAAGGACACCATAGTGCTGGAGGACGGCAAGCAGATCACCCGCTTCCAGGAAGGCATGGTGCCCTGGGCCCTGCGCCGGCCGGTGGCGCTGATCTTCGACGAGTTCGACGCCGGCCGCCCGGACGTGATGTTCGTGATCCAGCGCATCCTGGAGCAGGATGGCAAGTTCACCCTGCTCGATCAGAACCAGGTGATCAGCCCCCATCCCTATTTCCGGCTGTTCGCCACCGCCAACACCGTGGGCCTGGGCAACGCCAATGGCCTCTACCACGGCACCCAGCAGGTCAACCAGGCCCAGATGGATCGCTGGAACATCGTCGCCAGCCTCGACTATCTGCCCCGGGAAGACGAGATCCGCATAGTGCAGGGCAAGGTGCCCCGTTATGCGGATGACCGTGGCCGCCAGTTGATCAGCAGCATGGTGGCGGTGGCCGAGCTGACCCGGGCCGGCTTCGCCGCCGGGGATCTGTCCACCCTGATGTCGCCGCGCACCCTGATCGCCTGGGCGGAAAACACCGAGATCTTCGGCGATCCTGCGCTGGCCTTCCGGCTCTCCTTCCTCAACAAGTGTGACGAGGCGGAGCGGGGACTGGTGGCGGAATATTACCAGCGCTGCTTCGATCAGGAACTGGCCGAATCCCAGCCCCTGCGGCTGGCGATGATATAAGCGCCTGTTTGAAGACTGTAGTCATTCAGCGATAAGGCAACAGGGCCACCTCCGCCGACACGCTGTGAATACATCCCTGTACGCTCGCACCTGCCATCCCTGGCAGGTGACGGTCGGCGGAGGTGGCCCTGTTGCCTCTTGCAAGCCCCGACGCCGTCTGATGGTGGTGCCAGCAGGCGGCGCTGAGGCGATGGGAGGACAAAGGACACAGCGAAGCCGGCCCTCCGCGCCAGGGAGGGCGCGGCGGAGCCTCCAGGGGGCAAGCTTGCTCGCCGTGACGAGCAGTTTCGGCCTGACCGAACATCCAGTGAATGTTCGCAGCAGGTCGAAACTGCGAGTGTCCTGTCTTTACGGCGTGCCGGCGGAGTAGTGCCCTTTGGCCTCTAACACCACAGGCCGGCACCTGGGCCGCCCAGCCCCGAACCCAGCCGCATCATCAACGGGATGGAAACCATGACCACCACCTCCAATTCACCCCAGGATCCGGCCGCCGCCGCCCGTCGCCAGCAGCGGCTGGAAGAACTCTGCGCCGCCCTGATCCGCGCCCAGTCGGCCCAGCCGGCGGTGCGCTACCGGGGCCACCAGCTGGAATGGCAGGGCCGCCCCTACCCCCTGCGCGCGCCCCATCTGCACCCGGAGCCGGGCCTGGACGATCTGGGCTCCTTTCGCGGCGTCGCCGACGCCATCGCCCTGCGCCTGCGCCACCAGGATCCCACCCTGCACTTGCACTGGCTGCCGGCCCCGCCGGTCGCCCGCCTGGTGTTCGAGCTGCTGGAACAGCTCCGGGTGGAATCCCTGGTCGAGGACCATCACCCGGGCAGCCGCCGCAACCTGCACCACCGCTTCAGCGCCTGGAGCAACCAGTTCCTGGCCTCGGGCCAGACCGAAAGCCATGTGGGCCTGCTGCTGTTCACCCTGGCCATGATGAGCTGGGTCCAGCTCGGCGGCGGCCCGCTGGATGAGCCGACCGAGATGCTGATCGAGTCCACCCGCATGTTCCTGCTGCGGGAAATCGGCCCCGCCTTCGGCCTGCTGCGCCGCCATCGCCAGGATCAGGGTGCCTTCGCCAAGCCCGCCCTCGACATCGCCCTCTGCCTGCACGAACTGGTGGACGGGCTGCAGCAGCGGCTGGCGGCGGACGGCAAGGGCGAGCCCTTGAGTGAAGACACCAGGAAGGCCTTCGGCCTCTTGCTGGAGCTGGAGGGAGAGGGCGACCAGGGGCCGGGCAGCAGCCCGGCGGAGCAGCAGGCCCGCCTGCGCCAGGCGGCCGAACACCTCGCCTACCGCATCTACAGCGACCGCTTCGACCGGGAGTGGCCCGCCCACCAGCGGGTGCGCCCCGAGCTGCTCGGCCGGCTGCGCGACAGCCTGGATCAACGCATCCGCGAGCAGGGCCTCAACCTCAACCTGCTCACCAAGAAGCTGCGCCGGCTGCTGGCCAGCCCCGTCGAGCAGGGCTGGCGCTTCGGCGAGGAGGAAGGCCGGCTCGACGGCCGGCGGCTGCCGACCCTGGTCACCTCCCTGGCCGACCGGCGGGTGTTCAAGCAAGAGCGCCGGCAGCCCCGGGCAGAGGCGGCGGTGACCTTTCTGATCGACAACTCCGGCTCCATGCGCCCGCACATGGAGAGCATCGCCATGCTGGTGGACAGCCTGGCCCGGGCCCTGGAGCGGATCGGCGCCCGGGTGGAGATACTGGGTTTTACCACCGGCCACTGGAACGGCGGCCAGCCGCTGCGCCAGTGGCAGCGCGACGGGCGCCCGCCGGAGCCGGGCCGGCTCAACGAACGCTGCCATGTCGTCTACAAGGCGGCACAGCTGCCCTGGCGTCGGGCCAGGAAGGACATCGCCGCCCTGCTCAAGGGCGATCTGTTCCGCGAGGGGCTGGACGGCGAGGCCCTGCTGTGGGCCGAACAGCGGCTGCTGGCGCTGCCGGCGCGGGAGCGGCTGCTGCTGGTGATCTCCGACGGCTGCCCCATGGATACCGCCACCCGCCAGGCCAACCGCCAGGACATCCTCGACCTGCACCTGCGCCAGGTCGCCAGCCGGCTGGAGCGGGAGGGGCGGCTCGCGCTCTGCGCCCTGGGGGTGGGGCTGGATCTGAGCGGCTATTACCGCCACAGCCAGTTGCTGGATCTGGACCAGGCCCTCGATAACAGGGTATTCGATGAGGTCCTGTCCCTGCTGGCCAAAGCGCGCGCGCCAGGCCGCCACAGTTAACAAAATATTTACAAAATAGTTTTTTAATTTATTGATTTTAATGTACTTTTCACCTGGCCCCAGCATGAAAAGGGAAGTGGTCCTAACCATTTCGGCGGCCTCATTTCAAGATGAACCTCAAGCCCGCTTCGGCGGGCCCGAATCAACCAGACGCCATTGACCCGCAAGGGGATGGCGGACATCGAGCCAGCAGTGGGCAACCCCGGTTGCCCGGTATCACGGAAGGTCAGCGCCCCGCCCTCGGCCGGGCCATTGCAACTGGAGCAAGTAGCCATGATATTCAAGCAACGTTTTGTGAAATCCCTGTCCTTCGCCCTCTGCCTGGGCGCCGCCGCGGCCACCAGCAGCCTGGCCCAGGCCAAAACCTTCAGGGTCGCGGTGGGCGACGGGGCCGGCGGCACCCAGCATGAGCTGGGGCTGAAATTCTCGGAAGAGCTGAAAGCGCGCACCAACGGCCAGCACGATACCCAAATGTTCCTCAACGGCCAGCTCGGCGACGAGCAGGCCACGGTCAACGACGCCGCCATGGGGCTGCTCGACTTCTCCATCCTGGCCATCAACAACGTCACCCCCTTCTCCCCCTCGGTGGGCGTGCTGACCCTGCCCTACATGGTGCAGAGCCTGGATGACGCCGTGGCCCTGACCCAGGGCGAGGTGGGCCAGCAACTGGTGGACAACACGGTGCGCGACGCCGGGGTGCGCATCGTCGGCTGGGCCTATTCCGGTTTCCGGGTGCTGACCAACTCCAAGCAGCCGGTGCAGAGCCTGAGTGACCTCAAGGCGCTCAAGGTACGGGTGCCCAACAACGAGATCATGATCGACACCTACCGCGCCTGGGGCATCAACCCCACCCCCATGGCCTGGTCCGAGACCTTCACCGGCCTGCAGCTGGGCGTGGTCGACGGGCAGGACAACCCCTACATCACCGTCTACGCCATGAAGTTCGACGAGGTACAGAAGTACATCACCAATATCCGCTACCTGTTCTCCATCGAGCCGCTGATCATGTCCGAGGCGGTGTTCCAGTCCCAGCCGGACGAGGTGCAGCAGGCCATACTGGCGGCGGGCAAGGCGGCCACCGAGCACAGCGCCCGCTGGCTGGTGGAGCAGGAAGACAAGATCAAGGCCGAGCTGACCAGCCGCGGCATGGTCATCACCGAGCCCGCCAACGGCGAACGGGAATGGATGGACAACGCCATCAGCAAGGTCTGGCCCAAGTACTACGACAAGCTGGGCGGCAAGGACAACCTGAACCGCATCCTGCAGTCCCTGGGCCGCGACGCCATCTAAGCCGCCGGCTCAGCAAAAATGCACTCGGGCCGCGCCCGGGTGCATTTTTCTCAGGGAGGAAACGTCATGACCATCGGCAAACTGATCTTCAAGATCCTCGATAACATAGAAAGGGTGATTTGCAGCACCCTGCTCGCCACCTTTGTGGTGATCCTGTTCATCCAGATTATTTCGCGGCAGCTGTTCAACCACTCCCTGTCCTGGAGCGAGGAATTGTCTACCTACATGTTCGTCTGGTTCGTCTATTTCGGCGCCAGCTATGCCACCAAGCTGGCGGCCCACAACAGGGTGACCTTTCAGTTCAAGCTCTTCCCGCCCAAAGTGGCGGTGATCTCGGAGGCCCTGGCGGACCTGATCTGGGTCTGTTTCAACGGCTACTTCGTCTGGCTGAGCTACGACTTCGTGTTCAACAAGATGAACCTGTTCTGGAAATCCCAGACCCTGGGTTTTCCGATGAAGTACGTCTACATGATATTGCCCATCGCCTTCGCGCTGATGACGCTGCGCATCCTGCAGGTCAACTACTACAAGCTGGTCAGGGGCATCGACATCCGGGATCCCGAGTCCCTGGAGGTCGAGAAGTTGATCGAATCCTCGGGCCAACCCAAGTCGAGTTAAGGCAGGAGCACCCCCATGGTTGAATCATCCGTCGTCATGATACTGTTCGGGAGCTTCCTGGCCCTGCTGCTGCTCGGGGCGCCCATCAGCGTCTCGCTGGGCGTCTCGGCGCTGGCCTCCTTCCTCTACCTGGGCGAAAACCCGATCAAGTTCGTGCAGATCGCCTTTACCTCGGTCGGTTCCTTTCCGCTGATGGCCCTGCCCGCCTTTATCCTGGCCGGGGCCCTGATGGAGGCCGCCGGCATTTCCAAACGGCTGGTGGACCTGGCCGAAAGTTTCGCCGGCCCCTTCACCGGCGGCATGTCCGCCGCCACCGTCATGGCCTGCATGTTCTTCGGCGCCATCTCCGGCTCGGGCCCGGCCACCACCGCCGCCGTGGGCATGCTGATGATCCCGGCCATGGTGCAGCGCGGCTACGGCAAGGGCTACGCCTCGGCCATCACCGCCTCCTCCGGCGGCCTGGGGGTGGTGATACCGCCCTCCATTCCCATGGTGATCTTCGGCATCTCGGCCATGGGGCTGATGGCGCCACCCGAGGCCATTGCCCAGCACGGCCAGTTCCAGTCGGTGTCCATTCCCAAGCTGTTTATCGCCGGCTTCCTGCCTGGCCTGGTGCTGTCCTGCGGCCTGCTGATCATGAACTATTTCCTGTGCCGCAAGCACGGCTACAAGGGCACCACCGAGGGCTGGTCCGCCGGCCACACCCTGGCCGCCCTGCGCAAGGGCATCTGGTCGGTGCTGGCGCCCATCGTCATCCTGGGCGGCATCTACAGTGGCCTGTTCACGCCCACCGAGTCCGCCATCGTCGCCATCTTCTACACCCTGGTGATCGGCTTTCTCGTGCACAAGGAGCTGAAGTTCAAGGACGTGCTGCGCTCGCTGGAAACCACCACCTGGCTGACCGGACGGGTGCTGCTGATCCTGTTCACCGCCACCGTGTTCGGCCGCCTGCTGGTGGAAAACCAGATCCCGGCCATCGTCGCCGCCTCCATGCTGGAGATGACCACCAACATCTACCTGATCTGGGCGCTGATCATCTTCTTTCTGCTGTTCGTGGGCATGTTCATGGAGACCCTGGCCGCCATCATGATCCTGACGCCGGTGCTGCTGCCGGTGGCCTACAACCTGGGGATAGACCCCATCCACTTCGGCATAGTGGTGGTGTGCTGCCTGTCCATCGGCTTCCAGACCCCGCCGCTCGGCGAGAACCTGTTCATCGCCTCCGGGGTGTCGGGCACCTCCATCGAGGAGATTTCGGTACGGGCCCTGCCCTTCGCCCTGACGTCGGTGATCGCCGTCTTCATCATCGCCTATGTGCCGCAGATAGCCCTGTTCCTGCCCGGCTTGCTGGGCTATTAGCACAAGCCGCCGCCGGGCTGACCCAGGTCAAGGACAAGCCCCGGCGGCGGCACCATACTGTTACCCAGAGGCCGCCATGCCGAAGCCTGATCACCGAAAAGGAGTGTCCAGATGCTGCCCCAAGTGAACAAGATCCTCTACTGCACCGATCTCTCCAAGAACGCCTCCTACGCCTTCCAGTACGCCGTCTACCTGGCCAGGCAGACCGGCGCCGACATCCATGTGCTGAACGTGGTGGAGCAACTGTCCGGTGACGAGAAGCTGACCCTGCAGTCCTACATCCTCAACCAGAGCAGCCGGGAGGAGTTCCTGCACCAGCGGCTCAACCACGCCAGGGCCCAGTTGCAGCAACGGCAGGATTATTTCTGGGAGGTGATCGCCCCCACCGAAAAGGCGCTGCGCACCAAGATCGTCGGCTGCGAAGTGGTGGAGGGCTACCCGGTGCAGACCATACTCCGCCGCTCCCGGGAGCTGGGTTGCGATCTTATCGTGATGGGCGCCCACGAAAAGGGCTGGCTGCACACCCTGCTCGGCAGCGTGGCCAAGAACGTGCTGCGCGAGTCGCGCATCCCCACCCTGATCGTGCCCCGGCCGGAGAAAAAAGCGCCGGCTGAATGATGCCCTTCTGCCGGGAGCTTGTTCAGGATATTCGCAGAGCTGTCTGCTATGCCCGAGTGAAGAGGCAACAGGGCTACCTTCGCCGACCGTCACCTGCCAGGGGGCGCGAAGCGCCTAGCACCGCCGCCAGCATCGCGAAGCGATGATACGGCGGTTTCTGCAACATCCGGCAGGTGCGAGCCTACAGGGGGCGAGCTTGCTCGCCGCGACGAGCGGTTTCGGCCTGACCGAACCTCCAGCGCATGTTCGCAGCAGGTCGAAACAGCGAGTGTCATATATTGCGGCGTGTCGGCGGAGGTAGCTCTGTTGACTCCTTGCTGGATGAGTGACAGACATCTTTGTAACGATCGCAAACAGCGTCCAGAAAGTGACTCCGGATTCCCCATCCCGGCGCTTGCGGTTACCATCAAGGGACTCCTTTTTCGTCGGCGCAGCGCATGGAACTGATCTTCCTCGGCACCTCCTCCGGTACCCCCACCAAGAGCCGCAACGTCTCCGGCCTGGCCCTGCGCAGGGCCGGCGCCCGCGCCTGGTGCCTGATCGACTGCGGCGAAGGCACCCAGCACCGGCTGCTGCATACCCGGCTGTCGCCGATGCAGCTCGACACCCTGCTGATCACCCATGTGCACGGCGACCACTGCTACGGCCTGCCCGGGCTGCTGGCCAGCGCCGCCCTGGCCGGGCGCACGGCGCCGCTGCGCATCATCGCCCCAGCGCCCATCGCGGCTTTTATCGAGTGCGTGGCCCGGCTGAGCGATCTCCGGCTCGACTTCCCCATCGATTTCGTGCCGGTCGAATCGCTGCAGGCCCCCCTGGCGGTGCAGGATTTCACGCTGGAAGCGGTGGCCCTGTCCCACCGGGTGCCGAGTTATGCCTATGTGTTTACCGAAACCCGGGTGGAAGCCAAGCTGGATGTGACCCGGCTGACCGCCGAGGGCATTCCCGCCGGCCCGCTGTGGGGCCGGCTGCACCGGGGGGAGGAGCTGGAGTTCGAGGGACGGCGCCTCAGGGGGCAGGACTACCGGCTGCCCGAACGGGCGCCGCGCAAGGTGATCATCGCCGGTGACAACGACAGCCCCGCCCTGCTGGCGGAGGCCGCCCGGGGCGCCTGCCTGCTGGTGCACGAGGCCACCTACACCCGGGAAGTGGCCGAGCGCCTGGGACCGGCGCCCCAACACAGCGACGCCGAGCGGGTGGCCCGCTTCGCCGAACAGGCCGGCCTGCCCAACCTGATCCTCACCCACTTCAGCCCCCGCTACCAGGACGGTGCCGGCTCGCCCCATATCGACGAGATAGCGGCGGAAGCCCGCGCCCATTACGGGGGCAGGCTGGTGCTGGCACGGGATCTGGATCACTACCGGCTGAGCCGGCAGGGGGAGCTGGAAACGGCCGCTCCTCGCCGGGCCGGCCGTCAGCCATAAAGCGGCCTCGAGGGGGTCAGGGCCAGTCGACCCGGCCCTGGTCTTCGGGCCGGTAGCTTACCCGCCCCAGGGGCACGTGATCCTGGATCGCTGCGCGGATCTGCGCTTCCTCCTCGGCGCTGAAGCCGCCGCACAGCTCGATAAGCTCGATGCGCCGGGTCAGCATTTCCTGGGCGGCCATGACCGCCTCCTCCAGGGTACGCACCCCGGCCACGGCGATGTCGAAGCCGTCGCTCTTGATGCGGCCGTGGTGCTTGAACAGCTCCAGGTCCGGCCCCTTGACGATAAAACCATAACGACTGAGTGACATGGGCAGCTCCTTTCGGGTCGAGGCTCAGGCCACCGCGGCGCGGCTGGCCTGGTGGGCACAATGGAGGGCGGCCAGGGCGCAGGACGCCAGCCGGGCCTCGGGCGGATCGGCGCGGGAGGTGAGGATGATCGGCACCCTGGCGCCCAGCACCAGGCCGGCGGCGGTGGCGCCCATAAAGTACACCATCTGCTTGAACAGGAAGTTGCCCGACTCCAGGTTGGGCACCAGCAGGATGTCCGCCTGCCCCGGCACCCGGCCGCGGATGCCCTTGATGGCCGCCGCCTCCGCCGAGACCGCATTGTCGAAGGCCAGCGGCCCTTCCACCAGGGCGCCGGGCAGGGCCCCCATGGCCGCCAGCTTGACCAGCTCGGCGGCGTCCAGGCTGGAAGGCATGCTCTTGCTCACCTCCTCGGTGCCCGACAGCACCGCCACCTTGGGCTCGGGGTTGCCCAGGGCGTGCATCAGGCCGATGGCGTTGCGGGCGATGTGCAGCTTGTCGAGCACCGTCGGCTGGACGTTGATCACCGCATCGGTGATGCACAGGGCCTTGCAGCTGCCCGGCACCGTCATGTGGAACAGGTGGCTCAGCCGGCTGTCGGTGCGCAGCCCGGCGGACTTGTTCAGCACCGCCCGCAGCAGGATATCGGTATGCACATGGCCCTTCATGATGGCGTCGGCCTCGCCCTGGCTGACCAGGGCGACGCCCAGGCGGGCGGCCTCGGTTTCGTCGGCGGCCGGCACCAGGCGCAGGCCGTCCAGCGTCCAGCCCATGGCCTGGGCCTGATGTCGCATGACGGCCACATCCCCCACCAGTATCGGCTCGATCAGCCCCTGCTCCCGGGCCAGCCGGGCGCTGGCCAGGGACACGGCGTTGACCGGGTTGATCACCACAGTGGTGACCCTGGGGTGCTGGCGGGCCAGGGCCAGCAAGTGGGGCGGGCATTCCTTGGGCGCGGTATTGAGCATGATTCCCTTCCTGTTCGACAGAAGACCACCGGAGGCCACTGGCACAATGGCATCGGGTTGTGTTCCGGTATCGGCAGACTGGCATAAACAGGCGACACCCATGTCAGAAGAGACGGACAAAGGGAACCGCTCCGCCGACCGTCACATGCCAGGGATGGCATGTGCGAGCCTACATGGATGTACTTGCGGCGTGTCGGAGGAGTGGGCCCTTTGGCCGGCTCATGCCAGTAAAACAGACGGCTTGATGATAAAGCCGAGCTGCCCGCCGTGGCGGGCAGCTTCCTTATCAGCAATAGTCCTTGTACTTGTCCAGGTGACGCACCGGCTTGGACAGGGCGTCGCGGCGGAAAGGGTCGCCCAGCTCGCGGGTGCACATGATCTCGATGACGGTGGTCTTGCCCTCCTCCATCTGGCGCGCGATGGCGGCCTTCAGGGCCGGGCCCACGTCTTCCAGCTTGTCCACCGTCACCCCTTCGGCACCCATGGCGCGGGCGATGTCGGCGAAGCTGGGGTTTTCCAGATCGCCGGCCACGAAGCGGCGGTTGTAGAAGTCGACCTGGTTCTTCTTCTCCGCGCCCCACTGGCGGTTGTGGAACACGATGGAGGTCACCGGAATGTGTTCGCGTACGCAGGTCATGATCTCCATCATCGACATGCCCCAGGCACCGTCACCGGCGTAGGAAATGGCCGGACGATGGGGCGCGGCGGTCTTGGCGCCGATGATGGTCGGCAGGGCGTAACCGCAGTTGCCGAAGCTCATGGCGGCGAAGAAGGAGCGCGGCTTCTCGAAGCGCAGGTAGCTGTTGGCCACCGAGTTGATGTTGCCGATGTCGGTGGACACCATCACGTCCTCGGGCATGGCCTTTTCCAGCTCGCGCAGCACCTGGCGCGGATGCAGGTAGCTGCCCTGCTCTTCCGCCTGCTCGGCGATCATGTCCAGGGAATAGTCGTCCTTCTCGTGGATCCACTGATCCAGCTCCGCTTCCCAGGCCGCTTTTTCGGCGGCGATCTCACTGGCGCGGGCACCCTTGTTTTCCAGGCAGGCGACGTTGAGGTTCTGCAGCCGCTCGAGGATGGAGACGGCGGCGGCCTTGGCGTCACCGCACACGCCGACGGAAATCTTCTTCACCAGGCCCAGCATCTTGGCGTCGCAGTCCACCTGGATGATCTTGGCCTGCTTCGGCCAGTAGTCCAGGCCGTGCTGGGGCAGGGTGCCGAACGGCCCCAGGCGGGTACCCAGTGCCAGCACCACGTCGGCGCGGGAGATAAGCTTCATGCCGGCCTTGGAGCCCTGGTAGCCCAGCGGGCCGCACCACAGCGGGTGGCTGGCCGGGAAGGAGTCGTTATGCAGGTAGCTGTTGACCACGGGGGCCCCCAGGAACTCGGCCAGGGCCTTGCACTCCTCCACCGCGTCGGCCATCACCACGCCGCCGCCGGAGATGATCACCGGGTTCCTGGCTTCGGCCAGCAGGGTGGCCGCCTGCTGCAGGCTCTGCTCGCCGCCGGCGCCGCGCTCGATGCGGATCGGCTGGGGGATCTCCACGTTGATGTCACCGTAGAAGAAGTCCCGCGGAATGTTGAGCTGGGTGGGGCCGTTTTCCAGCATGGCCCGGTCGAAGCAGCGGGCGGTGAACTCGGCCATCCGCGCCGGGTTGGCCACGTGGCCCTGGTACTTGGTGATGGTCTCGAAGAAGGGCAACTGCTGCGCTTCCTGGAAGCCGCCCAGGCCCTGGGTCATGGAGCCGGTTTCCGGGGTGATGCACACCACCGGGCTGTGGGCCCAGTAGGCGGCGGCGATGGCGGTCACGAAGTTGGTGATGCCGGGGCCGTTCTGGGCGATACAGACGCCGTGCCGGCCGCTGACCCGGGCGTAGCCGTCGGCCATGTGGCCGGCGCCCTGCTCGTGCACCGTGGGGATCAGGCGGATGCCCGCCGGGGCGAAGATGTCCATGGCGTCCATGAAGGCGGAGCCCATGATGCCGAAGATATCGGTTACACCGTTGGCCGCCAGGGTTTCGACCATGGCTTCACTGGGAGTCATACGTGGCATAGCTGTCTTCCTTTTTGCTGGTTCCTGTCGGTGACGGTGGTGGCCGTCACCCCGGAGGGTTCAATCCAATGTTTCGGTTCAAGCAGGTTTTCATTTGTTTGTTATTGGTTCTGTGGTGAATCGGCCACCGCCGGCCGCCTCGTTCCGGGCTTCCCCTCCCGGATGTCGGCGGGGCGAATGGCGCCTGCTGGCTGCGATGTGATTCACTGGAGCTAGATTAGGAAGTGGGGGGGGAAGAGAGTAGGACCAGTTCCGTAACAACGGTTACGCCAGCCATAAAGCACTTAATAATCAATTAATTGAAAAACAAGAGAGGCGCCCGACGGCGCCCCTCGTTAACAAGTGGTCAACATGAAGGGACTCAGACCATATCCTCGATCAGCTCCACCAGCGCCTTGATGCCGGGGCGGATCCTGGCGGCGGGGATGGAAGAGTAGCCCAGGCGGAAGTAGTTGAGCGGCACCGGCTCGGCCAGAAAATGGATGTCGCCGGGTTCGATCAGGATGCCCCGATCCGCCGCCTCCTTGCGCAGGATGCGGCTGTCCAGCCCCTCGGGGCCGCGCACCCAGTAGCAGGAGCCGCCGAAGCTGGGCTGGCGGCTGGAGGACGGCAGGTATTCATCCAGCGCCGCGCCCATTTCCTGCCAGCGCTCCTCGTAGGCCTTGGCGATGTTCATGATCAGGGCGTCGTGGTAGCCCCGCTCCAGGAACAGCGCCACCGAACGCTGGTTGTTGGCCGCCGGGTGGCGCAGCATCAGCCGGCGCAGGGCGCGCGCCTCGCGGATAAGCTCCGCCGGCCCCACCAGGTAGCCCAGGCGCAGTCCCGGCGCCAGGGTCTTGGACAGGCTGCCCACGTAGAGCACCCTGTCGTTCTTGTCCAGGCTCTTCAGGGCCGGAATGGGGTTGGTCCTGAAGTTGCTCTCGCTCTCGTAGTCGTCCTCGATGATCAAAAAGTCCTGCTCGCTGGCCTTGTCCAGCAGCGCATAGCGCCGCTCCAGCGGCATGGTCACCGTGGTGGGGCACTGGTGGCTGGGGGTGCTGTAGACGAGATCACAGCCATCGAGCCGTTCGTCGACGATCAGTCCCTGTTCGTCCACCGGCAACGGACGCACCTTGGCCGGGTTCATGGTGGCGATATTGCGGATATCCACATAGCCCGGATCCTCGATGCCGATGGTGCTGTCGCCGTCCAGCAGCAGCCGGGCCAGCATGTACAGCGCCTGCTGGGCGCCCACCGTCACCAGGATCTGGTCCGCCGAGGCCCAGACTCCGCGCCGGGGCAGCAACCGGGTACGGATCTGCTCGATCAGCAGGGGATCGTCGTTGTCGAACCGGTCCGAGGCCCAGTCCCGGATCGCCGGCACGCTCACCGCGTCACGGCAGCATTCGCGCCAGTTGTTGCTGGGGAACAGGCTGGGGTCGAACTGGCCGTAGATAAAGGGATAGGGATACTTCTGCCAGTCCTTGGGCTTGGTGATGTTTTGCTGGCTGCCCGGGCGGATCTTGAGCTTGCGGGCCCAGTCGGGCGCATGGCCGCCCTCGAGCGGGTTTTCCTTGGCTGGCACCTCGGGCTGGCGCGACAGTATCTCGGGGTTGACGAAATAGCCGCTGCGCTCGCGGGCGATGAGATAACCGTCGTCCAGCAGGTGCTCGTAGGCCAGCACCACCGTATTGCGGGCGATGCACAGCTGCTTGGCCAGCTTGCGGCTGGAGGGCAGCGGGCTGTCCTGGGGAATGTTGCCGTTGAGGATGGCGGCGGCGATCTGCTCGCGCAGCTGTTGCTGCAGGCTGGTGCTTTTTTCCGTGGAGAGGTGAAACAGCTGGAACATGGTGACTCAACTTACCTGTCGATGCATGGCCCTGCGGGCCGGAACAACCCAGTTTGACCCTTTTTGCTGCCGCTTGTAAACCACAGGGCAACATATTGAAAACAAAATGGAAACGCCGGGGCATCGGCTCCCGGCGTGGTTCAGGCGAACTAGAGCACCGAACAATTCATAAAACGACCAATTAGCTATTTGTTGTCTGTTGCAACCTAGAGAGAGTCAACAGAGCCACCTCCGCCGGCCCTCCGCGCCAGGAAGGGCGCGGCGGAGCCCCCATGGATGGGTTTACGGCGTGCCGGAGGAGTAGCACCCTTTGGCCGACGGCCTCTGCCTCGCCAGAATCAACAATGCCTTCGACCAAAAGCGTATCAGAGCCGCCTCAGTTTTAAACTATATGATGCTCTATACCATTACAGGTGTTCGTCGCGCAGGTGGTACCAGTGGTAGAGCATGCGCTGGCCCAGGCGGCGGAAGGGCGCGAACAGGTGTCCCGGCAGCGGCGAGTTGTAGATGGGCAGCTCGAACCCCTCGCGGATACCCGCGATGCGCTGGGCCATGCGCCGGCCGGCATGGGCCGAGAACATGACGCCGTTGCCGCCGTAGCCCAGGGCGTAGAAGATCTGCTCCCTTTCATCCGGCTGGGCGATGCGCGGCATCATGTCGTGGCTGACGTCCACCCAGCCCCACCAGGAGTAGTCGATCTTGATGCCCTTGAGCGCCGGAAACTTGCGGTGCATGCCGTCGATCAGCACCTGCAGGTGCTTGGGATTGTGGGCATCGGCGCCGGTGATGGAACTGCGGCTGCCGATCTGCAGCCGGTTGTCGGGCAGCTTGCGGTAGTAATAGCGCAGGGTACGGGTGTCGGTGATCACCTCGTTGGTGATGAAATTGCACTGGGCAATCTCGCTGTCGGTCATCGGCCGGGTCACCAGGGAGTTGGACAGTATCGGCATGATCTTGCTGCGCAGGCTCTGGTGCAGCCCCTGGGAGGTATAGCCGCCGGTAGCCACCCCCACCGCCCGGGCCCGCACCACCCCGCCCGGGGTCTGCAGGTAGTGCACGCCGTTGCGGGTCTCCCAGCCCAGCACCGGGCTGGAGGGATGGATGGTGGCGCCCAGCTCCCGCGCCATGCGGTGATAGCCCTGGGCCAGCTTGAGCGGATGCACGCCGATGCCGTCCGGCTCGTGCATGGCGCCCACCGCCTCCGCCTCGTTCACGTAGTTGCGGCTGAGGGTGGCCTTGTCCAGCAGCTCGGTGTGGTAGTTGAACTGCTCCCGCAGCACCTTGGCCTCGGCCTCCAGCTTGCGCATGGCCTTGTCCCGGTGGGCAATGTAGAGGTGGCCGCCGTCCTGGGGATTGCAGTCGATGTTGCCGTCCCGGATCAGCCCCCTGAAGGTGTCGAAGCCCTCGCGCACCTCCTCGTGCATGCGCCGGGCGGTGTCCAGGCCCCAGCGCTGGATCCACTGGGAGCGGCTGAGCCGGCCCGAGGCGTTCTGGGCCTGGCCGCCGTTGCGGCTGGTGCAGCCCCAGCTGACCTGGTTAGCCTCCAGCACCGTGGCCTTGATGCCGTGCTCCTTCGCCAGGAAGACGGCGCAGGACAGGCCGGTAAATCCGCTGCCGATGATGACCACGTCCACATCCATGTCGGCGGTGACCGGGCCGTCGTCTTCCGGCGGGGTGCCGGCGGTGGCCACCCAGTAGGTCGGTGCGTACTGCTGGCCCCGTCCCGGGGTGGCGGCCACCAGGGGATCGTAGCTGGGATCGTAACGGTCCAGCACGGTTTTGGCCTGGGCCGGCTGGCGGAGTTCCGCCTGGGTGTTGTTGGCAATATCCATATTCGTGTTCCCCGAGATCAGGTGGTGGCGGTTACTGGGGATCCAGCAGGGGGCGGTCCTTGCGGAACGCCTGCTTCAGGACCAGTTTGCCGTCCTTGAGGGTGAAGACATCGACCCCGTCGGCTTCGATGCGGCGGCCGTCCGGACAGGTGGCGCAGAAGGTCCACTGGGACACGGCCCGGTCGCCGGCGGCGAAGTGGCTGGTGCCTTGCCAGCTGACGTCGGGATAGGTGGTCCAGACCTTGACGAAGGCGGCGGCCACGGCCTCGGCACCGCTGAAGCGGGTCCCGAAGGCCTCGCTGCCGGCGGCGCCCTCGAACACGCAGTCGTCGGCCATGCAGGCCATGACGCCCTCGATATCGTGGCGGTTAAAGGCGGCGAACAACTGCTCGAGCAGGGCGACGGTTTTCTGGTTTTCGGCTGACATCAGATTCTCCCTTGGCCACCGGAGGTGGCGGTGAACGGACACCGGCAGCGGGACTGCCGTTTACATGTTCACAACATTAGGAGCCGGGCCTCGATACCGGTAGCGCCAGTTGGCGGCATCGACTTGGACCACAAAATAAGTATTTGGAAATCAGATGGATAGGTGAAAGGAAGAGAGAGGAAACGGCGTGGGCGGCCAGGCCGCCCCACGCGTTGGGGAGTATCAGCGGCGGCGGCCACTCTGTTTTTTCACCACACCGGAGAACACCACGTGCAGATCGGTGGAAGCGGACTCGTTATCCAGGTTCAGCTTGGCCTCGATATGATCCAAGTGCTCCTTCATCATGGTCACGGCCTTGTCCTTGTCGCCCGACTCGATGGCCTTGAGCAGCTCTTCGTGCTCGTTGAAGGAACAGTGGGCCTTGTGGCCGACCTCGTACTGGGCGATGATCAGCGAGGTCTGGGACACCACGCTGCGCTGGAAATTGAGCAGCGGCGTGTTGTTGGCCATATGGGCCAACTCCAGGTGGAACTCGCCGGACAGACGGATGCCGGTGCCCCGATCGCCCCGGGCGAAGGCGTCCTGCTCTTCCTGCACCATGGTGCGCATGCGGGCCAGGCTCTCGGGCGTGGCGTGCTCGACCGCCAGTTCGGTCACCGCCAGCTCCACCACCCGGCGGGCGGCGAAGATCTGCCGGGCTTCTTCCACGCTGGGGGCCGCCACCACCGCGCCACGGTTGGGCCGGATGCTGACCACCTGCTCGTGGGACAGCCGCAGCAGGGCGCGGCGGATAATGGTCCGGCTGACGCCGAAGATCTCGCCCAGGGCTTCCTCGCTGAGCTTGGTGCCCGGCGCCAGCCGCTGTTCGAGAATGGCGTCGAAGATATGTTCGTAAACGATATCGTCCTGAGTGTTTGAGCTCGACTTGACAGGTCTTGGCTCCAGTTGACTGAGTGAACTCATGTTTAGGTTTCCAGTTACGGCCTGTATCTACGGCGGAGTACCGCATTCCTTGCCGGTTAATAAATTGTTATTGCTCTCGTATACAATCTTACTGGGTTTTTGCCGATTCGACAGCCGGAATATCAAAGTCTGTGACTGAACACAAAAAACGCCCTTGACGGGCGTTTATCGGATATTCTGCAATGCAGGACGTCGCCGGCTAGTGATCACGCCGATAACGGCACTCGCCGTAAATATACGTTTGTGCGATGGCCCTGTCATCTCCGAGCATCATCAGCACGAAGAGTTGCTCGAACAGATTGTGTGCATTGTTCATCCGCGCCTGCATCAGCGGGGTGGCGTGCAGGTCCAGCACCAGGAAGTCCGCCTCCTTGCCCACCGCCAGGTTGCCCACCTTGTCTTCCAGCCGCAGCGAGCGGGCGCCGCCCAGGGTGGCGAGATAGAGCGCCTTGAGCGGATGCAGCTTGTGCCGGCGCAGTTGCTGGATCTTATAGGCCTCGTTGATGGTCTGCAGCATGGAAAAGCTGGTACCGGCCCCCACGTCGGTGCCCAGGCCGACCCGGATCCCCCGCTGCTCGGCACCGGGCAGGTCGAACAGGCCGGAACCCAGGAAGAGGTTGGAGGTGGGGCAGAAGGAGATCACCGAATCGGTTTCCCCCATGCGTGCCGCTTCCTCCTGCTCCAGGTGCACCGCATGGGCGAACACGGAGCGATCCCCCAGCAGGCCGAAGTGATCGTACACGTCCAGGTAGCCTTTCTGCTCCGGGAACAGGGACTTGACCCATTCGATCTCCTGCTGGTTTTCGGACAGGTGGGTCTGCATATAGACGTCGTCGTATTCCGCCAGCAGCTTGCCGGCCAGCGCCAGCTGCTCGGCGGTGCTGGTGGGCGCAAAGCGCGGCGTCACCGCATAGAGCTGGCGGCCTTTTTTATGCCAGCGCTCGATCAGCTCCTTGCTGTCGGCGTAACCGGACTCAGGCGTGTCGAGCAGGTAGTCGGGGGCGTGCCGATCCATCATCACCTTGCCGGCGATCATGCGCATGTTACGCGCGTGGGAGGCGGTGAAGAAGGCATCCACCGACGCCTTGTGCACGGTGCCGAACACCATGGCGGTGGTGGTGCCGTTGCGCAGCAGCTCGTCCAGGAACAGCTCGGCCACCCGGGCGCCGTGGGCCTGGTCGACGAACTTGCGCTCTTCCGGGAAGGTGTAGTTGTTGAGCCAGTCGAGCAGTTGCTCGCCATAGGAGGCGATCATCTCGGTCTGGGGAAAGTGGATATGGGTGTCGATAAAACCCGAGGTGATCAGCCGGTTTTCAAACCGGGTGATGTCGAGCCCGGCGGGCTGGCGCGCCAGCACCTCGTCGGCCGGGCCTATATCCCGGACGCGACCGTCGGCCACCACCAGGACGCCGTCCGGGTAGTAGGCATGGCTGGCCTCCAGGCCGACCTGGGCCGGATCGCCCAGGCTGTGCAAAATAGCGGCACGATACGCCTTTGGCTGCGTCATGGTCGTGCGTCTCCTTCCATCGATAATACTTAAAGCGTGTGGGCGGCGGCGGGGGCCGCCGCTGTCATGGGTACCGGTTCGGCCTGGTAGGCGGCGATCAACTGGCCGGCCACCGACACCGCGATTTCCGCCGGATGCTTGCCGGCCACTTCGGCCAGGCCGATGGGGCAGATCATCCGGGCCAGGGCCGCGTCATCGAAGCCCCGCTCCTGCAGCCGGTAGTCGAAGCGCTTGCGTTTGGTGCGCGAGCCGATCACCCCGAAGTAGCGGGCGTCGTTACGCTTGAGAATACGGGCGCACAGCTCCAGATCGAGCTGGTGGTTGTGGGTCATCACCAGGTAGAAGCTGCCGGCGGGCTGGTCGTCGACCTCGTCCACCGGATCCTCGCTCACCACCCGGGTGACACCGGCGGGCAGCTCGGCGGGAAACTCCTCGGCCCGCTCGTCTATCCAGGTGATGCGAAACGGCAGGGTCGCCACTATGTGCACCAGCGCCTTGGCCACATGGCCGGCGCCGAACAATACCAGGTGATGGCGGGGCCGTACCACCGGCTCCAGCATGATGGTGGCCATGCCGCCGCAGCACTGCCCCAAGCTGGCGCCCAGGTTGAAGCGCTCGACCTTCATCTGCTGCTCGCCCCGGGCCAGCATGTCCCGGGCCAGCTCCAGCGCCTTGTATTCGAGGTGGCCGCCACCTATGGTGGCATGGCAGCCCTGTTCGGTCACCAGCATCTTGGTGCCGCTGTCCCGCGGGGTGGAGCCCTTGTGCTCCACCACCGTCACCAGCACACAGGGTTCCCCCTTCTGTTCCAGCTCGGCCAGCGCCTGAATCCAGTTATCCTTGAACATAGCTTACTCCTCGAAGACGATGGTTCCGTCTCAAACACCCGGGGTTCCTGGCAAGTCGGCCAAAGGCCGCCTCACTGTCCCGGCATCGCCCGCTGGCAAGCCACCAGCAATGTCGAGTCCTGAAAAAGGCAAACAGAGCCGCCTCAGCCGACCGTCACATGCCAGGGATGGCATGTGCCGAGCGATACAGGGATGTACTTGAAGCGTGTCGGGGGAGGCGACTCTGTTTGCCGCACCCCCGCACACAGCTGACAGCCATCCTGGTGGCTGCCCCTGCCCTTACTTGATCAACACATCCTCGACCCGGGTGGCGATCTCGTCCTGCTCCACCAGCGCCTGCATCTGCTCCACGCCCCACAGCACCCGTTCCGGGGTGGCCGGCGCGTCGATGTGCGGGTAGCGGCGGTAGCCGGACACGCTGGCCACGGCGTCTTTCAGCGCACACCACACCGACATGCCGAGCATAAAGGGCGGCTCGCCCACGGCCTTGGAGTGGAATACCGTGTCTTCCGGGTTCTTGCGGTTTTCCACCAGCTTGACCCGGAAGTCGATGGGCATGTCCGCCACCGCCGGGATCTTGTAGCCCGCCGGACCGTTGGTCATCAGCCGGCCCTGGTCGTTCCACACCAGCTCCTCGGTGGTCAGCCAGCCCACGCCCTGGATAAAGGCGCCTTCCACCTGGCCGATGTCGATGGCCGGGTTGAGGGAGTCACCCACGTCGTGCAGTATGTCGGCACGCAGTATCTTGTACTCGCCGGTCAGGGTGTCCACCACCACTTCGGCACAGGCGGCGCCGTAGGCGAAGTAGTAGAAGGGACGACCGGAGCCGGTGGCGTGGTCGTAGTAGATCTTCGGCGTCTTGTAGAAGCCGGTGCTGGAGAGCGACACCTGGTTGAAATAGGCCAGTTGCACGAATTCCGGAAACGACAGCAGCTGCTGGCGGATCTGCACGAAGTTGTTCTTGAACACCACGTCCTCGGGGCTGACCTTGAAGTGGCCCGCCGCCCAGTCGATCAGGCGCTGCTTGATGGTCTGGGCCGCGTTCTGGGCCGCCTTGCCGTTCAGATCGGTGCCGCTCGAGGCCGCCGTCGGCGAGGTATTGGGCACCTTGTCGGTGTTGGTGGCGGTGATCTGGATGCGATCCACGTCCACCTGGAACTCTTCCGCCACTATCTGGGCCACCTTGGTGTTGAGGCCCTGGCCCATTTCGGTGCCGCCGTGGTTGAGGTGGATGCTGCCGTCGGTATAGATGTGGATCAGCGCCCCCGCCTGGTTGAGGAAGGTGGCGGTGAAGGAAATACCGAACTTCACCGGGGTGATGGCGATGCCCTTCTTGAGGATGGGGCTGCGGGCGTTGAACGCCTTGATTTCCTCGCGCCGCTTGCCGTACTCGGCCGACTGCTCCAGATCCGCCACCATCTCGTGGATGATGTTGTGCTCCACGGTCTGGTGGTAGTGGGTGACGTTGCGCTCATCCTTGCCGTAGAAGTTGACCTTGCGGATCTCCAGCGGATCCTTGCCAAGCTTGGAGGCGATCTCGTCCATCACGTGCTCGATGGTCATCATGCCCTGGGGGCCGCCGAACCCGCGGTAGGCGGTGTTGGAGGCGGTATTGGTCTTGCAGCGGTGGCCGATGACGGTGGCGTCGCCCAGGTAGTAGGCGTTGTCCGAGTGGAACATGGCCCTGTCCACGATGGACGAGGACAGATCCGGCGAGTAGCCGCAGTTGCCGGCCACCACGATTTCCGCCGCCTCGATACGGCCGTTGTCGTCGAAGCCTACCTTGTACTGGTTGAAGAAGGGATGACGCTTGCCGGTCATCATCATGTCTTCGACCCGCGGCAGGCGCATCTTGGCCGGGCGGCCGGTGAGCCGGGCCACCACGGCGGCCATGCAGGCCGGGCCCGCGGCCTGGGTTTCCTTGCCGCCGAAGCCGCCGCCCATACGGCGCATGTCGATGACGACCTTGTTCATGGGCACGCCCAGGACGCTGGCCACCAGCTTCTGCACCTCGGTCGGGTTCTGGCTGGAGGTGAACACCAGCATGCCGCCGTCTTCGGTGGGCACCACCGAGCTGATTTGGGTTTCCAGGTAGAAGTGTTCCTGGCCGCCGATGTGCAGGCTGCCCTCGATCACGTGCTTGGCCTGCTTGAGTCCGGCGGCGGAGTCGCCGCGCTGCTGCTTGTGGCTCTCGGTCACGAACAGCTCTTTTGCCAGCGCTTCTTCCACCGACAGCACCGCCGGCAGCTCTTCATATTCCACGATGGCGGCCATGGCCGCCTTGCGGGCGGTCTCGAGATCGTTGGCTGCCACCGCCAGCACCGGCTGGCCGTAGTATTCCACCTTGCCATCGGCCAGGAGGGGATCCCCCGCCAGCACCGGGCCTATGTCCAGCTCGCCGGGCACGTCCTGGGCGGTAATGGCGATGGCCACGCCGGGAAACTGGTAGCAGGGGCTCACATCCAGTTTGGTGATGCGGGCGTGAGCCTTGTCGGACAGCCGGGCATACACATGCAACTGATTGGGGAACTCCAGCCGATCGTCGATGTACTGGGCCTCGCCGGCCACCTGCTTGGCGGCGCTGTCGTGGGGCACGCTCTTGCCCACGCCGGTCTGCAGGTCCTGTTTGATCCTTTCCATCATTTCGTCGATGGTGAGCGTGTTCAGCGGTTTGTTAGACATAAGACGTCACCCTGGTTTCCAGTTTCAGATCCTGTTGCTCGATAAAGAACTTGTAGAGCAGGTTTGCCGCCGTCTTGGCGCGGTATTCCTTGCTGGCGCGGAAGTCGGACAGGGGCTGGAAGTCGCCGTCCAGGGCCTTCATCGCCGCCTTGACGGTGGCGTGGTTCCAGTCCTGGCCCACCAGCGCCTGCTCACAGGCCGCAGCCCGCTTGGGCGTGGCCGCCATGCCGCCGAAGCCGATGCGGGCCTCGGTCACCTTGCCGTTTTCTATGGTCAGGTTGAAGGCGCCGCACACCGCGGAAATATCGTCGTCTATCCGTTTGGACAGCTTGTACACCTTGAAGTGCTGGTTGGCCGCGGGCTTGGGCACTATCACCTTCTCAATGAACTCGCCTTCTTCCTGGGCGGTCACCTTGTAGCTCAGGAAGTACTCCTCGATGGGCAGCTCGCGCACCCGCTCGCCCTTGCGCAACACCAGGCGGGCATTGAGCGCGATCAGCACCGGCGGGGCGTCGCCGATGGGCGAGGCGTTGCCGATGTTGCCGCCCAGGGTGCCCTGGTTGCGGATCTGCAGGGAGGCGAAACGGTGCAGCAGCTCGCCGAAGTCCGGGTAGCTGCGGCTCAGGGCATCGTAGCTGTCGCTCAGGGTGCGGGCGGCGCCGATCACCAGCTGCTCGTCGGTTTCTTCCAGCTGCTTCATGTCGGCCACGTTGCCCACATAGATCATCTTGGGCAGTTCCCGGTGGAACTGGGTGACTTCCAGCGCCAGATCGGTACCGCCGGCCAGCAGCCGGGCGTCCGGATGCTGTTCCAGCAGGGTCGCCAGTTCGGCGCTGGAGGTGGGCGAGAAGCACACCTTGTCGTCCCCTTCCAGGGTCACCAGGGTGTCGGTCTCGATCTGCGCCAGCCTGGCCACCACTTCGGCCTCGTAGCGGGAGAAGTCATCGGCCAGCTGCGGCTGCTCGGCGATGGCCTTGGCCGCATCGACGATGGGCCGGTAGCCGGTGCAGCGGCACAGGTTGCCGGCCAGGGCCTCGAGGATGTCGTGCTTGTCGGCCGCGGGCTTGTTCTTGCTCAGGGCGAACATGGACATGATAAAGCCCGGGGTGCAGAAACCGCACTGGGAGCCGTGGAAGTCCACCATGGCCTGCTGCACCGGGTGCAGGCGGCCGTCCTTCGACTTGAGATCCTCCACGGTGATCAACTGCTTGCCGTGCAGCGCCGACACGAAGGTCAGGCAGGAGTTGACCGAGCGATAGCTGATCCGGTCTCCTTCACGCTCCCCCAGCACCACGGTACAGGCGCCGCAGTCACCGGACGCACATCCTTCCTTGGTGCCGGTCTTAGCCGCGCGGGTACGCAGATAATTCAACACCGTCATATTTGGCGAAAGGTCCTTCTCCTCCCGCAACTCCTGGTTAAGTAGGAACTTAATCAAGGTTTGCCTCCTTCAGCGAATACGCTGCACATTGCCGACCAACAGAATGGTAGTATCTTTACCTGTAATTAAAATAAAAAACTGACTCCTGAGTCAACAAATATTTCACAGCCAAGTAACCGTTTTGTTGCCGGCATGTATTAAGCGATTGCTGCCACAAGCAATTTACTCAACACTTGTGTACGTTGATGGCGGCAATTTTTTCTGTCTTTTGTGTTAAGTGTAGCGGGAGCAAAGCCAAACGATGACTCGAGACCTTCACCACGCCGAACGCCGGCGCGTACAGCAGGTTTTTCTCGGCGTGGCCCTGGCCATCATGCTGGGCGCCCTGGAAATCACCCTGCTGATGCCGGCGCTCTCCACCCTGGGGCGGGCTTTCGCGGCACCGGAGCTGGCCCCGCTGCTGGTGAGCAGTTACCTCTTCGCCATGACCCTCAGCATGCCGGTCTACGGCCGGCTGAGCGACCGCTTCGGCCGCCGCCCCTGTCTGGCCATGGCCCTCGCGCTCTTTACCCTGGGCTCGCTCGCCAGCAGCCTGGTCGACACCCTGCCGGCCCTGCTCGCTACCCGGCTGCTGACCGGCGCCGGTGGCGGCGGCCTGATCGCCCTGTCCTTCGCGGTGATCGCCGATGTGATACCGCCACGCCAGGTGGGCCGCTACCAGGGCTATATTTCCGCCATCTTCGCCATCTCCAGCGTGGCCGGACCCCTGCTCGGCGCCCTGATCATCGGCCTGTTCGACTGGCGCTGGCTGTTTATCTTCAAGGTGCCGCTGGGGCTGCTGGCGCTGGGGCTCAACCACTGGGCATTGAAGGATCTGGGCCACCAGGGCGCCAAAGGAAAACAGGACGGTGTCGGCATCCTGCTGCTGCTACTGACGGGGGCCGGCTGGGGACTGGCGGCCAATGTCCCCCTGATCGCACCGGCGCTGGCCGGCTACCAGCCCCTCTTGCTGGGGCTGGCCGCCCTGCTCAGCCTGGTACTGGTCTGGCACCAGTGGCGACACCCGGGCCCGGTACTGCCCCTGCGTTTCCTGAAGGAGCGGCTGTTCGGCATCGCCGTGCTGCTGCTGGCCCTGTCGGAGGCCATCCGGCTGGCGCTGCTGGTCTATGTGCCGCTGGGGCTGGAGCAGCAACTGGCGATGACGCCCGCCCAAACCAGCCAGGTACTGTTATGGTTTATCCTGAGCGTGACCCTGGGCACCTTTGTCAGCGGCAAGCGCATTGCCCGCCAGGGATTCTGCCGGCCTTTCCCCTTGCTGGGCGGAGTCACACTGGGTCTGGGCTGTGGTGGCTTGTGGTGGGTATTCCAGGGGCAGGAGCCGGGGTTATGGCTCTATCCGGCGCTGATCCTGGCCGGGGTGGGCATCGGCTTTCTGATCGTGGCCTGCTCCATCGCGGTGCAGAACGCCCTGCCCGCCCACCAACTAGGCTCGGGGCTGGCGCTGATGAACTTTATCCGTTCCCTGGGCGGCACTCTGGGGGTGGCCCTGCTCGGCTGGCAGTACCAGGGCAACGGTGGCGGCGACTGGATCATGCCGGTATTCCTGGCCCTGTCCAGTTATGCCCTGCTCTGCCTGGTGCTGGGGTGGTGGATGCCCGATGCCAGCCTGGCGGACACCGCCAAGAACGATCCCGCCCGGCCCTAGCCCTCCGTCAGGGATTTCACCCGGCAGCCGTCGATCACCAGCCGGGTGATCACCTCCGCCGCCTGGTCGAAGTCGCCGTCGTCCAGCTCTTCCTTGCCCAGGGCCATGGTGATCTGCCAGTTGAAGTCGGCATAGGTCTGGGTGGAGGCCCAGATGGCGAACAGCAGATGATGGCCGTTGACCGGCGCCATCAGCCCCTGCCCCACCCAGTCGTTCAGCTTGGCGCTCAGGGTGCGGGTCTGCTCGCTCAGGCGGGCGATGATGTCCTCCGGCAGGTGGGGAGCGCCGTGCATGATCTCGCTGGCGAAGACCTTGGAGGCATAGGGGTAGTCCCGGGAGATCAGCAACTTGGCCTTGATATAGGCGGTCAGGGCCTTCACCGGATCCCGGTACTCGATAAAGGGAGCCGACGCCGCCAGCAGCGGCTCGGTCACGCTCTCCAGCACCGCCCGATAGAGCTTTTCCTTGCTGCCGAAGTAGTAGTAGATATTGGGTTTGGGCAGTTGAGCCAGTTCGGCGATATCGGCGGTCTTGGTGGCGGCATAGCCGTTTTCGGCAAAGATCCGGCTGGCGGCACGGATGATCTTTTCTTCGTTCTTGACTCTGATCCGGGACATACGGGGTTTCAGGCTCCAGGCCATTGGAATGGAAGTTTATTTTTGCTAACCATACCGGAATCCCGTGAAAATGAGTAAAAAAAAGCGCCCACCGAAGCGGGCGCGTAAAAATGAGTAACCAAGGTTACCCCTCGACCAAAACAACAAGTTACTGCACAACGCTGCCAGACTAGCCGCAATCCGCGATCAGTTCGGCCAATGTGATTCCCGCGACCGCACAAGCCTCGTCCACGTCCGACTGATCACCGCTGATGCCGACGGCACCCAGCAGGCGGTTGGCCGCGTCCCGGATCAGCACGCCGCCGGGCACAGGCACAATATTACCCTGGGCCAGCACGTTGACCGCCGACATAAAGGCCGGTCGGGCCGCGGCCATTTCCGCCAGACCGCGGGAACTGCGCCCCAGGGCGATGGCGCCCCAGGCCTTGCCGACGGCGATATCCGGCCGCAGCAGGCTGGAACCGTCCTGGCGCTGCAAGGACACCAGCCGGCCAGCATTATCCAGCACGGCAACGGTCAGGGGCGCAGTGCCCACTTCCATCCCGTGCTGCAAGGCACCACGCGTGATCGTCAGTGCCTGCTCTAGTGTAACTGTACTCATTACCTGGACTCCCTGTCAGCTGTAACAATGGCGACAAATTGAGTACCAATAAAACACAAAACAGGCACAATGTTAAGATCATTTGTATACATTTAATGTAAAAATAAATTTTTGGCTACCTATCCGATACACAAATGAAACTAAAACGGTTCTCTGTGGCTGTGCGCCCATACAATGGCACAGCAATTGCTTTAGCCGGGGACAGGTTGGACACGCCCCGGGACTGTGGAGACAAGCATGCTGGATTTACGAGAGGTTTCGCCGCTTAACTGGTTTATGTGCTGGTTGTTGCTGAGCTGCACCCTGGTGACCCTGTTGCCGGACAGCCTGTTCGCCGGCGCCTTCGGACTCTGGCTGGCCGATTATCGCCTGCTGTTCGTGCTGGGGATGGTGGTCTCGGCCTCCTACTTTCTCGCCCATGGCGCCATACTGCTGTTTCAGCACGTGTTTTATCGCAAGCAGCGACTGGTGCGACAGAAACTGCTGAAGGAAGTGCTGGATTATCTGGATGCGGGCGAGAAGGCGGTGCTGCGGGAGTTCGTGATCCAACGCAAGAGTGTCATAAAACTGCCGGTTACCGAGCCGGCCGTCAAAAATCTGTTGGAGCAGGGCATCCTCACCTACGCCTACGGTGAGCCCGTCGAGCCCGGGTTCAGCGCCATCAAGCCGCTGATGATCACCCTGGAAGCCCGCCCCCTGCTCACCTTCAAGGTCCTGGGACTCAACCCCGCCAACATGACCGAAGAGCAGAAGAACCAGATCCTCAATACCAGGCCCAAATACGCCTACAAGCAGTTGGGCCGGAACTGAGCCTCCCGGCTACGGCCGGAGCGCTCAGGCTTACCTGGACAGACAACGCCACTACCCGGTCAGGCGGACAAAGGGAGTGGCTCAGCCGGCCGTCCTTTCTTTCAGGTAGCCGTCATAGTCCGGAATGCGGATACTGAAGTCCCGGCTCATCTGGACACTGTCCATCAGCATGTCGGCGGTGGCGATGTTGGTCGCCACCGGGATATTCCATACCGTGGCCAGGCGCAACAGGGCCTTGACGTCCGGGTCGTGGGGCACGGCGTTGAGCGGATCCCAGAAGAAGATCAGCACGTCAATCTTGCCCTCGGCGATCATGGCGCCCAGTTGCTGATCCCCGCCCATGGGGCCGGACATCAGGCAGCGCACCGGCAGCCCGACCTTGCGGCTGAGCATGGTGCCCGTGGTGCCGGTGGCGTACAGGTGGTGCAGCTTCAGCTCTTCGGCCCGGCTGGCCACCCACTCCAGCAGCTGCTCTTTCATATGGTCGTGGGCCACCAGCGCGACATTCTTGTGGGGAGGCAGGGTTCTGTGAGTATTTTTCATCGCTATCGACATCCTTGCTAAAGTCTGGGTCCATAGTATCCAAAGCCGGGGCGGATGAGCAGTCCCAAAACGGAAAAAGCCCCGGGCGGGGCTTTTTCCGTTTTGAGCGGGAGCGGAACTCAGTCGTCGTCCACCAGCTGGGCCTGCAGATAATTCTGGATACCCACCTTGTCGATAAGTCCAAGCTGGGTCTCGAGCCAGTCCACGTGCTCTTCCTCGTTTTCCAGGATCTCGTTGAACAGATCCCGGCTGACGTAATCCCGCACCGATTCCGCATAGCCGATGGCTTCCTTGAGATCGGGGATGGCGTCCAGCTCCAGGGACAGATCGGCCTTGATCATCTCCTCGGTCTCCTCGCCGATACGCAGCCGGCCGAGATCCTGCAGGTTGGGAACGCCTTCGAGGAAGAGGATACGTTCGACCAGGAGATCCGCATGTTTCATCTCTTCGATGGACTCGTGATATTCCTTGTCGGCCAGATGATGCAATCCCCAGTCCTTGTACATCCTGGCGTGAAGGAAATACTGGTTGATGGCAACCAGCTCGTTGCCCAGCACCTTGTTGAGGTAGGAAATAATCTTGGGATCCCCTTTCATCGAACCGGACTCCAGTCAGTGTGAAGTCTTCTAAACGTAGTTCAGGGGCTGAAATTGATAAAGCGGTCTCAGGCGACTTCGTAATAGAGCGCGGTCTTGGCGTTTTCTTCCGCCAGTATGGCCATGGCCACCGGGATGCACTTGCCGCACTGGGAACCCACGCCCAGCTCGCGCTTCAGTTGCTTGAACTCGGTGTTACCTTCGGCAATGGCCTGTTTAAGCTGACGCTCGGTAATACCCTTGCACAAACACACGTACATAAGAAAAGTCCTCCGCCTGGATGGAACAAATCTAAATGATAGTGGTTATCAATGCAAGTTATTCCTTGCCGAAAAAAACGGCTCAGATCACATATTCCGGCTGGGTGGTCAGCCCGTTCCAGGCCTGGTACATGGTCAGGAAGACCCGCCCGTTCAGCCGGTCGAGAAAAGAACTCTGCCGCAGCCTGTCCATCACCGGCCCCTTGACCTCGGCCAGGTGGAAGCCGATGCCGGCCAGTTGCAACCGGTCGTTGATCATCTGCAGGCTGTCCAGGGCGGAAGCATCGATGCGATTGACAGCACTGCACTGCAACACCAGGTGTCGCACCTCGGGCCGCAGGCTCACCAGGGTGGCGACGATGTCTTCCAACTGGCCGGCATTGGCGAAGTAGAGGCTCTCGTCCACCCGCAGGCAGAGCAGGCTCTGGTCCAGCTCCACCTGGTGGCGCAGCCGGTTGCGGAAATGCTCGGTGCCGGCGATAAGGCCGACCTCGGCCCAGTGCGGCTTGTAACTGTGGTAGAGATGCAGCAGCAGGGAGGCCGCGATACCGGCCAGCAACCCCAGCTCGACGTTGACCGCCAGGGTCACCAGAAAGGTCAGCCCCAGGGCGACAAAGTCGGTACGGGAGTAGTGCCAGGTATGGAGAAACTGGCGCCAGTCCAGCAGCCCCAGCACGGCCACCACTATGGTGGCGGCCAGCACCGCCTTGGGCAGGACACCGAGCCAGGGGGCCAGCCAGAGTCCGGCCAGCGCTATGCCGACGGCGGTGTAGATGCCGGCCGCCGGGGTCTGGGCCCCGGCATCGAAATTGACCACGGAGCGGGCGAAACCGCCGGTAACCGGCATGCCGCCGGACAGGCCGGCGGCGATGTTGGAAACCCCCAGCCCGATCAGCTCCTGGTTGGCGGAGATCCGCTGGCGACGTTTGGCCGCCAGGGTCTGCCCCACCGAGACCGACTCCACAAAGCCCACCAGGGACAGCAGCAACGAGGGCACGATCAGCGCCTGCCAGGGCAAGGCAGACCACTGCGGCCAGCTCCAGGCAGGCAGTCCCGACGGCACTTCGCCCACCAGGGCAACACCCAGGGCACCCAAATCGAGCCCCCACGACAACAGCATGGCCACCATCACCAGCAAGGCCGGCGTCAGCCGCACCAGGGATGCAGCCAGCCCCTCGTCCACGCCCAGGCGCAACAGCATGCCCTTAAGCCGGTAACGGGACCAGAGCAGCAACGTCAGGCTGGCCACCGAAATCACCACAGTGGCCAGGGTAATGGCATCCCACTGCCGTACCAGGGAGCCCAGGGCCTGCAACTGATGCCCCTCCAGCCTCACCCCCAGCAGCGGGCCCAGCTGGCTGAGGGTGATCAGCAGGGCCGAGGCGCTGATAAAGCCGGACATCACCGGATGGCTGATAAAGTGGGCGACAAAACCCAGCCGCAGCAGCCCGAACAACAGCAGCCAGCCGCCACTCATCAAGGCCAGGGCCAGGGCACCATCCAGGTAGTGCACACCCTCGAGTTGCAGTTGTCCCAGGGTGGCGGCCGTCATCAGCGACAGCACCGCCACCGGTCCGACCGAGAGGGTACGGCTCGAGCCGAACAGGCCATAGGCCACCAGCGGCAATATGCTGGCATAGAGTCCCGCCTCCGGCGGCAATCCGGCCAACATGGCGTAGGCCAGCGACTGGGGGATCAGCATCAGGGTGACGATCAGCGCCGCCCCCAGATCCTGGGCCAGGGTCGGCTTGTCGTAATGGCGGAACCAGCCGAGCAGGGGCAAGGACACGGCTCAGCCCCTGAAGCGGGCGTCGAACAGCGGCGCCATCGGCGACAGGTCGTATCCGGCCCGGGCGGCGGCGGCAATCAGTTCCGCCGCCGTCTGCCGGGAGGACTGGGCCAGGGCCCAGAGGGTGACGGAACGGGTACCACTGCGGCAGAAGGCCAGCACCGGCTGCTCGGTGGCGGCCAGGGCCAGCTCGAAGGCCCGGATGGCGTCCGGGGTAAAGTTGCCGGAAGAGATAGGGATCCAATGCCACTCGAAACCCAGCTCCCGCGCCCGGGCCGCCAGTGCCTCGGCCGCCGGCTGCCCTTGCACCTCGCCATCGGGCCTGTTGCAGATCAGGGTCCGGAAGCCGCGGGCCCTCAGCAGGGGCAAATCTTCTTCGGTGATCTGATCCGCCACCGCGAAGGTGGCATTAACCTGTCTGATATCCATAGTCTAGCCTCGTTGCAGGCCATGCCGGCCGGGAGTCGCCATCGGCAACACATTAAATTAGAGTATTCTAATAATAAGTTGACGTACAGCCCCTGAAACGCAAAAAGGAGGCCGAAGCCTCCTTTTTTAGCGATTGCCGGATCCCGATTACTCGATGATCTTGGCAACAACGCCGGCGCCAACGGTGCGGCCGCCTTCACGGATGGCGAAGCGCAGACCGTCTTCCATCGCGATGGGAGCGATCAGGGTCACGACCATCTTGATGTTGTCGCCAGGCATTACCATCTCAACGCCTTCCGGCAGTTCGATGGTGCCGGTCACGTCGGTGGTACGGAAGTAGAACTGCGGACGGTAGCCCTTGAAGAACGGGGTGTGACGACCACCTTCTTCCTTGGACAGTACGTACACTTCGGACTCGAACTTGGTGTGCGGCTTGATGGAGCCGGGCTTGGCCAGAACCTGACCACGCTCAACTTCTTCACGCTTGGTACCACGCAGCAGGGCACCGATGTTCTCGCCGGCACGGCCTTCGTCCAGCAGCTTGCGGAACATTTCCACGCCGGTACAAGTGGTGGTGATGGTGTCTTTGATACCAACGATTTCGATGGTGTCACCCACTTTCACGATACCACGCTCAACACGGCCGGTAACCACGGTGCCACGACCCTGGATGGAGAACACGTCTTCGATCGGCATCAGGAAGGCACCGTCGATGGCACGCTCGGGCTCGGGGATGTAGGTGTCCAGGGCGTTGGCCAGCTCCAGGATCTTCTCTTCCCACTGGGGGTCACCTTCCAGGCCTTTCAGGGCGGAACCCTGGATAACCGGAATGTCGTCGCCCGGGAAGTCGTACTCGGACAGCAGCTCGCGCACTTCCATTTCTACCAGCTCGAGCAGCTCTTCGTCGTCAACCATGTCACACTTGTTCATGAACACGACGATGTAGGGTACGCCTACCTGGCGGGCCAGCAGGATGTGCTCACGGGTTTGCGGCATGGGGCCGTCGGTGGCAGCAACCACCAGGATGGCGCCGTCCATCTGGGCCGCACCGGTGATCATGTTTTTCACGTAGTCGGCGTGGCCGGGGCAGTCAACGTGCGCGTAGTGACGGATTTCGGTGTCATACTCGACGTGGGAAGCGGCGATGGTGATACCACGGGCTTTTTCTTCCGGAGCGTTGTCGATCTGGTCGAAGGCACGGGCGGCGCCGCCGAATTTCTTGGCCAGCACGTTGGTGATGGCAGCAGTCAGAGTGGTTTTACCATGGTCAACGTGGCCGATGGTACCGACGTTGACGTGCGGTTTTGTACGTTCAAATTTTTCTTTAGACACGACCTAGTCCTTCCTAGTTTGATCCCACCCGCAGGGCGGGTGGGGAGTTAAAACAAAAATTAATTAACCTCTGCGAGAAGCGATAACCGCCTCTGCCATGTTCGCAGGCACTTCGGCGTACTTGGCAAACTCCATGGAGTAAGAAGCACGGCCCTGAGTCTGAGAACGCAGGTCGGTGGCATAGCCGAACATTTCGGACAGCGGTACCAGGGCATTGACTATCTTGCCGGTAGGGCCGTCTTCCATGCCTTCGATGATGCCGCGACGACGGTTAACATCACCGATCACATCACCCATGTACTCTTCCGGCGTTTCTACTTCAACCTTCATCATCGGCTCAAGCAGCGCCGGGTTGCACTTCATGAAACCGGCCTTGAACGCCATGGATCCGGCGATCTTAAAGGCCATTTCAGAAGAGTCAACATCGTGGTAGGAACCATCGTACAGGGTGATCTTGATGTCTTCGATCGGATAACCGGCCAGAACGCCCTGCTTCATCTGCTCTTGAATACCCTTGTCAACGGCGGGGATGTATTCCTTCGGAATCACACCACCGACAACGGCGTTCTCGAACTTGTAGCCGGCACCGGCTTCTTGCGGCTCGATCTTGATCCAGACGTGACCGAACTGACCACGACCACCGGACTGACGCACGAACTTGCCTTCCTGCTCCACGGAGCCACGGATGGTTTCGCGGTAGGCCACCTGGGGTTTGCCCACGTTGGCTTCCACCTTGAATTCACGCTTCATACGGTCGACGATGATGTCCAGGTGCAGCTCGCCCATACCGGCGATAATGGTCTGACCGGATTCTTCATCGGTCCACACGCGGAAAGACGGGTCTTCCTGCGCCAGACGGCCCAGGGCCAGGCCCATTTTTTCCTGGTCTGCCTTGGTTCTCGGCTCGACGGCCACGGAGATAACCGGCTCGGGGAACTCCATCCGCTCGAGAATGATAGGCGCGTCCTGGGCACACAGGGTGTCACCGGTGGTCACGTCTTTCAGACCGATGGCGGCGGCGATGTCACCGGCGCGCACTTCCTTGATCTCTTCCCGCTTGTTGGCGTGCATCTGTACGATACGGCCGAAACGCTCGCGCTTGCCCTTGACGGAGTTCAGCACGGTGTCGCCGGAGTTGATCACACCGGAGTAGACACGGAAGAAGGTCAGGTTACCCACAAAGGGGTCGGTCGCTATCTTGAACGCCAGGGCGGCGAAAGGTGCGGCATCGTCGGCGGTACGGCTGTCCGGCGTTTCACCGTCTTCCTTCACACCGGCGATGGCCGGTACTTCCACCGGCGACGGCAGGTAGTCGACCACCACGTCCAGCATGGCCTGTACGCCCTTGTTCTTGAACGCGGAACCACAGGTCACCAGAATGACTTCGTTGTTCAGCACCCGGCTGCGCAGCGCGGACTTGATCTCTTCCTCGCTCAGTGCGCCTTCTTCCAGGTACTTCTCCATCAGCTCTTCATTGGCTTCGGCGGCGGCTTCCACCAGGTTCTGGTGCCACTCTTCGGCCAGTTCCTGCATCTCTGCAGGAATGTCGTGGTATTCAAAGCTGGTGCCGTTGTCTTCGTCGTTCCAGTCGATGGCTTTCATCTTGACCAGGTCGACCACGCCACGGAAGCCCTCTTCGGCGCCGATCGGCAGTTGTACCGGTACCGGAACGCCTTTCAGGCGGCTCTGGATCTGGGACACCACGCGCAGGAAGTTGGCACCGGTACGGTCCATCTTGTTGACGAAGGCGATACGCGGTACGTGATACTTATTGGCCTGGCGCCACACGGTTTCGGACTGGGGCTGAACGCCACCCACCGCGCAGTACACCATGACGGCACCATCGAGCACCCGCATGGAGCGTTCCACTTCGATGGTAAAGTCAACGTGTCCAGGGGTATCGATGATGTTGATACGGTGCTGGGGATACTGGTGCGCCATACCGTCCCAGAAACAGGTGGTAGCGGCAGAGGTAATGGTAATACCACGCTCCTGCTCCTGCTCCATCCAGTCCATGGTGGCAGCACCATCATGCACTTCACCGATCTTGTGGTTTACACCGGTGTAGAACAGAATACGCTCGGTAGTCGTCGTCTTACCGGCGTCGATGTGAGCGCTGATACCGATGTTACGATAGCGCTCAATTGGGGTTGTACGAGCCACAATGATATCCTCTTGCTAAGGTCAACTGTCCTTAGTCAGCAACCGAAGAGGCGCGGCCTTGACCGCGCCCGTCCAATTACCAGCGATAGTGTGCGAACGCTTTGTTGGCTTCGGCCATACGGTGCACGTCTTCACGCTTCTTGACCGCAGAGCCTTTGTTTTCAGCGGCATCCAGCAGCTCGCCAGCCAGACGCTGAGCCATGGATTTTTCACCACGCTTACGGGCGGCGTCTACCAGCCAGCGCATGGCCAGGGCATTACGACGCACGGGGCGTACTTCAACCGGAACCTGGTAGGTAGAACCACCCACCCGGCGGGATTTAACTTCAACAGTAGGACGAACGTTGTCCAGGGCTTCTTCGAACAGAGCCAGGTGCTCCTTGCTGGTTTTGGCAGCAACGATGTCCAAAGCACCGTAAACAATATTTTCAGAGGTAGATTTCTTACCGTCTACCATTACTACGTTTACGAACTTCGCCAGCAGTTCGGATCCGAACTTGGGATCCGGCAGGATTTTACGCTGGCCGATTACGCGACGTCTTGGCATTGCAAACTCTCCGTAACTTCAGGGATAACCCAAAACAAAACAGGTTAAAAAATAAAATGTTTGGCCTTACTTAACGGAGAACCATTAAGCCTTGGGCTTCTTGGCGCCGTACTTGGAACGGCCTTGGCGACGAGCGGAAACACCAGAGGTGTCCAGTGCGCCACGCACGGTGTGGTAACGAACACCGGGCAAATCTTTAACACGGCCACCGCGGATCAGCACCACGGAGTGCTCTTGCAGGTTGTGACCTTCACCACCGATGTAGGAGTTCACCTCGAAACCGTTGGTCAGACGAACACGGCACACCTTACGCAGTGCGGAGTTCGGCTTCTTCGGGGTGGTGGTGTACACGCGGGTGCATACGCCGCGCTTTTGCGGGCAAGCTTCCAGCGCCGGAACGTTGCTCTTGGCTACGTTCTTTTGACGCGGTTTGCGCACCAGCTGGTTAATTGTTGCCATTAACAGCTCCTGAAAAATATCGTTCTACAGTTGTGAAAAATCCATCCCCGAAAGCGGGGACGCAAAATTCTATGCTTGCCTCGTTTTTGAGTCAAGATTTATACAATTCCTGTCGGTGATTTCTACCCCGCCTCACCAGGCCTGGGGACTGCCCAGCTCCGCCACCAGCGCCACCAGCTCCGCCATGGTCAGGGGTTGTCCCAGGGCGGCGTGCAGCCCCCTGGCCTGCAGATCCTCCTGCATCACATATAGACCACCGGCCTCGGCCAAAGGTTGCAGTCGTGCCTGCCAGGCCGGCGCCGCCACCGCGATGACGGCATCCTGCCATAACAATAGCCGATCTCCGGCCTCCATATAGCGCAGGGCCTGGGCCAGGGTGTGATGGTTCAGCGGGGAGTCCTTGACCGTATGCAGCATAGTCACCTCAAAAACGCAGTCGCACGTCGTAACCGGCCAGTTGCTGCTTCAGCTCGGGCAGCGCCAGCGCGCTGGCCTCAATGACCAGCTCGGCCCCGTTCAGCCCACGCTCCGCCAGCGACTCGGCGCAGACATAGACCGTCTCGATATCGTACAACTCGAGCAGACCGAAGGTCGGCGCATGATGGCGGCCCAGCACGGCGGCGGGATCCTGCCCCGCCAGCAGCTGGTAGACACCATCGCCGATAAAAAATACCGCGATATCCTCGCTCAGGGCCGAGGTGGCCAGGACTGCGTCCAGCCCTTCCCGGCCGGAGGCCGAGCCATGGGGCGAGGTACGAAAGACAAAGGCGATTCGGTTCATCAGAATTGCACCACCCTGTCGGCGCTCAAGGAAGCCTGCGCCAGCTCTCCCAGGCCGCTGAGGCGAAAAGGCGCCACCACGTTCCACTGCGCCAGCCCGGCCTGTTGCGAGGAGGCCTGGTCGCTGAGTCCGCGGCGCAGCGCCGCCGCCACGCAAAGGTCGAGCGCCAGCCCCTGCTCTTCGGCCAGTTCGACCCAGGCCCGGTGCAGGTCAACCTCATCCCCGGCCGGCTGGATCAGCAGGCTGCCGTTGTGCACCCCGTCCTGATAGAAGAAGACATTGTCGATAACATGCCCCTGCTGCAGCAGGGCCCGGGCGAAACGATAGGCGTCGGCGGCGGACTGGGTACCGTAGCAGGGCCCGGTGACCAGCAGGGCAAAACGAAGAGGAGAAGGGTTCATCGGCGGATCCGGACAAAAACGGGGCGACGAGAATCGCCCCGCGGAGACTTACTCGACGTAGGCCACGGCCTCGACTTCGACCAGCACGTCCTTGGGCAGACGGGCCACTTCCACGCAGGAGCGGGCCGGGGCGCCGGCCACGAAATAGCTGGCATAAACTTCGTTAAAGGCCAGGAAGTTGTTCATGTCGGACAGGAAACAGGTGGTTTTCAGCACGGAGGAAGCGCTGGCGCCGGCTTCTTCCAGTACCGCCATCAGGTTGTCCATCACCTGCTTGGTCTGGGCTTCGATGCCGCCTTCGACGATATCCATGGTGACCGGATCCAGGGGGATCTGACCGGAGGTATAGACCATGTTGCCGATACGGGTGGCCTGCACATAGGGGCCGATGGCGGCGGGGGCCTTGTCGGTGGCGATTACGGTTTTAGTCATGGGTACTCCTGGTTGGGCGATGGTTCTTCGTCATCGCGTTTTTTTTGCCGAATATAAAGATAGACGGTGTGTTTGGATATATTCAGTTTGTTCGACACCATGGCGATGGCGTCCTTGATGTCGAAAATGCCTTTCTCGTAGAGCGTGGTGACGATCTGCTTGTTCTTGGCGTTGTTGGCCACTTCCGGGTCGGCATTGATCTCCTCGATGGTCCGCTCCACCGTCAGGGTCACCAGCTCTTCCACGTTGTTGCTGAAGTTCTCCGGCGAGACTTCCGTCAGCTCGGTGGCCTTGGGCAGGAAGTCGGCCATGAATTCATGAAAGGGCGCCCCCAGGTGCAGATTGATGCACAGCAGGCCGATGATGTCTCCCTGCAGGTTGCGCAAGGCCAGGGTCGAGGACTTCATCGGCGAGCCCAGCCGGCTCTGGGTGAAATAGGCCTGGCTGTGGCTCAACCCCTGCTGTTCCAGCTCCGGCAGCAGGCGCAGCGCCAGATCGGTGATGGGCGCACCCTGGGTACGGCCGGTGTTGAAGCCGTTGGCAATCTTGATCACCGAGCACTCCAGATCCTCCAGCGAGTGCAACACCACTTCGCAGTGCTTGCCGAACATCTCGGCCAGGCCGTCCACCATGGCGGCGTAGCCGGCCAGCAGTTGCCGATCCTGCTGGCTGAACGCACGCTTGGCCGCACTCTTCTTGAGGGAACGGGCTGTCCCACTTTCCGCTGGCATCTCTGGCTCCCACCCAAACATCTGGCTCCGATTTTCAACCCATGATGCCAGATGTCAACTTTTTTTGAAGACGTAAAAAAACCGCCCGCAGGCGGTTTTCTGCTTTCAGCTTCAGGCGCGCAGGGCTTTTTCCCCGCGAGACACGCCACAAACTCCGCTGCGCACTACCTCCACCACCTCGGTGGTTTCGCTCATGTTGCGGATAAAGGCGTCCAGCTTGTCGCTGGTACCCACCAACTGCACCGTATAGAGGTGCGGGGTCACGTCGACGATCTGGCCCCGGAAGATATCGGCGGTGCGCTTGACTTCGTCCCGGTTGGCGCCGTCGGCCCGCACCTTGACCAGCACGATTTCCCGTTCGATATGATCGCCGTCGGTCAGGTCGCTCACCTTGAGCACGTCCACCAGCTTGTTCAGCTGCTTGGTGATCTGCTCCAGGACCCGGTCATCACCCGTGGTCACTATGGTCATGCGCGACAGGGTAGGATCCTCGGTGGGGGCCACCGTCAGGGTCTCGATATTGTAGGCCCGCTGGGAGAACAACCCCACCACCCGGCTCAGGGCTCCGGATTCGTTCTCCAGCAACAGGGATATGATTCGCCGCATCAGGTTCTCTCCGTTTTGCTTAACCACATTTCATCCATGGCGCCGGTCTTGATCTGCATGGGGTAGACATGCTCTTCCGGATCGATCTGGATATCCATAAACACCAGCTTGTCGGTGAGGGAGAAGCATTTCTCCAGCGCCGCATCCAGCTCGGCCGGATCGGTCACCCGCATGCCCACATGGCCATAGGCCTCGGCCAGCTTGACGAAATCGGGCAGGGAGTCCATGTAGGAGTGGCTCTGCCGCCCTTCATAGAACATCTTCTGCCATTGCTTCACCATACCGAGGGCCTGGTTGTTCATGGAAATGATCTTCACCGGAATGTTGTACTGCATGCAGGTGGAGAGTTCCTGAATGTTCATCTGAATGGAGCCGTCGCCGGTCACGCAGACGGAAACGGCATCCGGCCGCGCCATCTTGGCCCCCATCGCAGCCGGCAGGCCGAAGCCCATGGTGCCGAGGCCACCGGAGTTGATCCACTGGCGCGGCTTGTCGAAGGGATAGTAAAGGGCGGCAAACATCTGGTGCTGGCCCACGTCGGAGCTGACCATGGCCTCCCCCTTGGTGATGCGGTACACCGACTCGATCACCTGCTGGGGTTTGATGTACTTGTCGCTCTTCTCGTAACGCAGGCACTGGCGGTCCCGCCATTGCTCAATCTGGGTCCACCAGTCGCTCATGGCCTGGCTGTCGGGCTTGAGCCCCAGCTCGCGGATGGCGTCCAGCATTTGCGCCAGCACCGTATCGGCCGAGCCCACGATGGGAATATGGGCCTGGATGGTCTTGGAGATGGAGGTGGGGTCCACGTCCACATGCACTATGGTGGCATGGGGGCAGAACTTGGCCACGTTGTTGGTCACCCGGTCGTCGAAACGGGCACCGATGGCCAGGATCAGATCCGAGTTATGCATGGTCTTGTTGGCTTCATAGGTGCCATGCATGCCCAGCATGCCGACGAACTGCTTGTGGGTGCCGGGCATGCTGCCCAGGCCCATCAGGGTATTGGTCACCGGCAGGTTGAACATTTCGGCCAACTGGACCACCAGGGCGCTGGCCTCGGCGGTGACGGCCCCTCCGCCCACATACATGACCGGCCGCTTGGCCTCTGCCAGGGCCTTCATGGCCTTCTTGATCTGGCCCTTGTGACCGACACCGGTGGGATTGTAGGAACGCATTTCCACCGAGCTGGGGTACACGTAGGGATGCTTTTCCCTCGGGTTCTGCACGTCTTTCGGCAGGTCGACCACCACCGGGCCGGGTCGACCGGTCGCCGCTATGTAATAGGCTTTCTTGATGGCCAGCGGGATATCGGTGGCCTTCTTGCACAGGAAGCTGTGCTTTACGATGGGCCGGGAAATACCGATCATGTCGGTCTCCTGGAAGGCATCGTCGCCGATATAGTTGGTCGGAACCTGGCCGGACAGGATCACCATGGGGATCGAATCCATGTAGGCGGTGGCGATGCCGGTGATGCAGTTGGTCGCTCCCGGGCCCGAGGTGACCAGCACGGTGCCGACCTTGCCGGTGGCGCGGGTATAACCGTCGGCCATATGCACGGCCGCCTGCTCGTGGCGCACCAGCACATGCTCAATCTTGCTGTTTTCGAATAAGGCGTCATAGATATCCAGCACCGAACCGCCAGGATAACCGAAGATATGCTCGATCCCCTGGTCTTCCAGCGCTCGTACCACCATTTCCGCGCCTGATAACATCTCCATGGTAAGCCCTCCAGGCTCTGCTCCGTTCACGTTTGCCACTCTCCCCTGTCGATATTTACAGCCTGGCCCGGCTGGCATATCGCAATATGACAAAGCGAGCAGCTTTTTATCTTTATAAAACAAACACTTCTGCTAGCTAGGCTACAAATAAGCAGAAAAGGGATGAAAAATCACCTTAACCTGCTTTAAATCACTTGTCTATGGCTTTGTACAACGCCCGCCCGCCTCGACAGAGGGGAACTTTATATCAGTTTTCACGACGAAAAAACGGAACCAGTTCCGGCCATGCAGGAGGGCCACGGGTCACTCGCTCCCGGTTGGGCAACGCTCGACCGCGACTCTCCCGCCGCCCGGCCTTCGCCGAGGGCGGCCAGGCCTTGTCCCCGGGAGCGAAAAAACGCCCCCAAGGGAAGAATGACGATTTAATTGCAAAACCCCAAAATAACAGACAAAAAAAATACCATAAGAAACTCAACCAACACAAAATCCCATCAACCACCCAATTTATCGCCTTATCAACCACCAATATTTATCCCATCGCGGCAGCCGGCGATTGACAGCCGCGCCGATTCCCGTTATTGGTATAGCGTTGTTAACGGATTCTTCTTTCGGTGATGAGTGATATGCAAAAGCGCATTCAGCTACTACTACTAACTCTAGAGGTGCACAAGCGCACGGGTTGGGCGTAGCTGGAATTCATCATCCATATATTCAAGTTAAAACCCGTGCCATCCGCACGGGTTTTTTATATCTGTCGCGGGCGGCACGGATCAACAGAGGGGAAGCGACATGTCGAGCCAAGTCATTATATTCGATACCACCTTGCGGGACGGCGAGCAGGCGCTTTCCGCCAGCCTGACGGTCAAGGAAAAACTGCAGATCGCCCTGGCCCTCGAGCGCCTCGGGGTGGACGTGATGGAAGTCGGCTTCCCCATCTCCTCCCCCGGCGACTTCGAGTCGGTACAGACCATCGCCCGCCATATCAAGAACAGCCGGGTCTGCGCCCTGTCCCGCGCCCTCAAGGCCGATATCGACGCCGCCGGCGAAGCCCTGCGGGTGGCGGACCAGTTCCGTATCCACACCTTTATCTCCACCTCCGACATCCATGTGCAGAGCAAGCTGCGCAAGGATTTCGACTCGGTGGTGGAAATGAGCGTCGCCGCGGTCAAGCACGCTCGTGGCTATACGGACGATGTGGAGTTTTCCTGTGAAGACGCCGGCCGCACCCCCATCGACAACCTGTGCCGCATGGTCGAGGCCGTCATCAAGGCCGGCGCCCGCACCGTCAATATTCCCGACACCGTGGGTTACACCGTACCCAGCGAGTTTGGCGGCATTATCAAAACCCTGTTTGAACGGGTGCCCAACATTCACCAGGCGGTGATTTCCGTGCACTGCCACGACGACCTCGGCATGTCGGTGGCCAACTCCATCGCCGCGGTGCAGCAGGGTGCGCGCCAGATCGAGTGCACCATCAACGGCATCGGCGAGCGGGCCGGCAACTGCTCGCTGGAAGAAGTGGCCATGGTCATGAAGACCCGGGGCGAACTGCTCGGGGTGCACACCAACATCAAGCACCAGGAAATCTACCGGACCAGCCAGCTGGTGCGCAACCTGTGCAACATGCCGGTACAGCCCAACAAGGCCATCGTCGGCGCCAACGCCTTCGCCCACTCCTCCGGTATTCATCAGGACGGGGTGCTGAAGAACAAGAACACCTACGAGATCATCACCCCCGAGAGCATCGGTCTGCCCAAGAACCAGCTCAACCTGACCTCCCGCTCCGGCCGCCACGTGATCAAGCACCGCATGGCCGAGATGGGCTACACCGAGCAGGACTACGATCTCGACAGCCTGTACCAGAGCTTCCTCGCCCTGGCGGATCGCAAGGGACAGGTGTTCGACTACGATCTCGAGGCGCTGGTGTTCTTCAGCCAGATCCACGAAGAGCCGGAGCAGTTCAAGCTCAAATACCTGAGCGTGCAGTCCGGCAGCAACGTGATGTCCACCGCCAGCGTACGCATGCAGGTGGGCGAGCAGGTGGTCGACGAGGCCGCCGTCGGCAACGGTCCGGTGGACGCGGTATATCAGTGCATCAATCGCATCACCGGCTACGACATCCGCATCGACAAGTACGAGCTCAAGAGCAAGGGCGAAGGCAAGGATGCGCTGGGCCAGGTGGACATCGTCGCCGAATACAAGGGCCGCAAGTTCCACGGCATGGGCCTGGCCACCGACATCGTCGAGTCCTCCGCCCAGGCGCTGGTGCACGTGATCAACAGCATCTACCGGGCCGAGCAGGTGGCCGAGATGAAAGAAGAAATCCAAAAGAAAATTCGTATGGAGACAGTGTGAGTATGAGTGCAAGCTACAAGGTCGCCGTCTTGCCGGGCGACGGCATCGGTCCCGAGGTGATGGCGCAAGCCCTCAAGGTGCTGGACAAGGTACAGGCCGAGTTCGGTTTCAGCCTGGAGCTGAGCCACCATGACGTGGGCGGTATCGCCATCGACAACCACGGCACTCCGCTGCCGGCGGCGACCCTGGCCGGCTGTGAAGCCGCCGACGCCATCCTGTTCGGCTCGGTCGGCGGTCCCAAGTGGGAAAAGCTGCCTCCCAACGAGCAGCCCGAGCGCGGTGCCCTGCTGCCCCTGCGCGGTCACTTCAAGCTGTTCTGCAATATGCGCCCCGCCAAGATCTACCAGGGCCTGGAAGGCTTCTCGCCGCTGCGCGCCGACATCAGCGCCCGCGGCTTCGACATCCTGTGCATGCGCGAGCTGACCGGCGGCATCTACTTCGGCCAGCCCAAGGGCCGGGAAGGCTCCGGCCCCGAAGAGAAGGCGTTCGACACCGAGGTCTATCACCGCTATGAAATCGAACGCATCGCCCGGCTGGCGTTCGAGGCGGCCCGCGGCCGTCGCGGCCTGGTCACCTCGGTGGACAAGGCCAACGTGCTGCAGGCTTCCATCCTGTGGCGGGAAGTGGTGATCGAAGTGGCCAGGGAATACCCGGACGTGACCCTGAACCACATCTACATCGACAACGCCACCATGCAGCTGATCAAGGATCCGTCCCAGTTCGACGTGCTGCTGTGCTCCAACCTGTTCGGCGACATCATCTCCGACGAGATGGCGATGATCACCGGCTCCATGGGCCTGCTGCCCTCGGTCAGCCTGAACGACAAGGGCTTTGGCCTGTACGAGCCGGCCGGCGGCACCGCCCCGGATATCGCCGGCAAGAATATCGCCAACCCCATCGCCCAGATCCTCTCCGCCGCCCTGATGCTGCGTTACAGCTTCAAACAGGAAGAGGCCGCCCAGGCCATCGAGCGGGCCGTGAGCGAAACCCTGGCCGCCGGCTACTTCACCGGTGATCTTTACAGTGCCGCTGCCGAACATCCGGTACAGAGCACCAGTCAAATGGGTGAGCAGATAGTCGCGCGCATCAGGAGAGCAAACTAATGGCCAAGACCCTCTATCAGAAAGTTTTCGACGCCCACCTGGTACGCGATGAAGCCGGCGAAACCCCGCTGCTCTATATCGACCGCCACCTGGTGCACGAAGTCACCTCGCCCCAGGCCTTCGACGGCCTGCGCGAAAAGGGCCGCAAGCTGCGCCGCCCGGACCGCACCTGGGCGACCATGGATCACAACGTCTCCACCCAGACCAACGACATCGCCGCTTCCGGCGAGATGGCCCGCATCCAGATGGAAACCCTGGCCAAAAACTGCGAAGAGTTCGGCGTGCCGCTCTATGACCTGCACCACAAGTACCAGGGCATAGTGCACGTGATCGGTCCCGAGCTGGGGCTGACCCTGCCCGGCACCACCATCGTCTGCGGCGACTCCCACACCGCCACCCACGGCGCCTTCGGTGCCTTGGCCTTCGGCATCGGCACCTCCGAGGTGGAACACGTCATGGCCACCCAGACCCTGAAGCAGGGCCGGGCCAAAACCATGAAAATCCAGGTCAACGGCGCACTCAAGCCGGGCATCAGCGCCAAGGACGTGGTGCTGGCCATCATCGGCAAGGTCGGCCACGCCGGCGGCACCGGCTATGTGGTGGAATTCTGCGGCCAGGTGATCGAGTCCCTGTCGATGGAAGCGCGCATGACCATCTGCAACATGGCCATCGAACTCGGCGCCAAGGCCGGCCTGGTGGCTCCCGACCAGACCACCTTCGACTACCTCAAGGGCCGCCCCTTCGCGCCCGAGGGCGAGCAGTGGGAAGCGGCGGTCGCCTACTGGAGCACCCTGAAGTCCGACGCGGACGCCGTCTTCGACGCCGTGGTCGAGCTGGAGGGCGCCGAGATCGCGCCCCAGGTGACCTGGGGCACCAACCCGGGTCAGGTGATGCCGGTGGATGGCACCATCCCCTCCCCGGACGATTTCGAGGATCCCATCGAGCGCCAGTCCGCCGCCAAGGCACTGCAATACATGGCTATTCAGGCCGGTGGCAAGCTGACCGACGTACAAATCGACAAGGTGTTTATCGGCTCCTGCACCAACAGCCGCATCGAGGATCTGCGCGCCGCCGCCGCCGTGGCCCGTGGCCGCAAGGTCGCCGCCGGAGTACAGGCGCTGGTGGTCCCCGGCTCCCAGCAGGTGAAGGCCCAGGCCGAAGCGGAAGGGCTGGATAAAATCTTTATCGACGCCGGCTTCGAGTGGCGTCTGCCCGGCTGCTCCATGTGCCTGGCCATGAACAACGACCGGCTGGCGCCGGGCGAGCGTTGTGCCGCCACCAGCAACCGCAACTTCGAAGGCCGCCAGGGCCGCGGTGGCCGCACCCATCTGGTGAGCCCGGCCATGGCCGCCGCCGCCGCCGTGTTCGGTCACTTCGTCGACATCCGGGATTTATAAGGGGTAAACCATGAGCGGATTCAAGCAATTAACCGGTATCGCCGCCCCCCTGGACGCGGCCAACGTAGACACCGATCAGATCATCCCCAAGCAGTTCCTGCAGAAGGTGACCCGGTCCGGCTTCGGCAAGCACCTGTTCCACGACTCGCGGTTTCTGGATGACGCCGGCGAGCAGCCCAACCCGGAGTTCGTGCTCAACCAGGCGCCCTACGACCGGGCGGTGATCCTGCTGGCCCGGGAAAACTTCGGTTGCGGCTCCAGCCGCGAACACGCCCCCTGGGCCCTGGCCGACTTCGGCCTCAGGGCCATCATAGCGCCGAGCTTCGCCGACATCTTCTACGGCAACGCCATCAACAACGGCATGGTGCCGGTGCGGCTGAGCGAGGAGCAGGTGGAAGCCCTGTTCCAGTACGTCAATGCCGACAAGGGTGCCGAGATCACCGTGGATCTGGAAGCCCAGCAGGTGCGCGCCGGCGAACTCGCTTTCCCCTTCGAGATCGACGAATTCCGCCGCTACTGCCTGCTCAACGGCCTGGACAATATCGGCCTGACCCTGCAGCACGCGGATCAGATCGACGCCTACGAGGCCAGGCAGCCGGACTGGCTGTAATCCACGACAACGCCGGCGCTAGCCGGCGTTGTTTTCTCCTTCCAGCTGCAGCACCCGCCGCTTCAGTGCCTCGCCGAGCGGTGCCCTGCGCCCGGTCCCGAAATCCACCATCACCACCCGCGCCGAGCCTTCGGTCGTTACCGTCTGCTGGGCCTGGCTGAGGATACGGTACTCCATGGTAAAGCCGTGCTCGTCCAGCTCGATGACCCTGGCCTCGGCCCTCAGGGTGTCGGGAAAGGTCACCGGCCGGCGGTAACGGGCGGAGGTTTCCGCCAGCACCGGCCCCACGCCCGCCGTACTCAGTACGTCCAGCATGCCGATGCGGCGCAGGTACTCAATGCGTACCGTCTCGAAATACCGGAAATAGACCACGTTGTTGACGTGGTTGAGCGCGTCCATCTCGCCCCAGGCGACGGGGATCTCGACGCTGACCGGAAAACGGGGTTCGTCCCTGGACATGGTGATACCTCCTGAACAAGTTTAGAGCTTTTAATCTAACCACAATCCGGGAGACATTCAATGAACCTCCTGTCCTCAATGGACCTCGCTCAATGCCAGGGCCACCAGGTCCACTCCATCGCCGGGTTCGAGCCGGATCACCCTGGCCGTGGCGGTCAGGGGCTCCACGCCAGCGTCAACCGAGGGCAACACCAGCCGCCATTCCTGCCCCAGTTGGCACTTGCCGGCGGCGACTTCCATCAGGAGCCCCTCGGCACTGAGGTTGCGGCAGATCCCCTCCACCCTTTCCTTGGTGGTGGCCAGGATCACCTTGGCATCCAGTTGCATGCGGCTGTACAGCCGTTGTTCTTCATGGGCGGGTAGCATAGGCCTTCTTCCTTATAGCACTGGTTTAACAAAACGAATGGTCCTACAATAGCGGCCATTCTCGAACGGGGTGCGGCCAGCCGCTGAGATCATACTCGTACACCTGATCCGGGTCGTGCCGGCGTAGGGATTTGAGCACTCGGCCCTACCCTATCCACAAGGAGTGGCCCTGTGAAAAAAGCCCTGATTGCCCTGCCCCTGCTCGCCGCCGGCCAGGCCATGGCGCAAGATCCGACCCTGACCATCTATACCTATAGCTCATTTGCGTCCGATTGGGGCCCTGGGCCGGCCATCGAGCAGGCCTTCGAGGCGGAATGTGGCTGTAATCTCGAGTTCGTGGCCCTGGACGATGGGGTTTCCATCCTCAACCGACTGCGACTCGAAGGCGCCAATACCAAGGCCGACATCGTACTGGGGCTGGACAACAACCTGCTGCAGGCCGCCAAGGACACCGGCCTGTTGGCCGAGCACGGTCAATCCCTCGAAGGGCTCAAGGTGCCCGGCGGCTGGAGCGATTCCGTCTTCCTGCCCTTCGACTACGGCTACTTCGCCTTTATCTACGACGCCGAGCGCCTCGCCAATCCCCCCGCCAGCTTCGCCGAGCTGCTGGAACGCCCCGAGCTGACCCTGCTGTACCAGGATCCGCGTACCAGCACCCCGGGCCAGGGCCTGATGCTGTGGGTGCAGAAGCTCTATGGCGAGCAGGCCCCCGAGGTCTGGCAGAACCTGGCCAAGCGTACCGTGTCCGTCACCAAGGGCTGGAGTGAGTCCTACGGCATGTTCCTCAAGGGCGAGGCGGATCTGGTGCTGTCCTACACCACTTCCCCCGCCTACCACATAGAAGCGGAGCAGAAGACCCAGTACCGGGCCGCCGGCTTCGAGGAAGGCCACTACCTGCAGGTGGAGGTAGCCGCCCGGCTCAATACCAGCCAGCAGCCAGAACTGGCCGAGCGCTTCCTGCAGTTCATGGTGAGCCCCGGCTTTCAGCAGCACATTCCCGCCGGCAACTGGATGTACCCGGTGATCGATGTCGAACTGCCCGCCGGCTTCGATACCCTGGTGAGCCCTGAACAGCCGCTCAGCTTCAGCGCCGAGGAAGTTTCCGAACAGCGCCAGGGCTGGCTGCGGCAGTGGCTGGGTGCCGTAACCCGCTGATGCCGAACCGGTACTGGTGGCTGCCGGGCAGCCTCAGCCTGCTCGGCATACTGCTGCTCACCGCAGGGCCCATAGGGGCCCTGCTGCTGCAAGGCGGCCAGATGTCCCTGGGGAAGGTGCTCGCAGATCCTTATCTGCGCCACGTCATCTGGTTCAGCTTCTACCAGGCCTTGCTGTCCACCCTGCTCAGCCTGCTGCTGGCCATTCCCCTGGCCCAGGCCCTGTCCCGTCGTTATTTTCCCGGGCGAACCCTGCTGTTGCGCCTGTTCGGGCTCTCGCTGGTGTTGCCGGTGATCCTGGTGGTATTCGGCATCGTCGCCGTCCATGGCCGCCAGGGCTGGGTCAACCAGTTGCTGGGGTTGATCGGCCTGGAGCCCGTCAGCTACCTCTATGGCCTGCCCGGCATCCTGCTGGCCCATGTGTTCTTCAACATGCCCCTGGCGGCCCGGATCCTGCTGCAGGCCATCGAAGGCATTCCCCAAAGCCAGTGGCGAATGGCCAGCCAGCTCGGCTTCAGCGGCTGGCAGCTGTTACGCTGGCTGGAGTGGCCGGCCATGCGCGGCACCCTGCCCGCGCTGGCCAGCATGATCTTCATGCTCTGCTTTACCAGCTTCGCCACCGTGATGGCGCTGGGCGGCGGGCCCAGGTCCACCACCCTGGAGGTGGCCATCTACCAGGCCCTGCGCTTCGACTTCGACCTGCCTCTGGCGGGCATGCTGGCCGTGCTGCAATTGTTGTTCTGCAGCGGCTTCCTGTTGCTGCAGTACTGGTTGACCAGGCCGGTGCTCCACTCACCGGAGAGGCAGCTCCTCTCTGCCCGACCGGACCGGCACTGGAGAGGCGTCTATCTTTGGGATCTGCTGGTACTGAGCCTTTGTCTCGTCCTTTTTCTACCGCCCCTGCTGGCCATCATCGTCAGCGGCCTCAACCCCAGTCTGTGGACGGCCTTGAGTTCTTCCCTGCTATGGCGGGCCACGGCCAGTTCCCTGCTTATCGCCGGTGGCGCCGGGCTGCTGTCGGTGCTGCTCACCCTGGGACTGCTGAGCAGCAGCCGTCATCTCAGGCTGAGGCTGCATCACAGAATAGGAGCGGCGCTGATGGAAGCCACCGGCTCGGTGATCTTGGTGCTGCCCGCGGTGGTGCTCTCCACCGGGCTCTTTATCCTGCTGCGCAGCTCGTTCGATGTGTTCACCCTGGGTCCCTTGCTGGTGTTGCTGGTCAACGCCCTGATGGCGCTGCCCTATGGGCTGCGCGCCCTGCAGCAGCCCATGGAGCGGATTGCCCGCCAGTATGACCGTCTCTGTACCAGCCTCGACATAGGAGGGCTGAACCGGCTCCGACAGCTGGAGTGGCCCCTGCTGCGCAAACCGGCCGCCCTGGCACTGGCCCTGGCGATGATGCTGTCGCTGGGCGATCTCAGCGCCATCGCCATGTTCGGCAGCCAGCATCTGCAAACCCTGCCCTGGCTGCTGTACCAGCAGTTGGGCAACTACCAGATGACGGAAGCGGCGGCCACCTCGCTGATCCTGCTGTTGCTGAGCCTGGGACTGTTCATCCTGATCGAAGGCGTGCTGGGAGGTAAAGATGCTGGTACTCGATGAGCTACGCTCCCGCTATCCGGAGCAGGAACTGTGTTTTTCTCTCCGGGCCGAGGCGGGGGAAATCACCGCCCTGATCGGACCGAGCGGCGCCGGCAAGTCGACCCTGCTGGCCATGGTGGCCGGCTTTGCCCGGGTCGACTCGGGGCGGCTCTGCCTCGACGGCCGGGATTTGCTGCCCCTGCCACCGGCCCAAAGGCCCATGACCACCCTGTTCCAGGACAACAACCTGTTCTGGCATATGACGGTCTACCAGAATATCGCCATCGGCCTGTCTCCTTCCCTACGACTGACGGCCGCTCAACGGGAAGACGTGGAACAGGTCGCCCGGCAGGTGGGCATAGCGGCCCTGCTCCAGCGCAAGCCGGCGAGCCTGTCGGGGGGACAACAGCAAAGGGTGGGGTTGGCCCGCTGCCTGGTGCGCCAGACACCGGTGCTCTTGCTGGATGAGCCCTTTTCCGCCCTGGACCCGGCCCTGCGCTTCGAGTTGCTGGATCTGTTGCGGACACAGACCGATAGGCTCGGCCTGACGGTGTTGCTGGTTACCCATCATCCGGATGAGGCGGCCAGGGTCGCCGATCGCATCGCCTTCGTTTACGACGGCCACATCCTTGAGCAGGGCGACAAGGGGCTGTTGTCAGCCCCCCGCACCCCGGCGCTGCAGGCCTATCTGGGCCGTTAGAGGTTTTCCTCGGCGAAGGAGGCCAGGCGGCTGCGCACCACGCCGTTGAGATAGATGTTGGCGCTGCCTTCAAAATCCTTGAAGCGCTCCACTATGTAGGTCAGCCCGGAGGTCACCGGGGTCAGGTAGTTGGAATCGATCTGCGCCAAATTGCCCGAACACACCAGCTTGGTGCCTTCGCCACAGCGAGTGATAATGGTCTTGAGCTGGGATGCGGTCAGGTTCTGGCACTCGTCCAGCAGCACGAAGGTATTCTGGATGCTGCGCCCACGCATGAAGTTGACCGACTTGAACTGGATATTGGCCTTGCCCATGATGTAACTTAACGAGCCGTCCATGCATTCATCCTGCTTGTGCAGCACTTCCAGGGTGTCGGTGATGGCGCCCAGCCAGGGGGCCATTTTTTCCTCTTCGGTGCCGGGCAGGAAGCCGATGCTCTCGGCTATTTCGGGAGTATTGCGGGTCACGATGACCCTGTCGTAGATACCCTTCTCGATGGTCATTTCCAGGGCGGTGGCCATGGCCAGCAGAGTCTTGCCGCAACCGGCGGGGCCGGTCAGGATCACCAGATCGATATGGGGATCCAGCAGGGCATCCAGCGCCATCGCCTGATAGATGTTCTTGGGATGAATGCCCCAGGCCTTGCGCCCCATCATCCGCTCCCGTCCCAGATCGACGAAGCGTACCTTGCCCTCCCCCTTGCTCAGAACCCGCCCGGCGAAATCGTCGGTATCGTCGATCAGGTACTGGTTGATATGGGCCGCCGGCAGTACCTCGTCGGCAACCGTATGGATGACCTCCCGGCCATGGGTTTCACTTTCACATTCCCCCACCTTGTCCCAGAAGCTGTCTTCCACACTATAGAAGCCCTTGGACAACAGGCGGATATCGTCCACCAACTGGTCCGAACGGTAGTCCTCCACATGCTGCAGGCCGGCGCCCTTGGCCTTGAGCCGCATGTTGATGTCCTTGGTCACCAGTACCGCCATGCCCTCGGTATGATGCTTTTGCAGATAGAGCGCGGTGTTGATGATGCGATTGTCGGCCTCGTCGTCGGTGAATACCGCATAGCCTTCCGGTAAATGCCGATCGGAGATAATGGCAATGGTACCGCTGGCCTCGTCGTCCTTCAGCCCCAGCGGCACCCCGGCCAGGATCTGCTCCGGGGTGGCATCGTGAAAGATGTCTTCCAGGGTGCGAATCGCTACCCGGGCATCGCGGCTGACGTCCTTCTGCCGGTCCTTGATCCGGTCCAGCTCTTCGAGCACCGTCATGGGTATAACGACATTGTGTTCCTTGAAGGAATAGATGGAGAGGGGTTCGTGCAGGAGTACGTTGGTATCCAGAATAAAGCGTTTACGGTCGTTGCCGTCCATAGGCATGCTCCCCGGGCCTGGCCCTTGTCATGGTCATTGCTCAGTTAAACCACCGTGCAATGACAGCTTTATTACACTTTAACGCTATGACGTTTTATAACACTCGGCAAGTGATTGCTTATGATGCTTATCATCCATGAGGCTTGACTCACTAAATCACAAGACGGGAAAACAGACCAGCGCTTTTTGTGAACTTCCTCACGGTAGTGAGAACCGAAGGAGGATGTAATTGGCGGATCGAATGGGTTCCTTACGAAGCCAGTCAATGGTTCGATGGATGGGTAAAATCCTGCAGGAACGAAAAAACCCCGACACTTTCGTATCGGGGTTTTCCAATTGGGTGCCTGGCAGTGACCTACTTTCACATGGCAGCTGCCACACTATCATCGGCGCGGGTGCGTTTCACTTCTGAGTTCGGCATGGGGTCAGGTGGGACCACAACGCTATCGCCGCCAGGCATAAACTTTAATCCGGAAAAGCTGTCTTCGATGAATTTGTTCTCGAAACCGCAAGGTCTCACACTTCTTGGGTGTTGTATGGTTAAGCCGCACGGGTCATTAGTACAGGTTAGCTGCACGTATCGCTACGCTTCCACACCCTGCCTATCTACGTCCTAGTCTCGGACGGCCCTTCAGGAGGTTCTAGACCTCTGGGATGACTCATCTCGGGGCTCGCTTCCCGCTTAGATGCTTTCAGCGGTTATCGATTCCGAACTTAGCTACCGGGCAGTGCCATTGGCATGACAACCCGAACACCAGCGGTTCGTTCACTCCGGTCCTCTCGTACTAGGAGCAACCCCCCTCAATCATCCAACGCCCACGGCAGATAGGGACCGAACTGTCTCACGACGTTCTGAACCCAGCTCGCGTACCACTTTAAATGGCGAACAGCCATACCCTTGGGACCGACTTCAGCCCCAGGATGTGATGAGCCGACATCGAGGTGCCAAACACCGCCGTCGATATGAACTCTTGGGCGGTATCAGCCTGTTATCCCCGGAGTACCTTTTATCCGTTGAGCGATGGCCCTTCCATTCAGAACCACCGGATCACTATGACCTGCTTTCGCACCTGCTCGACCTGTCCGTCTCGCAGTTAAGCTGGCTTATGCCATTGCACTAACCGTACGATGTCCGACCGTACTTAGCCAACCTTCGTGCTCCTCCGTTACGCTTTGGGAGGAGACCGCCCCAGTCAAACTACCCACCAGGCACTGTCCGCAACCCCGATCAGGGGCCTACGTTAGAACATCAAACATACAAGGGTGGTATTTCAAGGTCGGCTCCACGGCAACTGGCGTCACCGCTTCTCAGCCTCCCACCTATCCTACACATGTAGGGTCAATGTTCAGTGCCAAGCTATAGTAAAGGTTCACGGGGTCTTTCCGTCTAGCCGCGGGTACACCGCATCTTCACGGCGATTTCAATTTCACTGAGTCTCGGGTGGAGACAGCGTGGCCATGGTTACACCATTCGTGCAGGTCGGAACTTACCCGACAAGGAATTTCGCTACCTTAGGACCGTTATAGTTACGGCCGCCGTTTACCGGGGCTTCGATCAAGAGCTTCACCTTGCGGCTAACCCCATCAATTAACCTTCCGGCACCGGGCAGGTGTCACACCGTATACGTCCTCTTACGAGTTTGCACAGTGCTGTGTTTTTGATAAACAGTCCCAGCCACCTGGTCACTGCGACTGGCTCAGGCTCCATCCGCAAGGGACTTCACCCGCTCCAGCGTACCTTCTCCCGAAGTTACGGTACTATTTTGCCTAGTTCCTTCACCCGAGTTCTCTCAAGCGCCTTGGTATTCTCTACCCGACCACCTGTGTCGGTTTGGGGTACGGTTCACACACATCTGAAGCTTAGAGGCTTTTCCTGGAAGCCGGGCATCAATGACTTCGTCACCGTGGTGACTTCGTCTCGGGTCTCAGTGTTATGCGTCCGGATTTGCCTAAACGCACCACCTACACCCTTTCACCAGGACTACCAACGCCTGGCCCATCTAGCCTTCTCCGTCCCCCCATCGCAATGTGTGTCAGTACGGGAATATTAACCCGTTTCCCATCGACTACGGCTTTCGCCCTCGCCTTAGGGGCCGACTCACCCTGCCCCGATTAACGTTGGACAGGAACCCTTGGTCTTCCGGCGAGGAGGTTTTTCACCCCCTTTATCGTTACTCATGTCAGCATTCGCACTTCTGATATCTCCAGCATGCCTCACGACACACCTTCGCAGACTTACAGAACGCTCCCCTACCACTCAGAATAAATTCTGAATCCGCGGCTTCGGTGCCTGGTTTAGCCCCGTTACATCTTCCGCGCAGGCCGACTCGACCAGTGAGCTATTACGCTTTCTTTAAATGATGGCTGCTTCTAAGCCAACATCCTGGCTGTCTGAGCCTTCCCACCTCGTTTCCCACTTAACCAGAACTTGGGGACCTTAGCCGGCGGTCTGGGTTGTTTCCCTCTTCACGACGGACGTTAGCACCCGCCGTGTGTCTCCCGGATAGTACTTACTGGTATTCGGAGTTTGCATGGGGTTGGTAAGTCGGGATGACCCCCTAGCCCAAACAGTGCTCTACCCCCAGTAGTATAAGTCCGAGGCGCTACCTAAATAGCTTTCGGGGAGAACCAGCTATCTCCCGGTTTGATTGGCCTTTCACCCCCAGCCACAGGTCATCCCCTAACTTTGCAACGTTAGTGGGTTCGGTCCTCCAGTTGATGTTACTCAACCTTCAACCTGCCCATGGCTAGATCACCGGGTTTCGGGTCTACTCCTAGCAACTCATCGCCCAGTTAAGACTCGGTTTCCCTACGGCTCCCCTATACGGTTAACCTTGCTACTAAAAGTAAGTCGCTGACCCATTATACAAAAGGTACGCAGTCACCCCACAAGGAGGCTTCCACTGCTTGTACGTACACGGTTTCAGGTTCTATTTCACTCCCCTCACAGGGGTTCTTTTCGCCTTTCCCTCACGGTACTGGTTCACTATCGGTCAGTCAGGAGTATTTAGCCTTGGAGGATGGTCCCCCCATGTTCAGACAGGATAACACGTGTCCCGTCCTACTCGATTTCACAACAAGGGCGGTTTGGTGTACGGGGCTATCACCCACTATGGCCGGCCTTTCCAGGGCCGTTCCA
>NZ_CP012621.1:220000-335000 GCF_002407485.1 Zobellella denitrificans | reverse complement strand
GCCCACACAGTTTGCTTGATAAGTTGTTAAAGAGCGTTGACCGTTATCGGGTCAGGGCTGCGTATTCTACGCCGTCCGTTTGATTCGTCAAGCCTCAAAACCGAAGTTTTTCCGCTTGTGACCGCCGGCGTGTTCCGCCGTGTCAGTGAGGGCGCATTATAGGGAGCCGCGCTTTTTGCGCAAGGGCTTTTTTTAAAGAAAACAGCCGACCGCTCAGTTAACGAGCGAAACGCTATGATTCACGCCAGTTTGGGGGCTTCTTGCGCAAATTCCACCAAAGAGGGATAGACCGCCTCGGCCATGGCTTCACCCTCGGCGGTGATCGCCTTGCCGGTGCGCACCAGTATCCTGTGCCCCACCCCCGCCGCCTCGGCGGCCTTCAGGTCCGACACCTTGTCGCCCACCATGTAAGAGGCGGTCATGTCGATGTTCAGTTCCCTGGCCGCATCCAGGAACATGCCCGGGGCCGGCTTGCGGCAGTCGCACACCATGGTATCGGGACCGCTTCCCTCGGTGGGGTGATGGGGACAGAAATAGATGCCATCCAGATCCACGCCCCGGTCCGCCAGCGACCAGTCCATCCATTCGGTCAGGCGCATAAAATCGTCTTCGGTAAAGAGCCCTCGGGCGATCCCCGACTGGTTGGTCACCACCACCAGCAGGTAGCCCTTGTCTTTGAGCTGCTTGAGGGCATCGATAACGCCGTCGATAAAGACGAAATCATCGGAATGGGAAACATAGCCGGTGTCCTGGTTGATGACGCCGTCTCGATCGAGAAAAATTGCTGCCTTAGCCACTGGGTATTCCTGCCTTCAAGATGCCTTAACTGCCTGCATAGTATCACAGCCCTGGCCCTTGTCAGGCCGGCGTTGCCCGCTGGCTATCTCCCGGTAGAAATGGCAGGCCACCTGATGGCCCTCTCCTTCCAGCACCGGCACTTCCCGGGCACAGCGCTCGCCGGCATAGGGGCAGCGGGTGCGAAAATGGCAACCGGACGGCGGGTTGGCCGGCGACGGCAACTCGCCGCTCAGCATCAGCGGCGCCTTGCGCTTGCGGGGATCCGGTTCGGGAATGGCCGCCAGCAACGCCCGGGTATAGGGGTGCAAGGGGGTGCGATAAAGGGTCTCGGCATCCGCCAGTTCGACGATGCGCCCCAGGTACATCACCGCTATCCGGTCCGAGACATGCTTGACCACAGACAGGTCATGGGCGATGAACAGCATGGCCAGCCCCAGCTCCTGTTGCAGTGATAGCAAGAGATTGAGGATCTGGGACTGCACCGACACATCCAGGGCCGACACCGCCTCGTCGCATACCAGCAACCGGGGCTTGAGCGCCATGGCCCGGGCGATACCGATGCGCTGGCGCTGGCCGCCGGAAAACTCGTGGGGATAGCGCTCCAGTGCCGACGCCGGCAACCCCACCCGCTCAAGCAGCTCCGCCGCCCATTGCCGCCGCTCTGCCGCCGAGCCCTGGCCGTGGATGACGAAGGGCTCCTGCAGTATGGTGCCGATGGTGTGGCGGGCATTGAGGGACTCCTGGGGATCCTGGAACACCAGCTGCATCTGCCGCCGCAGGGGGCGCATCTGCGCCCTGGAATAGCCGGTGATGTCTTCCCCATCGAACAGGATCCGGCCGGCGGTGGGGTCGTGCAGCTTGAGCACGGCCCGGGCCAGGGTCGACTTGCCGCAGCCGGACTCGCCCACCAGCCCCAAGGTCTTGCCCGCATCCAGCTCGAAGCTGATCCCATCGACCGCATAGAGGGTCTTGCCCCGGCGCAGCAGGCCGCCGCCCAGGGTAAAATGCTGTTTCAGGTTTTCGACTTTCAGCAGTACGCTCATCAGCCCCACTCCCGCCAGTGATGGCACCAGACGCTGTGTCCGACCACCGCCAGTTCCGCCTCCGGCTGTCGCCGGCAGCGGTCGGTGGCATGGGGGCAGCGATTGGCGAAGCGGCAGCCGGCCACCTGCTCCTCGATGGAGGGTACCTGGCCCTTGATGGTCGGCAGTATCGTCTTGCTGGCCCGCTCCAGCCGGGGGATGGCGGACAGCAGGCCCTGGGTATAGGGATGCAGGGGGCGCTCGAAGATATCGAACACCCCGGCCTGCTCGGCGCTGCGCCCGGCGTACATCACCAAAACCTGGTCGCACACCTGGGCCACGACACCCAGGTCGTGGGTGATGAAGATCACCGCCATGCCGGTCTTTTGCTGCAGCTCCCGGATCAGGTGCAGGATCTGCGCCTGTATGGTCACGTCCAGGGCCGTGCTGGGCTCGTCGCAGATCAACAGGTCAGGCTCGCAGGCCAGGGCCATGGCGATCATCACCCGCTGGCGCATGCCGCCGGACAACTGGTGGGGGTAGGATCCGAGCCGGGCTTCGGGCTCGGGGATCCCCACCTGGCGCAGCATCTCCGCCGCCAGGGCCCTGCGCTCCCGCTTGCCAAGTTCGGGCCGGTGCAGTTCGTAGACTTCCATCAGTTGGCGGCCGACGCTGTGCACCGGATTGAGCGCCGTCATCGGCTCCTGGAAGATCATGGCTATCTTGTTGCCGCGGATGCGATAGCGCTGCTCGGGCGACAGCGCCAGCAGATCCTGCCCCTGGAACAGGGCCCGCCCGCCAACCACCCGGCCGGCCGGCTTGGGCAGCAGCCCCAGCAGGCTCAGCGCGGTCACGCTCTTGCCGCAGCCGGACTCCCCCACCAGCCCCAGGGTTTGACCCGCCGTCACCGAAAAGCTCACATCGTCCACCACCCGGAAACTGCCGGCTTCGGTGGTAAAGCTCACCGCCAGATTGTCGACCTTGAGCAGGGGCGTCATCAGGGCTCCTTGCGCCGCCAGGTTTCCACCACCTCCAGCACCGGCTCATAGCGCTTGCCGCCCGCCTTGATCTCGGCCTTGAGTTCCTGGTCGATCCAGAACAGGCCGCCGGTGCTGTGGGGAGCGCCCTCCATCGGCCAGAACAGGGACGGCGACTGGGACGTCCCCTTGGCTTCGGGCAACTTCACATAGCGCCAGTAGGCCTCCCGGGTATAGGGCACCTGGTAGCCGGGGATAAAGATGGCCAGCTCATGCACCCGCTGCTGGATCCGGCGGGAAATGGCCGCCTTGGCGTCCAGATCCATGGTGATCCGGTATTCCTCTATCAGGGCGTCCAGCTGTTCGTCGCTGATATTGAACAGGTTGTTGGTCTGGGGCTTGTCAGCGTTGACCGAATGGAAGAATTCCCAGTACTGGGGATAGAGGCCACCGCCGCCCCAGCCCAGCCAGGCCGCCTCATGCTTCTTCTCCAGCATGGCCTTGAAGCCGGTGGCGCCGTCCACCAGGTTGAGCTGCAGATCCAGCCCCGCCTTGCGCGCCTCCTCCCGCAATATCGCCAGCCGGGCGGTATGCTCCTGGGTGGTGTAGGTCACCGCCAGGCTGAGGCGATCATTGGCCGCGTTCATCAGTATGCCGCCGGGGCCCTGGCGATCGTAGCCGGCCTCGGCAAACAGGGCCCGCGCCCGCTCGATATCGAATTCCCGGGCCCGGATATCGGCGTCGATAAAGTCGCCATAGCCGGTGCCGAAGGTGTGCATGCGCTCGTAGTCACCCCGCAGTATGGTATCCAGCATGCGCTGCATATTGATGGCATGGGCAATCCCCTCCCGTACCCGGACGTCCCGCAGCCGTGGATGGGCGGTGTTGAGGTGCAGCCCCTGGGGTCCCTGCTGGATGTCGTTGTAGAACCAGATGCGATTGATAAGGCCATTGCGGTACTCGGGGGTATCGGTCTTGTCGTGCCACCACTCGGGCAGGATCAGGCCGAAGGTGTCCACATCACCCCGCAGAAAATGCCGGTAGGCGATATTCAGATCCCGCACCACGCTCAGGCGGATCTCGTCCACGTTGAAGCGGTGCCGGTAGTAGCGGAGATCGTTGCCCCACCAGTCGTCCAGCCGCTTGAAGGTAATGGATCGGCCCCGCCGCACGTCGCTTATCACATAGGCGCCGGTCACCGGCACCACTTCCCAGTTGTAGCGGCGCACCCAGTCCCCGCTCAGTTCATAGAAATGCCTGGGCTGGGGGGTGAGGCCGACGGTATTGAGCAGTTCGCGCCGGCTTTTGGGGCTGCCGGCGGTCACCGATATGGTGTGATCGTCGTACTTGGTGATGTCGACGATTTCTTCCGTGTAGTAGTTGTTGTACCAGGGCGCACGGATCACCTCGGAGCGCATGAACTCCAGGGCAAACAGGAAATCGTCGGCGGTGACCGGCACCCCGTCGGACCAGCGGGCCTCGGGGTTGAGCCGGAAGTACATGGTCCTGTCGTCGTCGCCGAAGGCCCAGTGGGTGGCCAGCGCCGGTATGGGGTTTTCGGTATCCGGGTGCAGGCCGTAAAGCCCGAGCTGGTTTTCCAGGATAAAGGAGCGGAAGGCGGTATTGGAGTCCGGCCCCACGGTGCGGAAGGTGAGCGGGAAACTCAGCATCATCATATTGAACTCCCCGCCCCGCCTGGCCTCGGGCGAGGCGAAGATGGGATCCGCGTCGTTGGTCTCCCACTGGAGATCGGCGGGCAGTTCGGCGGCCGAGAGGCCGAAGGCCAGACAGCAGAAGGTCAGTATCGAAGTCAATTTTTTCATCGCGTTCCCTGCCTATTCGTATCGGGAAAAATGTTTGGGATCGAAAGCTTCACGAATCGCCTCGCCGATAAAGGAGACGGTGATCAGTACCAGGGACACCGCCGTCACCACTGATGCCACTATCCAGGGTGCGTCCAGGTTGTTGACCCCCTGGCGCAGCAACTCGCCCCAGCTGGGGGTGGGCGGCGCCAGGCCGAAGCCGAGGTAGTCGAGTGCCGTCAACAAGGAAATATTGGCCACCACGGTAAAGGGCGCCAGGGTCACTATCATCATCAGGGTATTGGGCAGTATGTGGTGCACTATGATGCGCCAGGTGCCCGCGCCCTGGGCCCGGGCCGCCAGCACATAGTCCCTGGCCTTCTCCTTGTAGGTGAGGGTGCGCATGTACCAGGTGATGCCCATCCAGCCGAACAGCACGTTGATGGCCACGAACAGCATGAAGTTGGGATGGGTGAGGGACACCAGTATCATGATCACGTAGAGGAAGGGCACCTGGGACCAGATCTCGATAAAACGCTGGAACAAGAGGTCGAATTTGCCGCCGACAAAGCCCATCAGGCAGCCCAGCATGACGCCGATGGCGTAGCTGGCGGTGAGCGCGATAAAGGCGAAGCCCACGGCGGTACGAAAGCCGTACACCAGCCGCGCCAGTATGTCCCGCCCCGAACTGTCGGTGCCGAGGAAGTGCCGGCTCTCCAGGCTGGGGGCGTTGGGCGGAAAGCTGCCCGCGCTGTAATCCTGTTCATAGGGGCTCCAGGGCACCGGCGGCAGCAGCACCCAGTTGCCGGGCTGCTCGGCCAAAAGCCGCTTCAGTTCCCGGTAATCGGTCTCGTACCGGTAGCCGAGGCCGAAGCTGTCGCCGGGGATAACGGCGCCATAGGTGGGGAAATAGAGCCGCCCCTCGTATTTGACCAGCAGCGCCCTGTTGTTGACCCACAGCTCGGCCAGCAGCGCCAGCAGCACCATCAGCATAAACAGGCAGAAGGCGTAATAACCGCGGCGGATGCTGCGAAAGCGCCGCAGTTTTTTCAGGGTCAGGTCGGAGAAGAAGCTAGCCATCGAAACGCACCCTGGGATCCACCAGCGCCACACAGATATCCGACAGTATATTGCCCACCAGCATCAGCAGCGAGGTAATGGCCAGTATGCCCATCACCACCGGATAGTCCCGCTCCACCACCGCTTCGTAGCCGAGCAGGCCCAGGCCGTCGATATTGAAGATCACCTCGATAAGGAAGGAACCGGCGAAGAACACCGAAATCACGTTGCCGAAATGGCTGGCGATGGGGATCAGGCTGTTGCGCAGGGCGTGGCGGGTCACCGCCTTGCGAAAGGGCAGCCCCTTGGCCACGGCGGTGCGCACATAGTCGGCGGACAGGTTTTCCATCAGGCTGTTCTTCATGGTCATGGTCAGCACCGCGAAGTCGCCGATGGCGTAGGCGATAAGCGGCAGCAGGGCATGATGGAACAGGTTGAGCGCCTTGGGCCAGAAACCGTCCAGGTAGTGGAAGTCGTCGCCCACGAAGCCGCCCATGGGAAACCAGCCGAGCTGGAAGGCGAACACGGTGAGCAGAAAGATGCCCACCACATAGGCCGGCAGGGCGTAGCCGGCATAGATCAGCATGGAGCTGATGCTGTCGAAGCGGCTGTTGTGATGCAGCGCCTTGAGGATGCCGAGGGGGATGGACACCAGGTAGCTGAGCAGGAAGGTGCTGATGCCGAAAAAGGCGGACACCGGCAGCCGCTCCTTGATCAGCTCCCACACCGGCAGGTAATAGCGGGTCGACTCACCCAGATCCAGCCGCACCAGCTTGCCCAGCCAGTCCCGGTAGGCTTCCAGCATAGGCTTGTCGAGGCCGTAAAAAGCCTTGAGTTCATCGATTTGCTCGGAAGACAGCACCTGGCTGCCCCTGGTGCTCTGGCTGAACTCGCTGCCCGCCAGCTGGCTTTCCATCAGCATCCGTTCCACCGGACCACCGGGCACGAAACGGGTAACGGCGAACACCACCAGGGTGATGCCCAGAAAGGTGGGGATCAGCAGCAGCAACCGACGCAGAAAATACTGGCCCATAATCTCCCTTAGATTCGTCCCTGAACAGGATACAGCCGGGGCTCGGAGATACCCTATCCCATTCTCAACTTCTTTAGCAAGGCGGAAGCAAGACAGATGCCACCCCGCCCACCTGGGGCGGCGACAGGGAAATTTACATTGACTTGGACGTCCAGACGGCCTAGCATCCACTGCCATTAGTGATGCTTGCATGACTTGTCTCTACACTCATCTGTTATCACAGTGGATAACCATACCGGAAGGGCTCATCCTCCGATGATCAAACTAATCAATATCAGCAAACGCTACGGCGAGGGTGCCGCTGCCGTCCACGCCGTGAAAAACGTGGATCTGGAGGTGGCGGCCGGCCAGATCATGGGGGTCATCGGTGAATCCGGTGCCGGCAAGAGCACCCTGATCCGCTGCGTCAACCTGCTGGAACGTCCCACCGAGGGCAGCGTCATCGTCGCCGGCCAGGATCTGACCCGGCTCGGCAACGGCGAACTGCCCAGGGCACGCCGCAATATCGGCATGATCTTCCAGCACTTCAACCTGCTCTCCTCCCGCACCGTGTTCGCCAACGTGGCGCTGCCCCTGGAGCTGGCCGGCATGGACAAGGCCGCCATCAAGCACAGGGTCAACGAACTGTTGGAGCTGGTGGGCCTGTCCCACAGAGCCAAGGCCTACCCGAGCGAGCTGTCCGGTGGCCAGAAGCAACGGGTGGCCATCGCCCGCGCCCTGGCGCCACAGCCCAAGGTACTACTGTGCGACGAGGCCACCTCGGCCCTGGATCCCCAGACCACCCAATCCATCCTGACCCTGCTGAAGGACATCAACAAGAAGCTGGGCCTGACCATACTGCTGATCACCCACGAGATGCAGGTAGTCAAGAGCATCTGTGACCGGGTCGCCATCATCAGCAACGGCGAACTGATCGAGCAGGGCGAAGTGGCCTGGTTCTTTGCCAACGCCAAGACCGAGCTGGCCCGCCGCTTTATCTCCTCCACCATCCACCTGGAAATACCGGAGGAATACCGGCGCCGGCTGTCGGCCGAGCCGGTGGCGGACGCCCTGCCCCTGGTGCGCCTGGGCTTTACCGGCGAGACGGTGGATACCCCGCTGATCTCCATCCTCAGCCGGGAGCTGGGGGTGGACGTGACCATCCTCAGCGCCGACATCGAATACGCGGGCGGGGTCAAGTTCGGCTTTATGCTGGCCGAGCTGGACGGCCAGCCGGAGCACACCCGCTCCGCCCTCGCCTACCTTCAGGATCACAAAATTCAGGTGGAGTTACTCGGTTATGTCCGACGCCATGATTAATCTGCTGCTCTCGGCCCTGTGGGAAACCCTGATCATGACCTTCGGCTCCGGGGCCATCGCCTGTGCCTTAGGGATCCCGCTGGGCATCGCCCTGCACGTCAGCAAGCCGGGACAGATCTGGGAAAACCGGGTCTTCAACAAGGTGCTGGGCACCGTGGTCAACATCGGCCGCTCCATCCCCTTTATCATCCTGCTGGTGGCCATCATCCCCTTCACCCGTTTCGTGGTCGGTACCAGCATCGGCACCGTCGCCGCCGTGGTGCCGCTGACCGTGGCCGCCATTCCCTTCGTGGCCCGGCTGATGGAAGGCGCCCTGATGGAAATCCCCGCCGGCCTGGTGGAAGCGGCCCAGGCCATGGGCGCCAGCCGGCTGCAGATCATCTGCAAGGTATTGCTGCCCGAGGCCCTGCCCGGCATGCTCAACGGCATCATCATCACCCTGGTGACCCTGGTGAACTATTCGGCCATGGCCGGCGCCATCGGTGGCGGCGGCCTGGGGGATGTGGGTATTCGCTACGGTTATCAGCGCTTCGATCCCCAGATCATGCTGATCACCGTGGTGATGCTGGTAGTACTGGTACAAATCATTCAAAGCGCCGGCGAACGCCTGGTGGCTTATGTGGATCATCGTTGATTTATCTAAAGGAGTCTTTCCATGAAGTCAGGTTTCAAATCGCTCGCCACCGTCAGCATGCTCGCTTCCGCCCTAGCCCTCGCCGGCTGCGGTGAACAGGCCCAGGACAGCACCCAAGAAGCCGCACCGGCCAAGCCCCTGCGCCTGGGCGTGATCGCCGGTGCCGAGGAACAGGTGGCGGAAGTGGCGGCCAAGGTCGCCAGGGAGCAATACGGCCTGGAGGTGGAGCTGGTGTCCTTCAGCGACTATGTCACCCCCAACGTGGCCCTGAACGACGGCAGCCTGGACATCAATGCCTTCCAGCACAAACCCTACCTGGACAAGCAGATCGCCGACCGCGGCTACAAGCTGGTACCGGTGGCCAATACCTTCGTTTACCCCATCGCCGGCTACTCCAAGTCCATCCAGTCCCTGGATGAGCTGGCCGACGGTGCCAAGGTGGCCGTACCCAACGATCCCACCAACCTGGGCCGTAGCCTGCTGCTGCTGGAACAACAGGAGCTGATCGAAGTGGACGATGCCGTCGGCCTGGAAGCCACGCCGCTCAACATCACCGCCAACCCGAAAAACCTGCAGATCATCGAGCTGGAGGCGCCCCAGCTGCCGCGTTCCCTGGATGACGTGGCCTTCGCGGTGATCAACACCACCTATGCTTCCCAGATCGACCTGTTGCCGACCCGCGACGGCCTGTTCGTGGAAGACAAGGACTCCCCCTACGTCAACCTGATCGTGGCCCGGGAAGACAACCAAAACGACGAGCGGGTGCAGACCTTCGTCAAGGCCTACCAGAGCGAAGAGGTGTACCAGGCGGCCCTGGAACTGTTCAAGGGCGGCGTGGTCAAGGGCTGGTAAGCCCCGCTCACAAAGACAGCAAGGTCACGGCGAGCCGTGGCCTTTTTTATTTGTACTGTCATAATGATCCTTTAAACCATGAGCCAGGGTGTTCTATGCAAAAGTGGTATCTGGCCCATTGCCGGCCCCGGGAAGAAAGCAGGGCGCTGCAGAACCTGAGCAACCAGGAAATAGAAGCCTTCTACCCCTTCGTGGAAGTCCAGAAAATCGTCCGCGGGAAAAGGGTCACCCGCACCGAAGCCCTGTTTCCCGGCTATCTGTTCGTACGCGCCGATCTGGAGCTCACCAGCTCCACCACCATCAGCTCCACCCGCGGCATTCGCAACCTGGTCCGCTTCGGCGCCCTGCCCTGCGTGGTTCCTTCTGAGCTGGTCTATGAACTGATGTGTCGCTCGGACAGTGACGAACTGCGGGAAAAGCTGAGCGACCTGCCCAAATGCGGCGAGCCGGTGCAGATAAGCCAGGGGCCCTTTGCCGGCCTGGAGGCCATCTACCAGGAAGCCGACGGCGATACCCGTGCCATACTGCTGCTGACCCTGCTACAGAAGGAAACCCCGGCCAGTATCGCCAACAGCGACTACACCCGGCTGTAACCCTCGGCAAGTCCCTTATCTGTGCTCCAGTACCATCACCTGGTGATACTGCAGGGGCTGATGGCGATCGTAGCGCAAACCATGCTCCGGGCTCTGCCACCACTGACCCGGCGCCATCAACAAGGGCAACTCTATGCCCAGCCTTATCCTGGTTTCAAACTTGTCCTTACTGTTGCTGAGCAGGGCGCTTTGCAGGCGGAAGATGCGCCAGGGCGTATAGTTGAGCGACCATTGACGGGATGTTGCCGCCTTGTGCCTGTCGCCGCTGCCAAACAGACTGAGCCGCCGCCCCTGCCACTGGTATTGCTGACCAGACAGGCTGAGCCCGGGCAGGAATCCAAGCCGACCTTCCGCAAACCACTGTCGTCCCGCCGCCGGTCGCTCCCCCCCGCCATCGTCTTCCCGCCAGCCGGACAGAGGGCGATACTGGACTCCTCCCAGAGCCCAGTCGGGGTGGCTCAGAAACAACAACAAGCCTGCCCGCCGGTGGGCGGACTGTTCCTGGTAATCGATAACCGGCTCCAGATGCCCCGCCACCTCTGCGGTCAGACCGCGGCGATAGTGCACTCCCAATTGATAGGTCAGCCGTTCTTCCCGATAGTCCACGCCCAGCTCACTGTGCAGTTGTGACGCCAGTGGCAAGGCCATGCGGCTGTTCAGGCGAGGCTCCTTATTGAACAGGGGCAACTGGTAATCCCATTCCCAGTCCTCGGGATTCAGCCAGGGCAAGGCGGTCAGTTGGCGGGTCCCGAAGGACAGGGTGTCGTCGGCGAGGTGATGGCTCTGTTGCTCCACGAACTTGTCCAGCTCATCGGTAGCAGCGGCCTTGGCGGCGCTGGCGATGGCCAGCAACAGCTGGTCGCTCTTGGGCGCGGCGGCGGGATCCGGCGGCCCCAACTGCGGCAGCTCGGTCGTCGCCACCGGAAGGGTTTGCGGATTCGGGGAAAAGGGCTCGGAAGCGGGAGCCTCGATGCGGCTCGGCAAGGGTGGCCTGTCCGGCACCCAAATCCAGTCGCCGGCGGCCAGGGGCGTCAGGAAGCGCTCCCGGTTGAACTCCATCCGCAGTGTTCGCTCACTCACCTGATAGCGGCCGGCCAGGGACTGCCAGCTTTCGCCGGAGGCCACCCGATGCATCACCATCACGGGGCCGGAAGCCTGCACCAGAGCACTCAGAAACAGTGAACAACTCAATATCAGGTAGCGCATGTTCAGGTTCCCTCGGATACCCCCACGACATGCCTGAGCCACCACCTCGACTGCCATGCCGCCCCCAGGGTGCGGGCAGCGGCAGTCACCGGATCCATGGTACCGGTGGACGGCTCAGCCCTGGAAGCCGCACAGCAGGCGGTATTCCTCCAGGACATAAGTGTCGGTCATGCCACTGACGAAATCCAGCAACAGCCGGACCCGGAAGTACCACTCCCGTTCGAGTTCCTTTTCGAAGTAGGCCGCCCCCCTGCTGTCCCGCCGGTAGGCAGCCAGATGGCGGGGCGGCAGCCGATGATAAAGCCGGCGCAATACCAGGCCGTTGGCGTCCTGACGGCTGTCCAGTGTGGTGAACTCCGCCGCCGGCAGCGCCAGCAGGGGGGCGAAGGCCTCCAGCACCCCCTTGAGGGCGGCAAAGCCGGACAACTCCAACGCCTCCACCTCCCGTCGCTTGAACACCCGTCGGTGGGCGAACTCCTTCAGCCATTGCAGCGCCTGGGCCGGAGCTTCCTCCACCGCCAGCAGGGGAGCATCATGTATCCCGTCGAGGATGGCCTGGTGGTGCCGCAGGTACTGGTCGCTCACCAGGGTCAGCAGATCCCGGTTGATGCCCTGGCGGAAGCGGCTGAAAAAGCCGGGTTCATCCACCACGGCCTCTTGCCAGCGGGATTTGAGGTAGTCGTTGCCCTCGCTCAGCAGTGCCTGCTCCAGCTCCGCCAGGCTGAGCACCCCCCTGTCCACCGCGTCTTCCAGATCGGCCACCCCATAGGCCATGTCGTCGGCCGCCTCCATCAGGTAGGTGAGCGGATAACGGCCCCGGGCGGTGCTCGGAAAACGGATCCGGATCTGTTGCACCAGGGGACGCTCGCTGAAGAAATGTCCCGGCTTTTGCTGCCAGAGCCCAGCGGTCCGGCGCTGGTAGGCGCCGCGCACGTATTTCTGCAGGGCGGCGAGCTGGCTCAGGGTCAGATCCAGTCCCTGCAGGCTGTGCAGCAGCCGCAGGCTCTGGGCATTGCCCTCGAACTGGCGCAGATCCGCCATCAGCATGGGCCACTGGCGGGAGCCCTTGCCCACCGCCTGGCGGAACAGCGCCGGCAGGCGTGAGCCGAGCCAATCGACGATCACCACCTCGCCGAAATGGCCGAAGGGCGGATTGCCCACGTCGTGCAGCAGGCAGGCCATCTCCACCAGGCTGATAAAGGCTTCCTTGTCCACCTCCTGCTCAATCCCGGGCAGCACCCGCAGCGCCAGTTGCCGCCCGGTTTCCTTGACCTCCAGGGAGTGGGTCAGGCGGCTGCGCACCGACGCCTTGACGTCGAGAGGAAACACCTGGGTCTTCTGCTGCAGCCGGCGCACCGGCGAGCACTGCACTATGCGGCTGCGATCCGCCTCTATCGCCTCCAGCGGTGTTTCCCCGGCCTCTCCCTGCCACCGTTCGCCCAAGATCAGTTCCCGATAAAGACTCATGCTCTGTTCTCCAGCCAGTGTCGCAAGATCGCCAGATCGGCGGGCAGCAGCCGGTTCAGTTCCTCGCCCCAGGCATCCAGCTGCTGCCACCAGTCGGGCAGCTCGGGACTCTGGATGCGCTGGGCCAGCTGCTGCACCCGCTTCAGTCCCACCGAGCCGGCCGCGCCCTTGATCTTGTGGGCTTCATCGACGATGTCCTGCTGCCGCTTTTCCGCCATAAATTGATTGAGCCGCGCCAGATAGCCGCCTGCCATGTCCTCCAGCAATTCGACGCTGGACAGCAGGGTCAGGGCGCCGACCGTTTCCACGTAGTCTTCCAGAAAAACCAGATCCAGCACTCCGCCCTCCTCCGTCCCGGCGGCGGGTGCCGCCATCGCCACCGGCTGGGGCCGATGGGCGAAGAAGCGGGCCAGCACCCCCTTGATGGCCTTGGAGGAGAGGGGCTTGCTGATGGCGTCGTCCATGCCCTTGGCCAGGTACTGCTGCTTGTCGCTGATCAGGTTGGCGGTCAAGGCCACCAGGGGCGGCAAGGACTGATGGTTCTCCCGCGCTTCGTCCCGCAGCCGGGCCGCGATATCGAAGCCGGTCATGTCCGGCAACTGGATGTCTAGGAAGACGAGGTCGAAGGCCTGTCCGGCCAGCAAGGCAAAGGCTTCGGCCCCGTCCCGGGCCACCGTGACCCTGTGCCCCAGCTTTTCCAGCAGGGCGCAGGCGACCGTGATGTTGAGCTCGACATCCTCCACCAACAGCACCGACAGGCAGGGCAGCCGGGACAGGGCCGGATCCTCCACCGGCGCCCGGGCGGTGGGCACAGTGATGGTGACGCTGAAGCAGGAGCCCTCTCCCGGCTCGCTGTCCAGCTCTATGGTGCCGTGCATGGCGTCCACCAGCTGCTGGGACACCGCCAGGCCGATGCCGGTGCCGGTGGCGTGCTTCTTGCCTTCGATCTGGAAGTAGAGGGCGAAGATCTTCTGCTGCAGCTCCGCCGGGATGCCGATGCCGGTATCCTCGATATCGAAGCGCAGGGTCACCTGGCCCGGGGCCAGTTCGTCGGCCATGCAGCGGATGGTGACGCCGCCGTCGTCGGTGAACTTGACCGCGTTGCCCACCAGGTTCCACAACACCTGGCGCAGCCGGGTGCCGTCGGCCAGTATCCATTCGGGCATGTCGCCGTCCCGGTCGAAGTGCAGGTAGAGCCCCTTCTGCTCCGCCTGCAGCCGGGCCAGGCTCTCCAGATCGTCGAGGAAACCGGGAAAGTCCATCGGCTCCGGCGCCAGCTCCAGCCGGCTGCGATCCAGCTTGTCCAGATCGATGATGTCGTTGAAGATATTGCCCAGGGTGACGGCGCTGAAATGGATGGTCTTGAGGTGCTGGCGCTGCTCGGGACTGAGTTCGGTAGCCAGCAGGATCCGGCTCAGGCCCACTATGCCGTTGAGCGGGGTGCGCAGTTCATGGCTGATGGTGGAGATAAAGGTGGTCTTGTCGCGGCTGGCCTTTTCCAGCTCCTCCTGGTAGCGCTTGCGCTCGGTGATGTCGCGGCCGAAGCCGAGCAGGCCCAGCCGCTTGCCGTTGCGATCGAAAAAGGGCACCTTGCGCAGCTCGAAACAGGCCCGGCGGCCGTCCGGGTACTGCAGCCATTGCTCGTAGGTCTGGCTCTCGTTGCGGGCGAACACCTCCTTGTCGGTTTCCACCACCTTTTCCGCCACGTCTTCCGGGTAGACGTCATGGGGGGTCAGTCCGATCAGCTCCTTCTCCTGCCGGCCGAGCAGGTTCTCCATCGCCCTGTTGCAGCCGGAAAACTCCTCCAGCTCATTGCGGTAGTACACCAGATCCGGCGAGGTATCGATAAAGGAGCGCAGCAGGGCGGAACGCTCCTGGGATTCCATCTGCGCCTTTTCCCGCTGGTAGACTTCGGCCTCCAGATCCTCGATGGCCTGCTGACGGGCCGCCTCCGCCCTGTGGGTTTCCTCTATCTGGCGGTTGAGCAGCTGTATCTTTTCCTGCAATTCGCCGTTGAGCTCCAGATCCCGCTCCCGCATCTGCTGCAGCCGCTGCACCAGCCGGCTGAGCCGCTGGCGCGAGTCCTCCAGCTGATCCACCACCACCGACAGGAAGTACACCGCCCAGGGAGTCACCAGCAGGCCGAAGAAGATGGAGCGCACCAGGTCGATGGATTCGACCGAGCCGCGCAGGAACAGGGTCACCCCCACCTGGATAAAGATGGCCAGCAGGATGATGCAAGCCGCCAGCAGCATGCTGAAACGCACTATGCCCAGCTTGGTCATCAGATCAACGTAATATTGGGCCCAGGTCTTTATGGGTTTCATCGACTCTTGTCCTGTCAACAACGGCAAGGAGGCAGGATACCGGCTTAGGGGCGGGCTGTCATGCCGGGTATGGGACAAACGAAGCCCATCCGGGCCCTGAACGGGGATCGTCGTTGTCGGCCAACAGGTAACTTTATGTCAGGGACGCCATTTCAGGTTGCCAACGACTAGAAAAAGAAATATTATGCATTAAAAATGAATTTATAAGCACATGATGTAAAAGGATTTTCTTTTCCGCCCTCGTCCGGGGGCGGCCGCTGCGGGGGTAAAAATTGCGAGCCAGCTCAAAGCTTGCCAGCAAAGTGTTGTAAAAAAACAACAAAAAACGTTGTATTTTATATTATCCTGCAACATTCGGATAACCAAGATAAAGTATCGAAAATAACCATATATGTAAGATTTATAACCAAACAACTGGGTTTTTCATTGAAATATCCTACTCCGGGTCATGTTGAACAGCCACTTAGGGCATTGTTTCTTTAATTGACCTCACAAAAAAATCTCTATAGTTTGGTAAATTAGCCACCAATGGCAACGGACGCTTCAGAGCATGTCGTGCTGACAAAAGTAGTCGCTCGGCCCAACGGCTTGAGCAATGGAGGAATGCAATGTCTCTTTATGACCCCGCGCTTGAGAAGGATAACTGTGGTTTCGGCCTAATCGCCCACACAGAAGGCGAAGCCAGCCATAAGCTTGTCCGACTCGCGATTTCGGCGTTGGATCGCATGCAACACCGGGGCGGTATCGCCGCCGATGGCAAAACCGGCGACGGTTGCGGCCTGTTGATGCAAAAACCCGATAGTTTCTTCCGCGCCGTGGCGGAAGACAAAGGATGGAACCTGGGCCGCAAGTACGCGGTCGGCATGCTGTTCCTCAACCCGGATCCGGTGCTGGCCGAACAGGCCCGGCAGATCGTCAACGAAGAGCTGGAACGGGAAACCCTGAGCCTGGTCGGCTGGCGCGAAGTGCCGGTCAATACCGGCGTGCTGGGCGAGATCGCCAAGGCCTCCCTGCCCCGTATCGAGCAGGTGTTCGTCAATGCCCCCACCGGCTGGGTCGCCAAGGATCTGGAGCGCCGCCTCTATATCGTGCGCCGCCGCATCGAAAAGCGGATCAACGACGACTATTTCTATGTGGTCAGCCTGTCCAACCTGGTGATGACCTACAAGGGCCTGTGCATGCCCGCGGATCTGCCGCGCTTCTACCTGGATCTGGCCGACATCCGCATGCAGTCCGCCATCTGCGTGTTCCACCAGCGCTTCTCCACCAACACCCAGCCGCGCTGGCCCCTGGCGCAGCCGTTCCGCTTTCTGGCCCATAACGGCGAGATCAATACCATCGGCGGCAACCGCCAGTGGGCCCAGGCCCGCGCCTACAAGTTCGCCTCACCGCTGCTGCCGGACTTGCACGACGCCGCTCCCTTCGTCAATACCCAGGGCTCCGACTCCTCCAGCCTGGACAACATGCTGGAACTCTTCCTGGCCGGCGGCATGGACCTGTTCCGCGCCATGCGCATGCTGATCCCGCCCGCCTGGCAGAAGAACCCGTCCATGGACGAGGATCTGCGCGCCTTCTACGACTTCAACTCCATGCACATGGAGCCCTGGGACGGCCCCGCCGGCATCGTCATGTCCGACGGACGCTTCGCCGCCTGCGCCCTGGATCGCAACGGCCTGCGCCCAGCCCGCTTCGTGCGCACCAAGGATGGCTTTATTACCCTGGCCTCCGAAATCGGCATCTGGGACTACACCCCGGACGAGGTGCTGGAGAAAGGCCGGGTCGGCCCCGGCGAGCTGTTCGTGGTCGATACCTATACCTCCAAGATCTGGACCAGCTTCGAGATCGACGACGACCTCAAGACCCGCCACCCCTACAAGGAGTGGATGACCAAGCACAAGCGCCGCCTGACCCGCTTCGAGGATCTGCCCGACGACAAGGCCGGCCAGTGCGAACTGGACCAGACTTCCCTGCGCACCTACCAGAAGCTGTTCGGCTACTCCATGGAGGAGCTGGATCAGGTGATCCGGGTGATGGGCGAGAACGGCCAGGAAGCGGTCGGCTCCATGGGTGACGACGCCCCCATGGCGGTGCTGTCCAGCCGGGCCCGCTCGGTCTATGACTACTTCCGTCAGATGTTTGCCCAGGTGACCAACCCGCCCATCGATCCGTTGCGGGAAAACCACGTCATGTCCCTGGCCACCCTGATCGGCCGCGAGCAGAACGTGTTCAACGAGACCCACGGCCACGCCCACCGGGTACAGTTCGAGTCGCCGATCCTGCTCTATTCCGACTTCCATCAGTTGCTGGAGCTGGAGCAGACCCACCACAAGCACCATATTCTGGATCTGAACTTCGCGCCGGAAGAAGGTCTCAAGGCAGCCATCGAACGTCTCTGTGCCGAGGCCAAGGCCGCGGTACAGGATGGCACCGTGCTGCTGGTGCTGACCGACCGCCACATCAGTAAGGACAAGCTGCCGATCCCGGCCGCCATGGCGGTGGGCGCGGTGCAGCGCACCCTGGTCGAGAACAACCTGCGCTGCGACTCCAACATCATAGTGGAAACCGCCAGCACCCGGGATCCGCACCAGTTCGCGGTCTTGCTCGGCTTCGGCGCCACCGCCATCTATCCCTACCTGGCCTATGAAACCCTGGGCCGCATGGTGGAAGACGGCGTACTCAAGATGCCCCTGCGCGAAGCCGTGCTCAACTTCCGCAACAGCATCAACAAGGGGCTGTACAAGGTGATGTCCAAGATGGGCATCAGCACCGTCGCCTCCTACCGCTGCTCCCAGCTGTTCGAGGCCATCGGCCTGCACCAGGACGTGGTGGACCTGTGCTTCAAGGGCGTGTCCAGCCGGGTGCAGGGTGCCAGCTTCGAGGACTTCCAGCAGGATCTGTTCAACCTGAGCCGGGTGGCCTGGCTTGCCCGCAAGCCGCTGAACCAGGGCGGCCTGCTCAAGTACGTGCACGACGGCGAGTACCACAGCTACAACCCGGACGTGGTCAACAGCCTGCAGCAGGCGGTACGTTCCGGCAGCTACGACGACTACAAGACCTACGCCAGGCTGGTGAATGAGCGGCCCGTGGCCATGCTGCGCGACCTCTTTACCCTGAAGGACAACGGCCAGGGCATCGGCCTGGATCAGGTGGAGCCGGCGCAGGATCTGTTCCCGCGCTTCGACAGTGCCGCCATGTCCATCGGCGCCCTGGGCCCCGAGGCCCACGAGGCCCTGGCCATCGCCATGAACCGCCTGGGCGGCCAGAGCAACTCCGGCGAGGGTGGCGAGGATCCACGCCGCTTCAACAGCCTGAAGAACTCCAAGATCAAGCAGGTGGCCTCCGGCCGCTTCGGGGTGACCCCGCACTACCTGATGAATGCCGAGGTCATCCAGATCAAGGTGGCCCAGGGCGCCAAGCCCGGCGAGGGCGGCCAGTTGCCCGGCCACAAGGTAACGGCCGAGATCGCCAAGCTGCGTTATGCGGTGCCGGGCGTGACCCTGATCTCGCCGCCGCCGCACCACGACATCTACTCCATCGAGGATCTGGCCCAGTTGATCTTCGACATCAAGCAGATCAACCCGAGCTGCATGGTGTCGGTCAAGCTGGTGTCCGAGCCCGGGGTGGGCACCATCGCCACCGGCGTGGCCAAGGCCTACGCGGATCTGATCACCATCTCCGGCTACGACGGCGGCACCGGCGCCAGCCCGCTGACCTCGGTCAAGTACGCCGGCTCCCCCTGGGAGCTGGGCCTGGCCGAGACCCAGCAGGCACTGGTTTCCAACGGCCTGCGCCACAAGGTACGGCTGCAGGTGGACGGCGGTCTCAAGACCGGCCTGGACATCATCAAGGCTGCCATCCTCGGCGCCGAGAGCTTCGGCTTCGGTACCGGCCCCATGGTGGCCCTGGGCTGCAAGTACCTGCGTATCTGCCACCTGAACAACTGCGCCACCGGCGTGGCCACCCAGGATGAAAAACTGCGCAAGGACCACTTCCTCGGCCTGCCCGAAATGGTGGAAAACTACTTCAGGTTCATCGCCGAGGAAACCCGCGAGCTGATGGCGCAACTGGGCGTGGCCAAGCTGACCGATCTGATCGGCCGCACCGACCTGCTCGAGGTGCTGCCCGGCATCACCGCCAAGCAGCAGAAGCTGGATCTCTCCGGTATCCTGGCCAAGCCCGAGCCCAAGCCGGGCCTGGCGGTGTTCTGCCAGGAGTCGAACCCCAGCTTCGACAAGGGTCCGCTCAACCTGAAGATGACCGAAGACGCCCTGAAGGCGGTGGAAACCAGCAGTGGTGGCGACTTCTACTACAGCATCCGCAACACCGACCGCTCGGTGGGCGCCCGCCTGTCCGGCGAGATCGCCAAGCGCCACGGCAACCAGGGCATGGCGGCGGATCCCATCCGCATCCACCTGGACGGCACCGCCGGACAGAGTTTCGGGGTGTGGAACGCCGGCGGCCTGGAAATGATCCTGACCGGCGACGCCAACGACTACGTGGGCAAGGGCATGACCGGCGGCAAGCTGGTGATCAAGTCCCATGTGGGCGTGGCCTTCGCGTCCCATGAAGCCACCCTGGTGGGCAACACCTGCCTGTACGGCGCCACCGGCGGTCACCTCTACGTGGCCGGCCGAGCCGGCGAACGTTTCGCGGTGCGCAACTCCGGCGCCATCGCCGTGGTGGAAGGCCTGGGCGACAACGGCTGTGAATACATGACCAGCGGCATCGTCACCGTACTGGGTCGCACCGGCGTCAACTTCGCCGCCGGCATGACCGGAGGCTTCGCCTATGTGCTGGATGAAGAGGATGACTTCCACCTCAAGACCAACCATGAGCTGGTCGAGTTGCTGGAACTGGACGAGCTGGTGATCCATCAGGAGCACCTGCGCGGCATCATCACCCAACATCTGCAGGAAACCGGTAGTGACCGGGCGCAGGAGATACTGGCCAACTTCAGCCATTACCTGCCCAAGTTCAAGCTGGTCAAGCCGAAATCCAGCGATGTGAAATCCCTGCTGGGCCACCAGAGCCGCTCTACCGCAGAGCTGCGGGTCCATGCGCAGTAAAGGAAGATTGTGATGAGCCAGAACGTATTTCAGTTTATAGACGTACAACGTGTCGATCCGCCCAAGAAGGCCATCGGCACCCGCAAGATCGAGTTCGTGGAGATCTACGAGCCCTTTTCCGACAGCCAGGCCCAGATGCAGGCCGATCGCTGCCTGGATTGCGGCAACCCCTACTGCGAGTGGAAGTGCCCGGTACACAACTACATCCCCAATTGGCTGAAACTGGCCAACGAGGGACGCATCTTCGAGGCGGCGGACCTGTGTCACCAGACCAACAGCCTGCCCGAGGTGTGCGGCCGGGTCTGCCCCCAGGACAGGTTGTGCGAAGGCTCCTGCACCCTCAACGATCAGTTCGGTGCCGTGACCATCGGCAACATCGAAAAGTACATCACCGACAAGGCGTTCGAGATGGGCTGGCGCCCTGACATGTCCAAGGTGATCAAGACCGATCGCAAGGTCGCCATCATCGGTGCCGGCCCCGCCGGCCTGGCCTGTGCCGACATCCTGGTGCGCAACGGCGTCACCCCGGTGGTGTTCGACCGCTATCCGGAAATCGGCGGCCTGCTGACCTTCGGTATCCCCGCCTTCAAGCTGGAGAAGTCGGTCATGAGCCGGCGCCGGGAGATCTTCACCGAGATGGGCGTGGAATTCCGCCTGGAAACCGAAGTCGGCAAGGATATCGGCTTCCAGACCCTGCTGGACGACTACGACGCCGTCTTCCTCGCCGTGGGCACCTACAAGTACCTGCGCGGTGGCCTGGCCAACGAAGACGCCAATGGCGTGTACGACGCCCTGCCCTTCCTGATCTCCAACGCCAACCGGCTGCTGGGCTTCGAGAAGCAGGCGGCCGACTACATCGACATGAGCGGCAAGCGGGTGGTGGTGCTGGGCGGCGGCGACACCGCCATGGACTGTGTGCGGACCTCCATCCGCCAGGGCGCCGAGCACGTGGTCTGTGCCTATCGCCGGGACGAGGCCAACATGCCCGGTTCCCGTCGCGAGGTGCAGAACGCCCGGGAGGAAGGGGTGAACTTCATGTTCAACCTGCAGCCCACCGGCATCCAGGTGGACGACTACGGCAAGGTCACCGGCGTGGAAGTGGTCACCACCCAGTTGGGCGAGCCCGATGCCAACGGCCGCCGCCGCCCCGAGCCGGTGCCCGGCTCCGAGCAGGTTCTGGCCGCCGATGCGGTGATCATGGCGTTCGGCTTCCAGCCTCACGATCAGCCCTGGCTGAAGGAGTATGGCATCGAGGCCGACAAGTGGGGACGCATCATCGCCCCCGAGCAGAGCGACTTCGCCTTCCAGACCAGCAATCCCAAGATCTTCGCCGGCGGTGACGCCGTGCGCGGCTCCGACCTGGTGGTGACCGCCATCGCCGAAGGTCGCAAGGCCGCCGAAGGCATCATGGATTATATCGGGCTCTGAACCCCGTCAGCGCCGTTCTCCAAGGCCGCTCATCGAGCGGCCTTGTTGTTTCTGTTGCCTTCCCCCGGAAGTGCGACGATTGTCGGTAACGACTCAACGAAGCGTCAGCAGGACCACCTCCACCGACACGCCCTGGCCGGATACACAGGCTTCAGGCAGCCTCTTGCACAGCCAACTGCCCACACAGATCGCCGATCGGCCTTTCCATCGGATAGTGGTACACTCCCGTCCATCTTTTTCGTTACGGGAGAATCCCTTATGACTATCGGCATTATCGGCGCCATGGAGCAGGAAGTGGCCGAACTCAGATCCCGGCTGGCGCAGGCAAAAACCACCAGCGTGGCGGGCTGCGAGTTCTACCAGGGCCAACTGGCCGGCAGGGAGGTGGTGATCACCCGCTCCGGCATCGGCAAGGTGGCCGCCAGTGTGGCCACCACCCTGCTGCTCGAACGCTTCTCCCCTGCCTGCGTGATCAACACCGGCTCCGCCGGCGGCTTCGATCCGACGCTGCACGTGGGCGACGTGGTGATCTCCGACGAGGTGCGTTTCCACGATGTGGACGTGACCGCCTTCGGCTACGAGATGGGACAGATGGCCCAGCAGCCAGCCGCCTTTGCCGCCGATCCCGCCCTGATCGCCCTGGCCCGGGAATGCCTGGCCGGGCAGCAGGACATCCGCTCGGCGGTGGGCCTGATCTGCACCGGCGATCAATTTATGCATCGGGAAGATCAACTGAGCAAGGCGGTGACCGCGTTTCCCCTGATGAAGGCCTGCGAAATGGAGGCCGCCGCCATCGCCCAGGTATGTCACCAGTTCCAGGTACCCTTCGTGGTGGTGCGCGCCCTGTCCGACATCGCCGGCAAGGAGCAGGCCCAGTCCTTCGAGGCCTTCCTGGAAGTGGCGGCCCGCCATTCCTCGGCCATGGTGCTGGCCATGGTGGAACGGCTGCAAGGCTGATCCCCCATGCCCGCCCTGCTGGAACATCCGCTCACCCTGCTCAGCCTGGCCCTGTTGCTCAACCTGGCCCTGCCCCCGGGCAGGGTGCAGCTCGCCCTGGTCGGCGGCCTGGCTCGGCTCGGCGGCCGCCTCAACGGCGAGCACTATGGCGCCCGCTACCTGCACGGGGCCGGCCTGGCCCTGCTGTTCTGCCTGCTGTTGCCCCTGGCGGCCGGCTACTGGGCGCTGGCGGTGCTGGCGCCCTGGCCGTCGCTGCTGGAGCCCCTGCTGCTGTGGTGCTGCCTGGACCTGGGCCGACTGGCCCGCGCCCTGCCCCGCTGCCTGCGGCAGGTGGACGAGCAGAGACCCCTGGCACGGCTGACCCTGGCACCCCTGTGCCTGCGCCGGACGGATCCCCTCTCCCCCCTGGGGCTGCATAAGGCGGTGGCGGAGGTGGCCCTGCTGCGCCTGGCCGGGGATTTCGCCCTGCTGTGCTGGTACCTGGCCGGCGGCGTCTACGCCGCCCTGCTGTTCGCCCTGCTGCGCCTTTGTGTCCAGGCCTGGCCGGTGAAGCTGACGTCGTGGCGGGCCTTCGGCCTGGTTCCCTCCCACCTGTACCGGGCCATGGCCTGGCTGCCGTTCCAGTTGCTGGCCCTGACCCTGACACTCTATCCGGGCTCGTTGCGCGCCATCCGCGCCTGGCCCCAGGGCCGGCTCTGGCCCTGGCCCGCCGCCGGCCGACTGCTGGCGGTGGCCGCCGCCGGGGTGGACGCCACCCTGGGCGGGCCCCGCCGCTACAGCGACGCCACCGAGTACTACCCCAAGCTCGGCAGCAAGCAATACCTCACCGAGGCTCAGGTGCGGGCCCTGCTGGGCCGGCTGGCGATCGCCCTGCTGTTCTGGCTGTCCCTGGCCTGGGCCTGGCTGCTGGTTCCCCTCTACCATGGCTAGGTTGTTACTGCTGTTCATGCTGTGCGGCGCCGTCCAGGCCGCCGAGCCGGCCCGCCGCATCGTCAGCCTGAGCCCCCATATCACCGAGATGCTGTTCGCCATCGGTGCCGGCCCCCGGGTCGTCGCCGTCGACGAGGCCAGCGACTATCCGCCCGCTGCCCTGGCCCTGCCCCGGATCGCCAATTACCGCTCTCTCAACCTGGAGCGGATACTGGCGCTGCAGCCGGATCTGGTGCTGGCCTGGCGCAGCGCCCAGCAGGTGCAGGTGCAGCCGCTGCTCCGCCTCGGTATACCGGTGGCCTATTCCGAACCGCTGCGGCTGCAGGATCTGGCCGAGGAACTGATCTATCTGGGAGAACTGACCGGCCAGCGGCGGCAGGCCAGGGCGGTAGCGGCGCATTACCTGCAGCAGCTGGACGCGCTGGCGCAACGCTACCAGGGCGTCCGACCGGTGTCGGTGTTCTACCAGTTGGGCTCGGCCCCGCTGATGTCGGTCAACGACGGCACCTGGATGGGCCAGGCGATCCGCCTGTGCGGCGGGGTCAACGTCATGGCCGACAGCCCCGCCCCTTACCCCCAGTTGAACGCCGAGTTCGTGCTGGCCCGGGATCCCGAAGTGATACTGGCCTCGAACGAGCAGGAACTGGCCCTCTGGCACCAATGGCCCGCCCTGCGGGCGGTGCAGGGGGAGCGCCTGCTGACGGTGGACGCAGACCTGCTGCACCGTTTCACCCCCCGTACTCCCGAAGGCATCCGCCAGCTGTGCCGGCAACTGGACCGGGCCCGGGCAGAATGAGGGTGATTGTGTTCGACGGGGCGCCTCTATACAATGCGCCCCTTTTCTGCGAGATAGAGAGCCATGCTGCCCCTGGTCGATGCGGTATTTTACTGGAGTGATTTGTTCGGCACCGCCGTGTTCGCCTTTTCCGGCGTGCTGGTGGCGGGCCGGCTGCGCATGGACGGCTTTGGCGTGATAGTGCTGGCGGCGGTGACCGCCATCGGCGGCGGCACCATCCGGGATCTGATCATCGGCGCCGAGCAGGTGTTCTGGGTGGCGGACACCACCTATCTGTGGGTGATACTGGCCACCGCCCTGCTGGGCCAGTACCTCGCCCGGCTGCCACGGCGACTGCCCTGGTACATACTGCCCCTGGCCGATGCCTTCGGCCTGGCGCTCTTTACCGTGATCGGCACCGAAAAGGCCCTGGCCCACGGTACCTCGGGCATGGTGGCGGTGGTGATGGGGGTCATCACCGGGGTGGCCGGCGGCATGATCCGCGACGTGCTGGCCCGGGAGGTGCCCATGGTGCTGCAGCGGGAAATCTACGCCACCGCCTGCATCCTGGGGGGTATTCTCTATACCGGCACCCTGGCCCTGGGCGTCACCCCCTTGCTGGCCACCCTGGCTGGCATGCTGGGCACCTTCGCCCTGCGAGTGGCCGCCATCCGCTGGCACCTGTCGCTGCCGGCCTTCTCGCTGACCCGGTGAGGGGTAAAGAGCGAGGGGGGAGGCGTAACACCAAAAAAACAACAGGGCAGGCCCATGGGCCTGCCCTGTTTCGGCTTATCAGTCCCGGCACCCTACTCAGGCAACGGTCACCCGGGCGAACTTGCGCTTGCCCACCTGGTATACGGCCTGGCCGGGCTGTACCAGCAGCTTGCCGTCGTCCAGCTTGTCGCCGTCCACCTTGACCGCCCCCTGCCTGATCATGCGCAGCGCTTCGGAGGTGGAATCCACCAGGCCGGCGTCCTTCAGCAGGTTGGCAATGGCAATGCCCTCAACCCCCGCCTGCAGGGTCACCTCCGGCAGGTCCTCGGGAATGGCGTTCTTCTGGAAGCGCAGCACAAAATCCTGATGCGCCTGCTCGGCCGCCGCCTCGCTGTGGTAGCGGGTGATGATCTCCTTGGCCAGCAGTATCTTGATGTCGCGCGGGTTGGCACCTTCGGCCACCTGCCGGCGCAGCTCGGCCAGTTCTTCCAGGCTGCGGCGGGACAGCAGTTCGAAGTAGCGCCACATCAGCTCGTCGGACAGGGACATGATCTTGCCGAACATCTGCTCCGGTGCCTCGTCCACCCCTATGTAGTTGCCGGCGGACTTGGACATCTTCTTGACCCCATCGAGCCCTTCCAGCAGCGGCATGGTCAGCACCACCTGGGGCGACTGGCCCGCGTCCTTCTGCAGCTCGCGGCCCATCAGCAGGTTGAACTTCTGATCGGTGCCGCCCAGCTCCACGTCCGCCTTCAGCGCCACCGAATCGTAGCCCTGCAGCAGCGGGTACATGAATTCGTGGATGGCGATGGACTGACCGGAGGTGTAGCGCTTCTTGAAGTCGTCCCGTTCCAGCATGCGGGCCACCGTCAGCTTGGAAGCAAGCTTGATCATGCCGGTGGCACCCAGTTCGCCCAGCCAGCTGGAGTTGTAGACGATCTGGGTCTTGTGCGGGTCCAGCACCTTGAAGGCCTGCTCGGCGTAGGTCTTGGCGTTGTCCGCCACCTGCTCCGGGGTCAGCGGCGGGCGGGTGCTGTTCTTGCCACTGGGATCCCCGACCTGGGCGGTGAAGTCACCGATAAGCAGCAAGACCTCATGGCCCAGATCCTGAAACTGACGCAGCTTGTTCAGAATAACGGTGTGCCCCAGATGGATATCCGGCGCCGTGGGATCCATGCCCAGCTTGATCCGCAGCGGACGGCCTTCCTTCAGTTTTGCGACCAGTTCTTCTTCAACCAGTATCTCTTCGGCACCACGCTTTATTTCCGCTAATGCCGCTTCCAGCTGGGACATGACGACTATACTCCTGTGCTGTAAGCCCGAATAACTGCCGGCGGGGGCTCCACCGATCCGGCGGGCGATCCGCTTTACCGGAACAGGGCAAAGCGCCGCGGCGCCATCACGACAGCTATCAAGGACGACCCAAACAAATCAAGGAAGGCATATTACTGGAATGGCGGAGAAATTGGAAAGCTTGTAAAATCCCCGCGGAATTCAGGGAAGAGCACAGCATGCCCGTAATCAGAATATTCAAACTCTTGCCCCGCGGCCACCAGATCGCCATCGGCGCCCTGAGCACCGCCATGGCGTTGCTGGCCATGGCGCCGACCGAATCGGCCCTGGCCAGCCGCGACCAGGCCGAACGGCCGGTGACGCAAGCGCGCCAGCCCCTGCCCCTGGAGGTGGAAGATCGCCCCCTCGCCGACGACAGCCTGCATGCCCGGGAGCTGGTGGTGCGCATCAGCGCCGGCGACACCCTGTCGTCCATCTTTGCCCGCAACGGACTGTCCTCGAGCCTGCTGCACGACATCAGCCAGTTGGGAGCCGACGCCGAGCAACTGAAGAAGATCCACCCCGGCGAACGACTGACCTTTTTCCTCGACAAGCGAGGCCAGTTCAAGGCCTTGAGCTACCCGCTGGACGCCGCCCGCACCCTGGAGATCAGGCAGACCGGCGACAGCTTGCACAGCCGCATCATCAGCGCCGAGCTGGAGCACAGGACCCAGTACGCCCAGGCCGAGGTCAACTCCAATTTCTGGAACGCCGGCATCGGAGCCGGCCTGAACCCGGGCCAGATCCTGAGCCTGGCGGCCATGTTCGCCTGGGACCTGGACTTCGCCCTGGATATCCGCGCCGGGGATCGTTTCGCGGTGCTCTACGAGCAACGCTACAAGGACGGTATCCACGTGGACACCGGCGATATCCTGGCCGCCGAGTTCATCAATCAGGGCAAGGTCTACCGGGCCGTGCGCCACGACGACGGCAACTACTATTCCCCCGAAGGCCGGGCCATGCGCAAGAGCTTCCTGCGGGCACCGGTGAACTTCAGCCACATCAGCTCCAACTTCAACCCGCGCCGCCTGCATCCGGTCACCGGCCAGATCAAGGCCCACAGGGGCATCGACTACGCCGCCCGCACCGGCACCCCGGTGGTGGCGGCGGGCAGCGGCGTGGTGGTGGAATCGGGCTACAACCAGTTCAACGGCAACTATGTGGTGATCCGCCACGACGGCACCTACCTCACCAAGTACCTGCATCTGCACCAGCGCATGGTCAAGAAGGGGGAAAGGGTACAGCAGGAGCAGCAGATCGGCACCGTCGGCGCCACCGGCCGGGTAACGGGGCCCCACCTGCACTACGAATTCCTGGTCAACGGCGTGCACCAGGATCCCAAGACCGTAAAGCTGCCCCAGGCGGCCATACTGTCCAGGACGGAGCTGGCCCGCTTCAAGCCCAGGGCCGAGCAGTTGCTGACCCAGCTCGACCGGGTCAGCGAGGTGATGCTGGCCAGGCAGTAGCAAAAGCCCGACGGCCTCTTCGGTGCCGTCGGGTCATTTTCCTTCCCATAAAATATCTTCAAATAAAAATTTATCTGAAAACTGTGCGCTGGTACGGGTTTTCCACCGTGCGCCACTGCTATATTGGCCGGGTGCAAGGGGCCGAGGCGCCTATTGATTGCGCCGCCCCGGCAGCGCCTTGCCACCGCCTTTCTCCGGCGGACACCAAACTCACTAATGGAATAAGAGTATCAATAATGAGTGGATATCAGCATATTCTCGTCACCATCGACCTGTCCCCCAATTACCAGAAGGTGCTGGACAAGGCCGTCGCCCGCGCCAAGGCCAACCAGGCCAAGCTGTCGATCGTGCACGTCAACCTCAAGATGCAGAGCCTGTACAACCAGATGTACGAAGTGTTCACCCATGAGCTGGAGGACAAGCCGCTGCTCGCCGCCAAGCGGGAGCTGGAGCAGATGCTGGCGTCCGTGGACTACCCCCTGGAGAAGCAGATACTGATCAGCGGTGACCTGGTGGAACAGATTTGCGAGGCGGTGCGGCTTTGCGACGCGGACTTGCTGATCTGCGGCCACGAGCACCATCTGTTCCGCCAGAACTCGTCCGTGGCCCACCAGCTTGTCGAGAACATCAACTGCGACCTGCTGGTCATTCCCCTGGAAAAATAAACCGGGGGCCAGGCGCCGCCCCCGGTTCAACCGCGGCGGTACTTGGCCCTCGCCTTACCGGGAGCTATTCCGCGGCGGAAAAGCCTTCGAGGCCGGCCAGTCGCCGGCGCCAGCGTTCGGCTTCGGCGCCGGGATCCGGATAGGGCAAGGCCGGATGCCTGCCCCAGACAGGCCCGGGCCAGGCATCGTCGGTGGTGAAACGGGCCACATGGTGCAGATGCAGCTGGGGCACCATATTGCCGAGAGCGGCGATATTCATCTTGTCGGCCGCCAGCTCGGTTTCCATCAACCGGGCCAGGGCACAGGACTCCCGCATCAACTGCCGTTGTTCCACCTCGTCCAGCCGGTGGATTTCCCGGATATCGGCCCGCTTCGGCACCAGTATCAGCCAGGGATAGCGGCCGTCTTTGGCCAGCAGCACCAGGCAGAGGGGCAGCTCCCCCAACACCACGCAATCCGCCGCCAGCTGCGGATGCAACCGGAAGTCGCTCATGCGCGCTCTCCGAAGTGGCGGCGCAGGTAGGCGATGATGTCCATGGACTCGTACAGCCAGTAATAGCGCCCCGGCTCGAACTCGATGCGCAAACAGGGCACCATGCGCTGGCCACCGCCCGCCAGCAGCGCCTGCAGTTGCTCCGGATCGTTGGTGTCGTATTCGGCGATGTCGAGGCCCAGCTCGGCGATGACCGCCTTCACCCGCTGGCAGTAGGGGCACCAGGCCTTCTGGTAGAGCGCCAGCCGCTCGGCCGAGTCCACCACCGGCGCCGGCGCGCCTTCGTTGTCGGCTCCCTTGAGCCAGTCGAACAGGGACATGGGATGCCTTACACGCTGAAGGAGGAGCCGCAGCCGCAGGTGCTGGTGGCGTTGGGATTGGTGACCAGGAAGCGGGAGCCTTCCAGTCCCTCGACATAATCGACGGTGCCGCCCACCAGGTACTGCAGGCTCATGGCGTCCACCACCATGATGACGCCGTTCTTTTCGATCACGGTGTCGCCGTCGTTGGTTTTCTCATCGAAGGTAAAGCCGTACTGAAAGCCGGAACAACCACCGCCGGTGATGTAGACCCTGAGCTTGAGCTCGGGATTTTCCTCTTCGGATATCAGGGCCTTGATCTTGTTGGCTGCCGAATCGCTCATCTGGATCGGCAAGGGGACTGCATCACTCATCACTACCTCTCGGGTTGGTTATCGCCCAAAATTATCCAATACCCGAGTAAACAGTTCAAGTATTGTCCGGAATGGGCCAGGTCAGGCTCAGGGTTCGCCGGCGGTCGCCCTCAAGCTCCAGCCTTACCTCCAGGGTCTGCGCCCGGGCCCCGGGGGGCAGCCGCAACTGGCCGGAAAGCACCTGGAAATGGCGGAAATCCAGGGTCACCGGCGCCGCGCCCAGGGCCTCGTCATTCAGTATCAGGGCCCGTCCGTCCTGCACCGCCCGCACCTGCAGCCGGGCCTGCCCCGTCACCCTGCTGCCGCCCGAGCCCGGCTGCAGCAACACCAGACGATAGCCGAACAACCCGGGCTCCGCCTGGGCCGCTATGTCCTCCTGCGCCAGCAGCAGCTCGGGACCTTCGTCCGGCGCCAGCACCTGGCGATACAGCGCCAGTTGCTGGGCCTGCTCCGCCAGTTGCCGGGACTGCTGCTCCAGTTGGGCCAACTGGCTGCTTTCGGCGCTCAGCAGGGCCTGCAGGTCGACCCGCAGCGCCAGCAATTCCTGGCGGCTGCGTTCCGCCTGCAACTGACTCTGGGCCAGGCGGCTATCCAGTTCCCGGTATCCCAGCCCCAGGTAGCCGGCCACCGCCAGCAACAGCAGGTTTACCCCCAGGGAGGCAATCAGGATACGGCGATCGAGCGGTTTGTTCATGGACGACTCCCCATCGAGACAGCGGCGGATTGTGCCAAAGCCGTGCCGGCGGCGCCAGCACAAAGGGACTGCCATTCTCGCCCCGCCCGCTTTTTGCTATAGTCGGGCCACCCCGGCCCAGCGCCACCTCTGACCCATTCAAAGGATACCGACATGTCCAAGTCCGACGATTTGTTTGCCCAAGCCCGCCGGGTGATCCCCGGCGGCGTCAACTCCCCGGTCCGCGCCTTCAACGGCGTGGGCGGCACCCCGCGCTTTATCGAGCGGGCCGACGGTGCCTACCTCTTCGACGTGGACGGCAAGGCCTACGTTGATTATATCGGCTCCTGGGGTCCCATGATCCTGGGTCACAACGCCCCCGCGGTGCGCGACGCCGTCATCGAAGCGGTTTCCCGCGGCCTGAGCTACGGCGCCCCCACCGGCGTGGAAGTGACCATGGCGGAAATGGTGACCCGGCTGGTGCCCTCCATGGAGCAGGTGCGCATGGTCAACTCCGGCACCGAGGCCACCATGAGCGCCATCCGTCTGGCCCGTGGCTTTACCGGCCGGGACAAGATCCTCAAGTTCGAGGGCTGCTACCACGGCCACGCCGACTGTCTGCTGGTCAAGGCCGGTTCCGGTGCCCTGACCCTGGGCCAACCCAACTCGCCGGGGGTGCCGGCCGACTTCGCCAAGCACACCCTGACCTGCACCTTCAACGATCTGGGCTCGGTCAAGGCCGCCTTCGAGGCCGCTCCCGCGGACATCGCCTGCATCATAGTGGAGCCGGTGGCCGGCAACATGAACTGCATCCCGCCGGCGCCCGGCTTCCTCGAAGGCCTGCGCACCCTCTGTGACCAGTACGGCGCCCTGCTGATCTTCGACGAGGTGATGTGCGGCTTCCGCGCCGCCCTGGGCGGCGCCCAGGCGCGCTACGGGGTCAAACCGGATCTCACCACCCTGGGCAAGATCATCGGTGGCGGCATGCCGGTGGGCGCCTTCGGCGGCCGTCGCGAGGTGATGGAACACCTGGCACCGACCGGCCCCGTCTACCAGGCCGGCACCCTGTCCGGCAACCCGGTGGCCATGGCCGCCGGCCTGGCCACCCTGAACGCCATCAGCCAGCCGGGCGTGTACGAGGCCCTGGAGCAGAAAACCAAGACCCTGGTGGAAGGACTGCAGGCGGCGGCCGACAAGCACGGCATCCCCTTCACCACCACCCGGGTAGGTGCCATGTTCGGCTTCTTCTTTACCAACGAGAAGGAGATCAGCCGCTACGAGCAGGTCACCCGCTGCGATCTGGCGGCCTTCAAGCGCTTCTTCCACCTGATGCTGGAAGAGGGCGTCTACCTGGCGCCCAGCGCCTTCGAGGCCGGCTTCATGTCCCTGGCCCACGGCGACGAGGAGCTGGCCCATACCCTGGCCGCCGCCGATCGGGCCTTCGCCGCCCTGAAAGGCTGACCCGCCCGGGGCTGACCCGCCCGGGGCTGGCCCGCCCGGGACTGACCCGCCCTACTCCGGCCGCTGGATCTCCACCAGCGGCCCTTCCAGCAATTCCACGCTGTTGCCGTCCGGATCCAGAATAAACACATAGCGGGAACAGGTCTGTCCCTTCACCGGGGAAGGCTTGTCGGCGAGCATGCCGGCGCCGTGCAACGAACCGAGGGCCCGATCCAGATCGTCCACCTGCAGGGCGAAATGGCGCAGCCCCAGGCGGAAACCATTGGCCCAGGGGGGAAAGCTGGGCAACTCGGCCTCTTCCTCCGGACGGAAACAGTAGAGCTCCAGCAGCGCCTGCCCCAGGCGCAAATGACAGATCTGCAGGCGGCCTTCGGCGTCCTGCCAGCGATAAACCGGCTCGAACCCCAGTCCCTTGTAGAACCCTTCGGCCACGGACAGGTCACGCACGCTCAGGGTGACATGATGAAAAGAAAACATGGGCGGCTCCTCCATCTCCATACTATTGAGCATATACAGAGATGGAGGCTTTCACCCTGCCTCAGCGGGCGAAATTGAAAATGTCCCTCAGCCAGTCGCTGATCGGCTCGCCGGACGAGGGCCGCTGGGGCTGCTGCACCGGCACGGCCGGCCGGCAGCCGCGAATGCCCGGCAGGCCGGCGGCCTTGGCCGGCAGCAGCAGGGTCTGTTCGCAGCGCGGATCGGCGGGCTGGCCGTCGCGCACCGCGAAATTGACCTGGTCGATGCCGGCGGGCGCCGTCAGTTCCAGGGAGTCGACGCCGCGTCCGTCCAGGTAGCGGCTGTAGACCCGCAGGGCGCCGCTGGCGCCGGTCAGGCCGGTCACGCCGTTGTCGTCACGCCCCACCCAGACGCTGACCAGCTCCTCGTTGTCCAGCCCCGCGTACCAGGTATCCCGCAGATCGTTGGTGGTGCCGGTCTTGCCCGCCATCACCCGGTTGGGGAAGCGGGCCGCCAGGTGGGCCGCGGTGCCGCCGCCCACCACCTTGGTCATGGCGTAGAGCGCCAGGTAGCCGGCCTCCGGCTCCAGCACCCGCACCGCCCTGGCGTCATGCTGGTAAAGCAGCTCGCCGTGCTCGTCCTGGATGGCGCGGATGGAGGTGAGCGGCTGGTACAACCCCTGGTTGGCCAGGGTCAGGTACAGCTGGTTCACTTCCAGGGGGGTCAGCTCCAGGGTGCCGAGCAGCAACGAAGGATAGGCCTGGATAGGCTGCTGCACCCCCAGCCGCCGGAGCCCCTCCACTACCTTGTCGAGACCCAGGGCCATGCCCAGGTTGACGGTAGGCACGTTCAGGGACTTGGCCAGGGCATCGACCAGCATCACCTGGCCGCGGAACTGGCGGTCGTAGTTGTTGGGCCGCCACACCTGGCCCGCATCGCTGCGCAGGCTGATGGGCTCGTCCTTGAGCGGCGTCGCCAGGCCATAGCCGTTGGCCAGGGCCTCGGCGAACACCGGCGGCTTGATCAGCGAGCCGATGGGGCGGCGGGCCGCCAGGGCCCGGTTGAAACCGGCAAAGCTGGGATCGGCCCCGCCGACCACGGCGCTGACCTCGCCCTTGCGCCAGTTGGACACCACCACCGCCGCTTCCAGATCGTTGCGCTTGGTGTTGGCCCTGAGCTGCTTCACCTGCTCCACCACCGCCTGTTCGGCACTGTGCTGGGCGATGGGGTCCAGGCTGCTGAAGATCTTGAGCCCGTTCTGCCGCAGGAAGTCGGCACCGAAACGATCGCGCAGTTCCTGGCGCAACAGCCCCATAAAGGCCGGGGTACGGCCGTAGCCCATGCGTCCGCGCTCAATCAGCCCCAGCTCCCTGCTGCTGGACTGCTCGTAGGTATCCCGGTCGATATGCCCCTCGTTGGCCAGCAGGCGCAGCACCAGATCGCGCCGCTCCTGGGCCCGCCCCGGGTTGCGCCAGGGATCGTAGAAGGAAGGTCCCTTCACCAGTCCCACCAGCAGGGCGATCTGGTCCGGATTGAGTTCGTTCAGGGGCAGGCCGAAATAGAAGTAACTGGCCAGCCCGAAGCCATACACCCCCTGGGATCCATTCTGCCCCAGGTAGACTTCGTTGAGGTAGGCCTCGAGGATCTCGTCCTTCTCGTAGCGGAAGTCGATGATCAGCGCCATGTAGGCTTCCTGCACCTTGCGCCACAGGCTGCGATCCTGGGTCAGGAAGAAGTTCTTGGCCAGCTGCTGGGTCAGGGTGCTACCGCCCTGCACGGTGCGGCCGGCCTTGAGGTTGACCACCAGCGCACGCAGGATCGCCAGGGGCGACACCCCGTCATGGCGGTAGAAGTCCCGGTCCTCCACCGTCAGCAGGGTGGTGACCAGCAGTTCGGGCACCTGATCCAGCCGCACCAGCAACCGGTCTTCCCGCTGTTCCACGTTGAGCCGGTCGAGCAGCACCGGATCCATGCGGGCATAGCCCAGTTCCCGGCCGTTGGCCGGGTTCTGCATCCGCACCAGCCGCTGGCCGTCGAAGGTCAGCAGAATGGCGCGGGCCGCCTCGGCGCCGTCGGCGAAATTGAAGGGCCGGCGGTGGATCTCGATGCGGTTGTTGGTCACCGCGTACTCGCCGGGCCGGCCGGGGCTGGCCACCTTGCGGTAATTCAGCAGCTGCAGCTCACGCAGCATCTGCTGGTGGGACAGCTTCTGCCCCGGAAACAACTCCAGCGGCCGGCTGTAGACCAGGGCGGGCAGGGCCCACTTCTGGCCCTCGAAGCGCTCCCGCACCTGGCTGTCCAGGTAGATGCCGAAGATGCCCAGCAGCACGGCCATGACCAGGCCGAGCTTGAACAACAGGCCCCAGCCCAGCCAGGAGCGGCGCCGTTTGACCGGCTTTTTGGTCGACTTGCGTTTTCGGGTTGCCATATCAGTCTTTCATCTGCCTCTTGGTGTGCCGGGTCGGCGCCGTGTTGGCGGGATCCTCGGGCCACACGTGTTTGGGGTAACGCCCCTTCATCTCTTTTTTCACATCCTGGTAGGAGCCGGCCCAGAAGGCGGCCAGATCCCGGGTAATCTGCAGCGGACGCCGCGCCGGCGACAGCAGTTCCAGCACCAGCGGCACCCGACCGCGCGCCAGCTCGGGCGTGGCCGACTGGCCGAACATCTCCTGCAGCCGCACCGGCAGCACGGGATCGTCTTCTTCCCGGTAACGGATGGCGGCCCGGGTGCCGGTGGCCAGCTCGAGGTGGCCGGGTAGCAGGGTATCCAGCAATTGCTGCCGTGACCAGTCCAGCCGGCTCTTAAATATGCCGAGCCAGTTCAGCCGGCCCAGTTCCTCCCAGCGCCCGAGCCCCGTCAGATAAGGCAGCAGCCAGTGCTCGGCCTCGGCCAGCCACCGGGCCTCGTCGCAGGGCTCGAAGCCGCAGTCGGCCAGCTTCTGTCCGGCCAGTTTCAATCTGAGCCAGTACTGGCGCGCCTCCTCATCCAGCGGCAGTGCCGCCCAGCCCCGGCGCACCAGCTCTTCCAGCAGGCAGCGGGCACGCTGCCCGGGGCTGACCTCGCCGAGGGGGCTGCGCCGCAGCACCAGCCTGCCGAAACACCACTGGCGCTCGGCCCGCACCCGGTTGGCCTCGGCATCCCACTGCAGGTGCTCGCGCTCCTCGAAGCGCGTCGGCAGGTAGCGGCGCAACTGCTCTTCCGCCACCGGCTCGGCCCCCTGGATAAAGACGCCCCGTTCGCCGCGGCCCAGGGCCGCCACCGCCAGCATGGGCTTGCCGAGCAGGGGGCTGCCCTGGGGCAGGTCGGCACTCAGTCCGCCGGCCAGGCCGTAGCGGCCCTGCTGGCGCAACAGCCCCAGCCACTCCGGCCGGGCGTTGGCCAGCAGCAGCCCCAGGTAGTGGCCGCCCGGCACGGTTACTGGCTGCTCCAACCGGCGGAACCAGCGCTCGGCCGCCGGTTTCAGCCGTCCCTGCCGGGCCAGCAGCTGCCCCGACAGGGGACCGTCCTCCAGCCGCCCTTCCTCCAGCAGGGCCACCAGGTAGACGGCATCGGCCAGGGCGCCTTCCCGGCCCTGCCCTTGCCAGTCGAGGGCGGTGAGCAGCAACTGGCCCAGCCAGGGTTCGGCCCCCAATTGCCAGACCCGCCGCCCGAGTGGGCTCAACTGGCTGCCGTGCAGCAGCCCCAGCTCCGCCAGCTGTCGCCGGGCCGCCGCCAGCAGCGGGGCCGGCGGCGGCGTCAGCAGGGGCAGGCCTTCGGGCTCGGCGCCCCAGGCGGCGCATTCCAGCACGAAGGCGGCCAGGCAGCTCTGTTCGATTTCCGCCGGCCGCCGGGGGGCCAGCCGCTCCTGCTGCTCCCGGGCCCAGAGCCGCAGGCAGACACCGGGCCCCAGCCGGCCGGCCCGGCCCGCCCGCTGGGTGGCGGAGGCCTGGCCTATCTGCCGGCTCAGCAGCCGGGTGATGCCGGCCTCGGGGTCGAACTGGGCCTGGCGCTCCAGGCCCGAGTCCACCACTATGCCGATGCCGTCTATGGTCAGGGAGGTTTCCGCCACATTGGTGGCCAGCACCACCTTGCGCCGGCCCGCCGCCGCCGGCGCAATCGCCGCCTGCTGCTCGGCCAGGGTCAGACGGCCATAGAGAGGCCTGAGCTCGACGCCGTCGGCCAGCCTGTCGGCCAGCCAGTCATGGGTGGCGCGGATCTCCCGCTCGCCGGGCAGGAAGGCCAGTACGCTGCCCGGGTGCCGTTCCAGGCTGCCCAGCACCGCCCGTCCCATTGCCTCTTCCAGCCGGGAATGCTGGTTGCGGGGCTGGTACTCGAGCTCGACCGGAAAGCTGCGGCCGGCGCTGCTGACGGTGACGGCATCGGGCAGCAGCTGCTCCAGCGCCAGCCCCTCCAGGGTGGCGGACATCACCAGTATCTTCAGATCCTCCCGCAGCGCCTGGCACTCCAGGGCGAAGGCCAGGGCCAGATCCGCCTGCAGGCTGCGCTCGTGGAATTCGTCGAACACCAACAGGCTCACCCCCTCTAGTTCGGGATCCGCCTGCAGCATCCGGGTCAGCACCCCCTCGGTCACCACTTCCAGTCGGGTGTGCTTGCCGATCCGGCTTTCGCCACGCATACGGTAGCCCACCCGTCCGCCCGGGGCCTCTCCCAGCTGTTGCGCCAGGTACTGGGCGATGGTGCGGGCCGCCAACCGGCGCGGCTCCAGCATGATGATGCGGCCCCGGATGTCCGGCTGCTCCAGCAGCCAGAGCGGCAGCCGGGTAGACTTGCCGGCGCCGGGAGGGGCTTCCAGGATGATTTGGGAGGCGTCGAGCGCCTGCCGCAACCGCGGCAGGGCCTCGAGAATGGGGAGTTGGTCCACGCTGTTACCTGACTGGCCGAAAACCACTATATTGTGCCAAAAGCCTCCGCAAAGGACCACGACGATGAAAGAGCCCGACAACCGGTTGTTCCTGGCCTTTCCCGCCGACGAACTGGCGCCCGCCCTGGGCCGGTTGCAGGACTGGCTGGCCCTGCCCGGTCGGCGGATACCGTCCCACCAGTTCCACCTGACCTTGCGCTTTCTGGGCCAGACCGAGATGTCCCGGCAAGGGGCCCTGGAGCGCTGGCTGGGCCGGCGCACGCTGCCCGCCTTCACCCTGCGCCTGAACCGCCTGGGCTGCTTCCCCAGGGCCGGCGTGGTGTGGACGGGGCCGAGCCGGGTGCCCGGAGCACTGGCCCAGCTGGCCGAGGAGGTGGGGCTGTATTGCGCCAGCCTGAAGCTGGGCCCGCCCCACCGGGCCTTTCGCCCCCATGTCACCCTCTTTCGCCACTGCGCGGCCTGCCCGTTGCCAGAGACGGAGCCGCTCGTCTACCGGCCCCGCTCGCTCGGCCTCTACCGCTCCGTCCAGACCGAGCAGGGGCCCCACTACGAACCGCTGCACAGCTGGCCACTCAGGGCGTAAAGGACAGCGCCCGGGCCAGCCGCATCCCCTCTGGGCTGATGTCGGCGCCCCAGGCCAGGCATTCCACCCCGGCCGAGAGCGCCTCGTCGATCAGCCGGCCGTAGGCCGGGTCCAGGTGGCGGGCCGGGCCGACCCGGTCGATGCCGGTATGCAACACGCAGAACAGCATCACCGCCCGCCGTCCGTCGCGCACGCACTGGATCAGTTCCCGCACATGCTTCTGCGCCCTCAGGCTGACGGTGTCGGGGAAGTAGCCCCGGCCGTCCTGCTCCAGCAGGGTCACGCTCTTCACCTCCACATAGCAGTCGGGCCGGCCGCCCTCGCTCAGCAGGAAGTCGATGCGGCTGCCCTCCTCGCCGTAGCGGACTTCCGCCTGCACCCGGCCATAGCCGGCCAGCTCGGGGATAAGCCCCCCGGCCAGGGCCTCCGCCGCCAGCTGGTTGGCCCGGGCGGTATTGACGCAGATAAGTTCGCCCCGCTGGTTCTCGCTCAGTTCCCAGGTGTGGGCGTACTTGCGCTTGGGATTGGCGGACGTGGAAAAATACACCGTAAAGGAGGGCTCGGCGCAGCCGGTCATGCGGCCGGTGTTGGGGCAATGCAGGGTCAGGGGACGCCCCTGATAGTCCACATCGGCGAGGAAGCGCTTATAACGCTTTATCAAGCGGCCCCGGGATAAAGAAGAGGAAAACTGCACGATAATACCTATAGTTCATAAATGGGGTGGAATGGTACCCGCAGCATGGCTACCGGCTCCACCCTTGAAAAGGCCATTCCCCATCCCCATATGGAGGGCTCACCAAAGAGTCGCCACCCTCTTTCACCACCTCCGCCAGGCGGAAGTGAAAAAGAAGTGGCCACGGTCGTATTCAGGAAGCCGTACCCGCAGAAATCACAACGCAAAATTGCCTTGTCAACGTGCTTTCTGCTATAGATAGCCGCTTCTTGAATTTGGTTGGCGCAATATTGCTTTTTAGGAGATACGGAATGCCAGCAGTCGAAACCAAAAAATCTCTCGGTATTCTGGCCATTGCCGGTGTCGAGCCCTACCAGGCGAAGCCCGACGAAGAATACATGAACGAAGCGCAGAAAACGCACTTCCGCAAGATTCTGGGTGCCTGGCGCAATCAGTTGCGCGAAGAAGTGGATCGCACCGTAGGCCATATGAAGGACGAGGCCGCCAACTTCCCCGACCCGGTGGACAGGGCCGCCCAGGAAGAAGAATTCGCCCTCGAGCTGCGGGCCCGGGATCGGGAGCGCAAGCTGATCAAGAAGATCGAGAAGACCCTGCAGAAGATCGAAGACGACGATTTCGGTTATTGCGAGCACTGCGGCGTGGAAATCGGCATCCGCCGGCTGGAAGCCCGTCCCACCGCCGATCTGTGCATCGATTGCAAGACCCTGGCCGAGATCAAGGAAAAACAGATGGCCGGTTACTAAACCGGCCCAACATGCTATGACCCACACCGCGCCCGACCGCTATATTGGGCGCTTTGCTCCCTCGCCCAGCGGTCCCCTTCACTTCGGTTCCCTGATCGCCGCCCTCGGCAGCTACCTCCAGGCCAGGGCCAGCCGGGGCTTGTGGCTGGTGCGTATCGAGGATCTGGATCCGCCCCGGGAAGTTCCCGGCGCCGCCGACGACATACTGCGCACCCTGGAGGCCTTCGGCCTGCACTGGGACGGCCCCCTGGTCTACCAGAGCCGTCGCCACCCGGGCTACCAGGCGGTGCTGGACGACTGGCGGGCGCGGGGGCTGACCTATCACTGTCACTGCACCCGCAAGATGATCGCCGAGGCCGGCGGCTTCTATACCGGCCACTGCCGGGATCTGCGGCTGCCCGCCGCGGGTGCCGCCGTGCGCCTGCGGCTGGAGCGTCCGGTCCACGGCTTCGAGGATCGCCTGCAGGGAAGGGTGACGGTGCCCGGGGCCCTGGCGGAAGAAGACTTTATCGTGCGCCGGCGCGACGGCCTCTACGCCTACAACCTGGCGGTGGTGCTCGACGATGCCGAGGCGGGGGTGACCGAGGTGGTGCGGGGTGCCGACCTGCTCGAGCCCACGGTGCGCCAGATAGCCCTCTACCGGCTGCTGGGCGCCCCCGAACCCGGCTGGCTGCACCTGCCCCTGGCCACTTACGGCGGCCACAAGCTGTCCAAGCAGAACCATGCGCCGGCCCTGGACAGGCATCGCCCGGGCGAGGCCCTGTGGCAGGCCCTGGCCTTTCTCGGCCAGCATCCGCCAATGGAGCTGTTTGGTGCCGGCACGGCCGAGTTGCTGGCCTGGGCCGGGCAACATTGGCGGCTCGAACGGGTGCCCAAAGGACCCCATATCGAGCTGAAACACGCCGATAGTTCGCATTTAGAGCGCCCTGCGCTATCATAGTGCGCCGATTTTTCTAGCTTAAGGCCTTGCGAGGTGTCCCATTTTTTCCCAGATTGCCGGCTTTTGTAAAAAGCTGCTTACCCGACAACAGGAGGCGTTGCCGTTGCAACCCGTGGTGCTGACGCGCGACCAGCATGGCATTTCGCGCCGACAAATCAGTGAAAACGCCCTCAAGGTGCTGTATCGCCTGAACAAGGCCGGCTTCGAGGCCTACCTGGTGGGCGGCGGGGTGCGTGACTTACTGCTGGGCCGCCAGCCCAAGGACTTCGATGTCGCCACCAACGCCACTCCCGAGCAGGTCAAGCAGCTGTTCAGCAACTGCCGGCTGGTGGGGCGCCGTTTCCGCCTGGCCCATGTGCTGTTCGGCCGGGACGTGATCGAAGTGGCCACCTTCCGCGGCCACCACCACCAGGTCAACACCAACAAGCACATCTCGGCCCAGTCCTCCGAGGGCATGCTGCTGCGCGACAACGTCTACGGCACCATAGAGGAAGACGCCGAGCGGCGCGATTTCAGCGTCAACGCCCTCTACTACAATATCGCCGACTTCAGCGTGCTCGGTTTCGCCGGTGGCCTCAAGGATCTGGAAGCCCGCCGCCTGGAGCTTATCGGCGACCCCGAGACCCGCTACCGGGAAGACCCGGTGCGCATGCTGCGGGCGGTGCGCTTCTCCGCCAAGCTGGGGCTGAGCATCAGCCCGCGCACCGAGGCCCCCATCCGGGAGCTGGCGCCGCTGCTGTCCGACATTCCCCCGGCCCGGCTGTTCGAGGAGACCCTCAAGCTGTTCCTCGCCGGCCAGGGGCTGGAAACCTACCGCCAGATGCAGCACTACGGCCTGTTTGCGCCCCTGTTCCCGGAAACCGCCGAGGTCATGGGCCGGGGCAACAACCGCTATGGCCGCTTTATCGAGCTGGCCCTGGCCAACACCGACGAACGCATCGCCCAGGATCTGCGGGTGACCCCCGCCTTCCTCTACGCCGCCCTGCTGTGGGGGCCGGTGGAAACCCGCACCCAGGAATTCGTCAACGACGGCGGCCTCGGCTACCACGACGCCTTTATGCTGGCGGCCGACGAGGTCATCGGCCGCCAGGTGAAGACGGTGGCCGTGCCCCGCCGCTTCAGCACCGTGGTGCGGGATATCTGGCAACTGCAGGATCGGCTGACCAAGCGCGCCGGCAAGCGGCCCCACCGGCTGCTGGAACACCCCAAGTTCCGCGCCGGCTACGACTTCCTGCTGCTGCGGGCCGAACTGGATCCCCGGCTCAAGGAGCTGGCCGAGTGGTGGACCGACTTCCAGGCCGCCAACCCGGTCGACCAGAAACGGCTGAGCCAGGTGGCGACCCGCGAGCAGGACGAGGAACAGGACGAGGCCGCCCCGCGCAAGTCGCCGCGCAAGCGTCCCCGCCGCCGCCCGCGCCGGAGAAGAGAAACGTGACCCGGGTCTTTGTCGCCCTCGGCGCCAACCTGAATGACCCCGAGGGCCAGATCCGGGCCGCCCGGCAGGCGCTGGCCGCACTGGCCGTGCCAGGCAGCCTGCGCCATTCGCCGCTTTACCGGAGCCGTCCCATGGGACCGACGGACCAGCCGGCCTATGTCAACGGCGTGTCGGCCTTCGACACCCGGCTCTCGCCCCACGCCCTGCTCGACGCCCTGCAGGCGATAGAACTGGCCCAGGGGCGGGAGCGCAAGGCAGAACGCTGGGGCCCCCGCACCCTGGATCTGGACATACTGCTCTACGGTGAGCGGCAGATCGAGGACGAGCGGCTGACCATCCCCCATTACGGCATGAAACAAAGGGAATTCGTGCTTTACCCGCTGGCCGACCTGGCTCCGGAGCTGGTGCTGCCCTGTGGCACGCCCCTGGCCCGGCTGCTGCAGGATTGCCCGCAAAACGGCATGACCCGGTTGCCGGCGCAGTAACAGGAAACCACCATGAGCAAAATCACCACGGCCCGCCTGCAGGCGATGAAACAGGCCGGCCAGAAAATCGCCATGATCACCGCCTACGACGCCACCTTCGCCACCCTGTTCGAACAGGCCGGGGTCCACTCCATCCTGATCGGCGACTCCCTCGGCATGGTGCTGCAAGGCGAGGCCAGCACCCTCAAGGTGAGCGTGGACGACATCGCCTATCACACCCGCTGTGTGGCCAACGGCAGCAAGAATGCGTTCATCGTCGCCGATATGCCGTTCATGAGCTACAGCACCCCGGAGCAGGCCTGCGCCAGCGCCGCCGCCCTGATGCGGGCCGGCGCCCATATGGTCAAGCTGGAAGGCGGCGACTGGCTGGCGGACACCGTCGCCCAACTGACCCGCCAGGGCGTACCGGTATGCGGCCACCTGGGCCTTACCCCCCAGTCTGTGCACGTGTTCGGCGGCTTCAAGCTGCAGGGCCGCGAGGCCGAGCAGGCGGAGCAGATCAAGCGCCACGCCAGGGCCCTGGAGGCGGCCGGCATACAGCTGCTGGTGCTGGAGTGCGTGCCCAGCCAACTGGCCGCCGACATCAGCCGGGAACTCCGCATCCCGGTGATCGGCATCGGCGCCGGCCCGGACACCGACGGCCAGGTGCTGGTGATGCAGGACGCCCTGGGGCTGACCTCCGGCTACGTGCCCAAGTTCACCAAGAACTTCCTGGCCGAGAGCGGCAACGTCCGGGCCGCCATCGAAACCTATGTGGCCGAAGTAGCCGAGGGGCGCTTTCCCGGCCCCGAGCACAGTTTCAACTGAGGACAGAAGATGCAACTGGTCAGCACCATAGAGGAACTGAGGACCGTCATCGGCGGCTGGCGCCGAGGCGGCGAGCGCATCGGCTTCGTGCCCACCATGGGCAACCTGCACCAGGGCCACCTGGAGCTGGTGCAGCAGGCCAGGGCCCGCGCCGACCGGGTGGTAGTGAGCATTTTCGTCAATCCGCTGCAATTCGACCGGGCCGCCGATCTGGCCGCCTACCCGCGCACCCTGGAGCAGGACTGTGAGCGCCTCGGCGAGCTGGCGGATTTGGTGTTCACCCCCACCCCCGAGCTGATGTACCCGCATGGCCAGCAACAGCAGACCAGGGTCAGCGTGCCCGGCATTTCGCAGGTGCTGGAAGGCGCCCTGCGCCCGGGCCACTTCGACGGGGTCAGCACAGTGGTGTGCAAGCTGTTCAACCTGGTGCAACCGGATCTGGCCTGCTTCGGCGAAAAGGACTACCAGCAGCTGGCGCTGATCCGTAAAATGACCGCCGATCTGAACCTGCCGGTAGAGATCCTGGGCGTGCCCACGGTGCGCGCCGGGGACGGCCTGGCGCTCAGTTCCCGCAACGGTTACCTGACCGGGGCGGAGCGGGCCCTGGCGCCGATGCTTGCCGCCACCATGAACCGGCTGGCCGAGCGCCTGGCCGCGGGTGAACGGGATCTCGAACTGCTGTCGAAGGAAGGCGCCGCCCGGCTGGATGGCGCCGGCTTTCGCACCGACGGCATCGATATCGTCGATGCCGACACCCTGGCACCGCTCGGCGAACACAGCCGGGCGGCGGTGATTTTAATGGCCGCCTTTCTGGGCAAGGCCAGACTGATAGATAACCAGGTAGTGCCCCTGTAGTGACACTCAGGTCTTGCTGGGAGGGGGAGCCAGGCTCTAAGCCGACCGTTGGCGCCAGGGATGGCGCCGTCGAGCCCCCAGGGATGGGTTCACGGCGAGTCGGCGTGAGCCTGGCTCCCCCCTCCGGGCACTGTCGCAAAACCATAAGCCCTCAGGGCGGTAATTGACGGAGACAAGCTAAACATGGATATGCAACGCATCATGCTCAGGGGCAAGCTGCACCAGGCCCGGGTCACCCACGCCGAGCTCAACTACGAAGGCTCCTGCGCCATCGATCAGGATTTGCTGGACGCGGTCAATATCCGCGAGTACGAGCAGATCGACATCTACAACATCGAGAACGGCGAGCGCTTCCACACCTACGCCATTTCCGGCGAACGCGGCTCCAAGATGATCTCCCTGAACGGCGCCGCCGCCCGCAAGGCCGCGGTGGGCGATCGCATCATCATCTGTGCCTACGCGCCCATGACCGAGCAGCAGATCGCCGGCTACAAGCCCAGCCTGGTGTACCTGGATGCCCAGAACAACATAGTGCGCACCAGCAAGGACATCCCCCTGCAGCTGGCCTGATCGCGGGTTTTCCCTTTCAGTTCAAGACAAAAGGCAGCCGATTGGCTGCCTTTTTCTTCAAACTGAAACATCATGGTTCACGGTGAAAGGGATTGGGCTTCCTTTGCCCGACACCTGTGGTTATAACAAACGGCATTGGCAACCAGTGGAAAGGCAGCCAACCGGCTGCCTTTGGACTCAGTGCCGCAATCCCCGTCCGGTCCGGATCAGGTACCAGGCCGCGCCGTAGAACAGGGCGATAAAGCCGAGGATGATGCCGTAGGCCAGGGTCAGGGGCACGTCGCTGATGCCGAGGAAGCCGTAGCGGAAGGCGTTCACCATGTACAGCACCGGGTTGGCCTGGGACAGCCCCTGCCAGAACCCGGGCAGCAGCTCGATGGAGTAGAAAACCCCGCCCAGGTAGGTCAGCGGCGTCAGCACGAAGGTGGGGATGATGCTGATATCGTCGAAGGTGCGGGCGAAGATGGCGTTGATAAGCCCCGCCAGGGAGAACAGCACCGAGGTCAGGAAGACGATGGCCACTATGCTGAACAGGTGGCTCACCGGCAGGGTCACGAACAGCAGGGACACCAGGCTGACGATCAACCCCACCGCCAGTCCCCGCACCACGCCGCCGCCCACGTAGCCGGCGATGATCACATAGGTCGGCACCGGCGCCACCAGCAGCTCTTCCACGTTGCGCTGGAACTTGGCGCTGAAAAACGACGAGGCCACATTGGAGTAGGAGTTGGTGATCACCGACATCATGATCAGGCCGGGCACGATAAAGGCCATGTAGGAATAGCCGCCCATCTCGCCGATGCGGCTGCCGATCAGGCTGCCGAAGATCACGAAATAGAGGGTCATGGTGATGGCCGGCGGCACCAGGGTCTGTACCCAGATGCGGGTGAAGCGCACTATCTCCTTGTGCAAGATGCTGCGAAAGGCGATGTAATACTGCTTGGCGTTCATGCTTTCCTCCCCTGCTCCACCAGTGTCACGAACAATTCCTCCAGCCGGTTGGCCTTGTTGCGCATGCTCAGCACCCGGATGCCCTGCTCGTTGAGCTGGCCGAACACGCCGTTGAGCCCCTGCTCCTTCTTCACCTCCACCTCCAGGGTGTGATCGTCCAGCAATTGCCAGTTGAAGCCGGACAGGAAGGGCTCCCGGCAGTCGGGGGCCAGATCCAGGATAAAGGTTTCCACGTTGAGCTTGCCGAGCAACCCCTTCATGGTGGTGTTTTCCACCAGCCGGCCCTTGTCGATGATGCCGATATGGCGACACAGCATCTCCGCCTCTTCCAGGTAGTGGGTGGTGAGGATGATGGTAATGCCCTGGCCGTTGATCTCCTTGAGAAAGTCCCACATGGCCCGGCGGATCTCGATATCCACCCCGGCGGTGGGCTCGTCCAGGATCAGCAGGCGGGGCTGGTGCATCAGGGCGCGGGCGATCATCAGCCGGCGCTTCATGCCGCCGGACAGGGTGCGCGCCGGCTGGTCCCGTTTCTCCCACAGATCCAGCTGCCTGAGGTAGCGCTCGGCGCGCACCTTGGCCTCGGCCCGCTCCACCCCGTACAGCCCGGCCTGGTTGACCACTATCTGCTGTACCTTCTCGAACTGGTTGAAGTTGAACTCCTGGGGCACCAGGCCAATCTGGGACTTGGCCAGCTCCAGCTGGCTGTCGAGGTCGTAGCCGAACACCTTCACCTTGCCCGCGCTCTTGTTCACCAGGGAGGAGATGATGCCGATGGTGGTGGACTTGCCGGCCCCGTTGGGGCCCAGCAGGGCGTAGAAATCGCCCTGCTCCACGGTCAGATCGATGCCCTTGAGCGCCTCCACGCCACCGGCATAGGTTTTGCGCAGGCCCTCGATCTCCAGTGCTTTGGTCATTGCTTGGCTCCGGTTCAAAAACATATGCCTGGGCGAAGGCCAGGCATATGCGCAATTCTTGTTATGGGGGGAACCGACTCGCGGGGTTATTCCAGCGGCACCACCTTGCCGATGTAGGGCAGGTTGCGATAGCGCTGGGCGTAGTCGATGCCGTAGCCTACCACGAACTCGTCGGGGATGGTAAAGCCGACCCAGTCCACCGGCACCTGGGCCTCGCGCCGCTCGGGTTTGTCGAGCAGGGTGCAGATGCTGAGCGACGCCGGGTCACGCAGGGAGAGGATCTCCTTCACCTTGCTCAGGGTGTAGCCGGTATCGATGATGTCCTCGACGATCAGCACGTGCTTGCCGTGGATCTCATCGTCCAGATCCTTGAGGATGCGCACGTCCCGGTTGCTCTCCATGCCGCTGCCGTAGCTGGAGGCGGTCATAAAGTCGAGCCGCACCGGCAGCGCTATCTGGCGGCACAGATCGGCCATGAACACGCAGGAGCCGCGCAGCAGCCCGACCATCACCAGTTCATCGACGCCCGCGAAGTGGGCGTTGATCTGCTCGCCCAGGGCCTGGATCCTGGCGTTCACCTCTTCGGTGCTGATCAGGACATCCACTCGGTGTTTCATGTTTTAGCTCCATTCGGGTCTAAAACCCGGCTGTTGGTAAAGCGGTATTCTAGCGGAATTCGCGAAAATCTGCATTCCGGGTCAACTTTCTTCACCGCCATAGCCCCAGCGTTGCACCAAATCCTGCTCCAGTCCCAGGTGATCCAGGATCCGCGCCACCATAAAATCGACCAGATCCGCGATGGATTGGGGCTGGTGATAGAAACCCGGCGCCGCCGGCATGATGGTGACCCCGAGGCGGGCAAGCTTGAGCAGGTTTTCCAGATGCAGGGCCGAGAAGGGGGTTTCCCGCGGCACCAGGATCAGCTGCCCCTGCTCCTTGATCACCACGTCGGCGGCCCGCTCGATCAGGTTGTCCGACGTCCCCGCCGCGATGGAGGCCACCGTGCCCATGGAGCAGGGGCAAATCACCATACGTTTGGGCGCCCCCGAGCCCGAGGCCACCGGCGAGAACCATTCCTCCTTGCCGTAGGCGCGGATCTGGCCGGGCTCGGCGCCAAACCGATCGCCCAACCAGGCGGCCAGCGCCTCCGGTTTGCCCGGCCATTGCTCCCCCTGCTCGGTGGCCAGCACCACCCGGGCGGCACCGGACACCAGCAGGTGCACCTGGATGCCGGCGGCCAGCAGCCGCTCCAGCAGCGCCAGGGCGTAGGGCGCGCCGGAGGCGCCGCTCAGGGCCAGGGTGACCTGCCGCTCGCGCGGATACTCAGCCATGGGCCGCCTCCAGCGCCGCCAGCAGCCGGCCGTGGATGCCGCCGAAGCCGCCGTTGCTCATCACCAGTATCTGATCGCCGGGGCGGGCATCGGCCACCAGGGCGGCGATCAGCGTGTCCAGTTCCTCGAACACCCGCCCCCGGGGGCAGGCCGCCGCCACCGCCGCCAGATCCCAGCGGATTTCCGCCGGCCGGAACAGGTAGACGGCGTCGGCCCCTTGCAGGGAGTCGGCCAGTTCCTGCTGGTGCACCCCCATCTTCATGGTGTTGGAGCGGGGCTCCAGCACCGCCAGCACCCGCCCCTCGGTGGTGCGGGCCCGGAGCCCGGCCAGGGTAGTCTGGATGGCAGTGGGATGGTGGGCGAAATCGTCCCATACCCGGATGCCGGCCACTTCCCCCTTCGGCTCCATCCGCCGCTTGGGCGGCACGAAGCGGCACAGGGCGGCGATGCCGTCGGCCACCGGCACCCCGGCATGGCGGGCGGCGGCCAGGGCCATCAGGCCGTTGTGCACATTGTGCAGGCCGATGCAGGGCCAGCTCACCTCGCCCACCGGCCGGCCCTCGAGCAGCACGGTAAACCGGCTGCCGTCGGCGGCCAGGGGCTCGGCCTGCCAGAGGCCGCCCTCACCCACGTATTCCAGCTCGCTCCAGCAGCCCATGGCCCTGACCTCTTCCAGCGCCGGGGTGCGGGTCGGCAGCAGGATGCGGCCATGGCCGGGCACCATTCGCAACAGGTGGTGGAACTGCCGCTGGATCGCCGCCAGATCCGGGAAGATGTCCGCGTGATCAAACTCCAGGTTGTTGAGGATCAGGGTGCTGGGCCGGTAGTGCACAAACTTGGAGCGCTTGTCGAAGAAGGCGCTGTCGTACTCGTCCGCCTCGATCACGAAGAAGGGCGACTCGCCCAGGCGGGCGGAGACCTCGAAATTGCCGGGCACGCCACCGATCAGAAAGCCCGGTTTCAGGCCGCAATCCTCCAGGATCCAGGCCAGCATGCCGGAGGTGGTGGTCTTGCCGTGGGTACCGGCCACCGCCAGCACCCAGCGATGCTGCAGCACGTGCTCCAGCAGCCACTGGGGACCGGAGGTATAGGGGATGCGCCGGTCGAGCACGGCTTCCACGCAGGGGTTGCCCCGGCTCATGGCGTTGCCGATCACCACCAGGTCGGGAGCCGGCTCCAGCTGGGCCGGATCATAGCCTTCGATCAGCGCTATGCCCTGCTGCTCGAGCTGGGTGCTCATGGGCGGATAGACGTTGGCATCGCTGCCGGTCACCTGGTAACCGAGTTGGCGGGCCAGCACCGCCAGCCCGCCCATGAAAGTGCCGCAAATACCGAGAATATGAATATGCATAACCTGCCCCTGGCTGCTGTGAAGGCCGCATTCTAACAATCCGCGGCGGCTTTGGGCACTTGTATGGTGATCCCTGCGACAGCGGTTATAATGTCGCCCCTGACCCGCCCTTACCCCTTGGTATAACAGATACCCGGGAGCAAGGGTGGTAAACTCGAGTCGCAACCCCGTTACTGACCATATAAAGGAAACGTCATGAGCCTGAACCAGGTACCGGCCGGAAAAAGCCTGCCCGAAGATATCTATGTAGTCATCGAGATCCCGCAGAACGCCGATCCCATCAAGTACGAAATCGACAAGGACACCGGCGCCGTGTTCGTGGATCGCTTCATGGCCACTCCCATGTTCTACCCCTGCAACTACGGCTACGTGAACCAGACCCTGTCCCTGGACGGCGACCCGGTGGACGTGCTGGTGCCCACCCCGCATCCGCTGGTGCCCGGCGCGGTGATCCGCTGCCGCCCGGTGGGCGTGCTGAAGATGACCGACGAGTCCGGTGAAGACGCCAAGGTCGTGGCCGTACCGCACAGCAAGCTGACCAAGGAATACGACCATATCCAGGACGTGAACGACCTGCCCGAGCTGCTCAAGGCCCAGATCAAGCACTTCTTCGAGCGCTACAAGGAGCTGGAAGCGGGCAAGTGGGTGAAAGTGGACGGCTGGGAAGACAAGGCCGCCGCCGAAGCCGAGATCCTGGCCTCCGCCGAGCGTTACAGCAAAGCCTGATCGCCTCCGGCCTCCGGATTCAAAAAGAGCACTTCGGTGCTCTTTTTTATGCGTATTTATTTGACAAAAAATTAACACTCCTTAGGCTAATGAGGTCAGACCTCATACCACAAGGAGAGAAACCGATGAAAGCATGGATACTGCTGGCCTGCCTGCCCTTCGTGGCCTCGGCCCACAACCTGAAGCTCGAGCAGCCGCTGCCGCCGGTCAGCGTCAGCGACAGGGGCGAACTGGTGCTGGAGCAGGAACAACTCCAAGCCCGTCTCTGGGGCGTCGGTTCGCTGCCGGGCAAGGTCAGGCTGATCCAGCATATCGCCGGGCGCGGCAGCGCCAAGGAGCTGAACGCGCCGCTGATCGAGGCGATCAAGGCCGCCGGTCTGCCCCGGGACCGTTACCAGACGGTGACCATCATCAACCTGGACGACGCCGCCTTCGGTACCGCTCCCTTCGTGCGCAGCAGCGCCGAAAGCAGCAAGAAGGAATATCCCTGGTCCTCCATCGTCTTGGATGGCAAAGGCAAAGTGGCGCAAGAGTGGCAACTGGCACCGAAAAGCTCCGCCATCATAGTGCTGGACCAGCAAGGACTGGTGCGCTTCGTCAGAGAGGGAGCCTTGCGCCCGCAAGAGGTGGAGCAGGTGCTGGCACTGGTGCGACAGTCGCTGGGGGCAATAACACAATAACGAAATAAGGCCCTGAACGGGCCTTATTTTTTGTGGTCGCTTAGCCTATCATGGTGGCCAGTATCCCGAGGCTCGAGATATAGCCAACAAGAAGCAACCAGGTCATCTTGGGCTTACCTTTTTGCATCCGGCGCTCCTTTTAAAATTCGGTGCTGAATTTTAACATGGAGTAAACATAGTTAACAATCAAAAGCCACCACCATGACGCTCAAAGCCGCGACCCTGGATCACAAAATAAGAAACCGCAAGAGCCTGTTGCTGCAGCTGGCAGAGCAACGCGGACTGGCAGGCCTGCTGCACGGCGACTCGCCCCTGAGCTTCGGGGCTCGCTTCGAGATCCGCCGCCAGCTCGACGAGGCGGCGCGCCAGAAAAACCTGGAAACCATCGTCCAACTGGCCCACAGGGCCAGCTCCGACGACGTGGGCAGCGAGCCGGATCCGGACTGGCTGAGCCACTTCCTGGCCCTGGCGGAAAACATCCGCCACCCGGCCATGCAGCAGTTCTGGGCCGGCATCCTGACTCAGGAGATCGCCCGTCCGGGCCACTGTTCCATTCCTGCCCTCAACTGCCTCCGGCAGATGACCCAGAAAGATGCCCTGCTGCTGCAAAGGGCCAGCGCGCTGAGCTGCCATTTCGGGGATGATCAGTTGCGGCTGCTGTTCGGCTACCAGCACAGGACGATGCTGCAGGGGCTGCGCCAGCATAAGCTGAGCCTGGGCCACCATCGCCTGTCCTATGCCGGCCTGCTGCAACTGTTTGAACTGGGCCTGTTGCATCAGTCCGAACTGGAATCCGGCGAGTTGCCGGCCGGCGCCCCGCTCAGGCTGGCGCTCCACTCCCGGCAACTGGTGCTGACCCCGGCCAGAAAAGGCGTGCGCCTGCTCTATTACCGCTTTACCAGCATCGGCAACGAGCTGGCGGCCCTGATGTCGGACAACCCGCCCGGCGACTATCTGCGCGAGCTGACCGAGCTGCTGGCTCCCCTGGGACTGCTGGAAGGGGCCTAGCCGCAGCGCTCCACGGCCGGGGGCGCCTCGGCCGCGTGCGGCCGGAACCAGGCCAGGGAGTCGGCCAGGGCCGCCACCTCGCCTATCACCATCAGCGCCGGGCTTGCCACCCGCTCGGCCAGCTCGGCCAGCTCCCGCAACTCGCCCCGTACCAGCTTCTGCCGCACCGTGGTGCCCCGTTCGATCAGCGCCACCGGGGTGGCGCCGTCCAGGCCGTGTTGCATCAGCTGCTGGCGGATATGGGCCGAGCGCATCAGCCCCATGTAAATCACCAGGGTCTGCCGGCCTCGGGCCAGGGAGGCCCAGTCCGGCTCGGCGCCGTCCTGCTTGCAGTGGCCGGTGATAAAGACCGCGCTCTGGGCGTGGTCCCGGTGGGTCAGCGGAATGCCGGCATAGGCGGTGGCGCCGGCGGCGGCGGTGATGCCGGGCACCACCTGGTAGCGGATGCCGGCGGCCTTCAGGCTCTGCAGTTCCTCGGCGCCACGGCCGAACATAAAGGGATCGCCGCCCTTGAGCCGCACCACCCGTTTGCCGGCCAGGGCCTGCTCCACCAGCAGCCGGTTGATCTGCTCCTGGGGCACGCTGTGGTGACCGGCCTTCTTGCCCACGGCGATCAACTCGGCCTCGGGGCGGATCAGCGCCAGTATCTCCTCGGAGACCAGTTGATCGAACAGCACCACCTCGGCCTTCTGCAATTCGTTCAGTGCCTTGATGGTGAGCAGATCCGGATCGCCCGGCCCCGCCCCCACCAGTATCACCTCGCCCCGGGACGGCTGGTCCATTTCCCGACGCAGCCAGGCCTCGGCCCCTGACTCATCCTGTTGCTGCAGCAGGGCGGTGAGGGCCGGATCGTCCTGCACCCGGGCCCAGAACCGGCGCCGTTCGGCGGGGCTGGCGAAGGCCTGCTGCACCTGCCGGCGCAGGCGGCCCGCCACCCGGGCCAGGGCTCCCCAGTGGCGGGGCAGCAGGGCATCCAGCCGGGCCCGCAGCAACCGGGCCAGCCAGGGTGCGCCGCCACCGGTGCTGAAGGCGATCTGCAGGGGAAAGCGTTCCACTATGGAGGGGAAGATGACCGCCGAGCGTTTGCTGTCGTCGGCCTTGTTGACCAGGATGCCGCGCCGGTTGGCGAGCTGGTAGACCCGGGCATTGACCTCGGCGTTGTCGGTGGCCGCCACCACCAGAAACTGGCCATCGAGATGATGCTCGGCGAAGCCCTGCTCGAGCCAGCAGAACTCGGCTTGGCGAGCCTGCAGACCGGCATCCAGCTCGGGGGCAACCACGGTGACCCTGCCTCCCCGGGCCAGCAGCAACCGGGTCTTGCGCGCCGCCACGACGCCGCCGCCCACCACCAGGCAGGGCTTGTGCTTGATACTGATGAAAAGGGGCAGGTGTTCCATGGCCGGTTCCGCTTATCCGTTGAGATAACCGACTATAGACAGAAACTGTTATCCCACAAAATAATAAAAAATGATTTTTTATACCTTATGGTTATTTTAGAAGGGTGCGCAGCAGATCCTTCCAGGAGATGACTCCCTGCAGCCGATCTTCCGCCACTACCGGCAGGCAGCTGATCTGGTGCTCCAGCAGCAGGGCGGCGGCGGTATCCAGCCCGGTCTCGGGCGCTATGGTCACCGGATTGCGGCTCATCACCTGATGAGCCCGCCGCTGCAGGGTATCCCGGTCGCGTTCCAGCTCGGCGTCGGTGGCCAGGTAGGGGCTGAGGGCCCGGTACATGTCAGCATGGGTGATGACGCCGCAGAGCCGGTCTTCGTCATCCACCACCAGCAGGTGGCGAAAGGGCGCCTGGTCGAAGATGGCGCGTACCATCTCGAGCCGGTCGTCCTGGTGAACGGTGGCGATCCGCCGGGTCATGATGTCCTGTACCTGCATGGTGTCTCCTTTGCGTGGAGCCGCAGGCTCAGATACCGCTGCCGTCGGCTTCCTGGGTCTCGTGAAGGCCGCACTCCCGCTTCATGCCGAAGAAACGGGTGTCCGCCTCGCTCATGCCCGGCTCCCACTTGACGGTGGTGTGCACGTCGCCGACCGAGACATAACCCTGCTCCCACAGCGGATGGTAGGGAAGGTCGAATTCCTTCAGGTAATAATGCACATCTTTGTTGCTCCAGTCGATGATCGGCAGAAACTTGAACAGGCCATTCTGCAGGCTCAGCACCTGCATGCTTTGCCGGGTGTCGGACTGGCTGCGGCGCAGGCCGGAAAACCAGGTGCCGGCCTTGAGCTCGCGCAGGGCCCGCTGCATGGGCTCCACCTTGTTGAGCTGGTTGTAGCGGCTGATGCCTTCCACCCCCTGCTCCCACAGCTTGCCGAAGCGGGCCTCCTGCCAGGCCGAGGAAGTCTGGGCCCGGTAGATCCTGAGGTTCAGCCGCAGCCGCTCGGTCAGTTCGTCGATAAAGCGGTAGGTCTCGGGGAAGAGGTAGCCGGTGTCGGTAAGGATCACCGGGGTGTCCGCTTTTTCCCGGGTTACCAGGTGCAGCATCACCGCCGCCTGGATGCCGAAACTGGAGGAGAGCACATGCTCCCCTTCCAGGGTTTCCAGCGCCCAGCGCACCCGCTCGGGTGCGCTCATGGCCGCCAGCTCCTGATTAAGCGGGGCCAGGGCCTCCGCTTGATCGGCACGGGACAGACTGTTCAGCTCTTCCAGGCTGGGTAACAGGCTATACGGCATAAAAATCCCTCGCGGAGTCCACCACCGGCGCTATGATGCCGGCCCGGATCACAAAGTCACCGAAACCCTCGCCCGCTTCCCGCTCCTGGGCCCAGCGGCCCACCAGGGCGTCGATGTCCTCGAGGATCTGGCGATCGGTGATGTTTTCCTTGTACATGCGCGGAATGCGGGTCCCTTCCCGGTTGCCGCCCAGGTGCAGGTTGTAGCGCCCGGGCGCCTTGCCCACCAGGCCGATCTCGGCCAGCATGGCGCGGCCGCAGCCGTTGGGGCAGCCGGTGACCCGGAAGATGATGCTGTCGTCGGTCACCCCGTGTTTGGCCAGCACGCCCTCGATCTCGGTGACGAACCCGGGCAGGAAACGCTCGGCCTCGGCCATCGCCAGCGGGCAGGTGGGCAGGGCCACGCAGGCCATGGAGTTCTTGCGCTGCTCGGACAGGGTGTCGTCGATCAGGCCATGGGCCCGGGCCAGCTTCTCGATCTTGGCCTTGTCCTTCTTGGGCACGCCGGCGATGATCAGGTTCTGGTTGGCGGTCAGGCGGAAGTCGCCCTTGTGTATCTTGGCGATCTCGCGCAGGCCGGTCTTGAGCGGCTTGCCGGGGAAGTCCAGGATGCGGCCGTTCTCGATAAACAGGGTCAGGTGCTGCTTGCCGTCGATGCCGTCCACCCAGCCGAAACGGTCGCCGCGGCCGGTGAATTCATAGGGGCGGCTCTCGGCGAACTGGATGCCGGCCCGCTTCTCCACCTCGGCCTTGAACACCTCCACGCCCACCCGCTCCAGGGTGTACTTGGTCTTGGCGTTCTTGCGCTCGACCCGGTTGCCCATGTCACGCTGGGTGGTGACCACGGCTTCCGCCACCGCCAGGGTGTGGGACAACGGGATAAAGCCGAAGTCGGTGGCCTTGCGCGGATAGGTGGCGGTGTCGCCGTGGGTCATGGCCAGGCCGCCGCCCACCAGCACGTTGAAGCCCACCAGCTTGCCATTCTCGGCGATGGCCACGAAGTTCAGATCGTTGGCGTGCACGTCCACGTCGTTCTGGGGCGGGATCACCACGGTGGTCTTGAACTTGCGCGGCAGGTAGGTGGAACCCAGGATCGGCTCCTGGTCCGGCGTGTCCAGACGCTCGCCGTCCAGCCAGATCTCCAGGTAGGCCCGGGTCTTGGGCAGCAGGTGCTCGGAGATCTTCTTGGCCCAGTCGTAGGCTTCCTGGTGCAGCTCGGATTCCACCGGGTTGCTGGTGCACAGCACGTTGCGGTTGACGTCGCCGGCGGTGGCGATGGAGTCGATGCCGGTGCTGTTCAGGGTCTGGTGCATGTGCTTGATGTCGCGCTTGAGCACCCCGTGGAACTGGAAGGTCTGGCGGGTGGTCAGGCGGATGCTGCCGTACATGGTGCTTTCTTCCGCGAACTTGTCGATCACCAGCCACTGCTTGGGAGTGATGATGCCGCCGGGCAGGCGGGCGCGCAGCATGACGTTGTGCAGCGGCTCCAGCTTCTGGGCGGTGCGCTCGTTGCGGATGTCGCGGTCGTCCTGCTGGTACATGCCGTGGAAGCGGATCAGCATGAAGTTGTCGCCGTTGAAGCCGCCGGTCAGTTCGTCCTGCAGATCCTGGGTGATGGTGCCGCGCAGAAAATTGCTCTGCCCCTTGAGGCGTTCGTTATCGGACAGTTTTTGTTCGCTCATCTTAGTAAACATCCCTTTGGTAACGCTTGGCGCTGCGCAGCGCATCGACATATTCTTCGGCCTGTTCACGGCTCTTGTTGCCGTGCTCGGCCACCAGCTCGATCAGGGCCTCGTGCACGTCCTTGGCCATCTTGTTGGCATCGCCGCACACGTAGAAATGGGCGCCCTGCTCCAGCCAGGCATAGACCTCGGCCCCCTGCTGCCTGAGCTTGTGCTGTACATAGACCTTGTCGGCCTGATCCCGGCTGAACGCCAGGGAGATCCGGCTCAGCAGGCCGGACTTGACGTAACGCTGCCACTCGAGCTGGTAGAGGAAGTCCTGGGTGAAGTGGGGGTTGCCGAAGAACAGCCAGTTCTTGCCCTCGGCATCCCGCGCTTCCCGCTCCTGCATAAAGGCGCGGAAGGGGGCGATGCCGGTGCCCGGCCCCACCATGATCACCGGGGTGCTGTCGTCGGCGGGCAGGCGGAAGTTGTCGTTGTGCTCCACGAACACCCGCACCTGGCCGCCCTCGGCCAGCCGGTCGGCCAGGAAGGAGGAGGCACCGCCGGCGCGGGGCTCGCCCTTGTTGTCGTAGCGCACCACACCCACGGTCAGGTGCACTTCTTCCTCCACCTCGGCCTGGGCGGAGGCGATGGAGTAAAGCCTTGGCGTCAGCCGGCGCAGGGCGCCCTGCAGTTGCTCGGCGGTGAGCCTGGTCTTCTTCTCCCGGACGATGTCCAGGATCTGGTGGCTGGCGCAGTATTCGCGCAGGGCGGCCTTGTCCTGTGCCAGCTTTTGCAGCTTCTTGGCACCGGACAGTTCGGCATAGGCCTGCACGAAGCCGGCATAGCCCTGGGTCAGCTCGTAGTGGTGGATCAGCGCCTCGCGGATGGAGAGCAGTTCGTCGTCCACCTTGACCTTGGCGTCGGCGGCCACGCCCACCTGGGCCAGCAGGGCATCCACCAGGGCCTCGTCATTGCTGAACCAGACCCCCAGGGCATCACCGGGCTGATAGGTCAGGCCGGAGCCCTCCAGGGAGATCTCGATATGACGGATATCCTTGTCGGAGTCCCGGCCGGTGATCTTCTGGTTGGTGACCAGTTCGGCGGCGAAGGGGTGCTTCTTGCTGTAGAGGCTGGCGGCCCCCTGGGTCAGGCTGACCACCGGCGCGGCATGGTTGGCCGCCTCCACTTGCAGGGCGTCCTTCAGCAGGCCCAGGGCCGACTTGCTCCAGCCCTCGGCGGCGCCTTCATAGTCCACGTCGCAGTCGATGCGCTCCAGCAGGCGGGTGGCGCCGGCCTTGGCCAGGTAGTCGTCGAAGTCCTTGCCGGTCTGGCAGAAGAATTCGTAGGAGGAGTCGCCCAGGGCCAGTACGCCGTAGTGCAGGCCTTCGAGCTTGCCCACCTTGCCGCCCTTGAGCTGCTTGTGGAACTCGATGGCGTCATCGGGCGGCTCGCCCTCGCCGTTGGTGCTGGTGACGATCAGCACATGGGTCTCTTTCTTGAGCTGCTTGACCTTGTAGTCGGCCACGTTGAACAGCTCCGCCGCGACCCCGGCGGCGTCGGCCTGGGCCTTGAGCGCTTCGGCCACGCCCTTGGCGTTGCCGGTCTGGGAGGCATAGAGGATGGTCACCTTGCCGGCCGGCTGGGCCGCCGCCGCGGGGACTGCCACCGGCAGGCCCTGGGCCTGCTGGCTGATACCGTAGAAATAACCGCTGACCCAGGCCAGCTGGGTGGCACTCAGCTCGGCAGCCACCTGAGTGAGCTTATGGACTTGTTGTTCATTGAGCGGGCTGGCTGCCGCCGCGAGTTCCTTTAAAAGCATGACATTGACTTCCACTTTTCCAGATAAGGGATAGCTTATGCCAGGTCAACGAACAACAATAAAGAATAAAAGATGATTTTTTATATCATCGGGTAATAACAAGCCCTGGCTTGCCGGCTCGCCCCCTTAATGGTGCTGGCCATGTCCATGAGCCGCCTGGGATTGGGTGCGGATATCCTTCACCGGCAGGGTCAACTGTTCGGTGTCGCCATTGTCCCAGCGCAACTCCAGGCTGACCTCATCCCCCGCCGCCAAGGGCTGTTTCACACCCAGCAGCATGATGTGCAGGCCGCCCGGTTGCAGGCTGACCCTTTCACCGGCCGGCACCGCTATCCGCTCCACTTCCCGCATCCGCATCACCCCTTCCTGCTCCAGTACGGTATGCAGTTCCACCTTCTCCGCTTGGGGCGAGGTCGCGCTCACCAGCGCCAGATCCCGGTCGCCGTTATTTTCCAGCTGCATAAAGGCGGCGGTATTGGGTCCCATCGGCGGGGTCGCCCTTACATAGCCCTCGCTGACGGCCACCTGAGCCCAACTGGCGCCACTTAACAAAACCAGGCCGAAGAGGTATCCGACTTTTTTCATCTGTGATTTCCTTGTGCTACGAAGAGAACAAAGCTTACCCCAAGGGGGAAGGCCAGGCCATGATGTAACGCATAAGGAGCCGCGATGAACACAGAGCACAGGCAGGACGGCGACGGTGTCCGCCATATCCGCCTCAACCGCCCGGAAAAGCGCAATGCCCTGGATCTGGGCAGCTACCGGTGGCTCAGGGAACAGTTGCGGAGCGCCATCGAAGACCCCGGAGTCAGGAGCATCGCCTTCTCTGCCGAAGGCAGCGACTTCTGTGCCGGCAACGATCTGGCCGACTTTCTCGCCGGTCCCGAGCTCGGCCCCGGGCACCCCATCATCGAGCTGCTGCACGCTCTGGCGGACTGCCCCAAGCCGCTGCTGGCCGGGGTGCAGGGCAATGCGGTCGGCATTGGCGCCACCCTGCTGCTGCACATGGATCTGGTGCTGCTGGCCGAGGACGCCCGGCTCAGCTTTCCCTTTGTCGATCTGGGGCTGGTACCGGAGTTCGCCTCCAGCCTGCTGCTGCCCCGACGCCTCGGCCATGTGCGCGCCTGCCAGTTGCTGCTGCTGGGCGACAGCCTGGATGCCGCGACCGCCCGGGACTGGGGCCTGGCCAACCAGTTGGTGGCAACCACCGAGCTGCCGGCACGGCTGGAGGAGACGGCGCGCCGGCTGGCGGCCAAGCCCACCCGGGCCTTGCTGGCCAGCAAGGCCCTGCTCAAGGCCCCGGAGCAGGCGCTGCTGCACCGGACCATCGACCAGGAAATCGAGGTGTTCCGCCAGGCCCTGGCCGGCGACGAGGCCCGGGGCCGCATCGCCGCCCTGCTGGCACGGATAGGCGGGCGCTGAACGGCGGACATAAAAAAGGGCCCCCTTGCGGGAGCCCTTGTCTTATCAGCGAGTCGAGATAACTTATTCGTCGTTGCCGCCGGCGGCGTTCAGCAGATCGGCCAGACTCTGTTCGGCTTCGTCCGCCGAGATCTGCACCGGCTGCTCCGGCTGACGCCGGGCCTGACGGCCCTGATGGTAGGCGAAGCCGGTACCGGCCGGTACCAGACGGCCCACGATCACGTTTTCCTTCAGACCGCGCAGGTCGTCGACCTTGCCGGACACCGCCGCCTCGGTCAGCACCCGGGTGGTTTCCTGGAAGGAAGCCGCCGAGATGAAGGATTCGGTGCTCAGGGACGCCTTGGTGATGCCCATCAGCACGTGACGATAGCTGATCGGTTGCTTGCCCTCGGCTTCCAGAGCCCGGTTGGCCTGGCGGATCCGCACCACCTCGGCCTGTTCGCCTTCGATAAAGTCGGAGTCACCGGCGTTCATGATCTCGGCACGGCGCAGCATCTGACGGACGATGGTCTCGATGTGCTTGTCGTTGATCTTAACGCCCTGCAGACGGTAAACCTCCTGCACCTCGTTGACGATGTAGTTCGCCACCGGGCTGATACCGCGCAGGCGCAGGATATCGTGGGGAGATTCCGGGCCGTCGGCCAGCACTTCGCCTTTTTCGACCTTCTCACCTTCAAACACGTTGAGGTGACGCCATTTCGGGATCATCTCTTCGTAGGCCTCGCCCCCTTCCAGCGGGGTGATCACCAGGCGGCGCTTGCCCTTGGTCTCTTTCCCGAAGGAGATGGTGCCGGATACCTCGGCCAGGATGGCCGGCTCTTTCGGCTGACGGGCTTCGAACAGGTCGGCAACCCGCGGCAGACCACCGGTGATGTCCTTGGTACCGCCGGATTCCTGCGGGATACGCGCCAGGGCGTCACCCACGTTGAGCACGGCGCCGTCTTCCAGGCTGACGATGGCACGACCGGGCAGGAAGTACAGGGCCGCCAGGTCGGTACCGGGGATGAACACGTCCTTGCCGGACTCGTCCACCAGCTTCACGGTCGGGCGCAGTTCCTTACCGGCGCTGGGACGCTCGTTCACGTCCATCACCACGATGCTGGACAGACCGGTCAGTTCGTCGGTCTGGCGGCTGATGGTGATGCCGTCGATCATGTCGATGAACTTGATGCGGCCCGCCACCTCGGTGACGATGGGGTGGGTGTGCGGATCCCAGTTGGCCACGATCTGGCCGGCCTGTACGGTTTCGCCGTCGGCTTTCTCCAGCAGGGCACCGTAGGGCAGCTTGTGGTTTTCCCGGGTCTGGCCCATGTCGTCGATGATGGTCAGCTCGGAAGAGCGGGACACGATCACCGTCTTGCCATCGGCGTTGGTAACGAACTTGGCGTTCTGCAGCTTGACGGTACCGCTGTTCTTGACCTGGATGCTGCTCTCGGCCGCCGCCCGCGATGCCGCACCACCGATGTGGAAGGTACGCATGGTCAGCTGGGTACCCGGCTCACCGATGGACTGGGCGGCGATAACGCCGACCGCCTCGCCCTGGTTGACCAGGTGGCCACGGGCCAGATCGCGACCGTAACAATGGGCGCAAACGCCGTGGTCGTTGTCACAGGTGATGACGGAACGCACCTTGACCCGATCGACGGAGTTGCCTTCCAGCACGTCACACCACTTCTCGTCGAGCAGGGTGTTGCGGGCTACCAGCACTTCCTCGTCGGTACCGGGCTTGATCACGTCCTCGGCCACCACCCGGCCCAGCACGCGCTCGCGCAGGGGCTCGACCACGTCGCCGCCTTCGATCAGCGGGGTCATCCACAGACCTTCGTGGGTACCACAGTCATCGGAGGTGATCACCAGGTCCTGGGCCACGTCCACCAGACGACGGGTCAGGTAACCGGAGTTCGCGGTCTTCAGCGCCGTATCCGCCAGACCCTTACGGGCACCGTGGGTGGAGATGAAGTACTGCAGTACGTTCAGGCCTTCGCGGAAGTTCGCGATGATCGGCGTCTCGATGATGGAGCCGTCCGGCTTGGCCATCAGGCCCCGCATACCGGCGAGCTGACGGATCTGGGCGGCACTACCCCGGGCGCCGGAGTCGGCCATCATGTAGATGCTGTTGAAGGAGTCCTGCAGCTCTTCCTGGCCGTCACGGTTGATGACCACGTCCTTCGACAGGTTTTCCATCATCGCCTTGGACACCCGCTCGTTGGCGCTGGCCCAGATGTCGATAACCTTGTTGTAGCGCTCGCCCGCGGTCACCAGACCGGACTGGAACTGATCCTGGATTTCGGTAACTTCGGCTTCGGCCTCTTCGATGATGTCCTTCTTCGCATCCGGGATCACCATGTCGTTGATGCCGACGGACACGCCGGACAGGGTGGCGTAATGGAAGCCGGTGTACATCAGCTGGTCGGCGAAGATGACGGAGTCCTTCAGGCCCAGACGGCGATAACAGCCGTTCAGCAGCCGGGAGATCTGCTTCTTGCCCATGGCCTGGTCGACCATGCCGAAGGGCAGGCCCTTGGGCACGATCAGGGACAGGATGGCGCGGCCGATGGTGGTGTCACGGATGGCGGTCTTTTCCACCATGGTGCCGTCTTCCATCTTTTCGAAATCGGTGATGCGCACCTTGACCCGGGCGTGCAGCTCGGCGTGGCCGGCGCGGTAGACCTTTTCGGCCTCCTTGGCGCTGGTCAGCAGCATGCCCTCGCCCTTGGCGTTGATCTTTTCCCGGGTCATGTAGTACAGACCCAGTACCACGTCCTGGGAAGGAACTATTATGGGCTCGCCGTTGGCCGGAGACAGGATGTTGTTGGTGGACATCATCAGCGCACGGGCTTCGAGCTGGGCTTCCAGGGTCAGCGGTACGTGGACCGCCATCTGGTCACCGTCGAAGTCGGCGTTGTAGGCCGCACACACCAGGGGGTGCAGCTGGATGGCCTTGCCTTCGATCAGCACCGGCTCGAACGCCTGGATCCCCAGACGGTGCAGGGTCGGCGCCCGGTTCAGCAGCACCGGATGCTCGCGGATGACGTCGTCCAGGATGTCCCAGACCACGGCTTCCTCGCGCTCGACCATCTTCTTGGCCGCCTTGATGGTGGTGGCCAGGCCACGGGCTTCCAGCTTGCCGTAGATGAAGGGCTTGAACAGCTCCAGCGCCATCTTCTTGGGCAGGCCGCACTGGTGCAGGCGCAGGGTCGGGCCCACGGTGATCACGGAACGGCCGGAGTAGTCGACCCGCTTGCCCAGCAGGTTCTGACGGAAACGACCCTGTTTACCCTTGATCATGTCGGCCAGGGACTTGAGCGGACGCTTGTTGGAGCCGGTGATGGCGCGGCCGCGACGGCCGTTGTCCAGCAGGGCGTCGACAGACTCCTGCAGCATCCGCTTTTCGTTGCGCACTATGATATCGGGCGCAGCCAGATCGAGCAGGCGCTTCAGACGGTTGTTGCGGTTGATAACACGACGATACAGATCGTTCAGATCCGAAGTCGCGAAGCGGCCGCCGTCGAGCGGAACCAGCGGACGCAGATCCGGCGGCAGCACCGGCAGTACCGTCATCACCATCCACTCGGGCTTGTTGCCGGAGAAGTGGAAGGCTTCCATCAGCTTGAGGCGCTTGGTGATCTTCTTGCGTTTGGTCTCGGAGTTGGTCTGATCCAGCTCCTCGCGCATGGTGTTGATCTCGCCTTCCAGATCGATGCCGCGCAGCAGGGCCAGCACCGCCTCAGCGCCCATCTTGGCGTCGAACTCGTCACCCCACTCTTCCAGGGCGTCCAGGTACTGTTCTTCGGACAGCATCTGGCCACGCTCCAGGTTGGTCATGCCCGGCTCGATCACCACGAAGGATTCGAAGTACAGCACCCGCTCGATGTCGCGCAGGGTCATGTCCAGCAGCAGGCCAATGCGGCTCGGCAGGGATTTCAAAAACCAGATGTGGGCGACCGGGCTGGCCAGCTCGATGTGGCCCATGCGCTCGCGGCGCACCTTGGTCTGGGTAACTTCCACGCCGCACTTCTCGCAGATTACACCGCGGTGCTTGAGGCGCTTGTACTTGCCACACAGACACTCATAGTCCTTGACCGGACCGAAAATCCGGGCACAGAAAAGGCCGTCACGCTCCGGCTTGAAGGTACGGTAGTTGATGGTCTCAGGCTTCTTGACTTCGCCATAGGACCAAGAGCGGATCATGTCCGGCGAGGCCAGACCGATTTTGATACCGTCAAACTCTTCAGTCTTACTCTGCGCTTTCAAAAACTTAAGCAAGTCTTTCACGTTAGTCTCCTGTGAGGAGTTCTACCTGGGCGCTCCCCTCTTCCCAAAGGAAAAAGGGGGCGCCGTTATTTCCGAGGCAGTCGCTCGCCTTAATTCTCTTCCAGCTCGATGTTGATACCGAGGGAGCGGATTTCCTTCAACAGTACGTTGAAGGACTCGGGCATGCCCGGCTCCATGCGGTGATCGCCGTCCACGATGTTCTTGTACATCTTGGTCCGGCCGTTTACATCGTCCGACTTGACGGTCAGCATTTCCTGCAGGGTGTAGGCGGCGCCGTAAGCTTCCAGCGCCCACACTTCCATCTCCCCGAAACGCTGGCCGCCGAACTGGACCTTACCGCCCAGCGGCTGCTGGGTGACCAGGCTGTAGGAGCCGGTAGAACGGGCGTGCATCTTGTCGTCCACCAGGTGGTTCAACTTCAGCATGTACATGTAGCCCACGGTGACCGGACGCTCGAAGGCATTGCCGGTACGGCCGTCGTACAGGGTGATCTGGCCGGATTCCGGCAGATCCGCCAGCGTCAGCAGGCGCTTGATCTCGTGCTCGCGCGCACCGTCGAAGGCCGGGGTGGCGATCGGCATGCCTTTGCGCAGGTTCTCGGCCAGCACCCGAACCTCGTCGTCGGAGAAGGTGGACAGATCCACTTTCTGCCGTACGCCGTCACCCAGATTGTAGACTTCCTGGATGAAGTCGCGCAGACGGGCCACTTCCTGCTGCTCCTTGATCATGCGATCGATCTTCTCGCCGATGCCCTTGGCCGCCAGACCGAGGTGGGTTTCGAGGATCTGACCGATGTTCATCCGCGAGGGTACGCCCAGCGGGTTGAGCACGATGTCGACGGGGGTGCCGTGTTCGTCGTGGGGCATGTCTTCGATCGGCACTATGGTGGAGATAACACCCTTGTTACCGTGACGGCCGGCCATCTTGTCGCCGGGCTGGATACGACGCTTCACCGCCAGGTAGACCTTGACGATCTTGAGCACGCCCGGGGCCAGATCGTCGCCCTGGGTGATCTTGCGGCGCTTGTTTTCGAACTTCTTGTCGAAGTCGGCCTTCAGCTCGGCATACTGCTCGGCGATCTGCTCCAGCTCGATCTGCTTGCCTTCGTCGTCCACCGCCTGCTCCAGCAGCTTGGCACGGGCAATCTTGTCGACCTTGTCGGCGCTCAGACCGGCGGCGATCAGCACGGAGCGGGCGCGGGCGAAGATGCCTTCTTCGAGGATGCTGAACTCTTCGGTCAGGTCCTTCTTGGCCTGCTTGAGCTGCATCTGCTCGATGTCCTGGGCACGCTTGTCCTTCTCCACGCCGTCACGGGTGAAGACCTGCACGTCGATGACGGTACCGTACACGGAGTTGGGCACCCGCAGGGAAGAGTCCTTCACGTCGGAGGCCTTTTCGCCGAAGATGGCGCGCAGCAGCTTCTCTTCCGGGGTCAGCTGGCTCTCACCCTTGGGGGTGACCTTGCCGACCAGGATATCGCCGGGTTTCACTTCGGCGCCCACGTAGACGATGCCGGACTCGTCCAGCTTGCTCAGGGCGGCCTCACCCACGTTGGGAATGTCGGCGGTGATCTCTTCCGGACCCAGCTTGGTGTCACGGGAGATACAGGACAGTTCCTGGATGTGGATGGTGGTCAGGCGATCTTCCTGTACCAGCCGCTCGCTCAGCAGGATGGAGTCTTCGAAGTTGTAGCCGTTCCAGGGCATGAAGGCCACGCGCAGGTTCTGGCCCAGGGCCAGTTCACCCAGGTCGGTGGAGGGGCCGTCGGCCAGCACGTCGCCACCCAGCACCAGTTCGCCCGGCATCACGCAGGGACGCTGGTTGATGCAGGTGTTCTGGTTGGAACGGGTGTACTTGGTCAGGTTGTAGATGTCGATACCGGCTTCGCCCGGCAGCATCTCTTCCTCGTTGACCTTGACCACGATGCGGGAAGCGTCGACGTAATCGACCACGCCACCGCGCTTGGCGACCACGGTCACACCGGAGTCCACCGCCACGGCACGCTCGATACCGGTACCTACCAGCGGCTTGTCCGCCTTCAGGGTCGGCACCGCCTGACGTTGCATGTTCGAGCCCATCAGTGCCCGGTTGGCGTCATCGTGCTCGAGGAAGGGGATCAGCGAGGCCGCGACCGAGACGATCTGCTGCGGGCTCACGTCCATGTACTGGACCTGATCGGCATTCATGTAGGTGGCTTCACCCTTGTGACGGCTGGGCACCAGCTCGTCCAGCAGGCGGCCGTTTTCGTCGGTGGCGGCGTTGGCCTGGGCGATGACGAAGTGGCCCTCCTCGATGGCGGACAGGTAATCCACCTCGTCGGTGATCTGGCCGTCCACCACCCGGCGGTACGGGGTCTCGAGGAAACCGTACTCGTTGGTGCGGGAATAGCAGGCCAGGGAGTTGATCAGACCGATGTTCGGACCTTCAGGGGTCTCGATGGGGCACAGGCGGCCGTAGTGGGTCGGGTGCACGTCGCGCACTTCGAAGCCGGCGCGCTCACGGGTCAGGCCGCCCGGGCCCAGGGCCGAGATACGGCGCTTGTGGGTCACTTCCGACAGCGGGTTGTTCTGGTCCATGAACTGGGACAGCTGGCTGGAACCGAAGAACTCCTTCACCGCGGCGGAAATCGGCTTGGCGTTGATCAGATCCTGGGGCATCAGGGTGTCCAGATCGCCCAGGGACAGGCGCTCCTTCACCGCGCGCTCGACGCGAACCAGGCCCACGCGGAACTGGTTTTCGGCCATTTCGCCGACGGAGCGGATCCGGCGGTTACCCAGGTGATCGATATCGTCCACCTCGTCGTTACCGTTACGGATGTCGATCAACTGCTTCATCACGTCGACGATGTCGGACTTGGTCAGGGTACCCGGACCATTGAGTTCTTCCCGGCCCAGGCGGCGGTTGAACTTCATCCGGCCCACGGTGGACAGATCGTAGCGATCTTCGGAGAAGAACAGGTTTTCGAACAGGGTTTCGGCCGCTTCGCGGGTGGGCGGCTCGCCCGGACGCATCATGCGATAGATTTCCACCAGCGCCTCGAGGCGGGTGGTGGCGGAATCGATGCGCAGGGTCTCGGACATGTAGGCGCCGTGATCCAGTTCGTTGGTGAACAGGGTCTCGAACTGCTTGAAGCCGGCCACAGACAGGTTGGCCAGGTTTTCCAGGCTCAGTTCGCTGTTGGCGGCGACGATCACTTCACCGGTGTCGGCGTTGATGTAATCCTTGGCCGACACCTTGCCGACGGCATATTCCACCGGAACTTCGATCTGCTCGACACCGGCCTTTTCCAGTTGGCGGATATGGCGGGCGGTGATGCGGCGACCGGTTTCCACCACGGTTTCGCCGGCGACCACGATGTCGAAGGAGGCGGTTTCACCGCGCAGGCGCTCGGGCTTGAGCTCCATCATCAGCTTGCCATCGACCACTTCGAACCGGGTGGTGTCGAAGAAGGTGGCCAGGATGTCTTCGGTGGTGAAGTCGAGCGCACGCAGGATAATGGACGCCGGCAGCTTGCGGCGACGATCGATGCGCACGAACAGGTTGTCTTTGGGATCGAATTCGAAATCGAGCCAGGAACCACGGTAGGGGATCACACGGGCGTTATACAGCACCTTGCCGGAAGAGTGGGTCTTGCCGCGATCGTGATCGAAAAACACACCCGGGCTGCGGTGCAGCTGGGAGACGATTACCCGCTCGGTACCGTTGATGACGAAGGTACCGTTCTCAGTCATGAGCGGGATTTCGCCCATGTAGACTTCTTGCTCCTTGATGTCCTTGACAGTGCCGGCGGCGGCTTCTCTGTCGTACAGGACCATCCGCAACTTGACGCGCAGCGGCGCCGAGTAGGTCACGCCGCGAATTTGACATTCCTGCACGTCAAACACGGGCTCACCCAGCCGGAAGCTGACATACTGCAGCTCGGCGGTGCCGGAATAGCTGGTGATGGGGAAAACGCTGCGGAAAGCCGCTTCCAGACCGTACTCGCCTTGGGGATCTGCTTCAATAAACTGTTTGAAGGAGTCAAGCTGGATTGACAGCAGGTAAGGCGTGTCCAAGACCTGGTCACGCTTACCGAAGTCCTTACGAATGCGTTTTTTCTCGGTATAAGAGTAAACCATAGGGTTCCTCAGCTCGCTGATAAGTGACCCACTCTGTCCAAATGGGACAGCTCTAAAAACATCGTTTTTTGTCAGGCCGGGTCTCTCGACAACACCCGGAGGCTGGAACAACAAGGGGCGCAAACGATGTGAAAATTCCCCTCATCCCACAGCGCAAAAGGGCCGGTGAATAAAGATTCACCAGCCCTAGCCCGATTGCTCAGGCCGCTAAGCTATAGTCTAGCTTATTTGAGCTCAACAGTAGCACCAGCTTCTTCAAGCTCTTTCTTCAGTGCTTCGGCTTCGCCTTTGCTCAGCTGCTCTTTAACAGCGGCAGGAGCAGACTCAACCAGAGCCTTGGCTTCTTTCAGGCCCAGACCGGTAGCGCCACGAACGGCCTTGATAACGGCAACCTTGTTCGCGCCGGCAGCAGCCAGGATCACGTCGAACTCGGTCTGCTCTTCTACGGCAGCGGCGGCTTCACCGGCAACGGCTACGGCAGCGGCAGCAGAAACGCCGAACTTCTCTTCCATGGCTTCGATCAGTTCAACAACTTGCATTACAGACATTTCTGCAACGGCTTCGATGATTTGGTCTTTAGTGATAGACATGACTCAAATTCCTAATGTTCTGAAGTAGACGGTAATCAAGCAACCAGAAGCGCCTTAGGCGGCTTCGGCTTCTTTCTTGTCGCGCAGGGCAGCAAAAGTACGAACCAGCTTGCCGGCAGAGGCTTCCTTCATGGTAGCCATCAGCTTGGCGATCGCTTCTTCGTAAGTCGGCAGCTTGGCGAGGCGGTCAATTTGGGCCGCGGGGATAAATTCGCCCTCGTAAGCCAGACCTTTCACCTCGAACGCGTTTTGCTCTTTGGCAAAATCCTTGAACAGACGAGCGGCAGCGCCCGGGTGTTCGTTGGAAAACGCGATCAGGGTAGGACCCACGAATACCTCTTTCAGGCACTCGTAATCGGTCCCTTCCACTGCCAGGCGAGCCAGGGTGTTACGGACTACCTTGAGGTAGATACCGTTGTCACGGGCTTGCTTGCGCAGGGTGGTCATGGCAGCTACGGTCACGCCGCGAGAATCGGCAACGACTGCAGACAGGGCGCCCTTGGCAGCTTCGTTGACTTCAGCAACAATTGCTTTTTTGTCGTCGAGTCTTAATGCCATTGGCTAAACTCCTGGATTCCACCTGGGAAATTCCCAGATTAAACACACGCCCCAGGTTTTGGGGCACCAAGGTGGCAGATTCCAGAAGAAAGGAATGCTTTCTAACTGGGTCCCGGCACCATCTACGCTGGAAAATTAAGCCTTGCGGCTCCAGCGGTCTTGGACGGGAGTCGAAGCCCCCAACCAAATAACAAGGCGCAAAATTCTACGAGAATCACTGCGCCTTGTAAATGCTTAATTAAGCAACGTCCAGGCTGGACTGTTCGATAGAAACGCCAGCGCCCATGGTGGTGGACAGGCTGACTTTCTTGATGTACTGGCCCTTGGAGGAAGCCGGCTTGGCACGCTTCAGCGCGCCCAGCAGGGCTTCCAGGTTGCCTTTCAGCTTGTCGGCGTCGAAATCGACCTTGCCGATGGTGGTGTGGATGATACCGTTCTTGTCGTTACGGTAACGCACCTGACCAGCCTTGGCATTCTGCACGGCTTCGGCCACGTTCGGGGTAACGGTACCCACTTTCGGGTTCGGCATCAGGCCACGCGGACCCAGGATCTGGCCCAGCTGACCCACCACGCGCATGGCGTCGGGAGAGGCGATGACCACGTCGAAGTTCATTTCGCCTTTCTTCACCTGCTCGGCCAGGTCGTCCATGCCGACCAGGTCGGCACCGGCAGCCTTGGCGGCGTCGGCGTTGGCACCCTGGGCGAACACGGCGACACGCACGTCACGACCGGTGCCGTGGGGCAGCACGGTGGCGCCACGCACGTTCTGGTCGGATTTACGGGCATCGATGCCGAGGTTGACAGCCACGTCGATGCTCTCGACGAACTTGGCGGTGGCCAGCTCTTTCAGCAGGGCGATGGCTTCGTTGATTTCGTACTCTTTGGTGGCGTTCACACGCTCACGGATGGTACGCATACGCTTGGTCAGTTTTGCCATTGTCTTAGCCCTCCACTACCAGGCCCATGGAACGGGCAGAACCTTCGAGGCAACGCACGCGGGCGTCAACGTCAGCACCGGTCATGTCCGGGGCCTTGGTCTTGGCGATTTCTTCCAGCTGAGCGCGGGTCACGGTGCCCACTTTCTCTTTGTTGGGCTTGCCGGAGCCGGACTTGACGCCAGCCGCTTTCTTCAGCAGGAAGGCGGCGGGCGGAGTCTTGGTTTCGAAGGTGAAGGAGCGGTCACTGTATACGGTGATCACGACCGGAGTCGGCGCGCCTTTTTCCAGGCTTTCGGTACGGGCGTTGAACGCCTTACAGAATTCCATGATGTTCACGCCGTGCTGACCCAGGGCAGGACCAACGGGCGGGCTCGGGTTAGCTGCACCAGCTGCTACCTGCAGCTTGATGTAGGCTTGTACTTTTTTAGCCATTGAAAATTACCTCAAGAATGGGTGATAACGCCTTGGAGCCAGGCTCCGCTAACGGCTCCCCAAGTTAAAAGGGCGGCAAATTGTAGTGCAATTTGCCGCCCCGCTCAAGCATCTTGCTCGAAATATACTCAGGATTTTTCCACCTGACCGAATTCCAGCTCCACCGGGGTGGAACGACCGAAGATGAGCACGGACACCTTGACCCGGCTCTTCTCGTAATCCACCTCTTCCACCACACCATTGAAGTCGGCGAAGGGGCCTTCGGTGACCCTCACCACCTCGCCCGGCTCGAACAGGGTCTTGGGTTTCGGCTTGTCCACCGCATCCTGCAGGCGGTTGAGGATGGCGTCGGCTTCCTTGTCGGAGATGGGCGCCGGACGCTCGGGAGTGCCGCCGATAAAGCCCATCACCCGGGGGATACTGCGTACCAGGTGCCAGGTGGCATCGTTCATCTGCATCTGAACCAGCACGTAGCCGGGGAAGAACTTGCGCTCGCTCTTGCGCTTCTGGCCGGCGCGCATTTCCACCACCTCTTCGGTAGGTACCAGCACTTCGCCGAACTGATCTTCCATGCCGTGCATCTTGATATGCTCGCGCAGGGACTTGGCGACGCGCCCTTCATATCCGGAAAACGCCTGGACCACATACCAACGCATTCTTTGTTCTGACATGGCTAATCCTTATACTCCGGTAACCAGATTGACCAGCCATACCAGCAGGCCATCCAGCAAAAACAGAAAGAGGCCAACCAGAGCGGTGACGGCCAGTACGATCAGGGTGGTCTGGATGGCTTCCTGGCGGGTCGGCCACACCACCTTGCGCATTTCCAGACGGGACTCCTTGGCGAAGGCGAAGGTGCTCTTGCCCTTCTGGGTCTGATAGGCCAGCAAACCGGCGATACCCGCAGCCACTACCACGCCGGCAGCACGAATGAAGACTGCCAGATCACTATAGAGATAATTGGCGACCACGGCCGCGATCAAAATAATGAAAACCAGACCCCACAGCAGGGTATCTTTTGCCCCGCCCTGGTTCTCGGTGTTTGCACTCATAAGCTACCTGTCTAAAAACTTAAGTCTGTCACAGACGCGAAAACCCCGCTATCGGCGAGGTAAGTGGCAGGGGCGGAGGGACTCGAACCCCCAACCGTCGGTTTTGGAGACCGCCGTTCTACCAATTGGAACTACGCCCCTAATACAAGAAAGCCCCTATTATAGGGGCTTTCCGGTGTGATTGTAAGCGCTATTACTCGATGATCTTGGCAACAACGCCGGCGCCAACGGTGCGGCCGCCTTCACGGATGGCGAAGCGCAGACCGTCTTCCATCGCGATGGGAGCGATCAGGGTCACGACCATCTTGATGTTGTCGCCAGGCATTACCATCTCAACGCCTTCCGGCAGTTCGATGGTGCCGGTCACGTCGGTGGTACGGAAGTAGAACTGCGGACGGTAGCCCTTGAAGAACGGGGTGTGACGACCACCTTCTTCCTTGGACAGTACGTACACTTCGGACTCGAACTTGGTGTGCGGCTTGATGGAGCCGGGCTTGGCCAGAACCTGACCACGCTCAACTTCTTCACGCTTGGTACCACGCAGCAGGGCACCGATGTTCTCGCCGGCACGGCCTTCGTCCAGCAGCTTGCGGAACATTTCCACGCCGGTACAGGTGGTGGTGATGGTGTCTTTGATACCAACGATTTCGATGGTGTCACCCACTTTCACGATACCACGCTCAACACGGCCGGTAACCACGGTGCCACGACCCTGGATGGAGAACACGTCTTCGATCGGCATCAGGAAGGCACCGTCGATGGCACGCTCGGGCTCGGGGATGTAGGTGTCCAGGGCGTTGGCCAGCTCCAGGATCTTCTCTTCCCACTGGGGGTCACCTTCCAGGCCTTTCAGGGCGGAACCCTGGATAACCGGAATGTCGTCGCCCGGGAAGTCGTACTCGGACAGCAGCTCGCGCACTTCCATTTCTACCAGCTCGAGCAGCTCTTCGTCGTCAACCATGTCACACTTGTTCATGAACACGACGATGTAGGGTACGCCTACCTGGCGGGCCAGCAGGATGTGCTCACGGGTTTGCGGCATGGGGCCGTCGGTGGCAGCAACCACCAGGATGGCGCCGTCCATCTGGGCCGCACCGGTGATCATGTTTTTCACGTAGTCGGCGTGGCCGGGGCAGTCAACGTGCGCGTAGTGACGGATTTCGGTGTCATACTCGACGTGGGAAGCGGCGATGGTGATACCACGGGCTTTTTCTTCCGGAGCGTTGTCGATCTGATCGAACGCGCGGGCAGCGCCACCAAACTTCTTGGCCAGGACGTTGGTGATGGCAGCGGTCAGGGTCGTTTTACCGTGGTCAACGTGGCCGATGGTACCAACGTTAACGTGCGGTTTTGTACGTTCAAATTTTTCTTTAGACATGCTCGTCCCTCTAACTGGTTGGGTGGTGAGCTATACCACGCGAGTCGCAAGTAGGAAGTATATAACAAAAAAGGCTTGAGGGTGCCTGGGCAAAGAAGTGGTGCTGATACCCAGAATCGAACTGGGGACCTCACCCTTACCAAGGGTGCGCTCTACCATCTGAGCTATATCAGCACTGGAGCGGGCAGCGGGAATCGAACCCGCATCATCAGCTTGGAAGGCTGAGGTAATAGCCATTATACGATGCCCGCGGTTTTCTTTACTTGAACTACCTCAAACCGCTTTTTTCAGTCCCCGCCGGGGCGAACACTGGAAACTGGTGGAGGGGGCTGGATTCGAACCAGCGAAGGCGGAGCCGTCAGATTTACAGTCTGATCCCTTTGGCCACTCGGGAACCCCTCCAGATTTTAAATGGTGCCGGCAGAAGGAGTCGAACCCTCGACCTACTGATTACAAGTCAGTTGCTCTACCAACTGAGCTATGCCGGCACACGAGCGAGGCGAATTCTAGGGCAAGCCGGGCCGCAGATGCAACACCCTGCGCCAAGTTTTTCTCGCGGCCCGCGTCAAGCGCGCAAAAAAACGCCAGCAACCCGCACCACGCCGCCGGGCCGGACCGCGGCTGTGACCAAAGAGGGACCCCGTACCGCCTTGTTCATCCCCACCCCATGGTGTATCGTCGCCGGGCGACTCACAGGACTTTCCGATGAAGATAGACAACTACTCACCCTATCTGGCCTTTTCCCGCGAGACCTGGTCAGAGCTGCGCGACGCGGTGCAACTGCCCCTGAGCGAGGACGAACTCAGGCGCCTGCAGGGGATCAACGACAGGGTGTCCCTGGCCGAGGTGCGGGACATCTACCTGCCCCTGTCCCGCCTGCTCAACCTCTATATCAAGGCCAAGCAGCGGCGCAACCGGGTGCTGGATCAGTTTCTCGGCAAGGAGCCCCATCATGTCCCCTATGTGATCAGCATCGCCGGCTCGGTGGCGGTGGGCAAGAGCACCACCGCCCGCATCCTGCAGGCCCTGCTGGAGCGCTGGCCCCAGCATCCGCGGGTGGCCCTGGTCACCACCGACGGGTTCCTCTATCCCAACCATGTGCTGGAGCAGCGCGGCCTGATGCGCAGAAAGGGCTTTCCCCAGTCCTATGATATCCGCCGCCTGGTCCAGTTCGTGTCCGACATCAAGTCGGGCAAGCCCAGGGTCACGGCCCCCGTCTATTCCCATCTGGTGTACGACATAGTGCCGGATCAGGAGGCGGTGGTGGAGCAGCCGGACATCGTCATCATCGAAGGGCTCAACGTGCTGCAGAGCGGCATGGACTATCCCCACGAGCCGCACCGGGTGTTTGTGTCCGACTTCGTGGACTTCTCCATCTTCGTGGACGCGGACGAACGGCTGCTGAAGACCTGGTATGTGGAGCGCTTCCTCAAGCTGCGCTCGGGCGCCTTCACCGATCCCGACTCCTACTTCCACCACTATGCCCGGCTCAGTGAAGAGGAAGCGGTGACGGTCGCCAGCCGCATCTGGCAGGAGATCAACTACAAGAACCTGAAGCAGAATATCCTGCCCACCAAGGACAGGGCCGAGCTGATCCTCACCAAGGGCAGGGAGCACGAGGTGGAGCAGGTCTGGCTGAAGAAATAAACCGTCAACGCCGTGAAGCATGAAGCGGGAGGGTCACTCCACGCCTCACGCCTCACGATACTTGACCGCCAGCTCCGCGCAACGATATCTCCCCGCCCAAAAAGCGTTTTATCTCGCCATTGTCCAGCTCCAGCAGCAGGGCGCCCTGGTCGTCGATGCCCCGGGCCCGGCCGTGCACCTCCTGCTCCCCCATCAGCACCCGCACCGGCTTGCCGTTGAAGTAATCGAGCCGGTTCCACTGCTCGCGGAAGGCGGCGATGCCCTCCCGTTCGAACAGCGCCAGGTAGCGTTGCAGATAACCGACTAGGGCCACCACCAGGGCATTGCGATCCGCAATCTCGCCCAGTTCGGCCAGCTCGGCCCAGGGCTGGTCGATGCGCGTCTGTTCATCCTTGGGCAGCAGCAGGTTGAGCCCCATGCCGATCACCAGGTGGCAGGGGCCGCCGGCGGTGCCGGACATCTCCACCAGTATGCCCGCCAGCTTGCGGCCGCCCAGGTAGAGATCGTTGGGCCATTTCAGCTGCACCCCCTCGAAGCCCTGGGCTTGCAGGGCCTCCACCACGGCGATACCCACCACCAGGCTGAGCCCCATGGCCGCCGCCATGCCCTGCTCCAGCCGCCAGTACAGACTCAGAATCAGCTGGCCGCCGAAGGGCGACACCCAGTGCCGCCCCCGCCGGCCGCGGCCGGCGGTCTGGCATTCAGCCAGGCAGACGTCCCCCTTTTCCAGCCCGGGAATGGACTCCAGCCAGTGCTGGTTGGTGGAGCCGATCACCGGTACCACCTCGACCCGGGTGGGGGCCAGCTCCCGGCCCAATCGAACCGGATCCAGCAGGCTGAGCGGCACCGCCAGCCGGTAGCCCTTGCCGCTCACGCTGTAGACGTCGAGCCCCAGGCGCTTGAGCGCCTGCACGTGCTTGCTCACCGCCGCCCGGCTGACCGACAGCGCCTCACCCAGTTGCTCGCCGGAGTGGAAGTGACCGTCCGCCAGCATGCGCAGCAGGCTTTCCCGCAGCGGCGTCAGTTCAGACATGCCAGCACCTCGTCCAGGTTGCTTTCCCCCCGGGGGCCCATCACGCGCACCTCGGGCTCGAGGCGCACCCCGAACTGCTGTTCCACCCGCTCCCGCACCAGCGCCGCCAGCCGGACGATATCCTCGGCGGTGGCCCCGCCCAGGTTGACCAGCACCAGGGCCTGGTGCTCGTGCACGCCAGCCCCGCCCAGGCGGCAACCCTTGAGGCCGGCCTGGTCGATCAGCCAGCCGGCAGCCAGCTTGATCAGTCCCGGCTCGGCCGGGTACACCGGCAGCGCCGGCCAGGCCAGCTTGAGCGCCTCGGCCTGGGCCTCGCCCACCTTGGGGTTCTTGAAGAAGCTGCCGGCGTTGCCCAACAGGGCCGGATCCGGCAACTTGGATCGGCGGGTGGCGCATACCTGCTCGAAGATTTGCGCCGGACTGGCCGCCTCCCCCAGCGCCGCCAGGGGGCCATAGCCCAGCACCGGCCGCCAGTCCTTGGGCAGGCGCAGGGTAAGGCTCAGGATCAGGTGTCGACGGGCGGCGTGCTTGAACACGCTGTCCCGGTAGCCGAAGGCGCAGTCGGCCGCCGGCCAGTGACGGATCTCGCCGCTGTCCCAGTCGAAGCTTTCCACCGACTCGCAAAACTGCGCCAGCTCAACCCCGTAGGCGCCGATGTTCTGGATGGGGGCGGCGCCCACGGTGCCCGGGATCAGGGCCAGGTTTTCCAGTCCCGGCATGTCCCGCTCCAGGGTCTGGCACACCAGCCCGTGCCAGCTCTCCCCGCCTTCGGCCCGCACCAGCCAGGCATCGCCGGCATCGGTCACGGTGATGCCCCGCAGCCGGTTGACCAGCACGGTGCCCTCGAAGGGCGCGGTGAACAGCAGGTTGGAGCCCTCCCCCACGAAGAGGGGAAGCGCTTCCCGCAATGACCGCCACAATTCTGGCAGCTGGCTGCGCCGCTCCAGCACCAGCAGGGTGCGGGCGTGCTGGGCCAGGCCGAAGGTGTTGAAGGGAAGAAGGGAAACCGGGCTCGTCGACATGATGGCATATCCTGAATAAAGGCGGCCCCAGTGTACCTCAAGACGACGGCCGGGTTAACCGGCCGCTCGTCCGCACCATCTTTGCCCGGGAGTAAAAGTCATTTACCGGCCGCAGGCTAAAGCCGTCTTGATCCCACCGCCGTTTTGACCTGAAATCGAACTCCCTTTCGTCAACCGCGGCTGGAGCATGATGAGCAAGCAGCAAAGCACCCAACTGATCCGGGATTATTACCAAGCATTCAACAACGGCGACATGGAGGCCTTCCTCAGCCTGCTGAGCGACGAGGTGGCCCACGACATCAACCAGGGCGGACGGGAAACCGGCAAGGCCGCCTTCGCCGACTTCATGGCGCGCATGAACCGCCACTACCGGGAGCAGCTGACCGACATCCAGATCCTGGTCAGCGAGGACGGCAGCCGGGCCGCCGCCGAATTCGTGGTGCTGGGGGAATACCTGAACACGGATCAGGGACTGCCCGAGGCCCGCGGCCAGCGCTACCGGCTGCCGGCCGGCGCCTTCTTCGAGATCCGGGACAACAGGGTGGCGCGGATCAGCAACTACTACAACCTGAACGACTGGATAGCCCAGGTCGGCGGATGAACGGCTCCCTCCACCTACTGGCGGCCAGGGGCGCCGAGCTGGCCCCCTGGCTCAATGCCCTGGCCGAATTGCGCATCCGGGTGTTCCGGGACTATCCCTACCTCTACGACGGCAGCCTGGAATACGAGATGGCCTATCTCGCCCCCTACCTGCGGTGCGAGGACAGCCTCTGCCTGCTGGCCCTGGACGGCGATCGGGTGGTGGGCGCCTCCACCGGCCTGCCCCTGGCCCGGGAGGTGGACGAATTCCAGGCGCCCTTCCTGGCCCGGGGTGTGGCGGTGGAGGACATCTTCTACTGCGCCGAGTCGGTGCTGCTGCCGGACTACAGGGGCAGGGGCCTGTACCGTGCCTTCTTCGCAGGACGGGAAGCCCATGCCAAGCACCTGGGCTTTGCCCAAGCCGCCTTCTGCGCCGTGGTGCGCCCCGAGGATCACCCCCTGAAGCCGGCCGGCTACCGCCCCCTCACCACTATCTGGGCCCGTTTCGGCTACTACCCCGTCCCCGGACTGGACACCCGGTTCCGTTGGAAGGACAGGGACCAGGCGGACGAAACCGACAAGCCAATGCAGTTCTATCTCAAGTCCCTGGAGGCGTAGCCATGACCCCTGCCCTCACCCTCGCCAGCGCCCAGTATCCCATCGAGTTTCTCGGCAGTTGGGCGCGCTTCGAGCAGAAGCTGGATCGGCTGCTGGAAGAGGCCCTCGACCAGAGCGCCAACTTCCTGCTGCTGCCGGAATACTTTTCCATGGAGCTGGCCTCCCTGTTCGACGAGGCCGTCTACCGCTCCCTGCAGCACCAGCTGGAGGCCCTGCAGGCGCTGCTGCCCGGCTTTCTCGGCTATTTTTCCCGCCAGGCCCGGCGCCACGGCCTGCATATCCTGGCCGGCACCTTCCCGGTGCGGCGGCCAGACGGCCGCTACGTCAACCGGGCCCATCTGTTCCGCCCCGACGGCGGCCACGACTGGCAGGACAAGCTGCAGATGACCCGCTTCGAGCGGGAACAGTGGGGCATAGAACCGGGCGAAACCATCAAGGTGCTGGACACCGCCTTCGGCAAGGTGGGGGTCGCCGTCTGCTACGACAGCGAATTCCCGCTCATCGTGCGCCGACAGGTGGAGGCCGGCGCCCGGCTGATCCTGGTGCCCAGTTGCACCGACACCGAAGCCGGCTTCAACCGGGTCAGGATCGGCAGCCAGGCCCGAGCCCTGGAGAACCAGTGCTTCGTGGCCCAGTCTCCCACCATAGGACAGGCGCCCTGGTCGGAGGCGGTGGACGTCAACACCGGCCGGGCCGCCGTCTACACCCCGGTGGATTACGGCTATCCCGCCGATGGCGTACTGGCCATGGGCCAGGCCGACCAGCCCGGCTGGGTGCTGGCCCGGCTGGATCTCGACGCCCTGGAACGGGTGCGCACCCAGGGCCAGGTGTTCAACCACAGGGACTGGGACGGCCAGCTTCGGCTCTAGAGCGCCGATCAGTTTAAAAATCGGCCAATCAGCTATTTGTTGTCTGTTGCAACGTAGATAAGAGTCAACAGGGCCACCTCCGCCGACACGCCGCAAGTACGTCCCTGTAGGCTCGCACCTGCCATCCCTGGCAGGTGACGGTCGGCGGAGGCCATCCCTGTTGCCTCTTCCAAGCTCCGGCGCCGTCTGAAGGTGGTGCCAACAGGCGGCAGCGGGGGCGATAGGGAGGACAAAGAACGCTGCTCCGCCGGCCCTCCGCGCCAAGGAAGGCGCGGCGGAGCCCCCCAGGGATGGGTCCACGGCGTGCCGGAGGAGGAGTGCCCTTTGGCCGACAGACTACACCTCGTCAGAAGCCATCGACGCCTCAGACAAAGGGGTAAAACTTAGGCGGTACCGACTCTTGGGGCGCGGCCCGCCCGCATGAGGGTGGCACCGAGCTGCTGTAGATGCCGCTGTAGATGCCGCTTTAGCTGGCATGAACCGGCATGAGCCGGCACAAACCGGCACAAACCGTGCGGGCAAGGATGCCCAATTTCCGCATTCCCCGCCCTTTGCAGGTTTGCGCCACGTGAACGGGCGCCTACAGGTGAGATATCGCACTGCTCACGTTTTAAACTGATCGGTGCTCCAGGCCTTTCTACTCCGCCAGGAAGGCCTGCACCTCGTCCGCCGCGATGGCGAAGTTGAAGTGGCCCCCCGCCTGCACGCCCTTGGTGGTGATGCCGAGCAGCCGCCCCTCCGCATCGAACAGGGCGCCCCCCGAGGAGCCATAGGTCACGGGGGCGGTGGTCTGGATAAGCCGCACCCCCTGCTCCCTTCTCAGGGCCGAGACGATGCCTTCGGTCAGGGTCTTGTCAAAGCCCGCCGGGGCTCCTATGGCGAAGACCCGCTCCCCGACCCGGATGCTGTCGTAGGCCCTGATGCCACGAGTGAAGACAAGCTCCTGGCTGGGCTCCACCAGCTCGAGCAAGGCCAGATCGCGCACGGGGTCCGTCCTGACCACCCGCCACAGCAGCACGTCGCTCTCCCGCACGGCCTCGCCCCCGGCGTCGATACTGACGGGAACGCCGCCGCCGGCCACCAGGTGATGATTGGTCACGGCCCGGAACTTATCGATGGCGATGGCCGAGCCCAGGCTGAGCGGCCTGATCTCGCCGCTCCGCTGTTCGTAGACGGTGATCTTGTAGATGCTGGACTTATGCCGTTCATAGAGGGCAATCGCCGCCTGGGAGGCGCTCTCCTCCTGAGGCAGGGCCGGCGCCGCGCCGCCCACGGCCTGGACGGGGGCGGCGACCAGGGACGGAGGATCGGCTAACCGCGCCAGGGCGCGGCCGCACTCCGCCAGGCCCTGGCCGGCACAGGCCCGGTAGTGTGCCAGGGCTTTCTGCCGGTGCTGGTACGCCGCGCCATGCTCACCCTGATAGATGCCGCCCAGCCGCAGGTGAGCCTGGGGGCTCCACACCGGATCCGGACCGCCGGCCGCCCGACCGTACCAGAGGATGGCCTGCTCCATGTCGCGCTCCGTGCCCCGGCCCTCGAGATACATCCCGGCCACCACAAACTGGGCTCTGGGAGAAGCCTGGATCTGCGCCGCCCGGAGGTACTGCTGAAAGGCCCGGGCATCATCCCCCTGCCGCTCGGCGTTGTATGCCTCCTGCAGCCGGGCCTCCTCCGCCATCTGGCAGCCGCCCAGCAGCAGGAAGAAAAGGATGAGCCACGGTCGTTTCATGTCCATGCTCCCGAGAGATACCGCAGGGGAGCCTAGCCCGGCCCCAAAACCTAAGCATAGCAGCGGGGGCCCGCGCTCAGCTCCCCTTGCCGGCACGGCGGCCCCGTCCACTCCTGCCGCGCCCGCCGGCCCGGCGCGGCCTGGCGGCGGGCGTGGCCTTCAGCCCCCGGAAGCCGGCGGGGCTGACCTGGCTCATCAGGGTCGGCAGCGCCGCCTCCAGCTCCGCCATAAAGGCCTGGTAGCTGCCTTCCTTGCGGCTGATGGCATCCAGCGCCGCCTCCCAGCGGGCGGTCATGTCCGGGGTGCTGGCCGCCTCGGGCAGGCTGGCGATCAGTTGCCGGCCCGCTTCGGTGGCACGGATCTGCCTGCCCTCCCGGCACAGGAAACCGCGGCCGAACAGCAGCTCGATGATGCCGGCCCGGGTCGCCTCGGTGCCCAGGCCGTCGGTCTCGCGCAGTATCTTCTTGAGTCCGGGATCGGTGACGTAGCGGGCGATGTGGGTCATGGCCGACAGCAGGGTGGCGTCGGTGAAGTAGCGGGGCGGCTGGGTCAGCTTGTCGAGCAGCTCACCCTCCAGGCACAGCAGTTCATCGCCCTGCCGCAGCTCGGGCAGGGCGGCTTGCAGCTCGGGATCCTCCTCCGGCTCGCGCTGGTCGGGCTTGGCGAAGAGCGCCTTCCAGCCCGGCGCCACCTGCTGTCGGGCCCGGGCCAGGAAGCGGCCGCCGGCGATCTCGAGCTCCAGTTGCCGATCGTCGTATTGCCAGTGGGGGTAGAACTGGGCCAGGTACTGGCGGGCGATCAGATGATAGATGTGGCGCTCGGTGGCGGACAGCCGGTCGCCGTCCATGGTCCGGGCGGTGGGGATGATGGCGTGATGGGCCTCCACCTTCTTGTCGTCCCAGGCCTTGCCGCGCCGGGCCAGATCCGCCCCCGCCAGGGCCGCCGCCAGCTCGGGGCAGACCCGGGCCAGGGCCCCGGTCACGGCGTCGGCCTGGGGGAAATGTTCTTCCGGCAGGTAGCGGCAGTCGGAACGGGGATAGGTGATCAGCTTGTGCCGCTCGTACAGGGCCTGGCAGGTGTCGAGCACCTGCTGGGCACTGAGTCCAAAGCGACGGGCGGCGTCTATCTGCAGGGCCGAGAGGTTATAGGGCAGCGGCGGCGCCTGCCGCTGGCGCTGGCGCTCGGCCCTGAGCACCCGCCCCGGCTGGCCGGTGATGCGCCGGATCACGTTTTCCGCCAGGGCCCGGGACAGCACCCGGCCCTCCTCGTCCTGCCAGGGCTTGCAGGCCTCGCTCGGCTGCCACTTGGCCTTGAACCGCTCGCCGCCTTCGGTCTGCAGCAGGGCCAGCACCTCGTAGTAGGATCTGGGCTCGAAGGCATCTATCTCCCGATCCCGCCGCACCACCAGCCCCAGCACCGGGGTCTGCACCCGCCCCACCGACAGCACTCCCTGGTAACCCTGGCTCCGCCCCGCGATGGTGCACAACCGGCTCATGTTGATGCCGTAGAGCCAGTCGGCCCGGGAACGGGCCAGGGCAGATACCGACAGGGGCACGAAATCGCGGTTGGGCCTGAGGCTGTCCAGGGCCCGCCGCACCGCCGCCGGGTTGAGATCGCTGATCAGGCAGCGCCGCACCGCCTCCCGCCGGGTGGCGGGCACGCCGCAGAAACGGATCACCTCGTCCACCAGCAACTGCCCTTCCCGGTCCGGATCCCCGGCGTGGACGATGGCGTCCGCCTCCTTCAGCAGCCTTTTCAGCACCGCCAGCTGGCTGCGGGTCTTGGCCTTGGCCTCGAGCTTCCACTCCCGGGGAATGATGGGCAGGTGCTCCCGCCGCCACTGCTTGAAGGCGGGATCGTAGGCGTCGGGCTGGGCCTGCTCCAGCAGGTGGCCGATGCACCAGCTGACCACGTCGCCATTGCCCAGGCGGATAAACCCCTCCCCCTTGTGGTGGGGCTTGGGCAGCACCTCGGCCAGGGCCCGGCCCAGGCTGGGTTTTTCGGCGATATAGAGGATCATGGCGGCACTGAACAACTGTATGTATGCACAGGGTAGCAGCCGGCCCCGGCCGGCTCAATAATCCCCGTGCAGCAAAAAGTCGTCCATGGCCTCCACCAGGTAGGGCCAGTCGGCCTCGGGCACCGGCGTGGCCGGGTCTTCCTCGCCCTCGCCGTACTCGTCCCAGTAGTGGGCGCGCAGGGCCAGGGGAAAGTCGCCGTAGTCCTCGGCCAGGGCCCGCAGCGGCCCGAACCAGAGGATGCGGGTCAGGCCGGCGGTGAGATCGTTGAGGTATTCCACCAGGGTCTCGGGGTCGGGGAACTGTTCCATCAGCAGCTCAAAGCGCTCCCGGGCCGCGGCGGTCTGGTCGGGATCCAGCTCGCCCAGCTCGGCCACATGGTACAGGTAGTCCTGCAGCAGGTAATGGCGGGCCTGCTCCTCGCCGGACAGCCACTGGCAGCGGGTTTCCTTGCGGCTGATCACCGACAGGGCCACCCCCTCGTCGAGAAAGCACAGTGCCCACAACTGATCGTCCATTCGCTACTCCGGAGCTTGATTGAAAGGGCCGCAGTGTAGCCTAAAGCGCGCCGCGCCGGTATGCCCCCCGCCACCAGCGGGCGAACTTGTCCCGCCGCCACCACAGCAGCGCCAGGCTGAGGCCCAGATAGATGGCGGGCTCCAGCCAGCCGGACTTGACCGCCCACCAGAAATGCACCGGCACCAGCAGCGCCGCCAGGTAGATACCGTTGTGCAGTTGTTGCCAGCGTCGGCCCAGCCGCCGCTGCCAGCCCTGGGTGGAGGTAGCCGCCAGCAACAGCAGGACCAGCCAGGCCGCCATGCCCAGGGTGATAAAGCCACGCTCGATGATTTCGGCGCCGATCTGGCCCCAGGCCAATTGCAGATCCAGCACCAGCCACACCAGCAGGTGCAGGCTGGCATAGGCGAAGCACCAGAGCCCCAGCGGCCGCCGCAGCCGGATCAGCCAGCCCGCCCTCAGCCCCTTGGCCAGGGGCGAGACACACAGAGTCAGCAGCAGCAGGCGCAGGGCCCAGTCGCCCAGGTACTGCAGCAATTCGGGCACCGGGTCGGCGCTGAAGCGGCCGGCGGCCAGGGCCCAGGGCAGCCACAGCAGCGGCAGGGCGGCCCCCAGTTGCAGGGCCGCCTTCAGCCAGGGCAGTGAGTTCGGGTTCAGTCGCATCAGTAGAAGGCCTTCAAATCCATGCCCCGGTAAAGGGACGCCACCTCTTCCTCATAGCCGTTGAACATCAGGGTCGGCTGGCGCGTACTGCCGAACAGGCCGCCCTCGCCGATGACCCGCTCGGTCGCCTGGCTCCAGCGCGGATGGTCGACGGTCGGATTGACGTTGGCGTAGAAACCGTATTCGTGGGCCGCCAGCCGGTTCCAGGTGGTGGGCGGCTCCTGCTCGGTCAGCCGGATGCGGACGATCGACTTGATGCCCTTGAAGCCGTACTTCCAGGGCACCACCAGCCGCACCGGGGCGCCGTTCTGGGGCGGCAGCGTCTTGCCGTACATGCCCACCGTCAGCAGGGTCAGGGGATGCATGGCTTCGTCCAGGCGCAAGCCTTCCACGTAGGGGTAATCGATGCCACCCCCCACGAAGCGGGACGCCTGGCCACGCATCTGTTCGGGGTCGTAGAGCGTTTCAAAGGCCACGTATTTGGCCCTGGAAGTGGGCTCGGCGGCGTTGATGATGTCGGCCAAAGGCACGCCCAGCCAGGGGATCACCATGGACCAGGCTTCCACGCAGCGGTGCCGGTAGATGCGCTCCTCCAGCCGCTGCCGCTCGATCCAGGCCCAGACATCCAGGGTCCGGGGCCTGGCCACCTCCCCTTCGATGACCAGGGTCCAGGGGCGGGTCTTGAAATCCTGGGCATGGCGGGCCGGATCCGATTTGTCGGTGCCGAATTCGTAGAAGTTGTTGTAGCTGGTGGCGACCTTCTCGGCGGTGAGCGGCAGCGCGGGGCGGTAGGCGGCGGGTTGGTCGAACTCGAGCGGCAGGGTCCTGGCCCCCTGCTGCGGGTCATCGCCCAGCAGGTTGCCGAGCAGGCCGGCATGGGCGGGGCCGCTCAGGGCGGCGGCGCCGAGCCCCAGTCCCAGGCCTTGCAGGATCCGGCGGCGGTCGCGATACACCGCCTCCGGGGTGACCTGATGTTCGGACAGGGCCGATTTCTTCTTGATGTTGATCCGCATATGGCTCTCTGTGTTCATAAGGTTGTATACAAAGAGCCGGACTCCGGCGGAAAAATTTCGTCAGTCGCCCTTGTCCTTGTAGGCACCGGCCTCTATGCCATGGCGGTTGAGCAGCTTGTAGAAATCGGTGCGGTTGCGCCCGGCCAGGGAGGCCGCCTGGGTGACGTTGCCGTCGGTCATGCGCAGCACCTTGTTGAGATAGACCCGCTCGAACTCGGCCCTGGCCTCGTTGAAGGTGGGGAAGTGATCGCTGTTGCCCGCCAGTATGGTCTCGACCAGCTGGGCGCCGATCACCGGTGCCGAAGCCAGCGCCACCGCCTGCTCCACCACGTTGAGCAGTTGCCGCACGTTGCCCGGCCAGTTCGCCGCCGCCAGCATCGCCAGGGCTTCGGGGGCGAAACCGGTCACCTGGGTGGCCTGGCGCTGGCGGATCTGCTCCAGGAAGTGGCGGGCCAGCAGGGGGATGTCTTCGGGCCGCTCGCGCAGCGGCGGCAGCGCCAGGTTGACCACGTTCAGCCGGTAGAAGAGATCCTCGCGAAAGCGTCCCTCCTCCATGGCGGCCACCAGATCCCGGTTGGTGGCGGAGAGGATGCGCACGTCGGTCCTGACATTGCGGGTACTGCCGAGCGGGCGTACCTCCTGCTGCTCCAGGGCACGCAGCAACTTGACCTGCAGCGCCGGCGGCATGTCGCCGATCTCGTCCAGGAAGAGGGTGCCGCCATGGGCGGCCAGGAAGATGCCCGGGTGATCGGAGATGGCCCCGGTAAAGGCGCCCTTGACGTGGCCGAACAGCTCCGACTCCAGCAATTGCTCGGGCAGGGCGGCGCAGTTGAGGGCGATAAAAGGATAGTCCCGGCGCGGGCTGGCGTCGTGGATGGCCTTGGCCAGCAGCTCCTTGCCGGCGCCGGAGGGACCGGTGATCAGCACGCTGATGTCGAGCGGCGCGATACGCCGGGCCTGTTCCAGCACCGCCGCCATCGCCGGGCTGCGGGTCAGGATGCTGTGCTGCCAGTCGTCCTCGTCGGCCGGCAGCGACACCGCCAGCGCCTCGTTGATGGTCTTGCGCAGGGCTTCCTTGTCGATGGGCTTGGTCAGGAAGCCGAACACCCCGGAACGGGTGGCGGTCACCGCATCGGTGATGGAGCCATGGGCGGTCATGATCACCACCGGCAGGCCCACGTGGGCACGCTGGATCCGATCGAACAGGGCCAGGCCGTCCATGCCGTCCATCTTGAGATCGCTCAGCACCAGATCGGGCCTGTCCCGCTCCAGCCACTCCAGCGCCTCGGCCCCGGAGGTGGCGGTACCAACTTCGAAGCCCTCGCTCTTGAGCCGCAGCCCCAGCAACTTCAGCAGGCTGGCATCGTCGTCCACCAGCAGTATCTTGGCTTTACGCTTCATTGGGCCGGCTCTTGGTATCTGCGTTCATTGATCTGCTCGTCGATGGAGGCCAGTTCGTTGAGCTTCTTGGTCAGGCTGTCGACCTGCTGCTGCCGTTCGCCCAGTTGCCGGTTCAGGCTCAGCAGCTCCTGGTTATAGCCCTGATACAGGGAAAAGAACTGCTGCAGGCGGGTGTTGACCCCCGCCGTCCCCTGCCGGAACAGCTGCTGGGCCTGCTGGCGCTGGCCCAGGCTGGCCCGGGGATGGCTGAGCCAGAGCGCCAGCCGCAACTGATCCTCGCCCCGGGCGCCCCGCAGCAGCTGCAGCTGGCGCTGGCGCTCAGCCTCGCTGCTGGCCATGACGGTGGCGGCCAGTTGCAGCCAGCCGTGCAGTTCATCGGCGTCGGAGGCCGGGCTCCAGGCCGGCTCCGGCTGCCGCTGATGCGGCAGCGAATAGGGCAGTGAACAACCGGCCAGCACCAGCGCCAGCACACCGCAAAGCCAAACTCTCGTCATTTATGATTCCTTATCCGTACTCTGGGGTAGACACAGTTCAAAACAGACCAGCGCCGTCGTTTCCGTATTCAGGGTCAGCCGCCCACCCATGCTGATGGCCGCCTCCCGGGCGATACTCAGGCCGATGCCGGACCCTTTCAGCACTCCCTTGCGCTCCTGGCTGCCCTGCACGAAGGGTTCGAAGATCCGCTCCCTGTCCTGCTCGGGGATGGGTTGTCCGCTATTGGCGACAGTCAGGCAATAATCCTGCTCCAGGGCCCGGGCTTCGATGCGGATCTCGCCCTCTGCATCCCCGTAATTTACCGCATTGGAGATCAGATTATCCAACACCAGCTTGAGCCGGTGCGCATCGGCCAGGGGCGGCTGCTCGTCCAGGGCCAGGCAGACCTTCATCCCCTTGTTCTCTATGGTCAGGCGATGGGCCTCCAGGCTCTGCTCCAGCAGGGGCAGCAAGGCGACCTCTTCCCGGAACACCTGCACCTGCTGCACCCTGTTGTAGTCGAGCAACTGCTCGATCAGCCCCTGCAGGCGGTAGCTGTTGTGCACCAGCAACTCGCAGATCTCCTCCTGCTCGCTGGTAAGCGGACCCGTGACCTTTTCCGCCAGCAGATCGGCCCCTTCCCGCAGGCTCGCCAGCGGCGTTTTCAGCTCGTGGGACAGATGGCGCAGAAACTGCAGTTTCTGGGCTTCCAGCTCGCGCAGCCGCTGGTGCAACCACTGCAACCGCTCCCCCAGCTCCACCAGCTCGGCCGGCCCCCTGATCGGCCGCTCGTCCGGTTCTATTCCCGCCCCCAGGCTCAGGATACGGCGCTCCAGCTGGCGCACCGGCCGGATGATTAGATAGGTAAACAGCAGCACCAGCAACAGGCTGGCGCCGCCCAGGGCCGCACTCAGCGCCCACAATTGCTGACGCACCTGTATCACGTGGGAGCGCACCTGCTGGATGCGCACGTCGATCTGCTCCCGGGTCAGTTTGTCCAGGGCCAGGTTGGCGCCGCTGAAGGTGTCGAACACCCCCACCTGCTCGCGGATCTGCTCCCCGTCTGCCTGGGCCAGATCCACCAGGTAGATCAGTTGCTGCTGCAGCTCGCCGGCCAGCGGCCCCGCCTCGATCACCTGCAGCAGGCTCTCCAGCTCCTGCCGGTAGCGTTCCAGCAGGCGCAGGTAGGACAGCCGCAGTTCGGGATTCTCCAGTACCGCATAGCGGCGGATGGTACGCTCCATGTCCAGCGCCAGATCATTCATGTCCGACGCCCGCCGGGTATCCACCACGGCACTTTCGATGCCCTCCTCCGCCAGCTGGATGACCTGTTCCAGGCTGCGGCTGTTCTGGATCACCAGCAGGATCAGCGGTAACAGCACCAGGGTAAAGGCAATCAGCACCAACCTCAGCAGGGAGCGAGGGGCAAACCCCCTGACCGCTTTAGACATCATCCACATACTCGTCGACCACAGAGGGACACAGGATAACAAAAGCGCCGCCGCGCCAGATAAAAAAAACCGGTCGGGAGACGACCGGCATGAAAAGAAGTACAGAATGTGCATCCATGCACGTCCGACACACTCTCGTGCCGCGGGGGCGGCAGTATCAGACAACCTGAGATAGGCAAGTTCCAGGCCAGGACAACAAAACCCTTTCCAATCAACAGATTAAATAAAAAGACGGGCACCCCGCGGATTGAAACCTGTTGCAACAAAGAGACACTTTTAATAGCGATTTTAAAAAGTCATTTATAAACAAAGAGTTGCAATGTCTCTTTTTTAATACAACGAAGTCCGTTTGACGCCTGCCGGCGTCACTACCACCGTCCCATCACCAAATGCGCTATGCTGATAAGAGCCGAGGCGGAGGCTATCGATCACCCGGACGGCACCGATTGGATCAGCGATAAAAAGAGTGCCAAACTCGGTTTATCAAGTACTTAAGGAGAATGGCCATGGCAACAGTAACCGAGATCATGAGACACAGCCTGCCGATGCTGACTGCGGACATGTCGATTTCCGAGGCGCTGGACCGCATGCTGGAGTCCGGCCTGAGCGGCCTGCCGGTGGTGACGCCCCAGCGGCATATCGTCGGCTTCCTGTCGGAGCAGGACTGCATCCCCACCCTGATCAATGCCAACTACCACTGCGACAGCCGTTCCAAGGTGAGCGATCTGATGCGCACCGAGCCGCTGACGGTCACCCCCGACACCGACGTGTTCGAGCTGGCCCGCACCATGGGCGGCGCCAAACCCAAGCTCTACCCGGTGGTCGAAGGCAAGAAGGTCGTCGGTATCGTCACCCGCCGGCAGGTGATGACGTTCCTCAATAACCAGCTCAAGACCTGCCCGGCCACCTACTGAGCCGACGGCGAGGCAATAATCAAAGGGCGCCGCGGCGCCCTTCTTGTTTGGCTGGATGGATACCGGTTCAGAGCAGGCCCTCGACCGACTCGCCGAGGCTGGCGGGCCAGACCCCGCACTGCACCTGGCCGATATGGCCGAGCTGCAGCAGCAGCATGGCCAGCCGCGACTGGCCGATGCCGCCGCCGATGGTCTGGGGCAGCTGGCCGGCCAGCAGGGCCTGGTGCCATTCCTGCCCGGCCCTGTCCTCGTGGCCGGTCAGCGCCAGCTGGCGACGCAGGGCCTCCTGGTCGACCCGGATGCCCATGGAGGAGATCTCGAAGGCATCCTCCAGCACCGGGTTCCACACCAGGATGTCGCCGTTCAGGCCGGCCAGGCCGTCCTTGCCCGGGCTGGACCAGTCGTCGTAGTCCGGGGCGCGCACGTCGTGGATCTCGCCGTGGCTCAGCTTGCCGCCGATGCCCACCAGGAAGACGGCGCCCAGCTCCTTGGCGATGGCCCGCTCGCGGCCCTTGGCGTCCAGCTCCGGATAGCGGGCCAGCAGCTCTTCCGCATGCACCACCTGGATCCGCTCGGGCAGGAAGGCCGTCAGCCCGAATTCGGCGGCGGCGGCCTGCTCGGTACGCTTGATGGCGGTATAAATGCGGTTGACGGTGGCCACCAGGAAGTCGGCGTGGCGCTCCTGCTCGCTCATCACCTGCTCCCAGTCCCACTGATCCACGTAGACGGAGTGGATGGGGCTGAGACGGTCTTCGTCCGGGCGCAGCGCCTTCATATGGGTATAGATGCCTTCGCCCGGCCCGAAGCCGAACCGGCCCAGGGTGTGGCGCTTCCACTTGGCGAGGGAGTGCACCACCTCGAAGGTGGCCTCGGGAATGGCCTTGACCCGGACCTGCACCGCCTTCTCGGAGCCGGACAGGTTGTCCTGCATACCATCGCCGAGGCGGCTGAGAATGGGCGCCTGCACCTCCAGCAGATTGAGCTGCTGGGCCAGTTGACCGGAGAAATACTCCTTCACAAAACGGATCTGGCGTTGGCGTTCAACATAGGCTTGCTTCATCTCATTCCCCTGGGCTTGCGGATTGGTTTTGCAGGATAATCAGGGAATGGCGCCCCTAATTCAACATTAGATAGAAAAAACTCCGTCTTTGATTTAAATTCAATAAAAAATCATCTTATTTTTGCAGGATAATCACAAATCAATGGAAAAAGGCGACCTTCATTACCGGATCGACAATCTGGACAAATCCATACTGATGGCCCTGATGGACAACGCCCGGGTGCCCTACGCAGAGTTGGCCAAGCGTTTCGAGGTAAGCCCCGGCACCATTCACGTGCGGGTGGAGAAGATGAAACAGGCGGGCATCATCGAAGGAACAAGGGTGCAGGTGAATCCCAAGAAGCTGGGCTATGACGTCTGCTGCTTTATCGGCATCATCCTGAAGAGCGCCCGGGACTATCCCCAGGCGCTGGCCAAGCTGGAACAGCTGGAGGAGGTGGTGGAGGCCTACTACACCACCGGCCACTACAACATCTTCATCAAGGTGATGACCCGCTCCATCGACGAACTACAGCGGGTCTTGATCAGCCGGCTGCAGCCCATCGACGAGATCCAGTCCACCGAGACCCTGATTTCCCTGCAACAGCCGATCGACCGGGACGTCACTCCCTGAGAACCTGTTTGAAATCCGTTGTTCTCGGCCAAAGCGCACTGCTCCGCCGACACGCTATGAATACATCCATGTACGCTCTCTGTTTCATCCCTGAAACAGAGGGTCGGCTGAGCAGCACTCTTTGTCCTCCCCCAGAGCACCAGCGATGCTTGCTGGCGCTACCATCAGACGGCACAGGGAAGGAGGCAACAGGTCTCACCCCTGCAGCTTGTTCAGGGCTTCCTGCATCCGCTTGAGCCGCTGCTGCTTGAGCTTGCTGTCGGCGGCGATCTTCTCCAGGGTGGCGGCCTTGAGATCCGCGTCCTCGATGGCCTGGGCCTTGCTTTCCGCCATCATCCTGTGCAGCAGCATCTGCTGTTCCATGGATGCGAGGCGCGCCTGGTGGCTGGCGATAAACTGGGCCTTGAGTTCGGGGCTGTCCAGCTTTTCCAGGCGCTCGGACAGACGCTGCTCGAAACGGGCCGGATCCATCATCCGCTCCATCTGGTGCCGTCCCTGGTGCTTGCCATGGCGGCCCTCCTTCATGCCCCGCGGGCCGCAGTCTTCCTTCATCTGCCCTTTGTGCCAGCCCGGCTGACCTTCCGGCGCCGTTTCGGCGGCGCTGACCAGGGCCGGGGCGGCAAACAGGGTGGTGGCGAGCAACAGGGCGCTGTGTCGAATTTTCATGGTCGTTTTCCTCTTGTGTTCGATGATGTCGCCATCCAGTAAAACAGCCCGCTGTCAGCAAACTGTGTCGCCGCCGGCCTTTTTTGTAGCAAAGTGTGACGTCCTTGCCCGCTGACATACTTTGACATTATTTCCCGTTCAAAGGGCCTTATACTGGCGGGGTCACGGCAAGGGGAAAGAAGATGAACAAAGGCAGGCAGTTGCTGGTGGTGGACGACCACGGCGAAATCCGCGACTTGCTCAAGCGCTTTCTGGAGCAGCACGGCTACCAGGTGCACGGAGTGCGGGACGGACGGGAAATGCGCCAGTACCTGGATCGCCACGGCGTCGACCTTATCATCCTCGATCTGATGCTGCCCGGCGATGACGGCCTGACCCTGTGCCGGGAGCTGCGCAGCCAGGGCAACAATGTGCCCATCATCATGCTCACCGCCATGGGCGAGGACACCGATCGCATCGTCGGCCTGGAAATGGGCGCCGACGACTACCTGCCCAAGCCGTTCAACCCGCGCGAGCTGCTGGCCCGCGTCAAGGCGGTGCTGCGCCGCAACCCGGAGCCGGGCCAGCCGGCCGGGGAAGAGGAGCCGAGGAAGATCCGCTTCAACCACTGGCTGCTGGATCTGGCCCGGCGGGAGCTGGTGGACGACAAGGGGGTGACCATCAGCCTGAGCACCGCCGAGTTCGACCTGCTGCGGGTCTTTATCCGCCACCCCAACCGGGTGCTGAGCCGGGACCAGTTGCTGGATCTCGCCCGGGGCCGGGAAGCCCAGGCCTTCGACCGGGCCATCGACACCCTGGTCAGCCGGCTGCGACGCAAGCTCGAGCCCGACTCCAGGAACCCGCAACTCATCAAGACCATCTGGGGCGGCGGCTACATGCTGGTGGCCGAAATAAGCCATGGGGATTAAACGCCTGCGCTACTGGCTCGGCAGCCTGGCCGGCCAGGTGATACTGGTGGCCCTGTTCGCCCTGATGCTGATCCAGCTGGTCGGGGTGCAGATCTACCGGGTGGAGCGGGAAGAGGCGCTGGGCCTGGTCAACAGCCGCTTCACCCTGCAGCGGCTGATCGCGGTCACCCGGCTGCTCAACCAGTCACCGCCCGAGCTGCACCAGGAAATCTTGCGCGCCAGCCGCAGCGAGACCCTGCTGCTCACCCTCGATGGCGCCCCACCCGGGGCCGGCGAACGCAGCGGCAACTTCGAACGCATAGTGCGCGGCAAGCTCGGCTATCCCGCCACCCTCGACATCCGCATCAGCGCCGAAAACCGCAACGGCCATGTCGACTGGCCACCGCGGGAGCAGCGTGAACTGCGCCCCCATCGCCACCCGCCCCGGCACGACATCCGTCTTTACGGCGCCATCGAGCTGGCCGACGGCCGCTGGCTGGTGTTCACCTCCCTGGTCGACCGGGAGGCACCCGGATGGTCCGCCAAGGCCATACTCTCCCTGGTGTTGCTCGCCGCCCTGCTCGCCGGCCTGATGATCTGGCTGCTGCAGCGCACCACCCGGCCGCTGAAGGAGCTGGCCCGCCAGGCCGAGCGACTGGGCCGGGGCGACAAGGCCGAGCCCATCGCCGAAACCGGCCCGCGGGAGATCCGCGAGACCCTGTCCGCCTTCAACCGCATGCAGGACCGGCTGGATCGCTTCGTGTCCGACCGCACCCGCATGCTGGCGGCCATTTCCCACGACCTGCGCACCCCCATCACCACCCTGCGGCTGCGCAGCGAGTTCCTGCCCGAGGGGGAGGACAAGCAGAAGCTGCAGGACGGCCTGCGCCAGATGGAGCAGATGCTGGCGGCCACCCTGCAGTTCGCCCGGGAAGACGGCCTGGCCGAGCCGGTGCGGGATCTGGACCTGCCGAGCCTGTTGGAGAGCCTGTGCGACGACCTGCAGGACAACGGCCACGACGTCAGCCTGGAAGAACAGGTCCCCGTCATCTACCGGGGTCGCCCCACCGCCCTGCGCCGGGCCCTGCAGAACCTGCTGGAAAACGGGGTCAAATACGGCGGCAAGGTGGAGGTACGGCTGCGGGGCGACAGGGACGCCATCCGCATCCTGATCCGCGACTTCGGCCCCGGCATCCCCGAAGAGCAGCTGGAAGAGGTGTTCAAGCCCTTCACCCGGCTGGACAGCGCCCGCAACCTGGAGGACGGCAGCGTCGGCCTGGGCCTGGCCATAGCGCGCACCCTGATCCACCAGCACGGCGGCGAGCTGAGCCTGGCCAACCACCCCCGGGGCGGCCTGCAGGCGACCGTGACCCTGCCCCGCTGACGGCTTTACAGCCAGGGTGAAACTGCCTAGAGTGAGGCTTCAATCGAGCACAAGGAAAGGACCCTCATGAGAGACGAAACCCTGGCCATCCACCACGGCTACAGCACGGATCCCACCACCAAGGCGGTGGCCACCCCCATCTACCAGACCGTGGCCTACGAGTTCGACAGCGCCCAGCACGGCGCCGACCTGTTCAACCTGGAGGTGCCGGGCAACATCTATACCCGCATAATGAACCCCACCAACGACGTGCTGGAGCAGCGGGTGGCGGCCCTGGAAGGCGGCATCGCCGGCCTGGTGGTGTCGGCGGGCAGCGCCGCCATCCATTACGCCATCCTCACCCTGGCCCAGAGCGGCGACAACATCGTCTCCACCCCCCAGCTCTACGGCGGCACCTATACCCTGTTCGCCCATATGCTGCCGAGCCTAGGCATAGAAGTACGCTTCGCCGAGGACGCCAGCCCCGCCGCCATCGCCAAACTCATCGACGACAACACCAAGGCGGTGTACTGCGAGAGCATCGGCAACCCGGCGGGCAATATCGCCGACATCCGGGGCCTGGCCGACGCGGCCCACGCCCGGGGCGTGCCGCTTATCGTCGACAATACCGTCGCCACCCCCATCCTGTGCAAACCCATCGAGTTCGGCGCCGACATAGTGGTGCATTCGCTCACCAAATATATCGGCGGCCACGGCAACTCCCTGGGCGGCATCATAGTGGACAGCGGCCGCTTCCCCTGGGCCGAGCACAAGGCGCGCTTCCCGCAGTTGAACACCCCCGAGCCCGCCTACCATGGCGTGGTCTACACCGAGGCCTTCGGGCCGGCGGCCTTTATCGCCCGCGCCCGCACCGTGCCCCTGCGCAACACCGGCAGCGCCCTGGCGCCGCTCAACGCCTTCCTGCTGCTGCAGGGGCTGGAGACCCTGCCGCTGCGCATGGAGCGCCATGTGGACAACACCTTCAAGGTGGCGGCCTTTCTGCAACAGCACCCGGCGGTGGCCTGGGTCAACTACGCGGGCCTGCCGGAACACCCGGACTTCGAGCTGGCCCAACGTTTTATGGGCGGCAAGCCCTCGGCCATCCTCTCCTTCGGGCTCAAGGGCGGCTATGAGGCGGGCGTGCGTTGCTACGACGCCCTCAAGCTGGTCAAGCGGCTGGTCAATATCGGCGACGCCAAGTCCCTGGCCTGCCACCCGGCGTCCACCACCCACCGCCAACTGACCCCGGACGAACTGGTGCAGGCGGGCGTACGGCCGGAGATGATCCGCCTGTCCATCGGCATAGAGCACAGCGACGACATCATCGCCGACCTGGCCCAGGCCCTGGACGCCTGAGCCATGGGGCCGCCCGGGCGGCCCCTGTGTACGCGACAATCAGGAGTGCCGCCGCCACCGCCCCCTGTGCTACAGTTCCCCCAGAATCCCCAGCCAGCCAAGCCCATGCCGGAACCGCTTACGCCCATGCCACCCCGCCGTTCGACCCGGCGCCGCCTGCTGGTCATGGTGCTCTTTCTCGCCCAGTTGCTGGGCATCGTTTCCGCCCTCGATGCCCTGATGTCCACCCGCACCGCCCCCGGCGCCGTGGCCTGGATAGTCTCCCTCAACACCCTGCCGGTGGTGGCGGTGCCCGCCTACTGGGTGTTCGGCCGCAGCAAGTTCCAGGGCTATGTGATAGGACGGCGCGAGGACGACAACCAGCTGTACCGGGTGCTGGACGACAAGATGTCGCTGGTGACGCCGTTCCACGTGCAGCCCTCTCCCGGGGCGAGCCAGGTCCGGACCATGGAGCAACTGGCCAAGATGCCCATGGTGGGCGGCAACGAGGTGGAACTGCTGATCGACGGCGACGCCACCTTCGCCAGCATACTGGAGGGCATCAGGGCCGCCGAACGCTACGTGCTGGTGCAGTTTTACATAGTGCGCGACGACGAACTGGGCCGGACCCTGCAACAGGCCCTGATCGACAAGGCCCGCCAGGGCCTGGAGGTGTATTTTCTCTACGACGAGATCGGCAGCTACCGGCTCAACGGCGGCTACCTGGCCGAACTGAGCGCCGCCGGAGTGCAGGTGCGGCGCTTCCACTCCACCCGGGGCACGGGCAACCGCTTCCAGCTCAACTTCCGCAACCACCGCAAGATAGTGGTCACCGACGGCCGCTTCGGCTGGGTCGGCGGCCTCAACGTGGGCGACGAATACCTGGGCCGGGATGCCCGCGTCGGCGCCTGGCGCGACACCCACCTGAAGATGGAAGGGCCGGCCACCCTCTGCCTGCAGCTGTCCTTCGTGGAGGACTGGCACTGGGCCACGGGCGAGATCCTCACCTTCAACTGGCAACCGGTGCCCGCCGCCGGCGCCGACATCCCCATCCTGACCCTGCCGAGCGGACCGGCGGACCGCTTCGAGACCGCCAGCCTGATGGTGCAGCACGCCATCGGCTCCGCCCGCGAGCGGCTCTGGGTCAGCAGCCCCTATTTCGTACCCGACGAAGGGGTGCTGGCCGCCCTCAAGCTGGCCGCCCTGCGCGGGGTGGACGTGCGGGTGCTGATCCCCGAGCGGCCGGACAACATCCTCACCTATTTCGCCGCCTATGCCTTCGTCGCCCCCCTGCTCGAGGCCGGGGTACAGATCCATCGCTACCAGGAAGGCTTTCTGCACGCCAAGACCATGCTGATCGACCGCCAGGCCTCGGCCGTGGGCACCGTCAACCTCGACAACAGATCCTTCCGCCTGAACTTCGAGGTCACCTCCTGGGTAATGGACGAGGGCTTTGCCGATCAGATGGCCGCCATGTTCGAACAGGACTTTGCTCGCTCGCGCCGGATGACCGGGGACGAAGTCGCCGACAAACCCTGGTGGTTCCGGGTCGCCTCCCGCGCCGCCTACCTCGGCGCCCCCCTGCTGTAACTCGCGGTCGCCAGGCGCGGCCCGGCTGTATTCACCTATGCTTAACCTTGCCAGCCCCCGTCAAGGAGCCCCCATGGCCGTCAACCCGGAACTCTCGCCTCGCCGCCACCAGCAGGCCGACAGCGAAGACGCCCTGATCCATGAGCAACTGCGCCACTTCGGCATCGATCCCGCCAGTCCCTTCGGCCAGCACCTGGCCGGGGCGGCGCTCAACCTCCATCGAACCAACCAGGACATCCACGCCCTCTGGCAGACGACCAGGGACAGCCTGGACAGCCTGCCGGCGGAGGAGCGCATCAGCCGCTTCAACGCCAAGAAGTTCCTCGCCTTCCAACTGGCCAAGGTGCTGGACAACCTGCAGGCACCCTTCCGCGCCCAGTGGCGTCAGCTCGGACTGACCCAGTCCGCGCGCCTGGCCAAGGGCGCCTATCCCCTGTTCGACCGGGTGCCCATGCTGTTCGGCGCCAACCCGCCCATAGTGCGCACCGCCACCTATGTCTACGCCTGCACCGAATGGATAGACGACGCCTTCCACGGCCGGGAGAGCACCCATCCCATCTACAGCCGCCTGCTCAACCCCACCGCCCTGGCCCTGGCTAATACCCTGGTGGAACTGGAGGCCGGCCCCGACAGCGCCGACTACCTGGCCCTGACCTTCAACTCCGGCATGGCGGCCATCGACGCCCTGCTCGGCACCCTGCTGGAGCGGGGCGACATCCTGCTGGCCAGCCGCAACCTCTACGGCGGCGTGCACCAACTGCTGCAGGACTACTACGCCCGGCCGGAGAAGCTCGGCATCCGACTGGAATGGTTCGACGGCACCGAGGCCCGGGACTTCCGCCAGGCCCTCGACCGGGTGCGGGCGGAGCACCGCGAGGCGCTGGCGGCGGGAGCCCGGCTGCGGCTCTATCTGGAATCCCCCTGCAACCCCCACGGCCTGGTGCTGGACGTGCCCGGTATCTGCCGCCTGGCCCATCAGGCCGGCGCCCTGGTGATGCTGGACGCCACCCTGGCCACGCCGGTGCTGTTCCGCCCTCTGCAGCAGGCGAAGCCGGCGGAGCGCCCCGACTTCGTGGTGCATTCCTGCACCAAGGACATGGCCGGCACCGGCAGCACCACCGCCGGCGCCGTCATCGGCCGCCAGCCGCTGATGTTTCTGCCCAAGGGCGAGCCGGGCTGGCAACACACCCTGTTCTGGCAGTGCTACTACGTCAAGGGCGCCTTCCTCGACGCGGACAAGGCCTACGAGGTGCTGACCGGGCTCAAGACCCTGGAACTGCGCATGCTGGCCAAGGGCATCAATACCCTGGTGTTGGCCCGCTTTCTCGCCTCCCACCCGGCTCTTCGGGTCAGCTCCCACGCCCTGGACCGGCACCCCAACGCCGCCCTGCGCCGGCGCCTGCTCCGGTATGGCCTGCCCTGCCCCCTGTTCACCTTCGATCTGGAAGGCGCCGGGCTGCCCCGGGACGCCTTCGTGCGCTTCTTCGACGCCCTGGAGCCGGCTTTCGGCCATATGGTGAGCCTGGGCCAGACCAACACCCTGGTGCTCTGCCCGGCCCTGACCTCCCACTCGGAGCTGGACGAACCCGCCCTGGCCGCCGCCGGTATCCACCCCACCAGCATCCGGGTGGCGGTAGGCATAGAGCCGGTGCGGGAGCTGATCGCCCACCTGGTACTGGCCGCCCGCCGCCACCTGGATCCGGTCAGCCCCGGCTTCAGCCAGGGCTTTATGGCCCCGGCCGAGGTGGACGCCCTGGTGGAGCAGCTCACCCTGGATATCCACCGGGCCCGGCTGGCGCAACAAACCCGGCTGGCGGAGCTGTTATAGCGGCGCCCCGGCGGCCATCAACCCCAGCGCCAGCTTGCCGGCCAGCAGCCACATCAGGGTGCCGATGGCGGCGTCCATCACCTTTTGCACCACAGGCCGGCCGAGCCAGGTGCTCATCCGCGCCGCCGCCAGCGCCAGGGTGAAGAACCAGATCAGCGAGGCGCTGATGCAGCCCAGGGCGAAGGCCCACTTGTGCTCCTCGGCGAAGCCTCCCCCCACCGAGCCCAGTATCATCACCGTCTCGATATAGACCTGGGGATTGAGCAGGGTCACCGCCAGCACCCCGACCAGCACCGCCCTCAGCCCCCGCTCCCGGCCATCCAGCGCCAGTGACTGCCCGTGCCGGAACACCCGGCGCCAGCAATGGGCACCGTAGAGCAGCAAAAAGGCCATGCCCGCCAGGCTGATGCCCCAGTACAGCAGGCCGTGGGCCTGCAGGGCGGCGCCGCCGCCGAACACGCCCAGGCTTATCAGCAGCACGTCGAACAGGCCGCAGATGGCCGCCACCAGCAGGTGGTGCTGGCGCCGGATGCCCTGATTGAGCACGAAGGCGTTCTGCGCGCCGATGGGAATGATAAGCCCCGCCCCCAGGGTGAAGCCTTGTATCCAGGGTAACCAGTACATGATCTCGCTCCGTTTCACTTTCTCGACTGGCGGCCAGACTAGAGCGCCCCTAGAATTAAGTAAAACTAATAAAAATTGAGCATGATAAGAAATTTTAATGAACACACTGGACTATAAACTGCTGGCCGCCCTCGACCAGGTGGTGAGCGAACAAAGCTTCGAGGGTGCCGCGCGCCAGCTGCACCTGACCCAGTCGGCGGTGTCCCAGCGCATCAAGCAGCTGGAGCAGCGCCTGGCCCAGCCCCTGCTGGTGCGCGGCCAGCCGCCCCGTCCCACCGAAGCGGGCCAGCGGCTGCTGGCCCACTACCGTCAGGTCAGCCAACTGGAAAGCGCCGTGATGGCGGATCTGCTGCCGGACGCGCCGCAAAAACCCCTGGGCGTGACCATCGCCACCAACGCCGACAGCCTGGCCACCTGGCTGATCCCGGCGCTCACCCCGCTGCTGCACAGCCACCCCATCGAGCTCAACCTGCTGATCGAGGACGAGTCCCGCACCCTGGAGCGGCTCAGGAACGGCGAGGCCTTCGGCGCCATCAGCATCAACGCCGAGCCCCTGCCCGGCTGCCGCTGCGATCCCCTGGGCCAGATGGACTACCTGCTGGTGGCCACCCCCGGCTTCCGGGCGCGCTACTTTGCCGACGGCCTGACCCAGGACACCCTGCGCCGGGCACCGGCGGTGGCCTTCGACCAGAGGGACGACATGCACGAGCGCTACATAACGCGGCACTTCGGCCTGCCCGCCGGCAGTTACCCCTGCCACGCGGTGCGCTCTTCCGAGGCCTTCGTGGCCATCGCCCGGGCCGGTGCCGCCTACTGCCTGATCCCCCGGCTGATGATCAGCGAGGATCTGGCGGCAGGCCGGTTGATCGAACTGCATCCCCAAGGCCATCTGATCCAGCCCCTGTACTGGCACCGCTGGCTGCTGGAGCGGGGGGTGCACAAGCTGCTGTCGCGCCGATTAGTCGACCACGCCCGCGCCGTGCTGCCGGCTATTGACTCTGGAGGTGACTCCAGGGTCTAAACTCCGGGTAAAAGCCCGGTGTTTTGTCTGCCAAGAGGGGCTGGCCACCGCCTAAGCCAACCGTCGATGGCAGGGGGCGCGAAGCGCCTAGCACCGCCGCCAGCATCGCGAAGCGATGATACGGTGGTTTCCCTTTATTGCCATCGCCGAGCATACAGGGGCGAGCTTGCTCGCTAGTCCCGAGCTTTTTGCCTGACCGAACTTCCGGGGGAAGTTCGCAGCAGGCAAGAAGTGAGGGCGACACTTTCTGCTGCGTGTTGGCGTGGCGGCGGCCTGCCCCGAGACGCCTTGACTGAACCGCATGACGGGTAAAGCCACCATCAGGAGATCACCATGGGACACTGCTGTCACCACCATCATTCCAAGGAAAATGCCGCCGGACATCGCCACGATGCGGGCTGCGCCCCCCGTAGCGAACCGGCCCCCTGCGGCGCGGTCCCGACCGCCGCCGAGACGGCACAAGGGCCGGACGGACCGCCGTCCGACGAGGAGGACGACAGGCGGGGCAGTCGCCACCACTGGCGCATCGCCGGCATGGACTGCCCCAGCTGCGCCGCCAAAATTGAAACCGCGGTGCGCCGCCTGCCCGGGGTACAGAGCGCCGAGGTGCGCTTTGCCACCGAGCGCCTGCAGGTGCGGCTCGCTCCGCCGAGCACCCCCGCCGAGGTGGAGCAGGCCATCATCGCCGCCGGCTTTACCCCCCTGACGGAGCCCCGCGCCCCCCTCCCGACCCCGACGCCCTGGTGGCGCAGCCAGCTGGACATCCTGACCCTGCTGGCGCTGATGCTGGCCGCGGCCCTGGCCGGCCTGTTGTCTCCCCCCCTGGGCCAGGCGCTCTTTACCCTGGCCACCCTCTGGGGGCTGGTGCCCATCGCCCGCCAAGCCTGGCGCCTGGCCCGCAGCGGCTCCCCCTTCTCCATCGAGACCCTGATGACGGTGGCCGCCACCGGCGCCCTCTTCCTCGGCGAGACCGCCGAAGCGGCCATGGTGCTGCTGCTGTTTATGGTGGGAGAAAAGCTGGAAAGCCTGGCCGCCAGCCGGGCCCGCAAGGGTGTCAAGGCGCTGATGGCCCTGGTGCCGGAACAGGCCCGGCGGCTCACCGCCGATGGCCCGGTGGAAGTGGGTGCCGCCGAACTGGTGCCGGGGGATCGCATCGAGGTGCACCCGGGCGGGCGGCTGCCGGCGGACGGCGAGCTGCTGACCCCGCTCGCCGCCTTCGACGAGAGTGCCGTCACCGGCGAGTCGCTGCCGGTGGAGCGCAAGGGGGGCGAACGGCTGGCCGCCGGCAGCCTGGTGGTGGACGTGCCGGTGCAATTGCGGGTGACCTCCGAACCGGGCGACAACACCGTGGATCGCATCCTGCACCTGATGGAGCAGGCCGAAGCCAACCGGGCGCCCATCGCCCGCTTTATCGAGCGTTTCAGCCGCTGGTATACCCCGGCCATGATGCTGGCCGCCCTGCTGGTGATACTGCTGCCGCCCCTGGCGTTCGGCGCCGACTGGCAGACCTGGATCTACCGGGGCCTGGCGCTGCTGCTGATCGGCTGCCCCTGCGCCCTGGTGATCAGCACGCCGGCGGCGGTCACCTCGGCCCTGGCCGCCGCCACCCGGCTGGGGGTGCTGATCAAGGGCGGCGCCGCCCTGGAGCAACTCGGCCGGATCGATACCCTGGCTTTCGACAAAACCGGTACCCTGACCCTTGGCCGACCGGCCCTGAGCGAACTGAAGGTCTATCCGCCCGCAGAGCACCGCCAGGCCCTGGCCCTGGCCGCCGGCCTGGAGGCGGGCTCCCACCATCCTCTGGCCAGGGCTCTGGTGGCCGCCGCCGAAGAGCGGGGACTGACGCCCGCCACCGTCGACGACAAACGCACCCTGGCCGGGGCCGGCATGCAAGGCCGCTGGCAAGACCAGGCGCTGCTGCTGTGCAGCCCCGCCCACCTGCCGGACGCCTGGCTTACCCCGGACCAGCGCCGGGAGCTGGCGCGGCTGCGGGCCGGCGGCCATACCCTGGTGGTACTGGCGCTGGGACAAAGCGTGCTGGCCCTGTTCGCCCTGAACGACCGGCTGCGGGACGATGCCGAAGACGGCATCGCCACCCTCAAGGCCCTGAATATCGACTGCCTGATGCTGACCGGGGATCACGACCAGGCGGCGGCGCGCATCGCCGGCCAGCTCGGTATCGGCTACCGGGCCGGACTCAGGCCCGAGGACAAGCTGGCGGAAGTGGAGCGGCTCGGCCGGACCCGCAGCCTCGCCATGGTGGGAGACGGCATCAACGACGCTCCGGCCCTGCGCCGGGCCAGCGTGGGCATCGCCATGGGCCAGGGCACCGACGTGGCGCTGGACAACGCCGACGTCGCCCTCAGCCACAACCGGCTGACCGGGCTGGCGGACGCCATCCGCCTGTCCCGCGCCACCCACGCCAACATCCGCCAGAACGTCACCCTGGCGCTGGGGCTCAAGGCCGTCTTTCTTGTCACCAGCCTGACCGGCCTCACCGGACTCTGGCTGGCGGTACTGGCCGATACCGGCGCCACCGCCCTGGTCACCCTCAACGCCCTGCGGCTGCTGAGGTTCCGGGGCGGCTGAACACAACCAACAAAAAGCCCCCGCAGGTCAGGCCTGCGGGGGCTTTGCTTATCAGCAGGGGATTACTTGGCCGCTTGGGGCCGCACGCCCAGGGTATGGCAGATGGCGTAGGTCAGCTCGGAACGGTTCAGGGTATAGAAGTGGAAATCCTTCACCCCTTCCCGGCTCAGCACCCGGACCTGATCGATGGCGATGCTGGCGCCCACCAGGTTACGGGTGTTCTGATCGTCCTCCAGTCCCTGGAAGCGCTGGTGCATCCAGCCCGGGATCTTGACGTTGGAGAAACCGGCAAACTTGATCAGGGTCTGGTAATTGGACACCGGCAGTATGCCCGGCACTATCTCCACGTCGATGCCGATGGTCACGCAGCGATCGCGAAAGCGCAGGTAGGACTCGACGTCGAAGAAAAACTGGGTGATGGCCCGGTTGGCGCCCGCATCGACCTTGCGCTTGAGGTTGAGCAGATCGGCCTGGGCGCTCTTGGCCTCCGGATGCACCTCGGGGTAGGCCGCCACCGAGATGTCGAAGTCGGCCTCTTCCTTCAGCAGGCTCACCAGATCAGCGGCGTACATGTCCGGCTTTTCCATGCCCTGGGGCAGGTCGCCGCGCAGCGCCACTATCTGGCGAATGCCGTTGTTCCAGTAGTCCCGGGCGATGCCGCGCAGTTCATCCCGGCTGGCGTCGATGCAGGTCAGGTGAGGGGCGGCCACCAGGCCGGTCTTGTCCTGGATGTCCTTGATCACCTTGTGGGTGCGATCCCGGGTGCCGGAGTTGGCGCCGTAGGTCACGGAGACAAACTTGGGCGCCAGCGTCTTCAACCGCTCGATGGAGTGCCACAGGGTCTGTTCCATCTGCTCGCTGTTGGGCGGAAAGAACTCGAATGACACATTGATATCGCCGTTCAGTTCGGCCAGCGATTGGTTGAGCGCCTCGACATGACGCGCGCTGTGAAAAGCCATGATTGTCTCCTGATTGCTTATTCAATAATGATAGTTATACCTGAGCCTTGGCGTAGGCGGCCCGCAGTTCTCGGGTGGCCACCACCATGTTGGCCAGGGCCGCGCGGGTTTCCTCCCAGTTGCGGGTCTTGAGACCACAGTCGGGGTTGACCCAGATGCGCTCCTTAGGCAGGCGCTCCACGGCTTTTTCGATCAGTTTGACCATCTCCGGCACCGAGGGGATCCGCGGTGAGTGAATGTCGTAAACCCCCGGGCCTATTTCGTTGGGATAGGCGAAGTCCCGGAACACATCCAAGAGTTCCATGTCGGAACGGGAGGTTTCGATGGTGATCACGTCCGCATCCAGGCGGGCGATGGACTCGATGATTTCGTTGAACTCAGAATAACACATATGGGTGTGGATCTGAGTAGTGTTCGCCACCACAGAGGCACTCAGGCGGAAGGCCTTTTCGGCCCAGGCCAGGTAGGCCGCCTGGGGAGCCTTGCGCAGTGGCATCAGCTCACGGAACGCCGGCTCGTCGATCTGGATAATGCCCACCCCGGCCGCTTCCAGGTCCGCCACCTCGTCGCGCAGGGCCAGGGCGATCTGGTAGGCGGAATTGAGGTCGCTCTCGTCTTCCCGCGGGAAGGACCAGGACAAAATGGTCACCGGGCCGGTGAGCATGCCCTTGACCGGCTTGTCGGTCAGGCTCTGGGCGTACCGGGTCCAGCTCACGGTCATCGGCTTGGCGCGCCAGACGTCGCCGAAGATGATGGGCGGCTTGACGCAGCGGGAGCCGTAACTCTGTACCCAGCCGAAGCGGGTGAGGGCAAAGCCTTCCAGCAGCTCGCCAAAATACTCCACCATGTCGTTGCGCTCGGCCTCGCCGTGCACGAACACATCCAGCCCCAGGGCTTGCTGCTCGTCGATGGCCTGGCGGATATGCTGCTGGATGCCTTCTTCGTAGGCCTGCTCATCGAGGCTGCCCGCCTTGTGATCCCCGCGCAGGGCGCGGATCTCGGCGGTCTGGGGGAAGGAGCCGATGGTGGTGGTGGGGAACAGCGGCAGTCGCAGCCTGGCCGCCTGCGCCCGGGCCCGCTCCGCATAGGGCGCGCCGCGCCGGTCGTCGCCGGCCTTGATGGCCGCCACCCGCGCCTTGACCGCCTCGTTGTGGATGCGCCTGGAGGTCTGGCGTGATGCCACTCTGGCATCGGAGGCGGCCAGCTCGGCGGCGATGGCCGTTTCACCCTGGTTGATGCCCCGGGTCAGGATGATCACTTCCTGCACCTTCTGGGCGGCGAAGGCCAGCCAGGATGTCAGCTCCTGATCGAGCTGGTCTTCCGAGTCCAGATCCACCGGCGAATGCAGCAGCGAGCAGGAGGGCGCTATCCACAGCTTGTCACCGTAGCGCTCGGCCAGGGGCTTGAGCTTGTTCAGCGAGGCGCGCAGATCGTTGGCCCAGATGTTGCGGCCGTTGACGATACCCACCGACAGCACCCTGTCTCGGGGCCAGGCGGCGGCGATGGTGTCGAGGCTGTCGCCCAGCACCGCGTCCACGTGCAGGCCGGCCACCGGCAGTCGGCTTACCAGCGCCAGGTTGTCGGCCAGGGGGGCGAAGTAGGTGGTCAGCAGCAGCTTGAGCGGAGCCTGGGCCAGTTCGGCGTAGGCCTGGGTCACCGCCCGTTGCCACTCGGGGGCCAGATCCAGCACCAGCAGCGGCTCGTCGATTTGCAGCCATTCCACACCCTGGGTGGCCAGTGTGGCCAGGATTTGCCGGTAGGCGTCCAGCAGTCGGGGCAGCAGGGTCAGCCGGTCGAACTCCTCGCCCTTGACCTTGGCCAGGTACAGCCAGGTCACCGGCCCCAGCAACACCGGCTTGACGGCAACGCCCTGCTCCCTGGCTTCCTGCACTTCATCGAACAGCTTGGTGCTGGCCAGGCGGAAGGCCTGATCGGCGGTGATTTCCGGTACCAGGTAGTGGTAGTTGGTGTCGAACCACTTGGTCATCTCGCTGGCGAAGGTGTCTTCACCGGTCGGCGCCCGGCCACGGGCCACGCGGAAATAGGTATCCAGGCTTACCGGCTCATCCGCCGGTTGGTTGAAACGCGCCGGGATCACCCCCAGCAGGGCACTGGTGTCCAGCACATGGTCGTAGAAGGAAAAATCGCCCACCGGCTGCAGATCCAGGCCCTGCTGGTACTGGCGTGCCGCCTTGCGGGTCTGCCGGGCAATGATGTCGAGTTCGCCGGCGTCGGACTGCCCTTTCCAGTAGGACTCGAGGGCGAACTTCAGCTGGCGTCGGGTACCGATGCGGGGAAACCCCAGGTTGTGTGACAAAGCCATTATTGTTATCTCCGTGCTCTCTTCGGCTATAAAGACGTTTAGACGTCCGAATGGCTTTATATTTACACTGCTGAACTTCTGGGAGCAAGGACTTCTTTTAAAAAAGTGATAAGCACTACTTTGTTAGCACTAAAAAGCATATATGGAAGAGGAGGACTCTTTTGAGGGGGATTTATGACTAAAGAAAGAATGGGAGAAGAAAGGAAAGGCGGGACCGGGCAGCCCGATCCCGAAAAACTCAGCGCACGCCCTGTTCGGCCAACACCTGGGTGATGATGGAGATGGGGCTGTGCAGATGCTCGCGCATCATGGCCACGGCCTGGGGATTGCGCGCCAGTATGGCTTCGAGCAGGGCCTGGTGTTCCCGTTGTTTTTCCGCCAGCGCCTGCTCGCTGAACACGGTGCGTTTCAGCCACAGGTAGCGATAACGGGCCGCCTGATCCATCAGGGTCTGGCGCACCACCAGCAACTGGGGTGAACGGCAGCCGGCGGCCACGGCGTTGTGAAAGGCCTGGTGGCGGCTGTCCCACTGGCTTAGCTGCTCCTCCACCGATTCGAGGTGGGTCACCTTGGCCAGGGCATGATGGGCCGCCACCACCCCCGCCTCCCAGAGATCGTCGCCCCGGGCCATGGCCAGTTCCACCACCAGTCCCTCGAGCTGGGCCCGGGCGTCGTAGATGTCTTTCAGTTCCGCCACCGACATGGGGCTGACCCGAAAGCCGCGCTGGCTCTCGGCGGTGACCAATCGCTCCGACACCAGTTGCGACAGCGCCTCCCGCAACGGGCTCACGCCCAGGCCGTAACGGTTCTTGAGGGTGCTCATCAGCAGTTTCTCACCAGGGCCGAAGTGACCGCGGATGATGTCCTGCTTCAATTGCTGGTAGGCCGTCCGCGCCAGGTTCTCCCGGGGTGCATCGAGGTTGTTCATGCTCTGTTCCTGCATAGTTTCGTCCCGCCATTATAACGAAATTGCAACGGCGATCATAAAATCAACATCATTTATTGACAAAAATCAAAAATGTCGACATTTTAAATATACAGCGACATTACGCCGCTTTGACCTACACCACGTGAAATAACAAGGAAGCCATCATGTCCAACGTTGCCACCGCCGATTTCGTGAATCACAAATACCAGGGCTTCAGCCTGGCCCCTTCCGCCCAGTCCGAGCGCCTGCTGGAACTGCGCTTCGATGCGCAGACCGTCAAGGCCTTCCTCGACGCCACCGCCGAATGGCCGGTACAGGCGCTGGAATACAAGTCCTTCCTGCGTTTTCGGGTCGCCCAGATCCTCAACGAGCTGTGCGGCCAGGCGCTGCAGCCCCTGCTGGTCAACACCCTGGTGGATCGCGACACCGGTGCCCTGCTGATCACCCCGGAAGGGCTGGACAAGGTTGCGCAGGCGGAAGACATGGTCAAGTTCACCACCGCCGTGGCCCACCTGTTCGGCCGCTCCAACTACGACGCCATGAGCGGCCAGTACTACGCCCGCTTCGTGGTGCAGAACCAGGACAACTCCGACAGCTACCTGCGCCAGGCCCACCGGGTGATGGAACTGCACAACGACGGTACCTTCGTCGAGCAGGACACCGACTACGTGCTGATGCTGAAAATCGACGAGCAGAACATGGAAGGCGGCAACTCCCTGCTGCTGCACCTGGACGACTGGGAGCACCTGGAGCATTTCTACGCCGACCCCATGGCCCGCCGGGTGATGCGCTGGGCCGCGCCGCCCAGCAAGAACACCACCAAGGACGTGTACCACGCGGTGTTCGACACCGACCGCAGTGGCCAGCCGATCATGGCCTACATCGACCAGTTCGTGCAGCCCAAGAACTACGAGGAAGGCGTCTGGCTGGCGGATCTGTCCGAGGCCCTGGAAACCAGCGCCCGCAAGCTGTCGGTGCGGGTGCCCACCGGCTCCTTCCTGCTGATCAACAACCACTTCTGGCTGCACGGCCGCGACAAGTTCATCGCCCATGAAGGCCTGCGCCGGGAGCTGATGCGCCAACGCGGTTACTTCACCCATGCCAAGACCCTGAAAAACCCGACCCAGGGCTAAAGACTTTGACAGGGTGCCGCCGGGCGCGGCACCTTGTAGCACAACCATAATTAAAGGTGCCGGGGCCTGCCCCGGCTTTCGCCTCTCTAACATACAGGTGAACAGAGCAGTGTTTGATTTCATCATCATCGGCGGCGGCATCGTCGGCATGTCGACCGCCTGGCAGCTGAAAAAGACCTATCCGGACAGCAAGATGCTGCTGCTGGAGAAGGAATCCGGCCCGGCCCGGCACCAGACCGGCCACAACAGCGGCGTGATCCACGCCGGCGTCTACTACACCCCGGGCAGCCTCAAGGCCAGGTTCTGCCTGGAAGGCAATATTGCCACCAAGGCGTTTTGCCAGGAGCACGCCATTCCCTATGACGAGTGCGGCAAGCTGCTGGTGGCCACCAACGAACTGGAAATGGAGCGGATGAAGGCGTTGTGGGACAGGAGCGAGGCCAATGGCCTGGAGCGCTACTGGCTCAATGCCGACGAGCTGAAGGAACGCGAACCCAATATCACCGGCCTGGGCGGCATCTTCGTGCCCTCCAGCGGCATCGTCAGCTACAAGCAGGTGACCGCCGCCATGGGCCGGGAATTCGAGCGCCTGGGCGGGGAGATCCGCTACCACGCCGAGGTGACCGGACTGAAGGAAGAGGTCTCCCAAGTGGTGGTGCAGACCGGCCAGGGCGAGTTCCAGGGCAAGTACCTGGTGTCCTGCTCCGGGCTGATGGCGGATCGGGTGGTGCGCATGCTGGGCATCGAGCCCGAGTTCAAGATCTGCCCCTTCCGTGGTGAATACTACCTGCTCAAGCCCGAGCACAACCAGATAGTGAACCACCTGATCTACCCGATTCCGGATCCGAACATGCCCTTCCTCGGGGTACACCTGACCCGGATGATCGACGGCACCGTGACCGTGGGCCCCAATGCGGTGCTGGCGTTCAAGCGGGAAGGCTACAACAAGAGCGATATCTCGCTGAAAGACACCCTGGAGATGTTCACCTACCCGGGCATCCTCAAGGTGTTGATGAAGAACCTGAAGCCGGGCCTGGTGGAAATGAAGAACTCGCTCAACAAGGCCGGCTACCTGGAGCTGGTACGCAAGTACTGCCCCAGCCTGCAGGTGGGCGATCTGCTACCCTACCCGGCCGGCATCCGCGCCCAGGCGGTGTCGAAGGACGGCCGCCTGGTGGACGACTTCCTGTTCGTCAACACCAAGCGCACCATCAACGTCTGCAACGCCCCCTCACCGGCGGCCACCTCCGCCATTCCCATCGGCGGCTATATCGTCGACAAGGTGAAGGAGCAGGTGACACTGCCCGCCGCCATTGCCTGATCTTTTCCGACCATAAAAAAGGGCAGACTTGGTCTGCCCAAACACTGCCGAGGTTTAAAACCTCTCAACCCACATTGCAAATCGACTAGAAACGGTAACCCAGGCCCACCATCAGGCCGACCGGATCGATATTGGCCTTGTCCACATGATTGCCATTAACGGACACATCGGTGTCAATATCCATGTACCAGATGGAACCGTTGACGAACCAGTTGTCGTTGATCTTCATATCCAGGCCAGCCTGGGCCGCCAGGCCCCAGGAATCGTCGGCTTTAACATCGGCGCCATCAAGATCCCCACGGCCCTTTTCATCAAAGAAGAAGGTGTAATTGATGCCGGCGCCCACATAGGGCCGCACCTTGCTCTGGGCATTGCCGAAATAGTATTGGGCCATCAGGGTCGGCGGCAGATGCTTGACCTTGGCTACCTCACTCCCACCCATTTCTACACTGTGGGAGAACGGCGTAGCCGCCAGTAGTTCCACCGCCCAGTTATCGGTGATCATATAGGACAGGGTCAAACCAAGCTGGGTGTTGGAGTCCACATTAAAAGTATCACCAGAGTCAGTGGTGGGACTGACGGCCATCGCACCACCCCGTACCAGAATATCGCCGGCCTGATGGGCATGGGCGACAGGGACCATTAACGCAGCGGCAACCAGCAGGGAAAGTTTTTTCATGCTCTGTCCTTATTTCTTTTGAGGTATGTAGGATATCTGGCGGGCAGTTTGCCCCACAAAGCGCAGGGCTTTTTTGATTTAACGCAAAGTCACCCCGAAAATTAACCCCAGGGTGGCAATTCCATGCCATTCCCCACAAATTGCTAACCACAAGGCTGGCTTAAGTCGCCGGCTTGGGGTATATCTTAGGCATCGGTTCAGGCAGCGCTTTCGGCGTTGCCTGCTTTTTTATGGAGGTTGATATGGCCCAGTTGCCGCCTATTACTATTTCCACCCTGGATCTGGCCCGGCTTGAAGCCCTGCTCGAAAACCAGCCCGACTCTCCCGCCATCCGGCGGCTGGAGGACGAGCTGGACCGCGCCCGGGTCGTGGCGCCGAGCGACATGCCGGACAATATCGTCACCATGAACTCGACCATCAGGTTCACCATGGCCGGTGACGAAACCTTCACCAAGACCCTGTGCTATCCCCGCGACATGGACGGCGCCAAGGACAAGATCTCGGTACTGGCCCCCATCGGCAGCGCCCTGCTGGGGTTGGCCGTCGGCCAGAGCATCGAGTGGCCCGGCCCCAACGGCAAGATGCTGCAGGTCACCATCACCGCCGTCGATTACCAGCCGGAGCGGGCGGGCGATTATCAGTCATAAATGGAAAAAGGCGCATCGTTGCGCCTTTTTCCATTTATGACTGTCGCCGGCACCAAGAGCTATTGCCCTGCACCTCCGCTCGCGGCATGCTTGAGTCCCCCTGCCTTTTATTTCGATCTCCATGAACGAGCTTATCAACAGCCTGTTGTTTTCCCTTTCCATTACCGGCCCCATCTGCCTGATGCTGCTGCTCGGCATCGCCCTGCGCCGCACCCAGATGATGAACGAAGGCTTTATCGACGGCGCCAGTAAGCTGGTGTTCAATGTCGCCCTGCCCATGCTGCTGTTCACCAGCATCGCCCAAACCGACTTCAGCCAGATGGCGAGCCCGTCGCTTATCCTCTACGGCATCGGCGCCACCCTGGTGGCCTTTATGCTGCTGGAGCTGCTGGCCCGCCGCCTGACCTCCAACCAACGGCTGCGCGGCATACTGGTGCAGGGCGCCTTTCGCGCCAACATGGGCATTATCGGCCTGGCCTATGTCAACAATGCCTACGGCTCCCAGGGAGTGGCATCCGTCGCCATGTACGTGGCCTGCCTCACCATCCTCTTCAACATACTGGCGGTGGTTACCCTGAACCGCAGCCTGAACCAGGGCCAGGGCCTGCAGCTGGGGAAAATCCTCAAGGGCATTGCCCAGAATCCGCTGATCATCGGCATAGTCGCGGCCCTGCCCTTCGCCGCCAGCGACTGGCAGGTGCCGGCCGTGCTGATGAAGACCGGCCATTACCTGGCCCAGATGACACTGCCGGTGGCGCTGCTCTGCACCGGGGCCACCCTGAGCCTGAAACGGGGCCAGGAGGAAACCGGCCTGGTCCCTCCCGTCGCCCTGCTGCGGCTACTGGCCATTCCCGGCCTGATCACCCTGGGCGGTTACCTGGTGGGCTTTCGCGGAGCCGAACTGACCATGCTGTTCCTGATCAACGCCTCGCCCACCGCCGCCGCCAGCTATGTGATGGTGCGCGCCATGGGCGGCAACGCCGTGCTGGCGGCCAATATCATCGCCGTCACCACGCTCGGCTCCCTGGTCAGCACCAGCCTGGGCGCCGCCCTGCTGAAGGGGCTGGGCTGGTTTTAGCGGCGGATGGGTGCAACCGCCAGGCGGCTGCGTTATTGTGGACGCATCTCAATTGCCTGATAACGAGTTATGTCTAGAGAAAAAGCCCTGACCCTGGAGGCCCTGCGGGTGCTGGATGCCATCGAGCGCCGGGGCAGTTTCGCCGCCGCCGCCGACGAGCTGGGCAAGGTCCCCTCCGCCCTCAGTTACACCATCCAGAAGCTGGAAGACGAGCTGGATCTGGCGCTGTTCGATCGCTCCGGTCACAAGACCCAGTTCACCCCGGTAGGCCGGCTGCTGCTGGAGCGCGGCCGCCAGTTGCTGCACGCCGCCACCCAACTGGTGGAGGATGCCCGGGCCCTGGAGCGGGGCTGGGAAACCCGCATTACCCTGGCCGTGGACGCCATCATGCCCAGCGAGCGGCTGTTCCCGGTGCTGGACGCCCTTTCCCGCCAGACCGAGACCGACATCAAACTGGCCCACGAGGTACTGGCCGGCACCTGGGAAGCCCTGGAGACCGGACGCGCCGATCTGGCCATTACCCCCCTGCGCGAAGACGCGGTGATGAGTCCCGGCATCAAGACCCAGTTTCTCTACCAGGAAACCTTCGTCTATGTGGCCCATCCGGATCACCCCATTCATCAGGAAACCGGTCCACTGACCGAGGAAGTGCTCAGCCGCTACCGGGCCATCGCCGTGGCCGACACCGCCCGTTTCAAACCACCGCTGACCTTCCGCCTGTTCGACAAGCAGTCGCGGCTGACCGTCAGCACCATGCAGGACAAGATCACCGCGGTAAAGGCCGGGCTCGGGATCTCGTCCGTCCCCCTGTCCTGGCTGGGCGACATGCTGGAAAGGGGCGAGTTGAAGGAAGTCTCGACCAGTTGCCGGGAAACCACGGACGTGGTGCTGGCCTGGCGGCGGGATGCCATGGGCAAGGCCAAGAGCTGGCTTATTCGCCAGATCCCGGCCCTGTTTCAACAGCAGTAGTTCAGGCGCGCTTGAGGCGGGGGAGTTGTCGGTCCAGCCAGGCGATGGCCGCATCCATCAGGCCGGTCTGCAGCAGCCAGGCCAGGCCGAAGGCCGCCACCGCCAAGGCACCGACATAGATGTCGGTCCACCAGTGGGCACCGCCCATCACCCTGGGGGCGGAAAACACCACCACGAACAGGCAGCCCCAGAGGCCCGCCTTCCAGGACAGATAGCGCCAGACAAAGGCGGTGTAGATCATCAGCATCAAGCCATGATCACCGGGAAAACTGTCGCCGGAAGAGTCCTTGGTCTTGAAGCCGGCCAGCTCGGTCAGCCGGTGAATGTTGTCGAAAGTCAGGGTCGGGCTGGGCCTGTCGACGGGGATGGCTCGACCCAACTGGTTCAGCCCCACGGCGGTCAACAACATCAGCAAACCGATGATCAGCAGTTGTCGCCGCTGCTCGACACCGGCCCCGCGATAATAGCTGTAATACACCAGTCCCATGGCCAGCAGGGCGACGCCATCGAATGCCCTGTTATTGGCAACGGCCACGACATTGACCCAGGCCTGACTTTCGCCCAGCTTGTCATTGAAATAATAAAAAACCGCACTGTCGATATGGAACCAGAAACCATGACCCGGCAACCAGTACCAGCTGGCGAAAACAGCCACTGCAAGCAGGTTCCACAGGATCAGTTTATTGAATTGAATCGGCATAAGCCCCCCTTGTAATAAGGCAGGCATTGTACGGAATTTTATAATACCTGTGCACAGCCTTAGTGCTGATCGAGGCAAACTTCGTCGGAAAACAAAAAAGCCCTGACCAAGTGGTCAGGGCTTTGAAGTGATGGCAGAGCGGCAAAGGCACCGCCTTTGCAGCGAAGGCGCAGCGCGCCGACATCATCCAGCCGTCCGGCGCAGCCAATACGAAAAAACCCCAGCATTCCTGCTGGGGTTTTGAGTGATGGCGGAGCGGACGGGGCTCGAACCCGCGACCCCCGGCGTGACAGGCCGGTATTCTAACCAACTGAACTACCGCTCCGCAAAAGCGGTTTGTAGCGTCCACTTCAGTGGACCGGTCGAATCTCATCGACGCTACAAATTTGGGTGCCTGGCAGTGACCTACTTTCACATGGCAGCTGCCACACTATCATCGGCGCGGGTGCGTTTCACTTCTGAGTTCGGCATGGGGTCAGGTGGGACCACAACGCTATCGCCGCCAGGCATAAACTTTCAATCCGGAAAAGCGACCGCCAGGGAGGGCGGACATGCAGAACATGCAGGAGCAATGTTCTGCCTGATGAATTCGTTCTCGATACTGCAAGGTCTCACACTTCTTGGGTGTTGTATGGTTAAGCCGCACGGGTCATTAGTACAGGTTAGCTGCACGTATCGCTACGCTTCCACACCCTGCCTATCTACGTCCTAGTCTCGGACGGCCCTTCAGGAGGTTCTAGACCTCTGGGATGACTCATCTCGGGGCTCGCTTCCCGCTTAGATGCTTTCAGCGGTTATCGATTCCGAACTTAGCTACCGGGCAGTGCCATTGGCATGACAACCCGAACACCAGCGGTTCGTTCACTCCGGTCCTCTCGTACTAGGAGCAACCCCCCTCAATCATCCAACGCCCACGGCAGATAGGGACCGAACTGTCTCACGACGTTCTGAACCCAGCTCGCGTACCACTTTAAATGGCGAACAGCCATACCCTTGGGACCGACTTCAGCCCCAGGATGTGATGAGCCGACATCGAGGTGCCAAACACCGCCGTCGATATGAACTCTTGGGCGGTATCAGCCTGTTATCCCCGGAGTACCTTTTATCCGTTGAGCGATGGCCCTTCCATTCAGAACCACCGGATCACTATGACCTGCTTTCGCACCTGCTCGACCTGTCCGTCTCGCAGTTAAGCTGGCTTATGCCATTGCACTAACCGTACGATGTCCGACCGTACTTAGCCAACCTTCGTGCTCCTCCGTTACGCTTTGGGAGGAGACCGCCCCAGTCAAACTACCCACCAGGCACTGTCCGCAACCCCGATCAGGGGCCTACGTTAGAACATCAAACATACAAGGGTGGTATTTCAAGGTCGGCTCCACGGCAACTGGCGTCACCGCTTCTCAGCCTCCCACCTATCCTACACATGTAGGGTCAATGTTCAGTGCCAAGCTATAGTAAAGGTTCACGGGGTCTTTCCGTCTAGCCGCGGGTACACCGCATCTTCACGGCGATTTCAATTTCACTGAGTCTCGGGTGGAGACAGCGTGGCCATGGTTACACCATTCGTGCAGGTCGGAACTTACCCGACAAGGAATTTCGCTACCTTAGGACCGTTATAGTTACGGCCGCCGTTTACCGGGGCTTCGATCAAGAGCTTCACCTTGCGGCTAACCCCATCAATTAACCTTCCGGCACCGGGCAGGTGTCACACCGTATACGTCCTCTTACGAGTTTGCACAGTGCTGTGTTTTTGATAAACAGTCCCAGCCACCTGGTCACTGCGACTGGCTCAGGCTCCATCCGCAAGGGACTTCACCCGCTCCAGCGTACCTTCTCCCGAAGTTACGGTACTATTTTGCCTAGTTCCTTCACCCGAGTTCTCTCAAGCGCCTTGGTATTCTCTACCCGACCACCTGTGTCGGTTTGGGGTACGGTTCACACACATCTGAAGCTTAGAGGCTTTTCCTGGAAGCCGGGCATCAATGACTTCGTCACCGTGGTGACTTCGTCTCGGGTCTCAGTGTTATGCGTCCGGATTTGCCTAAACGCACCACCTACACCCTTTCACCAGGACTACCAACGCCTGGCCCATCTAGCCTTCTCCGTCCCCCCATCGCAATGTGTGTCAGTACGGGAATATTAACCCGTTTCCCATCGACTACGGCTTTCGCCCTCGCCTTAGGGGCCGACTCACCCTGCCCCGATTAACGTTGGACAGGAACCCTTGGTCTTCCGGCGAGGAGGTTTTTCACCCCCTTTATCGTTACTCATGTCAGCATTCGCACTTCTGATATCTCCAGCATGCCTCACGACACACCTTCGCAGACTTACAGAACGCTCCCCTACCACTCAGAATAAATTCTGAATCCGCGGCTTCGGTGCCTGGTTTAGCCCCGTTACATCTTCCGCGCAGGCCGACTCGACCAGTGAGCTATTACGCTTTCTTTAAATGATGGCTGCTTCTAAGCCAACATCCTGGCTGTCTGAGCCTTCCCACCTCGTTTCCCACTTAACCAGAACTTGGGGACCTTAGCCGGCGGTCTGGGTTGTTTCCCTCTTCACGACGGACGTTAGCACCCGCCGTGTGTCTCCCGGATAGTACTTACTGGTATTCGGAGTTTGCATGGGGTTGGTAAGTCGGGATGACCCCCTAGCCCAAACAGTGCTCTACCCCCAGTAGTATAAGTCCGAGGCGCTACCTAAATAG
>NZ_CP012621.1:27500-215000 GCF_002407485.1 Zobellella denitrificans | reverse complement strand
GCAAAAGTATTTGCATCAAATGTTTCACGATCACCGACATACAACACCTGAGCAAACAGGTTAGTGTTAGCTATATCGATGTCACCGGTCCAGCTGAGTTTGCGCTTCGCACGGTTAACTAATTGTTTACCTTGGTTAGGAGCACGCTGATCTTCCGCGTCGGTGTATTCATAGCTGGCGGTATGGTGTACAGGACCAGTCGTAGCTTTCACTACAAACTCTGCACCTTTGATTAGCGTATCTGTACTGTCCTTCCTTGTTGGGCTTTGACTAAAAAGCAAGTTATCAATTTCATTACGATACAAATTCAGTTGCCAATTAAACCTCTGATAGTCACCTGTGAATGACAACTCCCAGTTTTCGGACTCCTCTGGATCGAAATTTGGGTTCCCCCAAAAAGCGTATAATTCCAGTAAATTTGGTGCTCTAAATGCAGTGCCATAGCTTAATGTAGCCTTATGCTGCTCGGGCAAGGCAACCGACAAGGCACTCTGCCAAGTTCCGTAAGTACCAAACTGTTCATTATCATCCATCCGGCCGGTCAGCTCGATTGATACCGGAGCCCAAGTATGAAAGACGGATGCGTAAACACCAGTATTGTCTCGGTCAGGAGCGGTGGTGCCTGTGGTTCTAGCCAGCAGCCGATCCCGCTGCCAGTCCATTCCCATCAGTACATAGCCCTGTTCGGAGTAGTGGTACTGGGTCAAGCCATCGAGACGGGTAGTGGCAGTGCTGGTATTGGAAGCAGTTTGGCGACCAGCCCCTTTATTCCAGTCTTCCGCTTCGTATTCACCATAGCTGGCGTTCAGTTGGCCAACTAACTCCTTGCCCTGATAACGAATACCCGTATCAATCTGGTAGGCCTTCGTTTCATTAATATCGGTCCAGCCATCATATTCAAGGTTATTCTTCCAACCATTGAAATTGGCATCCAAGGTCCATTGCTGGTTTAACTGATGCTCAATACCCAGAGTCAGATTTTTACTTTCAAAACCATCTCTATCGGGCTGATTATTGCCAGGCTGCACATCATAGCCCCGGGTCTCACGATAACCAGAGGCCAATTGCAGCCGGGTGGCATCAGTCACCCACTGGTTGATGGACAGATCGGCGGCATAGTAATCATTGCTGCCGGTGGTGACACCAACCTGAGTAGTGTTCACTTCGGATGTAGTGATGATATTGACCACCCCACCGATGGCCTTGGAGCCGTAGATGGCGGCGCGGGGACCACGGATATACTCGATGCGCTCCACATTGGAGACCGGTAACTGGCTGAAATCGACATTGCTGGATACCATCTGCGCCATGGGTCTGCCGTTCATCAGCACCAGCACATGATCCGAGTTGGTGCCACGGACAAATAAACTCGATTGCTGGCCAATGCCGCCGTTCTGGCTGCCGAACTGCATCCCCGGCAGGGTTTCCAGCAGATCCACCAGGGAGCGGGGCTGCCGCCGTTCGATTTCGGATTTGGTGATCACTTCCACCGGAGCCAGCGCGCTGGTGAGCGGTTGCGTTACCCGGTTGTAGATGGTGATATCGGTAGAGTCGGAGGAATTCTGGGCAAAGGCCGCCCACGGCAGCAAGGCGGCTGCCAGCCATTGTTTAGACATCTTGTGCTTCCCTAGAACGCGTAGCATCGGCTGCCAGGCCCTTCCTGGACAGCCGCCTTGGCAGGTATTCGGGCTTAAAGGCACAGATGCATGGCATCCACCTAGGCGACAGCTTCCCGCCCATGCCGGGCAGTGCTCGGGGCTTTCCCCCGCGTCGCTTTCGTTCCTTATTACCGCTGCGCGCCAGCTCCGGATTTACACCGGATTCCCGTTTACGCCTGTCGGCACCAAAGCGGTGGGCATTATAGGGAAAGCCCCCCCGGCTGTATATCAAAAACAGCCATAAAGAATGCTGGATGGCTACAACGAAGCACCCGCCCGCGCTTCCATCGGCCACAAACTGGACAAATGAGCCAGAGTCCTTAGAATCGGCGGCTCGCTGTACAGGAGCCCGATCATGACCCACCTCGATACCACCCATTACCCCCGCCAGCTGGACGAAAAGGCCGAACGCCTGCGGCAGGAGTTTGCCGGCTTTGCCCCGCCGGCGTTGGAGGTGTTCGCCTCCGCTCCGGAGCATTACCGGATGCGGGCCGAGTTTCGGGTGTGGCACCAGGGGGACGATCTCTACTACATCATGTTCGATCAGGCCAGCAAGCAGAAATACCGGGTCGAACAGTTCCCCGCCGCCTCGCTGCTGATCAACAGGGCCATGCCGCTGTTGCTGGATGCCTTGCGCCCCTCGCCGGTACTGCGCCGCAAGCTGTTCCAGGTGGACTTTCTGTCGTCCCTCAGCGGTGAGCTGGTGATAAGCCTGCTCTACCACCGCCAGCTGGATGAAGACTGGCAGCAGGCGGCGCGGGCCTTGCGCACTCAGTTGCGTGAACTGGGTATAGTGGTCGACATCATCGGCCGGGCCAAGAAGCAGAAGTGGGTGGTGGAGCGCGACTATGTGGTCGAGAAACTGCAGGTGGCGGGCCGGGAGCTGGTCTACCAGCAGGTGGAAAACAGCTTTACCCAGCCCAACGGCCGGATGAACGAGCAGATGCTGGCCTGGGCCCTGGATGTCACCCGGGGTGCCGCGGGCGATCTGCTCGAGCTCTACTGCGGCAACGGCAACTTCTCCCTGGCCCTGGCGGCCAACTTCCGCCGGGTGCTGGCCACCGAAATCTCCAGCTCCTCGGTCAAGTCGGCCCAATACAACATCGCCGCCAACGGCATCGACAACGTCACCATACTGCGGATGTCGGCGGAAGAATTCACCCAGGCCATGCGCGGTGTGCGCGAGTTTCGCCGCCTGCAGGGTATCGACCTGCAAGGCTACCACTGCAACACCATACTGGTGGACCCGCCCCGGGCCGGCCTGGACGAGGATACCGTACGCCTGGTGCAGGAATACGACAATATCGTCTATATTTCCTGCAACCCGGAGACCCTGCGACAAAACCTGGATACCCTGGCCGACACGCACAGGATCAGCCGCTTCGCCCTGTTCGACCAGTTCCCCTACACCCACCATATGGAAGCCGGGGTTTACCTGACCAAACGCGGGGGGTGAGGGGTGAGGGGTGAGTAAGGGGCCTGGAGTCACTCCAGTTTGGACACCTCACACCTCACACCTCACACCTCACACCTCACACCTCACACCTCACACCTCACATCCTAAACAGCAAAAAGGGGAGCCGAAGCTCCCCTTTTTCTGTTACCGGACCGGTGCTCAGTCCAGCATATAGTTGGCAGGCAGCTCGATGCCGGCCACACCGGACTCGACCGCAGCCACGGCCACGGCGCGGGCCACGCGCGGCAACAGGCGCGGATCCATCGGCTTCGGGATCACGTAGTCCTTGCCGAATTCCAGAGCTTCCACGCCGGCCGCGGCCAGCACTTCCTGGGGCACCGGCTCCTTGGCCAGGCTACGGATGGCTTCTACGGCCGCCACTTTCATCTCGTCGTTGATGCGGGACGCACGCACGTCCAGGGCACCGCGGAAGATGAAGGGGAAGCACAGCACGTTGTTGACCTGGTTGGGATAGTCGGAGCGACCGGTCCCCATCACCAGATCCTGGCGCACGGAATGAGCCAGCTCGGGCTTGATTTCCGGATCCGGGTTGGAGCAGGCGAAGATCACCGGCTTTTCCGCCATCATCGCCACCGCTTCCGCCGGCAGCACATCCGGACCGGATACGCCCACAAACACATCGGCGTCGGTGATCACATCTTCCAGGGTGCGCTTGTCGGTGTTGTTGGCGAACAGTTCCTTGTACTCGTTCAGGTCGTCGCGGCGGGTGTGGATCACGCCCTTGCGGTCCAGCATGTAGATGTTCTCGCGCTGGGCACCACACTTGATCAGCAGTTCCATACAGGCCACGGCAGCGGCACCGGCGCCCATGCAGACGATGCGCACGTCGTGGATGTTCTTGCCCTGGATCTCGAGGGCGTTGAGCATGCCGGCGGCGGTGACGATGGCGGTCCCGTGCTGGTCATCGTGGAACACGGGCACGTTGCAGCGCTCGATCAGGGCTTTTTCGATCTCGAAGCACTCGGGCGCCTTGATGTCTTCCAGGTTGATGCCGCCGAAGGTGTCGGCGATGGCCGCCACGGTCTGAATGAATTCTTCGGTGGTGCGGTGCTTGACTTCGATGTCGATGGAGTCGAGACCGGCGAACCGCTTGAACAGCAGGGCCTTGCCTTCCATCACCGGCTTGGAGGCCAGCGGGCCCAGATTGCCCAGGCCGAGGATGGCGGTACCGTTACTGATCACCGCCACCAGGTTGCCCTTGGCGGTATATTTGTAGGCGTTCTCGGGATCGGCAGCGATCTCACGCACCGGCTCGGCCACGCCCGGGCTGTAGGCGAGGGCGAGATCCTTGGCGGTTTCTGCCGGTTTGCTGATTTCGACGGAGATCTTGCCCGGCTTGGGGAAGGCATGATAGTCGAGCGCTTTTTGACGAAAGTCGGTCATTCTGCGAGTACCCTGATGCGATTGTTGACATTTGTGCTTTTAAAGTGTGAACAAGTTTACCACAATGTTTATACAATGTGATAGTAGTCAACTTATTCAACATTGCCCAGCACAATCACTAACTTTTTCCTGGTAAAACTGCCAGGGATGGTTTAGCCACAGCTGCCAACCATTCCCGGCGGGCCTGACCCAGCCCCGGACGAACAGGCGGTCACCCGGCCCGAGCAGCGCCAATCGATGGCGGGCTTCGGACGGCAGCCGTTTGCCGGCCCGGATCCTGAGCTCGCCCTCCAGCACGAGTTCCAACCTTCCTCGTCCCGAAATGCCCCGGACCACGAGGCCTGAAAGCTGCTGCCAGCCGGCCGCGACGGGCGTCGCGGCAAGCGGTATCGACCAGATACCCCGGCGGCTACGTCGAGCCTGCCGCTCCGCCTCCAGCCAGCAGGGCCAGTAGTCGTGATTGGGCGGAAACAGCATCAGCCGGCCCAGCCCCTGGGTCAGCATCTGCGTGACCAGCAGTTCGCCCTCGGACGTGAGCGGGTGGGCCAGCCAGCGGCCATAATCATCACGTCTTTTGACCCCAAAAACCAGTTTCAATTGACTCTGTTTTACAATTTTATTTACAAGCCAGTCCCGCGCTGCCTCGGCGCCGAACTCCGGCAAGCCATTGTTGTGTTTGTTTAATTCTGGCGCATCCACGCCGATAAAGCGAATAACCCTGCCATCTTTCAAGATAACAGTATCACCATCTATAACATGGCGAACAAGCACCTCTTCATCCGGCTGCAAATGGGGGCAGCCGGCCACGGCCACGGGCGGCCAGCACAGCAGGACAAGAATGTATTTCCAACGGGACATGGCGCTTCCTCACGGGTATCAGGAGTAACCATGGAAAGGAGCCGGCTCCGGCGCAAGAAGAGAGGAACAAAAAAGGCGCCCGGGGCGCCTTTTTTTGAGCAGGAAGTGCTTACTTCTTGCTGGACAGGGCGCCGAAGCGCTTGTTGAAGCGATCAACACGGCCGCCGGTGTCAACAATCTTCTGCTTGCCGGTGTAGAAGGGGTGGCAGGCGGAGCAAACGTCCAGGTTCAGATCATGGCCCAGGGTGGAGCGGGTCTTGATCTCGTTACCGCAAGAACATTTGGCAACAATTTCTTTGTATTCCGGGTGGATACCTTGTTTCATGGACAACCTCTGTCTGTAGGCCGTGTCGCTATCTGATCCTGAGCCAGACACCACACGAGTGATACACGTTTTGTGAAGGGTGCGAATAATATAGGATCGCCTTTTTGCAGGCAAGGGTAACAGGGGGGAAAATCACCAATGACGACACTGGCCCAGTACGGCTTGCTCAGGGTGGTCCTGCCCGTTCCGTTGCGGCGGGAATTCGACTATCTCTGCCCCCTGCCCCTGCCGGCCAGGGGCTGCCGGGTCAGGGTTCCGTTCGGCAATCGCACCCTGGTGGCCCTGGTGCTTGATCACCCCACGGCGTCGGAGGTTCCTCCCGACAAGCTCAAGCCCCTGGACTCGGTGCTGGACGAGGAACCGGTGCTGGCCGATGCCGATCTCCGGCTGCTGGCCTGGGCCACCGGCTACTACCTGCATGCGCCCGGCGAAGTCTACTTCCAGGCCCTGCCCACCCTGCTGCGCAAGGGGGAGACGGCCGGCTACCGCAGCATGGACTACTGGCACCTGCTCGAGCCGGATGCGCGGGTTTCCGCCCAGGCGGTCAAGCAACAGCAGGCCCTGACCCTGCTGCGCCAGGGGCCGCTGACCAGCGGCGAGCTGGACGCCAGGGGCATCGGCAGCCCCATCCTCCAGGCCCTGGCCAGGAAGGGAGTGATAGAAAAACGGGAGCAGTTGCCGGCACGGGACGACTGGCGGCCGGCCCTGGCCATCAACCAGGACGACAAGCCCCGGCTGGGCCGCGAGCAGGCCCTGGCGGTCAGCCTGCTGCACCAGGCCGAGGGATTCGTGCCTTTCCTGCTGGAAGGGATCACCGGCTCCGGCAAGACCGAGGTCTACCTGCAGGCGATGGAGCCGGTGCTCGCGGCCGGCCGGCAGGTGCTGGTGCTGGTGCCGGAAATCGGCCTGACCCCCCAGACCATAGCACGCTTCCAGCGCCGGTTCCGGGCACCGGTCAGTACCCTGCATTCGGGCATGAGCGAACGGGAGCGGCTGGATACCTGGCTGGCCTGCCGGGACGGCGGCACCGCCATCCTGATCGGCACCCGCTCGGCACTGCTGACCCCCTTCCGGCAACTGGGCCTTATCATCATCGACGAGGAGCACGACACCTCCTTCAAGCAGCAGGACGGCTTTCGCTATCACGCCCGGGATCTGGCCCTGCTACGCGCCCGCCAGTTGGACATCCCCATCCTGCTCGGCTCGGCCACCCCCAGCTTCGAGAGCCTGCACAACGCCGCCACCGGCAAGTACCGCCACCTGATCCTGAGCCAGCGCCCCGGTACCGCCACCGTCGCCCGGCACCTGCTGCTGGACAGCAAGCATGTGCAGTTGCAGGCCGGTCTTTCCCCCCAGTTGCTGCAACTGATGGAGCAGGAACTGGCCCAGGGCAACCAGGTGATGCTGTTCCTCAACCGCCGCGGCTACGCCCCGGCGCTGCTCTGCCACGACTGCGGCTGGCTGGCCGACTGCGAACGTTGCGACGCCCACTACACCTGGCACCGGCAGCAGTCCCGTCTGCACTGCCACCACTGCGATCACCAGCGTCCCTTGCCCCCCCGTTGCCCCCAGTGCGGCAGCCAGCAGCTGATGGGCACCGGGCTGGGCACCGAGCAGGTGGAGCAGGCCCTGGCCGGACTCTTTCCCCAGTACGCCAGCATCCGTATCGACCGGGACAACACCCGCCGCAAGGGCAGTTTCCAGCAGCATCTGGACGGCATCCGCGCCGGCAGGTACCAGATCCTGATCGGCACCCAGATGCTGGCCAAGGGGCACCATTTTCCCGACGTCACCCTGGTGGCCATGCTGGACGTGGACGGCGCCCTGTTCGCCAGCGACTTCCGCGCCACCGAGCGCTTCGCCCAGCTCTATATCCAGGTGGCGGGCCGGGCCGGCCGGGCCAGCAAGCCGGGCCGGGTGGTGCTGCAGAGCCACCATCCGGAACACGCCCTGCTGCAGGATCTGGCCAACCAGGGCTATCGCCATTTCGCCCAGGGCGCCCTGCGGGAACGCCAGGCCGCTGCCTTGCCGCCCTTCAGCTTCCAGGCCCTGTTCCGGGTGCAGGCCACCCGTGCCCAGTATTGCCAGGAATTTCTGCAGCAACTGGCCGGGCAGCTGGCCCCCGGCCTGTCGCCGGGGGTGCTCTGTCTCGGGCCCATGAGTGCGCAGATGGAACGAAAGGCCGGCCAGTACCGCTACCAGTTGCTGTTGCAGGCCGCCAGCCGCCGCGAACTCGCCGGCGCCTGTCGGCAGGCGCTGGCCTTGATTGAAACCCTGGCCTCGGCCCGCAAGGTGCGCTGGTCGCTGGATATCGATCCGGTGGAGTTGTGGTAATGCTCAGTGCCGGCTGCCCGGCTGGGACTCGGGCTTGAGCATCGACATCAGGAAGGCCAGGGCCCGGCGGCAGCTGTCTTCCGCCATCAGCAGCTGCGCCAACTGGCCTTTGATCGGCAGCACCTCCAGCCAGCGCTGGGTCACCCAGGCCGCGTCCCGCCAGCGGGGCGCCGGATGCAAATCGGCCAGCTCCGGGTATTCGGCGAAGACTTCCTGCAACTTGTCGGACAATACCTGCTCGAAGGGCGACAGGGCGCAGGACTGCCAGTTGTCGAGCAGCTCGACCTCGGCCCGCAGCAGGCCATCCGACTCCCGCTCCAGGCTGCGGATGCGAAACCGCTCCGTCGCCTCGACGGTGATGCCCAGCAGGCCATCCGCCAGGGTATAGAAGTCGATGATCCGCACCCGGGTGCCCAGCATAAAGAGGTCGCTGTTGCCTTCCTCGTCCAGTTCATCGAGCATGCCGATGCCGAAGCCGGTACCGCTTCGGCTCGCTTCGCTGACCATCCTTACATACCTGGGCTCGAAGATGCGCAAGGGCAGCTTGCCACCGGGCATCAGGTGGAGGGTCAGCGGCAATAACGCCAGTTTCATACATCCTCCCCTCCTCGAACAAGTAGCCATAAAGACCCGTTTTTACCGGGCCCGCTTTCAGGGAGCCCCATGCCACGCCCTTGACGGTAGTTTTCTGCGACCGTTATGAGTAGAATTTCTCCCCCCAGGTTTCTTCCGACCTTGTCTTAATTTTGGTGAACTGATAATGAAAGAACATATTCAAGCACTGCTTGAGCAGACGGTCTCGACCCTGAAACAACAAGGCAAGCTGCCCGCCGAGCTGGCGCCCCGCATCCAGGTAGACCGAACCAAAGACAAGGCCCACGGAGATCTCGCCACCAACCTGGCCCTGCTGCTGGCCAAGCCCGCCGGGCAAAATCCCCGCGCCCTGGCCCAGTTGCTGGTGGACAACCTGCCCGCCTCCGAACTGGTGGCCAAGACCGAGCTGGCCGGCCCCGGCTTTATCAACTTCTTCCTGGACAGCGGCTGGCTGGCCCGCCAGGTGGACGCCATGGTGGCCGACGAACGCGCCAATGTACCGACCGCAGAGCAGCCGCAGACGGTGGTGGTGGACTACTCCGCCCCCAACGTGGCCAAGGAGATGCACGTGGGCCACCTGCGCTCCACCATCATCGGCGATGCCGTGGTGCGTACCCTGGAATTCCTCGGCCACAAGGTGATCCGTGCCAACCACATCGGCGACTGGGGCACCCAGTTCGGCATGCTGATCGCCCACCTGGAACAGCTGGAGAAGCAAAATCCGGCTGTGCTGTCCTCGGGCCTGTCGGATCTGGAGCAGTTCTACCGGGAATCCAAGCAGCAGTACGACGCCGATCCGGATTTTGCCGAGCGCGCCCGCAACTACGTGGTCCGGCTGCAGGGCGGCGATGACTATTGCCTGAACATGTGGCAGAAACTGGTGGACATCACCCTGCAGCACAACCAGCAGGTCTACGACCGGCTCAACGTATCGCTGAGCCCGGCGGACGTGATGGGCGAAAGCATGTACAACCCCATGCTGGCGGGCATCGTCGCCGATCTGCAGAAAAAGGGCCTGGCGGTGGAAGACGACGGCGCCATCGTCGTCTACCTCGACGAATACAAGAACAAGGACGGCGATCCCATGGGGGTCATCATCCGCAAGAAGGATGGCGGCTACCTTTACACCACCACCGACATCGCCTGCGCCAAGTACCGCTACGAGCAGTTGGGGGCCGACCGGGTGCTCTATTTCATCGACTCCCGTCAGCACCAGCACCTGATGCAGGCCTGGAGCATAGTGCGCCAGGCCGGTTATGTGCCGGAGTCGGTCAGCCTGGAGCACCACGCCTTTGGCATGATGCTGGGCAAGGACGGCCGCCCCTTCAAGACCCGCTCCGGCGGCACCATCAAGCTGGTGGACCTGCTCGAGGAGGCGGAGGAGCGCGCCGCCGCCCTGCTGGCACAGAAGCAGACCGAACTCAGCGCCGAAGAAAAGGCCCAGGTGGTCAGGCGGGTGGCCATGGGCGCGGTGAAATACGCCGATCTCTCCAAGAGCCGCACCACCGACTATATCTTCGACTGGGACAACATGCTGTCCTTCGAGGGCAACACCGCCCCCTACCTGCAGTATGCCTACACCCGGGTACAATCCATCTTCCGCAAGGCCGGCATCACCCCGGGCCAGTTGGACGGCGCCATCCTTATCCAGGCGCCGGCGGAAGAGGCCCTGGCCCAGAAGCTGGTGCAGTTCAACGACACCGTCCGGTCGGTGGCCGACAAGGGCATGCCGCACCTGCTGTGCCTCTACCTTTACGAACTGTCCGGCGCCTTTATGAGCTTCTACGAGGCCTGCCCCATCAACAAGGACGGGGTGTCCGCCGCCGAGCGCGCCAGCCGGCTGCGCCTCTGTGCCGCCACCGCCAAGGTCCTGCAGCAGGGCCTGTCGCTGCTCGGTATCGACACCATGGAGCGCATGTAACCCATGCCCAGGGATTACGTCCGGCGCAGCAAACCCAAGCAAAACGGCCGCAGTTCCCGCTCCGGCGGGCGCGGCCGGGCGCCGGAGCGGCGGATCCCCTGGCTGGCCCTGACCCTGGTGGTGCTGCTCGGCGCCAGCCTGGGCTACCTGATCTACCTGGTCAAGGGGTCGGCCGATACCCGCACGGCGACGACCGCCAAGGCCGCCCAGACCACCCAGAGCCCGCCGCCGGCGCCGGTCAATCCCATCGACCAGCGCCCGGTGGAAAAGTGGCGCTATATCGAGCAGCTGGAAAACAAGGAAATCGTGGTGGACGTGCCCAAGGAGCAAGAGTCCAACGTGCGCTACCAGATGCAATGCGGCTCCTTCCGCTCCGCCGACCAGGCCGAGCAGCTCAAGGCCCGTATCGCCTTCCAGGGCATGGTGGCCCAGGTCCGCCGCACCGAGGGCAGCAATGGCGTCTGGTACCGGGTGGTGCTCGGCCCCTACGAGCGCAAGCGCCAGGCCGAACAGGACAAGCACAAGCTGCTGCGGGCCAACGTCAATCATTGCGCTATCTGGAACTGGTAGGGTTGAACTCTCCCGCCACCGCCCCCATTACTGTGAGCATGACATTTCCGCCAGTCCGGCTGGCCATACCGTCAAGTGAGGTTCACAGTGACAACAATCGTTTCAGTTCGCCGTAACGGCAAGGTGGTCATCGGAGGCGATGGCCAGGTTTCCCTCGGCAATACGGTGATGAAAGGCAACGCCCGCAAGGTACACCGCCTGTTCAACGGCAAGGTACTGGCCGGCTTCGCCGGCGGCACCGCCGACGCCTTTACCCTGCTGGAACGCTTCGAAGCCAAGCTGCAGGCCCACCAGGGCAACCTGGAACGCGCCGCCGTGGCCCTGGCCAAGGACTGGCGAACCGATCGCATGCTGCGCCGGCTGGAGGCCCTGCTGGCGGTGGCCGACGACAAACACTCCTTCATCATCACCGGCAACGGCGACGTGGTACAGCCCGAGCAGGATCTGATCGCCATCGGTTCCGGCGGCGCCTTCGCCCAGGCCGCCGCCCGCGCCCTGCTGGAGAACACCGAGCTGGACGCCCGCGACATCGTCGAGAAGGCGCTGACCATCGCCGGCGACATCTGCGTCTACACCAACAGCAACCAGACCATCGAAGAGCTCGACTACAGCCGTTGATTCACCGGCGCCCTTCCCTGCTGGTGCCCGTATTACAGGATTTGATTATGTCTGAAATGACCCCGAGAGAAATCGTCCACGAGCTGGACCGCCACATCGTCGGCCAGGCCGAGGCCAAGCGCGCCGTGGCCATCGCCCTGCGCAACCGCTGGCGCCGCATGCAGCTCCAGCCCGAACTGCGCCAGGAAGTCACCCCCAAGAACATCCTGATGATAGGCCCGACCGGGGTGGGCAAGACCGAAATCGCCCGCCGCCTGGCCAAGCTGGCCAATGCCCCCTTCATCAAGGTGGAAGCGACCAAGTTCACCGAAGTCGGCTATGTCGGCAAGGAAGTGGACTCCATCATCCGCGATCTGACCGACATCGCCATGAAGATGACCCGCGAACAGCAGATGGACAAGTTCCGTCACCGGGCCGAGGAAGCGGCGGAAGAGCGCATCCTCGATGCCCTGCTGCCCAACCCGCGCAATACCTGGGGCGAGGAGGAAAAGGCCGACAACAGCAACAGCCGGCAGATCTTCCGCAAGAAGTTGCGGGAGGGCCAGCTCGACGATAAAGAGATTGAAATCAATGTCTCGGCGCCGCAGATGGGGGTGGAAATCATGGCTCCTCCCGGCATGGAGGAGATGACCAACCAGCTGCAGAGCATGTTCCAGAATTTGTCCGGCAACACCAGCAAGCAGCGCAAAATGAAAATCAGGGATGCGCTCAAGCTGCTGGTGGAAGAGGAAGCGGCCAAGCTGCTCAACCCGGAAGAACTGAAGGAACAGGCCATCGCCGCGGTGGAAAACCAGGGCATCGTCTTTATCGACGAGATCGACAAGATCTGCAAGCGCGGTGAAAGCTCGGGCCCGGACGTGTCCCGGGAAGGGGTACAGCGGGATCTGCTGCCCCTGGTGGAAGGCTGCACCGTCAATACCAAGCACGGCATGGTGCGCACCGATCACATGCTGTTTATCGCCTCCGGCGCCTTCCAGGTGGCCAAACCCTCGGATCTGATCCCCGAACTGCAGGGCCGGCTACCGATCCGGGTGGAGCTGAACTCCCTGACCACCGAAGACTTCGAGCGTATCCTCACCGAGCCCAGCGCCTCGCTTACCGAGCAGTACAAGGCGCTGCTGGCCACCGAAAACGTCAGCATCGCCTTCACCCAGGATGGCATCCGCCGGCTGGCGGAAGCGGCCTGGCGGGTCAACGAGACCACCGAAAACATCGGCGCCCGCCGCCTGCACACCGTGATGGAGCGGCTGCTGGACGAGCTGTCCTATGAAGCCTCCGACAAATCCGGCGAAAGCATCACCATCGACGCCGACTACGTGGATCGCTACCTCAAGAACCTGGTCGAAGACGAAGATCTGAGCCGTTTTATCCTCTGATCCCGCCGATAACGGGAGCGGTCACATTATTGTGATTGAAAACCGCTCCCGCCTCTTTATACTGAAAGTCACCTTGTTTCCAGATGTGGCTGATTCCATGGAATACAATACTTCTGAACTGTGCGATACCTACATGGACATGGTCGACGTGGTCGAACCCATGTTCTCCAGCTTCGGCGGCCGCAGCTCCTTCGGCGGCACCGTTTCCACCATCAAGTGCTTCGAGGCCAACGGCCTGATCATGGAGGCGGTCAAGGAGAATGGCGTGGGTCGGGTATTGCTGATCGACGGCGGCGGCTCATTGCGCCGGGCGCTTATCGATGCCGACATCGCCGAGACGGCGGCGGAAAACGGCTGGGAAGGCATTGTCTGCTATGGCTGTGTGCGGGAAGTCGACGCCCTGGAAGAACTGGACATCGGCATCCAGGCCCTGGCTTCCATCCCGGTGGGCGCCGACGGCAGCGACATCGGCGAGCAGGACATTCCGGTCAACTTCGGCGGCGTGACCTTCCTGCCCGAGGATCATCTCTACGCCGATACCACCGGCATCATCCTCTCTCCCGAGCCCCTGGATATAGAATAAGGTTCCATCCTGCCAGCAGCCTGTCTCCGGACAGGCTTTTTTGTTTTATTACCTAAAAATTGATAGACGACAACATTAACAGGTAAAAAGCGGAGTAAAAATACATCATCTTTAAGGAGGTGGTGTGATGCAGGACTGGCTCTCTCCCGCAGCCGACACGGCACAACGGCAGCTGTCGCGGCTGGTCATCCAGGCCGGTCAGTTGCTGATGCAGCATGGTGCCGAAAGCGCCCTGATCGAAACCCTGACCCGGCGCCTCGGTCTGGCCCTGGGGCTGGACGGGGTCGAAGTCAGCCTGGCCAACGATGCGCTGATCGTCACCACCCTGCTCCGGGGACACTGCCTCACCACCTGCCGGCGCTGTCCCGACAAGGGCATCAACATGCAGATGGTGTCGGAGGTGCAGCGGCTCTGCATCATGGCCGAGAAAGGGTTGCTCGACGGCCGGACCGCGGCTCGCCGGCTGGCCCGGCTCAAGCCGCTGCGCTATCCCCGCCCCCTGGTGATCCTGATGGTGGGGCTTTCCTGCGCCTCCTTTGCCCGCCTGGCCGGCGCCGACTGGCCGGTATTCGCCCTGACCCTGGTCGCCTCGACCTGCGGCATCTGGGTGCGCCAGGAGCTGGCCCTGCGCCACTTCAACCCCCTGCTCAACTTTGCCGTCACCGCCTTCATCACCACCCTGATTGCCAGCCAGGGGCTGCTGCACCGCTGGGGCGAGCAACCCTTCCTGGCCATCCCGTCCTCGGTGCTGATGCTGGTGCCGGGCTTTCCCCTGATCAATGCCGCCGCCGACATGGTCAAGGGCTACATTAACACCGGCCTGGCGCGCTGGACCATGGCCACCCTGCTGACCCTGGCCACCAGCATCGGCATTATCTCGGCGATGAACCTGCTTGGAATACGGGGGTGGTGATGGAGCTGCTGACAGGGCTGGCCAACGACATGCTGTTCGCCATGATACCGGCGCTGGGCTTCGCCCTGCTGTTCAACGTTCCCAGGAGCGCGCTCAAATACTGCGCCCAGGGCGGGGCCCTGGGCCATGGTTGCCGCTACCTGCTGCTGGCGATCGGCATGCCGATAGAATGGGCCAGCTTTCTCGCCGCCACCCTGGTGGGGATGCTGGGGGTCTACTGGGCCCGCCGCTTCCTGGCCCACCCCAAGGTATTCACGGTGGCGGCGGTGATCCCCATGATACCGGGAGTCTACGCCTATCGGGCGATGATCGCCCTGGTGGAGATCAGCCAGCACGGCTATACCCCGGAGCTGTGGGGCAGTCTGGTGGCCAACTTTCTCAAGGCGATGTTTATCGTGGCCGGGTTGGCCATCGGACTGGCGATGCCGGGGCTGCTGTTCTACCGGCGGCGGCCTTTGGTGTAAAAAAGATAACGCCGGCATGGCCGGCGTTCGGTACTCAGGCGTGTTCTTCCACCTGGTCGATCTTGCCCAGCAGCACCCGCAGGCGCTCCTGCCAGGCATCGTGCTGCTGCTTCAGTTGCTGGTTTTCTTCGTCCAGACGGCCGTTTTGCTCCTTCAGCTCGTCCACTTCCATCTGCAACAGGGAAATGGTGTCTACCGCCGCCTGGATTTTGGCTTCCAGTTTTTCCAATACATCAAAAGACATGCACTAACCCCTAATCATCGTTATCCGGCCCGCAGGCCCCTCACGCCCGAGCATACCCCGGCCACTCCAAGACAACAAGCGGCCCCGGGGCTCTTTGCCGTCAATTTGTGCCGCCCGCCCTAGATATTCTGACTCATATCCAGCGACGGCTTGTCGGACCCGGGTCGGCCCACGATCCGGGCCGGCACCCCGGCAACGGTGGTGTGGGCCGGCACCGCCTCCAGCACCACGCTGCCGGCACCGATCTTGGCACCCTCGCCCACCTCGATGTTGCCCAGAATCTTGGCCCCGGCGCCGATCATCACCCCCTCCCGGATCTTGGGGTGACGATCGCCGCCTTCCTTGCCGGTGCCGCCCAGGGTCACGTTCTGCAGTATGGACACATCGTCCTCGATCACCGCCGTCTCCCCCACCACTATGCCGGTGGCGTGGTCGAACATGATGCCCTTGCCGATGCGCGCCGCCGGATGCACATCCACCCCGAAGACCACCGAAATCTGGTTCTGCAGATAGGTAGCCAGGGAGCGGCGGCCGTGGCGCCACAGCCAGTTGGAGATACGATAGCCCTGCAGCGCGTGGAAGCCTTTGAGGTACAGCAAGGGGGTGGAAAACAGCGTCACCGCCGGATCCCTCTCCTGTACCGCACAGATATCCGTGGCCACCATGTCCAGGATGGCCGGCTCTTCGTCCAGCGCCACCTCTATCACTTCCCGCAAGCTGATGGCCGGCATCACCGAGCTTTCCAGCTTGTTGGCCAGGATAAAACTCAGGGCACACTTCAGGGTATCGTGGTTGAGGATGGTGGAATAAAAAAAGCTGCCGAGCATCGGCTCTTCCGCGATCATCCGCTGGGCTTCTTCGCGGATACGCAGCCAGGTTCTGGATTGAATGCCGTCTTCCATGGATTAGACCTTGTTTTCTATAAATTGATGTTCACTCATATCCTGGGAATGGGCCTCACGGGGAACGACCGAGATGGGGTCCATATGAATAATGACGTCGGTATCGGGAAACAGGGTGCGCAGTTCCCGCTCTGCCCTGTCGGCGATGCGGTGGGCTCGGACCAGGGGCAGCTGATCATCCAGCTCCAGGTGCAGCTGGATAAAACGGGTCGGGCCCGATTGCCGGGTACGCAGCTCATGCAGGCCACGTACCCCTTCCACCGCCAAACAGGTATCAATAATGCGCTTTTGCTCTTCTTCCGGCAACTGCCTGTCGAGCAGCATCTGCACCGAGTCGTAGCCTATCTTCAGCGCTCCTCGCAGTATGTAACCACCGATCAGCACCGCGAAGGCGCCATCGGCCCAGTGCCAGCCGTACCAGGCCAGGGCGATGGCCAGCAGCACGCCAAAATTGAGCAGGATATCCGAGCGATAGTGCAGTTGATCGGCCCGGATGGCCACGGAGCCGGTGCGCCGGATCACATAGCCCTGGAACAGGACCAAGCCGATGGTCAGCACCATGGAAAACAGCATCACCCAGAGGCCAAGCTCCGCATGGGTCACCTCCTGGGCATTCAGCAGCCGGGAAACACCGTTGATGATCAAAAAGATGGCCGAGCCGCTGATAAAGGCCGACTGGGCCAGCCCCGCCAGGGATTCGGCCTTGCCGTGGCCGAACTTGTGGTCCTGATCCGGCGGCACCAGGGCGTAACGGATGGCCATCAGGTTGATAAGCGAGGCGCTGATGTCCAGCAGGGAGTCGGTCAGGGAGGCGAGCATGCTGGCGGAGCCGGTGTAGAACCAGGCCAGCAGCTTGGCCAGTATCAAGGTGCCGGCCACCGCCGACGCGGCAACGGCGGCAGTGGTCACCAGGCGGGAATAGGAAGATGGCTTCATGGCGCGGCCGGGCAAGGGGATTTGGTTTAGTATACCCCCGTCGAGCGGCGAATGTGACCCCGAAGGCCGGGGCCTAAATGAAATGCCCCGCGGACGCGGGGCATGAGGGGTAATAATAAAATCGCTTGCCGTGGCTGTAGTGCTGCTATAAATCGCACAGCAGGCATTCCAGTTCCTGCTTGGCGTCATCGATCATCTGATACAGCTCGAAGGCATCCTGCCGCTGCAAAGTCAGGCTGACCTGCTGTTGCGGAGCCTCGTCGCACTGTTCGCAGACCAGTTCCATGCCCTGCTCGCCCCGCTTGAAGTAAACGTGTTCAAACTCGCTGGTAAAATGCTGATTACGCTCGATAATATCAACTTCCAGCAGGCCGGTCGGATTGACCACTATGTGGGCGTGAAGTGGTTCTGCGCCCTGTAGGGTATAGCTACATTGCCTTGCCAACATCTCCGTCTCCTTCTGCCTGAAAAATTGCCTCACTATTGTAGAACAGGCCCGTAGTGATCGATAAATAATCAATGGAGTTTCATGGTTATGCCTTAATAACCAGACCGTCTAAATGGTTTTATCGCGCTCCCGCAAAACCCTGCTGGCGCCAGGCTTCGTAGCTGATGACCGCCACCGCGTTGGACAGGTTCAGGCTGCGGCTGTCGGGCTGCATGGGGATGCGGATGCGAAATTCGGGCGCCACCGCCGCCAGCACCGCATCCGGCAGGCCCCGGGTCTCGGGTCCGAACAGCAGCACGTCGCCGGGCTGGTAGGCCGGCTCGTGGTGGTGCCGGCTGCCCTTGGTGGTACAGGCGAACAGGCGCCGCCCGGCCATGGCCGCCAGAAACGCCGCGTAGTTGGAGTGCAGCTGGATCCGGCCGAAATCCGCATAATCCAGCCCGGCCCGGCGCAGCTTCTTCTCCTCCAGGTCGAAGCCGAGCGGCTCGATCAGGTGCAGCCGGCAGCCGTTATTGCGCACCAGGCGCATGATGTTGCCGGTATTGGGGGCAATTTCCGGCTCGTAGAGGGCAATCTCAAACATCTTTAGTCTCTCTCATCAATACGGCCCCGCCGGTAAAACCCTGCCGACGATCGAGCCGCCACCAGGCCCAGCCCAGAGTCAGCCCCCGCGCCAGCATAAAGCAGAGCATGGCCAGCCAGAGGCCGTGGTTATCCAGACCCCGGGCCAGCCACCACACCGGGAAGAAGACCCCCAGGGTGGCGACCAGCATCATGTCGCGCATCTCCCGCCCGCGGGTAGTGCCGATAAAGATGCCGTCGAGGATAAAGCACCAGCAGGCGGCCAGCGGCATCAGCACCAGCCAGGGCAGGTAGAGGGCCGCCAGGCTCCGCACCTCGGGAATACTGGTGATCAGACCGATCAGCGGCTCACCGGCCAGGGCGAACACCAGGGTAAAGAGCACCGCCACCAGGGCGCCCCAGAACAGGTTGAGGGCGCAGGCCTGCCGGAATCGCTGTCGGTTGCCCTCCCCCACCGCCTTGCCCACCATGGCCTCCACCGCGTAGGCGAAGCCATCGAGGCCGTAGGAGATGAACATCAGGAAATTCATCAGCACGGCATTGGCCGCCACCACCCCATCCCCCAGCCGGGCGCCCTGGAAGGTCATAAAGGCAAAGGTCAATTGCAGGCAGAGGGCACGGATAAAGATGTCCCGGTTCAGCCCCAGCAGACGGCCGAAGGCCGCGCGGTTCAGGCAGCGCCGCCAGAAACCGGCACCGGGCCCGAGCCCGCGGCCGCGCAACGTTCGCCAGACCAGCCAGGCCCCCAGCCCCATGGCCAGGTAGTCGGCCAGCACCGAGGCCGCCGCCGCCCCCTTGACCTGCCAGCCCAGGCCCAGCACGAACCAGATATCGAGCAGGATATTGGCGCCGTTGCCCAGGATCAGCAACCACATGGGAGCCCGGGCGTTCTGGTTGCCCAGCAGCCAGCCCAGCAGCACCAGGTTGGTCAAGGCCGCCGGCGCGCTCCAGATGCGGATGCTCACATATTCACGGCCATGGTACTGCACTTCGGCGCTGCCGCCGGCCAGCCAGAAGGCCAGCTCCATCAGGGGCCACTGCAGCAGCAGGATCAGCAACGCCAGCCCCCAGGCCAGCAGCAGGGCCCGCGCCAGCACCTGCAACAGCCGCTCGCCATCACCTGCGCCGAAGGCCTGGGCCGCCAGTCCGGTGGTCGACATCCGTAAAAAACCGAGCAGCCAGAAGATCAGGCTGATGATGGTGGCGCCCACCGCCACCCCACCCAGGTAGTAGGCCTGCTCCAGATGGCCGATGACGATGGTGTCCACCAGGCCGAGCAGGGGCACGGTAATGTTGGACAGCACCATGGGCAGGGCCAGGGCGAACACCTGGCGGTGGCCGGCCCCGCTAAAGAAGGAAGACCCCATGTCGTCGGGTGAGCGGAGAAACGGGCGGCCTAGCCGCCCCATTGCCTGAGGATACGGGCCAGATCCCGGACCAGTTCATCCCCGTCGACCAGCGGCATCATGCTCTGCTCGTCGAAGCCGGGGCGGAAGGAGGCATGCAGTTCCCCCCTGGGATTGACCAGGGCGATGGAGGCGGAATGATCCACCAGGTAATCCTGCTCTTCCCGCTCGTGGATACCGTAGATCAGCCCCAGCTGCTGCACCGCCGGCATCAGTCGCTCGTGGCCGGCGGTCGCCGCCACGAAGTCGGGATTGAAGTAGGCGGTGTAGGCCTTGAGCCGTTCGGGCGTGTCCCGCTCCGGATCCACCGACACGAACACCACCTGCACCGGCCCGTTCAGTTGCCGCAGCTCGGGGTAGATTCGCGCCAGATCAGCCAGGGTGGTGGGGCAGATATCGGGGCAGAAGGTATAGCCGACGAACACCAGGCTCCAGCGCCCGGCAAACCGCTGCTCGGTAAAGGGCTCGCCGTCGGCGTCGAGCAGGCTGATGTCCTTCAGCGGCCGCGGCTCGGGGTAGACCACTACCGCCTCGGTCAGGCTATTTTCCTGGTTGTTGTACCAGGCGATGCCGCTCAGGGTGCCCGCTATCAGCAAGGCAACCGCCAGTATCCATATCAGCTTGCTCGTATTAGCCATAGTCTATCCAGTGATCCGCCAGTATCAGCACGAACAGCCACATCAGGTGGCTGATTGAAAAGCGGAAACATTGTAGTGCGGTTTGCGGCCCAGGTCTAAACTTCAGGCGCCAGGCCCACTGGATAAAACGCAGGTTGAGCGCCAATGCCCCCAGCAGGTAGAGCGGGCCCGACATGCCCACCACCCAGGGCAGCAGGCACACCAGGGTGAGCAGCAGGGTATAGAGCAGCACGCAGGTCTTGGTGAACTCGATGCCATGGGTCACCGGCAGCATGGGAATATCGGCCTTGGCGTAGTCGTCGCGCCGGTGGATGGCCAGCGCCCAGAAATGGGGCGGAGTCCAGGCGAAGATGATCATCACCAGCAGCAGGGCATGGCCATGGAAGCCCCCGCTTACCGCCGTCCAGCCCAGCAGGGGCGGCATGGCGCCAGCCAGGCCGCCGATGACGATGTTCTGGGGGGTTGCCCGTTTCAGCCAGACGGTGTAGACCACCGCATAGCCGAGCAGGGACGCCAGAGTCAGCCAGGCGGTCAGGGCGTTGACCCACAGCAGCAGCACCGCCAGTCCTGTTGCCGAGAGGGCAAAGGCAAAGGCCAGGGCGGGCACCGTCTGCACCCGGCCCTGGGCCACCGGCCGGTGGTAGGTACGGGCCATCTTGATATCGATGCGCCGGTCCAGCACATGGTTGATGGCCGCCGCCCCGCCCGCCATCAGGCCTATCCCCAGGGTGGCTGCCACCACCAGTTGCGGGCTCGGCAAGGCGCCGGTGAGAAACATCCCCACCACGGCGGTCAGCAGGATCAGCAGCACCACCTTGGGCTTGGTAAGGGCGAAATAATCCCGCCAGGTCAGTTCCCAGCGTCTGGGCAATAATGCGCTTCGTGCCATGTTTCCTCCCTGTAACGCCAGAGGCGTTCTCCGGTTCCCGTTAAAATCAGCAATAGCGCCGCCGCCCCGGCATTGTGGGCCACCGCCACCGCCAGCGGCAGGTGCAGCACCACGTTGGCCACCCCCAGGGCCAGCTGGCCAGCGACCCCCAGGGCCAGACAGGCTCCCCAGCCCTTCATGCCGCGTCGCTGCCACAGCCGCCAGGCCAGCGCCAGCAGCAGCAACGCGGTGACCAGGGCCCACAGCCGGTGGGCGGCATGGATGGTGACCCGCTCCTCCTGGCTGAGCACCCCGTATTGGTAAGTCTCGGCAGGCACCCCATGGGGATGGAAGGCACTCCACTGCCACTGGCCCAGCCAGTCACCCTGACACACCGGCAGCTCCAGGCAGGACAAGGCGGCATAGTTGGCCGCGGTCCAGCCACCCAGGGCGATCTGCAGCACCAGGGCGCCCAGCCCCGCCAGGTACCAGCCGCCCAGGCCGGCAACCCGGGGCGGCTCGGGCATCGCTTGCCGTCCCTGACAGATGGCCAGGAACAGCAGCGCCAGTATGGTAAAACCGCCCAGCAGGTGGCCCATCACCACGAAGGGCAGCAGGTTGAGGGTCACCGTCAGCATGCCCAGGGTCGCCTGCCCCGTCACCAGCGCCAGCAGCAGCCAGGCGGGAAGCCGGTAGGCACGGTGCACCGCCTTCAGCGACCACAGCGCCATCAGCAGTATGGTCACCCCCAGCAGGCCCGCCGCGTAGCGGTGCACCATTTCGTTGCGTGCCTTGACCGGCTCCAGCGGGCTGTCGGGAAAGCGCTCCGCCGCCAGCCGCTGGGCCTGCTCGGACTTGGGCACGGTGTGAAAGCCGTAGCAGCCGGGCCAGTCCGGGCAGCCCAGGCCGGCGTCGGTGAGGCGGGTATAGGCACCCAGCACCACCACCACCAGGGTCAGGGCAAAGGCAAAGAGACAAAGTTTACGCATGGCGCCTCCTATCCGGCCCGGGAAAACTTGAGCAGACGACGCAGATCCTCAAGCAGGGCCTTGCCGGTCAGCCGGTCCTGTTGCTCGTTGCCGCTCAGGGCATAGCGCATGACGAGCTGGCCGGGCGGATCCGCGATATAGACAAAACCGGCCTCCAGCCCGGGGCCGGCCGACACCGGCATCACCGCCACCCTTTCCTGGTCCCGTCCCAGGGCGAGGTCGATGTTGTGCAACAGGGAAGCGGCGTCGGCGCAGTGGCCGCATTCCGGCGCCAGCGGCAGCAGCAGCCGCCACTGGCGGGCCCCTTCTATCCGTCCCTCCACCCACTCCCCCTGGCCCTTGACCCCGGGGGTGAACCAGCCCTGCTGCAGAACGACCCAGGCCAGGGCTACCGGCAACAGGAATACCCCCACCAACGCCAACACCGGTTTATGTTTCATGCCGCCTCCGATAGAACACCAATGCCGCCACCCACACCGCCAGGGCCATGGCAAACCACTGCACCGCATAGCCCAGGTGCCGCTCCGGCCCCATCACCACCGGCTGCCACTCGGTTCCCTCCGTCTCCAGCCGCAACACGAACGGCAGCGTCCGTTGGCCCCAGCGGGCCCGCAGCAGGTCCGGGTCCAGCCCGCTGATGCGTCGGGTCTGGGGATCCGGGGCGCCGCCCAGGGAAAGGGGCGGCCGGTAGGGCCGGACCAGCACGCCATTCAACTGCACCGGCCCTTCCGGTACCGCCACCACCGGCAGCCGCCGCCGGTCCGGATCCGCCGGCCACCAGCCGGCATCCACCGCCAGCAGGCCGTAGGGGGTCTGCAGCGGGCGGATCAGGCGGTAGCCCGCCCGCCCTTCGTGCATCTGGTTGTCGAGGAAGAGATCGCCGCCGGCCAGGTAAAGACCGCTCACCTCCAGGCGATAGCCGAAGGGGTTATCGATAGCCAGGGTTTCATCCAGATCCAGAGCGATGTCGCGCCGCTGCTGCCATTCCTGCAACAACTGCCGCTTGTCATCGGCCCGGGACAACTGCCAGATCCCCATGGTGACCATCAGCATGGTCATCAGCAGGGTCAGCGCCAACAATCCCCAACTTTTTCCTATACTCAAGACCTGGTCTCTCCGGGAAGCGATTGATGCTGTTCAAACTACTGATTGTCTTGCTGTTGTTGATGATGATCGGCAACCTGCTGCTGGGTCTCAGGGCCATGCTCGGCAACCGGGATCCGGCGCTGATGGCCCGCTATATCGGTCGCCGCCTGCTGTTCGCCGTCATCATACTGCTGCTGTTGATCGCCGCCATGGCCAGCGGGCTGCTGGTGCCCCATCCCACTCCGGGATGGAGCACCAAATGAAGCCCGCTATAAAATATAGACGAAGACGAACAAACAGAGCCAGACCACGTCCACAAAGTGCCAGTACCAGCTGCTGGCCTGAAAGCCGAAATGCTGCGCCGGGGTGAAATGCCCCTTGTTGACCCTGAGCCACATGATGAACAGCATCAGGGTGCCCAGGGTGACGTGGGCCCCGTGAAAACCGGTGAGCAGGAAGAAGGTGTTGCCGTAGATGCCGGAATCCAGCCGCAGGCCCAGATCCCGGTAGGCGTGCACGTACTCCCAGGCCTGCAGGCCCAGGAACAGCGCTCCCAGCAGCACCGTTCCCCCCAGCCATTGCTTGAGCCGGGCCCGCTGCTCCCGCAGCAGCGCCAGGTGCGCCAGGTGCACCGTCACCGAGGAGGACAGCAGTATGATGGTGTTGACCAGCGGCAGGCCGAACCAGCCCATGGCGGTGGTTTCGATGCCGCCGGGGGTCAGTACCAGGGGCCAGACCGGATTGAACTCGGGCCACAGCACCTCGTGGGTCATGGCGTTGTTGCCGGCACCGCCCAGCCAGGGCACCGCCAGCACCCGGGCGTAGAAAAGGGCACCGAAGAAGGCACCGAAGAACATCACCTCCGAGAAGATGAACCAGCTCATGCCCTGGCGGAAGGATCTGTCCATCTGCTCGCTGTACAGGCCAGAGTGGGCTTCATCAATCACGTTGCCGAACCAGCCAAACAGCATAAAGGTCATCACCAGGGTGCCGGCACCGAACACCACGGGCCCCCAGATGCCGGCGATGCCCGCCGCCCACATGCCGGCCCCCGACGCCAGCAGGAAAAGCCCGACCGCCCCCACTATGGGCCAGGGGCTCTGGGCCGGAACATAATAACTCTGAGTCTTGACCGCCATGACTGCCTCCTTGCTCAGCTGCGCGTGGCAACCTGCTCGCTGATGTCGTAAAGGGTATAGGACAGGGTGAACACCTCGATATGACCGGGCAGGGCTTCATCCACATAGAAGCGCATCGGCATCACCGCCTGCTGCCGCGCCGCCAGGGGCTGCTCCTGGAAACAGAAGCACTCGGTCTTGCGCAGGTAGCCCGCCGCCACCCCCGGCGACACCGAGGGAATGGCCCGCAGCACCCGGTCCTCCGCCACATGGCTGGTCACGATGAAGTCCACCTGGTGCATCTCGCCCGGATGCACCTGCAGCCGGCGCACCGAGGGTTCGAAGTCGCCGCTGAGGCCCTTGGCCTTGTAGGTCACAAACTCCACGGTGATCAGCCGCTGCTCGTCCATGGTCCTGGACTCCGCCGCCGCGCTGGTGGCGGTCTTGCCATTGAGGCCGGTGATATCGCAGAACACGTCGTACAGGGGGACCAGGGCGAAGCCGAAGCCGAACATCCCCACCGCCACCAGACCGAGCTTGAGCGCCTTTTTACCGTGATCCATTGCCTTCCACCTCCGGGGGGGTGCTGAAGGTGTGGTAGGGCGCCGGCGAGGGCACCGTCCACTCCAGGCCATGGGCCCCTTCCCAGGGGCAGGCCGCCGCTTTTTCTCCGCCGCGGATGCACTTCACCAGCACCGCCACGAAGATCAGCTGGGACAGGCCGAAGGCGAAGCCGCCGATGCTGACCAGGGCGTTGATGTCGGCGAATTGCAGGGCGTAGTCCGGGATCCGCCTGGGCATGCCGGCCAGCCCCAGGAAATGCATGGGGAAAAAGAGAATGTTCACCGAAATCACCGAGCACCAGAAATGCCACTTGGCCAGCCGCTCGTCGAACATGTGGCCGGTCCATTTCGGCATCCAGTAATAGGCCGCCGCCATGATGGAAAAGATGGCGCCGGACACCAGCACGTAGTGGAAGTGGGCTACCACGAAGTAGGTGTCGTGGTACTGGAAGTCGGCCGGGGTGATGGCCAGCATCAGGCCGCTGAAACCACCGATGGTAAACAGCACGATAAAGGCCAGGGCGAACAGCATGGGCACCTCGAAGCTGATGGAGCCCCGCCACATGGTGGCCACCCAGTTGAACACCTTGACCCCGGTGGGCACCGAGATCAGCATGGTGCAGTACATGAAGAACAGCTCCGCCGCCACCGGCATGCCCACGGTGAACATATGGTGGGCCCATACCAGGAAGCTCAGGCCGGCGATGGAGGCGGTGGCGTACACCATGGAGGCGTAGCCGAACAGCCGCTTGCGGCTGAAGGTGGGGATGATGGCCGAGATGATGCCGAAACTCGGCAAGATCATGATGTACACCTCGGGGTGGCCGAAGAACCAGAAGATGTGCTGGAACAACACAGGGTCGCCGCCCCCGGCCGCGTCGAAGAAGCTGGTGCCGAAGTACTTGTCGGTGAGCACCATGGTCACCGCCCCCGCCAGCACCGGCATCACCGCGATCAGCAGGAAGGCGGTGATCAGCCAGGTCCAGCAGAACAGGGGCAGTTTCATCCAGGTCATGCCCGGCGCCCGCAGGTTCCAGATGGTAACGATGACGTTGATCGCCCCCATGATGGAGCTGATGCCCATGATATGGATGGCGAACACGAACAGGGCGGTGCTGTCCGGCGCGTAGGTGGTGGACAGGGGCGCGTAGAAGGTCCAGCCGAAGTTGGGGCCGCCGCCGGGCATGAACAGCGAGCTCAGCATCAGCAGGAAGGCGAAGGGCAATATCCAGAAGCTCCAGTTGTTCATGCGCGGCAGCGCCATGTCGGGCGCCCCTATCATCATGGGGATCATCCAGTTGGCCAGGCCCACGAAGGCGGGCATGACGGCGCCGAACACCATGATAAGGCCGTGCATGGTGGTCATCTGGTTGAAGAAGTTCGGCTCCACCAGTTGCATGCCGGGCTGGAACAGCTCGGCACGGATCACCATGGCCATGCTGCCGCCCAGCAGGAACATGGCCAGGCTGAACAGCAGGTAGAGACTGCCGATGTCCTTGTGGTTGGTGGTCAACAACCAGCGCATGATGCCCCTGGCCGGGCCATGGTGGTGGTGATCGTCCGCCACGCCCAACTGGCCGTCCGCGGTCTGAGTACGGTCTAACTGCGTCATCCCTGCCCCCTATTGTCCCTGCCTGGCTTCATGGATGTCCTTGGGCTGCACCAGATCGCCGGTGTCGTTGCCCCAGGCGTTGCGCTCGTAGGTGATGACGGCGGCCAGCTCCTTCAGCGCCAGCTGCCGGTCAAAACTCTGCATGGCGGTACCCGCCTTGCCGTAGAGCACGATGTCGATATGGGCGGCCCTGTCGTTCAGCACCATCTGGCTACCCTTGAGCGCCGGAAAAGCGCCGGGGATCCCTTCGCCATTGGCCATGTGGCAGGCGGCGCAGCTGCGCTGATAGACCTGCTCGCCCAGGGCCATCATCTCCTCCATGGTCATCTCCATGGCCAGCAGTTCCTGCTCGGCGGCCCGGGCGGCGGCCTGCTCCGCCTTGGCTTGCGCCAGCCAGTCGTCGAACTCGGCGGCCGGCCGGGCATCCACCACTATCGGCATAAAAGCATGATCCTTGCCGCACAGCTCGGCGCACTGGCCCCGGTAGATACCGGGCTGGTTGATGCGGGTCCAGGCCTCGTTGATAAAGCCGGGGATGGCGTCCTTCTTGACCGCGAAGGCCGGCATCCACCAGGAGTGGATGACGTCGTCGGCAGTGATCAGGAAGCGCACCTTGCGATCGGTGGGCAGCACCAGGGGCCGGTCCACCTCCAGCAGGTAGTTGTCACGCTTGCGCAGGCTGCCGTCGATTTCCTGGGGCAGGGTCGCCAGCAGGCTGAAAAACTCGACGTCCTCGCCGAAGTAGCGGTAGTGCCACTTCCACTGGGAGGCGGTGACCTGCACCGTCAGATCCGACTGGCTGGCATCCTCCATGGCGATCAGGGTGCGGGTGGCGGGAATGGCCATGCCCACCAGGATCAGGAAGGGAATGATGGTCCAGAGGATCTCCACCTTGGTGCTTTCGTGAAACTGGGCAGCCTTGGCGCCCCTGGACTTGCGGTGGTGGATGATGGCCCAGAACATGACCCCGAACACCACCAGGCCGATCAGCGCACAGATGATGAGTATGGTCATGTGCAGGCCATACACCTTCTGGCTGATATCGGTGACCCCCTGGGTCATGTTGAAACGGCTTTGTGCCCACACGGGCAACGATGCCACTAGCGACAGCAGCAGAACGATCGGCTTCACACGCACCCCCAAAAAGTCTTGGTCCTTTATTTTGGCGCACTCGCAAGAGAGTCAGTGCTTACCGAACCACCGCGTCCATCGGTCCGGCACACACTAAGTAAAGCATTGATTATGAAAAAGTAAAAAAATGAAAAAAGAAGCGGGAAGCGGGAAGCGGGAAGCGGGAAGCGGGAAGCGGGAAGCGGGAAGCGGGAAGCGGGAAGCGGGAAGCGGGAAGCGGGAAGCGGGAAGCGGGAAGCGGGAAGCGGGAAGCGGGAAGCGGGAAGCATGCTAAGCCCCCGCCAACCCCAAGGCAAGCGGACGAGTTAAAAGTCGGTGTTGCGGATCACGCCCACCGCCAGGCCCTCGATGGTCAGTTCCTGGCTGCGCAGATCGACCTCGATGGGAGACAGCTCCTCGTTCTCCGGCAGCAGGCTGACCTTGCTGCCCTGGCGCCGGAAGCGCTTGACCGTGACTTCGTCGTCGAGCCGGGCCACTACTACCTGGCCGTTGCGGGCCTCACCGGTCTTGTGCACCGCCAGCAGATCGCCGTCCATGATGCCGATGTTCTTCATGCTCATGCCCCTGACCCGCAGCAGGAAATCGGCCGGCGGATGGAACAGGGCCGGATCCAGCTTGTAGTGGCTTTCTATGTGCTGCTGCGCCAGGATGGGCTCGCCGGCGGCCACCCGCCCGATCAGCGGCAGGCCCGGCTCTTCCTCCGGCTCTTCTTCCTGGGCCAGGCGAATGCCGCGGGAGGTGCCGGGCATCATCTCGATCACCCCTTTCTTGGCCAGGGCCTTCAGATGCTCCTCGGCGGCGTTGGCGGACTTGAACCCCAGGGACTGGGCAATTTCGGCACGGGTGGGCGGCATGCCGGTCTGCTGGATATGCGCCTTGATGATTTCCAGCACCTGGGACTGACGGGGGGTTAGCGCTTTCATAGGGAACCTGTCTTTTTATACAGCTAACTGTCAGTATATCCAGTAAATCCGGCAGGGCAAGCACAATACGCCCTCCCCGGCCGGCACTCCCCTGGCGACCAGGGCGGGAACAGGGCTACAGCAGCGCCAGGGCCAGACCGGCGAACACCGCCATACCCGCGAAGTTGTTGTTGAGGAAGGCCCGGAAGCAGGCCATCCGTTCCCGGTCCCGGATCAGCCGCTGCTGGTACACGAAGAGCGCGGCGGCGCCCAACAGCCCCCAGTAGAAAGGCGCGGCCAGGGCGAATACCTGGCCCGCTGCTACCAACAGCAGCAGGGTGACCAGCTGCAGCAGGCCGACCATCAGCTTGTCGCGCCGGCCGAACAGAACGGCGGTGGACTTGACCCCGATCCGGAGATCGTCGTCCCTGTCCACCATGGCGTACATGGTGTCGTAGGCCACGGTCCAGCTCAGATTGGCGGCAAACAGCAGCCAGAGCCCCGCGGGCAGGCTGTTTGCCTGGGCCGCAAAGGCCATGGGAATGGCCCAGGAGAAGGCGATACCCAGGAACAGCTGGGGCAGGTGGGTATAGCGCTTCATAAAGGGGTAGAGCGCGGCCCAGCCCAGGCCGGCGAAAGCCAGCTGAATGGTCAGGGCGTTGGTGGTCAGCACCAGCAGGAAGGAAATGGCCACCAGCAGGGCGAAAAAGCCCAGGGCCTGGCGCTCGGTCAGTTCGCCGGCAGGCAGCGGCCGGGCCTGGGTGCGCTTGACGTGGCCATCGATATGGCGGTCCGCATAGTCGTTGATCACGCAGCCGGCGGAGCGCATAAAGAAGACCCCGGCGACGAACACCAGCAGCAGCCAAAGTGAAGGCAGGCCGTCGGCGGCGATCCACAGGGCCCAGAGGGTGGGCCAGAGCAGCAGCAGGCTGCCGATGGGCTTGTCCATGCGGGCCAGCGCCATATAGGCACGCCAGCGCGGGCGGGAAGGCGAAGTCAGGGTGGTCATGCTACAGGCTCCTGATAGGCGGGCACGGCGGGCAGAAACAGCTCGGTCACCAGCACCCGGGCACGCCCGGTGGCCAGCACGGAACGCCGACCCCAGAGCGGTCCCGGGCTTGGGTCCAGACCGGCGCGGTGGCAAAGTCGAATGCGCTCATCGTTGGTCAGTTCGGCGAACTCGAAGGTGGATCGCTGCAGATCCGGGGCATCGAACAGCAACTCGCCCAGGGCGCGCCGTCCCAGCCCGGTCAATTGCGGCATGGCAGCCCGGGTGGCCGGAGAATAGAGGGAACTGGCATAGACCCAGGGGGTTTCGTCGCAGTAGAGCAATACCTCCCGGCAATAGGCCTGCTCGCAGTCCAGCAGGGCCTTCTGTTGCGGGGTCAGGGAGAGCAGCGCTTCGCTGGCCAGCACCTCGACCCGGAAGTCCCGGCAATGCCGGCGCAGGCGCTCGGTCAGGGAGCCGGGATCCCGCAGCCAGTCGCACAGGGCGGGCCACCCCAATGGCGACGCTGCCGACCAGCCCCAGCGGTGATCGATGGACGCCGTCACGGCGCGCTCCTGAAATAACGGATAGACATAAAAAGGGACAGCTCAGTTACCTTAAAAACCACCTAATTACTTGACCGGCACGATATTTGTTTAAACAATGCGCCCCAGAAACCAAGGTTGGAGACATTGTTTATGCTACGCATTGCTGCGCTGTGCCTGTTGCTGACGATAGCGGGCCAGACCCGGGCACAGGAAGCATCGCCGGCTCCCGAAGGGGCCCTATACTACACCATGACGCCGGACATTATTACCAACTACCAGCATTCGGGCGATCAGCTCGGTTATATCCGGGTGGCCGTCGAGCTGATGCTGGAGCGCCCGGAGCAGATGCCGCTGGTGGAGCGACACATGCCGCTGCTGCGGGACGCCATCAACAGCCTGCTGGCCGAGAAAAACCAGCAGGAGATCCGCTCCCTGGCCGCCCGCACCGAACTGGCCAGCGAGGGCCAGCGCCGGCTGAACGACCTGCTGCTGAAGGAAACCGGCGAGGCGCCCATCCGTCGCCTGCTGTTCACCAATTTCCTCTATCAGTAACGGCGGGATCTGTTGTCGAGCCAGGCCTGGGCCAGGCCGATCAGGCCGCCGCCCAGGTGGGCCATATTGGCCACCGGTCCCAGCACCCCGGCGAAGCCCAGCACCAACCACACCACCATAAACACCGCCATGCCGTCCGGCAGGCCGATACCCCGCAGCGGGTTGAGCCGGCCGCTGAGCCAGACATAGGCCAGCAGGGCATAGACCACCCCGGACAGGCCGCCAAAGCGGGGGCCGCTGGCCCAGTACTGCATCAGGTTGGGCAGCACCGCCGCCACCAGCAGCAGGGTCAGCAGCTTGCCGTGCCCCAGGCGGCGCTCCACCATGCCGCCCAGGTACCACCACCAGAACAGGTTGAACACCAGGTGCATCAGGGAAAAGTGCAGCAGTGCCGGGGTAAAGGCGCGCCAGAACTCCAGCCCCAGCAGCAGTTCCCAGCGGGGCGGAAAGGACAGCAGCCCGAACATGGGCAGCCCCAGCCAGCTCAGGCCATAGACCAGCAGGCAGGCCAGCACCACCACCATGTTCACCGGTCCGGTCTGGCGCAGCAGATCGCCCAGCCAGCCGGGCTCCTGGCGACCGTGGCTAAAGCGGACCTGGGTGTCGCCCTGGCGCCAGGAGGCATCCTGGTAGCGGGGATGCAGCGGCTCCGCCAGGAAGCGTTTCACCTCCTGCAACGCCTCCTGATAGCGGGACTCGTTGACCAGCCAGATGCTGACGTTGCCGTCGTCGTCCAGGGTCAACTCGCACTTGAGCCCGATGTCGGCCAGATAATCCACGAAGGCCTGGGCCCGGCGCGGATCATCGAGCACCAGTAGCAGCTTCATCCGGCCCCGACCACCGCCTGGGTACGGCGCCAGGCCTCGAAGCCGCCGTCCAGACTGTAGACTTCCTCGAAGCCTTGGTGGATCAGGTACTGGGCCGCACCCTGGCTGCTGATGCCGTGGTAGCACATCACGATCACCGGGGTATCGAACTCCACCTCACTGGTGAACCGCACCAGGCTGTCGTTGGTAAGATGAAAGGCGCCCTCGGCATGGGCCAGGGCAAAGGACTGGGCATCGCGGATATCCACCAGCCGGGCGCGGCCCTCGGCCAGCAGGGTACCGGCCTCGGCCACCGAAATATGGGCAAACTGATCCATAGACTCCTCCTCGAGTAATGTCAGGGCAGTTTACCCAATAGCGGCGGCCTTGGCATCATCCGCCCAGGTAGGCCCGCCGTACCTGTTCGTTGACCAGCAGGGCGGCGCCGGTATCGGCCAGCACGATACGGCCGTTTTCCAGCACATAGCCCCGATCCGCCAGCTTCAGCGCCTGGTTGGCGTTCTGCTCCACCAGGAAGATGGTCATGCCCTTCTCCTCGCGCAAGCGGGCGATGGTGTCGAAGATCTGGGCGATGATGATGGGCGCCAGGCCGAGCGAGGGCTCGTCCAGCAGCAGCAGCCGCGGCTTGCTCATCAGCGCCCGGCCGATGGCCAGCATCTGCTGCTCGCCGCCGGACATGGTGCCGGCCCGCTGGTGCATGCGCTCCTTGAGTCGGGGGAACATCTGGTACACCTCCTCCAGCAGCCCCTGGTGCTCGGCCTTGTCCACGAAGAAGGCGCCCATGTGCAGGTTCTCCTCCACCGTCAACCGGGAAAAGATCCGCCGCCCCTCGGGCACGATGGCGATGTCCTTGCGCATGATGGTGGCGGTGTCCAGGGCGCTCATGTCCTGCCCCTCGAACAGCACCCGCCCCTGGGTCGGCTTGGGATCGCCGCAGATGGTCATCATCAGGGTGGTCTTGCCCGCCCCGTTGGCGCCGATCAGGGTGACTATCTCCCCCTGGTCGATATGGATGGACACCTGTTCCAGCGCCTGGATCTTGCCGTAGCTGGCACTCACATTCTCCACTCGCAGCATGGTCAGGCTTCTCCCAGGTAGGCGTTGATCACATCGGGGTTATTGCGCACCTGCTCGGGGGTGCCGTCGGCCAGGGGCCGGCCCTGGTTGACCACGTAGATATGGTCGGAGATGCCCATCACCAGTTTCATGTCGTGCTCGATCAGCAGGATGCTCACGCCCTCGTTGTCGCGCAGATCGCAGATCAGCCGATCCAGCTCATGGGTCTCGTTCGGATTAAGCCCCGCCGCCGGCTCGTCCAGCATCAGCAGTTGCGGCCGGGCCGCCATGCAGCGGGCGATCTCCAGCCGGCGCTGCTGGCCATAGGCCAGGTTGCCGGCGGTGCGGTTGGCAAACTCGGTCAATCGTACCTTCTCCAGCCAGTAGTGGGCCCGCTCCAACCCTTCCCGCTCCGCCCGGCGAAAACCGGGGGTCTTGAACAGGCCGGCGAGAAAGTTGGTATTGAGATGGCGATGCTGGGCCACCAGCAGGTTTTCCAGCACCGTCATTTCCTTGAACAGGCGTACGTGCTGGAAAGTGCGCACCATGCCGAGGCGGGCGATTTTGTGGCCGGGCATACCCTGGATCGCCTGCCCCCGGAAATTGACGGTGCCGCCGCTCGGCCGGTAGAAGCCGGACAGGCAGTTGAACACCGTGGTCTTGCCGGCCCCGTTGGGGCCGATCACCGAGACGATCTGCCGCTCTCCCAGGGACAGCGCCACCCCGTCCACCGCCACCAGGCCGCCGAAGCGCATGGTCAGGCCGGATACCTTTAACAGCTCGGTCATGATTTCAGCTCCATGTGCGGTCGGTGCATCGGCAGCAGGCCCTGGGGCCGCCAGATCATCATCAATACCATCAGCAGGCCGAACAGCAGCATGCGGTATTCGTTAAACTCCCGGGTCAGCTCCGGCAGTATGGTCATGACGATGGCCGCCAGCACCACCCCTATCTGCGAGCCCATGCCGCCCAGCACCACGATGGCAAGGATGATGGCCGACTCGATGAACACGAAAGACTCGGGGCTGATAAAGCCCTGACGGGCGGCGAAGAAACTGCCGGCAAAACCGGCGAAGGCGGCCCCGATGGTGAAGGCGCTCAGCTTAATCAGCGTCGGGTTGAGGCCAAGCGAGCGGCAGGCGATTTCGTCCTCGCGCAGCGCCTCCCAGGCCCGGCCGAGCGGCATGCGCAGCAGCCGGTTGATGATGAAGATGGTAAACACCACCAGCACCAGCGCCAGCAGGTAAAGGAAGATCACCTTGTGTCCCGAGTTGTAGGCAATGCCGAAGAATTCGTGGAAAAGGTTCTCGCCCCGGCGCTCGAACTCCAGCCCGAACAGGGTCGGCTTGGGAATGCCGGCGATGCCGTTGGGGCCGCCGGTCACCTCCGTCATGTTGTTGAGCAGGATGCGGATGATCTCGCCGAAGCCCAGGGTGACGATGGCCAGGTAGTCGCCGCGCAGGCGCAGCACCGGAAAGCCGAGCAAAAAGCCGAACAGGGCCGCCATGCCACCGGCGATCAGCAGACAGGTCCAGAAATCCAGCCCCAGGTAGGCGTTGAGCAGGGCATAGGTATAGGCGCCCACCGCGTAGAAGCCCACGTAGCCCAGATCCAGCAGCCCGGCCAGGCCCACCACCACGTTGAGTCCCAACCCCAGCATTACGTAGATCAGGGTCAGGGTGGCCAGGTCGACGGCACCGCGGGAGCCGACGAAAGGCCAGATGATGAGGGCGCTCAGCACCAGCACGGTGACGATGCGGTACAGCCAGGGCTGCTCTTCCGGCGCAGGCAGGGCGAAATGGCCCTTGCGATCGGAGAGGTAGCGGAAGGGCTTGCGCAATTGGGCCTGAAACAGCTGGGCCAGGAACACCAGGGCGGCCCCCAGCGCCAACCACTCCCAGGCCGCGTCCAGGCGGTTGGTCACCACCAGCCGGGTACCGGCGGTTTCCAGCCGGAAGCCGAGCAGCCAGCCGGCCAGCACCAGGAACAGGGCGGCGGCGATGAAGGCGGGTTTGAACTTGTTCATACCTTTTCCACCTCCGGTTTGCCCAGAATGCCGGTGGGCATGAACAGCAGCACCGCGATCAACAGGCCGAAGGACACCACGTCCTTGTACTCGGTGCTGAAGTAGGCGCCGGTCATGGCCTCGGTCACGCCCAGCAGCAGGCCGCCGAGCACGGCACCGGGAATGCTGCCGATGCCGCCAAGCACGGCGGCGGTAAAGGCCTTGAGCCCGGCCATAAAGCCGATATAGGGGTTGATGACGCCGTAATAGGAGCCCAGCAGCACCCCGGCCACCGCCGCCAGGGCGGCGCCGATCACGAAGGTGAGGGCGATGATGGTGTTGCTGTTGATGCCGAGCAGGTTGGCCATCTTCAGATCCTCGGCGCAGGCGCGGCAGGCGCGGCCCATGCGCGAGCGGGAGATAAACAGCGACAGCAGGGTCATGGCGACGAAGGTCACCAGGAAGATGATCAGCTGCATGTAGGACAGGGAGGCCTGGAAGCTACCCTCGCCGAAGCTCCAGCCGCCGGGGATCAGGCTGGGCATGGCGACGTCCCGCGAGCCCTGGCTGAGGCGCATCATGTTCTGCAGGAAGATGGACATGCCGATGGCGGAGATCAGGGCGATCAACCGCTTGCTGCTGCGCAGCGGCCGGTAGGCCACCCGCTCGATGGAATAGCCATAAACGCTGGTCAGGGTGATGCTCACCAGGAAGGCGGACGTCAGCAGCAGGAAGCTGCTGTCGATGCCCATCATCATCAGGCCGGTCATCACCATGAAGGCGGCATAGGCGCCGATCATGTAGACCTCGCCATGGGCGAAGTTGATCATGCCGATGATGCCGTACACCATGGTATAGCCGATGGCGATCAGGGCATAGGTGCTGCCAATGGTCAGGCCATTGAGCAGCTGTTGGATGAAATAAAGCACAGGCTCAGACATACAACCTTGTCCTTGTCGTAAGAGCGGTCGGGAAAATGGGGGAATACCAAAGCGGGGCCGGCAGGCCCCGCTTGCGTCAGGAGGTGCTTCCCCTTACAGCTGGGTGGAAGAGCCGTCCTTGTGCCATTCGAACACGCCGAACTCAAAGCCGAGCAGGTCGCCCTTGTCATCCCAGGAAAGAGGGCCCATCACGGTATTCACCGGCTCGGCGCGCAGCGCTTCGGCCACCGCTTCCGGCTCGGTGCCGGCACGCTTGATGCCCTCGGCGATGGCTTCCACCGCCGCATAGGTGGTCCATACGAAGGGGCCGGTGGGATCCTCGCCCTTGGCCTTGATCGCCTCGACCACGGCGGCGTTGGCCGGATCCAGGTCGTATTTCTTGGGCAGGGTGACCAGCAGGCCTTCGGAGGCATCGCCGGCGATGGAGGTGATGTCCTTGTGGCCCACGCCTTCCGGTCCCATAAAGCGGGCCTTGAAGCCTTTCTCGGCGGATTGCCGCAGGATCAGCCCCAGTTCCGGGTGGTAGCCGCCATAATAGACGAAGTCCACCTGTTCCCGCTGCAGCTTGGCGATCAGTGCCGAGAAGTCCTTGTCGCCCGAGGTGATCCCCTCGTAGGCCACCACCTCGACACCGGCCTGCTTCAGCGCGTCGCGCACGCTGGAGGCCAGGCCTTCACCGTACTGTTTCTTGTCATGGATCACCGCGATGCGGCTGGGCTTGGCGTGCTCCAGGATATAGCGGGCGGCGGTCGGCCCCTGGTCACTGTCGAGGCCGATGGTCCGCATCACAAATTCCAGATCGCGCTCGGTGATGGCGGGGTTGGTAGAGGCCGGCGTCACCATCAGTATGCCTTCGTCGTCGTACACGTCCGACGCCGGCAGGGTGCTGTCGGAGCACAGGTGGCCCACCACGAACTGGACACCGTCATTGACGATACGGTTGGCCACCGCCACCGCCTGCTTGGGATCGCAGGCATCGTCGTATTCCACCGCCTGCAGGCTGTACTCGCCCAGGGTGCCGGACTGGTTGAGCAGCTCCACCGCCATGCGGCCGCCGGTAAACTGCATGTCACCGTACTGGGCCACGGCACCGGTTACCGGGCCGGCAATGGCAATCTTTACGGTTTCCGCCGAGGCGGAAAAGGCCGCGCCGTACCCCAGGGCGGCGCACACCGCCACCGCTACCGCCTTCTTGTTCCATATGACCATGTAAATTCCCTCTGTCCTGATATTGGTCTTGCCGGAGATGATCCGGTCTGCCCTTTTTTCTAACCCTAGTGCGTCATTTCCACAAGAGAAAAATGCTTCAGATGGGGCCGGTTACAAAATAAAAACAAAGAGTGTGAAGCCGGATCCCATCCAGGACTGGTCCATAACCCGAACCTGCCTAAAAAACAGGCAGCGAGGTGTCATGCCGCCTTCCGGCTCCGTCCTCGCCGAGGTGTCGCCCGATGGTGAACACCAAAGCACCGCTTGACGATGACATTTGCTACTATGTGTCCTTTCCCAGTTCGAGGTGTCAGCATGGCGACCATCAAAGATGTGGCAGCACAGGCGGGAGTGTCCATCTCCACCGTCTCCCATGTGCTCAACCGGACCCGCAAGGTGAGCGAGGCCGCCCGGACCCGGGTCGAGCAGGCGGTGCGGGAACTCAACTACGCCCCCAACTCGGTGGCGCGCAGCCTCAAGGTCAACAATACCCGCACCATCGGCATGCTGGTCACCACCAGCGCCCATCCCTTCTTCGCGGAAGTGGTGCAGGCGGTGGAGGATCTCTGCTTCGAACTGGGCTACAGCCTGATTTTGTGCAATACCGAGAACCAGCCCGAGCGACAGCTGATGCACCTGCGCATGCTGCTCGAGAAACGGGTGGACGGCCTGCTGGTGATCTGCACCGATACCCCCCCTTCCCTCACCGAACTGTTGCAGCAGCACCCCAGCCTGCCGCTGGTGATGCTGGACTGGAGCCGGGACAATGATTTTGCCGACATCATCCACGATAACGCCGACATTGGCGGATATCTGGCCGCCAAATACCTTATAGAACAAGGACACCGGGATTTCGCCTGCATCACCGGCCACCTGCACAAGGGCACCAGCCGGCTGCGACTGGAAGGCTTTACCCGGGCCTTGGCCGAGGCCGGCCTGGAACTGCCGCCCGAACAGATTATCGAGGGAGATTTCGAGAGCGAAAGCGGCTACCGGGCCATACAGCAGTTGCTGCGGCAGGGGAGCAGCGCCACGGCCGTGTTCGCCTTCTGCGACACCATGGCCTTCGGCGCCATCTGCGCCATCACCCAGGCCGGGCTCAGGGTACCCCAGGACATTTCGGTGATCGGCTATGACGACGTCAACATGGCACGCTTTACCAGCCCGCCCCTGACCACCATCTCCCATCCCAAACGCACCCTGGGCCGCTGGGCCCTGGAGCTGCTGCTGAAGCGGATCAAGGAAAAAGATCACCGGCCCGAGCAGCTGGAACTCCAGCCCCGGCTGGTGGTGCGGGACTCGGTCTGTCCGCCCGGGAGCAGGGATTAGGGACTGAAAGCCGGAAGCCGGAAGCCATATCCCCGGATTTCCGAAAGAACAGGGCCCGCCGAGGCGGGCCCTTGTTTAACCAGGCGGGGCGGCTTACTGCCAGTCCAGTATCACCTTGCCGGACTGGCCCGAGCGCATCACGTCGAAGCCCTGCTGGAAGTCGTCCACCTTGAAGTGGTGGGTGATGATGGGGGTCAGATCCAGGCCGGACTGGATCAGGCTGGCCATCTTGTACCAGGTTTCGAACATCTCCCGGCCGTAGATGCCCTTGAGCACCAGGCCCTTGAAGATCACCTTGTTCCAGTCGATGGCCATGTCGGAGGGCGGTATGCCCAGCATGGCCACCTTGCCGCCGTGGTTCAGCTTGTCCAGCATGTCGCGGAAGGCCGCCGGCACCCCGGACATTTCCAGGCCCACGTCGAAGCCTTCGGTCATGCCCAGCTCGGCCATGACGTCGTCCAGTTTTTCCTTGGCCACGTTGACCGCCCGGGTCACGCCCATCTTGCGGGCCAGCTCGAGCCGGTATTCGTTGACGTCGGTGATCACCACATGGCGGGCCCCCACATGGCGGGCCACGGCGGCGGCCATGATGCCGATGGGGCCGGCGCCGGTGATCAGCACGTCCTCGCCCACCAGATCGAAGGACAGGGCGGTGTGCACCGCATTGCCAAAGGGGTCGAAGATGGAGGCCAGATCGTCGGAAATCTCGTCCGGCAGCTTGAAGGCGTTGAAGGCCGGGATCACCAGGTACTCGGCGAAGGCGCCCTCCCGGTTCACCCCCACCCCCACGGTGTTGCGGCACAGGTGGGTGCGGCCGGCGCGGCAGTTGCGGCAGTGGCCGCAGGTGATATGGCCCTCGCCGGACACCCGGTCGCCAATGTCAAAGCCACGCACTTCCTGGCCGATGGCCACCACCTCGCCCACGTATTCGTGGCCGACCACCATGGGCACGGGGATGGTCTTCTGGGACCAGTCGTCCCAGTTGTAGATGTGGATATCGGTGCCGCAGATGGCGGTCTTGCGGATCTTGATCAGCAGATCGTTGTGGCCCAGCTCGGGTTCGGGCACTTCCGTCATCCAGATGCCGGGTTCCGCTTTCAGTTTTGCCAGTGCTTTCATCGTCATGCTCCCCTTAGATCACGCCCAGTTCCCGGCCGACTTCGGTGAAGGCGGCGATGGCCCGGTCCAGCTGTGCGCGGCTGTGGGCCGCCGACATCTGGGTACGGATGCGGGCCTGGCCCTTGGGCACCACCGGGAAAGAGAAACCGATGACATAGATGCCCCGTTCCAGCAGCCTGTCGGCCATGTTGGCCGCCAGGGCGGCATCGCCCAGCATCACCGGGATGATGGCGTGATCCTTGCCCGCCAGGGTAAAGCCGGCGGCGGTCATCTTCTCCCGGAAATAGTCGCTGTTTTCCCGCACCTTTCTGCGCAGATCGTCGCCGTCTTTCAGCATTTCCAGCACCTTGATGGAGGCGGCGACGATGGCCGGCGCCACCGAGTTGGAAAACAGGTAGGGACGGGAGCGCTGGCGCAGCCAGTCGATCACTTCCTTTTTGCCGGAGGTATAACCACCGGAAGCACCACCCAGGGCCTTGCCCAGGGTGCCGGTGATGATGTCGACCCGGCCCATCACGTCACAGTACTCGGGGGTGCCCCGGCCCTGCTCGCCGACGAAACCCACGGCGTGGGAGTCGTCCACCATCACCAGGGCGTCGTACTTGTCCGCCAGGTCGCAGATGGCCTTGAGGTTGGCGATGACGCCATCCATGGAGAAGACACCGTCGGTGGCGATCAGCTTGAAGCGGGCACCGTCGGCGGAGGCCTGTTGCAGGCAGGCCTCCAGCTCGGCCATGTCGTTGTTGGCATAGCGGTAGCGTTTGGCCTTGCACAGCCGCACCCCGTCGATGATGGAGGCGTGATTGAGGGCATCGGAGATGATGGCATCTTCCGGCCCCAGCAGGGTTTCGAACAGGCCGGCATTGGCGTCGAAGCAGGAGGTGTAGAGGATGGTGTCTTCCATGCCGAGGAAGGCGGACAGCTCCGCCTCCAGCCGCTTGTGCAGATCCTGGGTACCGCAAATGAAACGCACCGAGGCCATGCCGAAACCGTGGCTGTCCAGTCCCTGCTGGGCCGCCTTGATCAATGCGGGATGGTTGGCGAGTCCCAGGTAGTTGTTGGCACAGAAGTTAATCACTTCCCGCTGACCAACCTCGATGGCCGCACTCTGGGGAGAGGTGATCACCCGCTCCTGCTTGTAGAGCCCTTCGGCCTTGGTTTGCGCCAATTGCTCGCTGATATGAGCATAAAATGCCAACGACATACTGAACTCCCGTTATCAATCTGGCTGACTGGGTTAATTTCAGGTCATTTTACTACCAACAATCCCCTTTGACACAAGATATTCTAAGCAAGCCGACTATTTGTGAAAGGGATCACTGGGCGTACGGGCCAACGCCTGATAATGCTCCGACAATTTGGCCAGTTCGGCTCCTTTCTCCGGGTGGAAGTAGGGCTTGAGCAACAGCAGCACCCGGGCCACCCCCTCGTACAGCACCGCCTGGCTGATGCGGGGATCGAGCGACTGGGCCGACTGATAGCTGACCCAGAAGGAGACGACCATCTTCAGGGTCTGGGTCAGGGGATCTATCTCCTGGTCGGGAATGGCCAGCACCTGCTGGGCATTCAGCTCCCGCAGCAGGGCCTGCAGGTTGACGGCCAACTCCCGCTGCACCGCCAGGTACTTTTTGTGCAGCTCCGGATCCCGGTGCAGGATGTCGTTGAGATTGGCGTAGAAGAAACGGAACTCCCACATTACATAGAAGATGGCGTCCAGGTAGTGGAACCACACCGCCGGGCTGGCGCTGGCCGGGCCGGTGACCGGGGTAAAACTCTTGCGCAAATGCTCGGCATATTGCTGAAAAATGCGATGGATAATGTCGTTTTTATTGCGAAAGTGGTAATAAAGATTGCCCGGACTGATGCCCAGATGGGCGGCAATATGGTTGGTGGTAACATTCGCCTCCCCCTGCTCGTTGAACAACTGCAGGGCGGCGGCGACAATACGGTCCTTGGTTTTCATCCTGTTAACCAATACTCACTGACATAACTGAATAGTAACACAGGCGGGCGGGTTAGTTTTCTGTCGCCGAACCATGATAAACTTTCGCCCGATTTTATTCCGTTTTGCCGGACAGATTCCGGCCAGCAAGAGGCAGCTAACGATGATCATTGTGACTGGCGGCGCCGGCTTTATCGGCAGTAACCTGGTGAAGACCCTGAACGAGCAGGGCCGGACCGACGTGGTGGTGATCGACGATCTGACCGATGGCACCAAGTTCGTCAACCTGGTCGACCTGACCATCGCCGACTACCTGGACAAGGACGAGTTTCTGCACCGCATCGTGTCCGGCGACGAATTCGAGGAGTGGGGCGGCATCGAGGTCATCTTCCATGAAGGCGCCTGCTCCGCCACCACCGAGTGGGACGGCAAGTTCATGATGGAGAACAACTACGAGTACTCCAAGGATCTGCTGCACTACTGCCTGGAACGGGACATTCCCTTTATCTACGCCTCTTCCGCCGCCACCTACGGCGGCCGCAACGACAACTTCATCGAAGAGCCGCAATACGAGCAGCCGCTCAACGTCTACGGCTACTCCAAGCAACTGTTCGACCAGTACGTGCGCCGCCTGCAGCCGGAGATCCAGTCCCAGGTGGTGGGGCTCAAATACTTCAACGTGTACGGCCCGCGCGAACAGCACAAGGGCGGCATGTCGAGCGTGGCCTTCCACCTCAACACCCAGCTGCACAAGGGCGAAAACCCCAAACTGTTCGAAGGCTGCGACGGCTACCCGGACGGCGGCCAGATGCGCGACTTCATCTACGTGGACGATGTGTGCAAGGTCAACCTCTGGTTCTGGCAGAACCCGCAAGTTTCCGGCATTTTCAACTGCGGCACCGGCCGCGCCGAGCCCTTCAGCAACGTGGCCGAGGCGGTGATCAAACATCATGGCAAGGGCCAGATTGAGTACATCCCTTTCCCCGAGCAGTTGAAGGGCCGCTACCAGAGCTTTACCCAGGCTGATCTGACCAAGCTGCGCGCCGCCGGCTACCCCCATGAATTCAGGACGGTGGCCGAAGGGGTGGCGGAATACATGGCCTGGCTGAACAGATAACGCCCGGGCCGCCCATGAATATACTGATGGCGTTGTCCCAGCTGGAAGTGACCGGGGCCGAGGTGTATGCCACCACCCTCGGCGACGAGCTGAACCGGCGCGGGCACCGGGTATTTTATGTCTCCGACACCCTGACCAAGCCGCACCAGGGCCAGTTCTTCCGGCTGCGCTTCAACAAGCGCAGCATCCCCCGTCGCTTCTGGCATGTGGGTTACCTGATTTATCTCATCAAAAAACACCGCATCCAGCTGGTGCATGCCCACAGCCGCGCCTCCAGCTGGAGCTGTTATGTGGCCTGCAAACTGACCGGCACGCCCATGATCACCTCGGTGCACGGCCGCCAGCCGGTGCACGCCTCACGCAAGAAATTCCATGCCCTGGGCGACCGCGCCCTGGCGGTATGCGAGGCGGTGCGGGACCAGCTGATCAGTGCCCTTGGCGTCGAACCCGGATTGATCGCCATCGGCCGCAACGGCATCGACACCCGTCATTACCAGCCCGTGCCGGCACCGGTGAATGAACGGCCGGTGATCAGTATCGTCGGCCGGCTCAGCGGCCCCAAGGGCGAGCTCTGCTACCGGCTGCTGGATCAGTGCCTGGATACCGACAGGTACCGGGTGCAGGTGGCCTCCGGCTCCGAGCTTCCCGAGCGCTTCCGGCGCTTTCAGGACAAGGTGGAGTTTCTCGGTTATGTGCGGGACGTACCCGGGCTGATGGCCACCTCCGATCTGGTGATCGGTGCCGGCCGGGTGGCCATGGAGTCCATCCTGATGGGCAGGCCCACCTTCGCCATCGGCGAAGCCAGCGCCCCGGGGCTGGTGACGCCCGACAATATTGATGCTGCCATGGCCGGCAACTTCGGCGATATCGGGCCCATGGACCTGGACATCGACTTCGCCGCCCTGCCCGACCGGATAGCGACGGCGCTGGCCTGCCAGGGCACGGCACCCGCGGTAATGACAAAGGTCAGGAGCAACTACGATCTCGTCGCCGTGGCCGACGAGCTAGAGCAGCACTACCAGAGCGTCTATGTGCACCGGCTGCGGCGGGAAGTGCCCATCGTCATGTACCACCGCTTTATCCGCGACGACAGCGAAAAAGGGATACATGGCACCTATCTGCATGTGAACATGCTGGAAAAGCACTTCAAGCTGCTCAAACGCCTCGGCTACCGGACCCTCACCTTCGCCGATCTGGCCGACCAGGGCCTGGCCAGCCGGCTGACGCCGGACAGCAAGTACATCATCATCACGGTGGACGACGGCTACCGGGACAACTACGAGTTGCTGTTCCCGCTGCTGAAAAAGTACGGTTTCAAGGCGGTGATCTACCTGGTGACCGGCGAGCGTTTCAATCGCTGGGACGTGGAGCAGCCCGGCAACCCGGAAAAGCGGGTGGAGCTGATGACGCCGGAGCAGATCAAGGAAATGGCCGACTCCGGCCTGGTGGAATTCGGCGGACATACCCTGACCCACCCGCACCTGGACACCCTGAGCAGGGAAGAACAGCGACGGGAAATCGCCGACAACAAGGCGCAACTGGAACAGCTGCTGGGCCGGCCCCTCGCCTCCTTCGCCTACCCCTTCGGCAGCCATAACGAAGACAGCAAAGCGCTGGCCAGGGAGCTGGGCTACCCCTTCGCCGTGGCCACCAACAGCGGCCCCCTGGCCATGCACGAAGATCCTTACCAGATCCGCCGTATCGCCATCTTCCCCCGCACCGACGTGTTCGGGCTGTGGCGGAAGATCAAGGGGGATTATGTGTTCAGAAAGAATAAATAGTCTTCTCAAGTCAATGGAATATTTTCATGTTTAACAAGCTGACATCAAGATTGCTAAATATAATAAAAAGCAAAGGCGGCCAGCTCCTTACCAGCCCGGATTCTTATCTGATATGGAACAAAATCAAGTTATCTGGTAAGGGAAACCGTCTTGTTGTTCTTGGCAATGGTAAGTTTCGCCGTTGCGTGATCAGCGTTAGAGGAGAGAACAACATCATAGAAATTGATAATGGTGCCAATATCAGCTTTAGCACATTGGAAATAGTCGGCAACAACTGTCTTATTCGTATAGGTAAACAAACAGATATCGGAGGAGCGTATTTGTCAGCCAAGGGTGAGGGTACCAGGCTCACGATAGGTGAGCATTGCATGTTTTCTCGCGATATCAGTGTCATGACTTACGATGGACATCCTATTTACGATGCGGATACAAAAAAAATTCTTAACCACCCTCAAGACATCCACATAGGCAATAACGTATGGATAGCCGCCAATGCTTCCATATTAAAAGGTGTAACTATAAATGATGGCAGCATTGTTGCCTTCGGTGCCATAGTTACTAGAGATGTTGAAGAAAAAACAATTGTTGCTGGAACTCCCGCAAGAAAGATAAAAAGTAACATTGCGTGGGAGCACTAAAGTGAAAAAACATTGGTTAAGGCCATCCCCACAACCTGAGCGCTCATGCATCTGAAATACAGGATCATTATGAACAAGACTCCTATTCTCATAGTCAACCGCCTCACCCGATTGATCGGCAATGTTTTCAAAATTTTCTCCTACCTATTTCACTTCTTATTACCAAATCTACGCTTTTCCATCCCTGAGTACTCCCCTGCAAAGCTCAGTCTGTCCCGACGCAGCTCGATTCCTCGTACCATTTGGCAAACCAACTTCACCAACAAATGCACCTTGCCCGTGTATATGAACTACTTGTTCAATCGCTTAATGTCCCTTGACTGTGACTACCGCTATGTAAGCACCGAAGCTCGTGGAGAATATTTAAAAAATAACGCGAAAAAAGAAGTCTATGACGCCTATATGAAACTCACCAATGGTGCAGCTCAGGCTGATTTATGGCGCCTGGTAGTCTTGAATCTCGAAGGTGGTGTATATATGGATATAGATGCTACTCTGGTATGGCCGTTGGACAAGCTGATTGGTATGGAAGAAAAGGCTATTTATATAAAAATAGATAACAACACTCGCTTCACCAATTATTTTATTGCATCCGCCCCAAACAATCAGGATCTTGAAAGCGCGATTGAAAAAGTATTATACAATATTGATAATTATGATCCGGCCATGGGAGTTTATTACTCTACCGGACCAGGCGTATTTGACGAGCTTTTCAAAGAAAAAAATGACATTCATACGGAAGATCGTAAATACGTTTGTATCCAGGGGAGTTTCACCAATGAACACTTTCAATATTTGGATCGTCCTCGCTCCAAATGGACCCACATCAATCCGGCAGACCTGGTCAAAAAAGAGGATAACTGAGTGTCTATTTCTGAAAAGGCATCGCTAATTCTAACAAATTTGTCTGTTTGCATGAGCAATAACAATAAAATTAAAGGTAGTGGGGTCAACAAAATATGAGAAAACTAATTGTTGACCTGGATGGTACTCTGACTCAGGCTAACACCTCTGACTACAGGAATGTGCTCCCCAAAGAGGAAGTAATAGAGCAACTTCGAGAATATAAAAAGCAAGGATTTGAGATTGTCATTTCTACGGCACGCAATATGCGCACCTATGAGGGAAATGTTGGTAAAATTAACATCCATACACTGCCTGTCATTACAGATTGGCTGGACAGACACTCTGTGCCCTATGATGAAATCCTGGTTGGCAAGCCGTGGTGTGGCCACGAAGGTTTTTATATTGATGATCGTTCCATTCGCCCCTCTGAATTCACTTCAATGACATTAGAAGAAATTCACAAACTGCTCGAGAAAGAAAAAACATGTTTCTAATCATGTCGGGTGCCTATGTTGGGCAGGAGCTAGAGTCAGAATTCGGACGAATACCTCCCAGCTTTTTACCCCTGGGGAATAGGCGACTATTTCAGCATCAGGTGGCTTTGGCACCAAAGGGATTACAGATTTATCTTTCCCTTCCGGAGTCGTTCGATATTTCTCCCATTGACCAAGCCTGGCTGGATGAAAACAAAATAGAAGTCGTCCCCATCCCCGATGGACTTAGCCTGGGTGCATCCCTGGTAGCGGCAGTCAATATCAGTGGTCATCGACTCGACAAGCCGTTGCATGTGCTTTATGGAGATACCCTATTCCAACAACTACCTGTTGGTGATGACGTAGTCAGTATTTCTTTGGCAAAATACAGTTACAACTGGGCGGTATTAACTGACGACCATTGTGAGTGGCTAAAAGATCACCAACCTCAGAAAACGAGAGAGACAACAAGAATCATAGATGGCTACTTCAAATTCAGCCAACCTAAGACAATTCTGAAATGCATTACTCAGAGTGAGTGGAACTTTATACAGGGTCTTAACCGCTATCATCAAGCTGTCGGACTGACACCAGTATATTCTTCTGGCTGGTTGGACTTTGGCCATGTTAATACCTACTACCGTTCCAAGGCAAAATTCACTACACAACGTGCATTCAACGAGTTGGTGATCACGCCACACTGGATAGAAAAATCCAGTTCACATAACAATAAGATCTCGGCAGAAGCAGAGTGGTTCACAAAGCTGCCGGCCCCATTACGCGGCTATACTCCACAGTTTTTGGGCTGCGAGACCTCACGTGATGGCAAGATTTCTTATCGTCTTGAGTATTTGCATAATACGGCACTTAATGAGCTATTCGTCTTTTCAAGACTTCCCCTTCCAAGCTGGCAATCCATATTAAAGAATTGCATTGATTTTCTTGTTGAATGCTATAACACAAAGGCCCCGAACGAAGCCGAAAGCAACTCCATGGATATATTGTTCGGAATAAAGACTGAACAACGAATAAAGGAATATTGCCAAAATACCGATCTGGATCCTTCAAGCTGTTGGGTATTCAATGGCGAGCCAAGTGTGTCACTCAAGAAAATATTGCAGGACAGTCACGACAACTTGCCCGATTGCAGTCCTCATGCCTCGGTCCTGCATGGTGACTTCTGCTTCAGTAATATACTATATGATTTTCGTGCCGAGAAAATCAAAATAATAGATCCGAGAGGCATGACTCCTGAAGGAAAAAAAACTTTATATGGTGATATTCGTTATGACATAGCCAAGCTCAGTCACTCTGTGCTGGGCTTGTATGACTGGATAGTTGCGGGATATTATCAGGTTGACACCCACGAAAATAACATATTTTTATCAATTGCAGAGCCTGCCGAACACAAAGAATTACAGCAGGGATTTGTTGAAATGATTAAACATCACTTTGGGCTGGAAGCACAGCATCTCTATGCCATGCAAATACAGTTATTTTTGTCGATGCTGCCTCTTCATGAGGATGACCCAAAACGTCAGCAGGCCTTTTTTGCCAATGCATTTAGACTTCATCAGATCATGACGAGAGTTAAGCAATGATAGTGATACCGATGGCGGGTATGAGTTCACGTTTTTTTAAAGCCGGCTATGCAAAGCCCAAGTATATGCTTGAGGCTCATGGAAAGACGTTGTTCGACCACTCAGTGAGCAGTTTTGATTCATACTTTTTGAGCACACCATTTCTTTTTATTGTCAGAGACGCTTTCAATACTGCGGACTTTGTTGCGCAGTCTGCAAAAAGACTGGGGATTAAAGAATTCCATATCATTGTTCTGGAGCAGGAAACACGCGGTCAGGCTGAAACCGTTTCGCTAGGACTGGCCGGATTATCAGACCAAGGCATTGATTACAATGATGAAATCACCATTTTCAATATAGACACCTTCAGACCAAACTTCGTTTTCCCGGAGGTGGCAAGTTCAGGTTGTGGATATCTGGAAGTCTTTGAAGGAAGCGGTGACAACTGGTCATTTGCCAAGCCCAGGCATCCTGACAGCACCGAAGTGATTCAGACTGCTGAAAAAAAACCAATATCCAACTTATGTAGCACTGGATTATATCACTTTTCTAAAAAAAATCATTTTTTAAATGCGTACTTTGACTATTTATCAAAACCCAAGACAGAATGGGAAAAGGGGGAACTCTATATTGCTCCGCTATACAACCATCTGATTGAGAAAGGATTGACGGTTCACTATCACCTTATTGATCGTGATGATGTTATTTTTTGTGGCATTCCGAGTGAGTATCATGAGTTTCTACAAGCCTGAAAACGATATCAAAATTGATGACAAAGACATTACCTTTGTATTGCAAGGACCCGTATCTTCTAGTAAAAGCCGTGCACAGATTGAAGGTGTAACAGAACAAAATGTTGCATCAATCAGAGAGCTATTCCCCAGTTCCACCATCATACTGTCAACCTGGAAAGGTCAGGATGTTGCCAACCTGGATGTAGATAAAGTGTTACTACTTGATGATCCAGGACAAAATAGTGTTTTCAATGATAATGAAGAGATAAAACTGAACAACAACAGGCAGCTCCATAGCGCCCATCAGGGCCTCATGGCTGTAAAAACTCGATACGCAGCCAAAGTAAGAACCGACAACATTATTAAAGGCCGAGGTTTTGTTGATCTATTTGAACGATTTGCCTCTGCTCCAAGAGTACCAGCCATTTCCTACTTGAAGAATCGCGTTGTCACAAGCAGCACATTTTTTATTTCATCTCACATCGGCCAGCCAGTTCACTTCCACAAGAGTGATTTATTTGACTTTGGGGAAACACAGGACTTGCTTAAAATATGGCATGACCTTCCTGTTCCAGCGCTTCACTTCAGTAAGCGTTCTGGATACAAGTCTCGCTACCCAGCAACAGAGCAGTTTTTGTGCCTTCACTGGTTGTCCAGACTGATGAACAAAAAGCTGTTTATTAACACTAAAGCTGGAGATGATGCAGGTCTGGGGCCTGATTTTTGGAGAACATTTATCGCCCATAACCTTATAGTTTGCGAACCAGCCAAGATGGGGCTTGATGTCACTGAAAGATTTTATCAGCGCGGAAACATTGCACTTGAGTATGACTTGGATGATTGGAAATACATGGCAGGCTTGTCGGGAAAGCCGGCCGACAAAAAACGCCTAAAAAGATCATTAAAAAACCTTGAAGGACGACTACTTAGAAGAATTTTTAAATAATCACCACCTACCATTTTTTGCATTAAAGAGTGTTAATAAATGATGATTGAAAAAGATGACACATCAGACATCCACTTTCTATGGTAGCTATATCAGGTTCATCTATTTATAATCATGCAACATAGCATGGCTTTACAGACGAATATATCCGGATGAAAACTCTAGTCATAGGCCCCTCCTGGGTGGGTGACATGGTGATGTCCCAGAGCCTCTATATCACCCTGAAGCGCTTGCACCCCGGTGCCGAGCTGCATGTGATGGCGCCGGCCTGGTGCTGCGCCCTGCTGGAGCGGATGCCCGAGGTGGACAGGGCCATCGTTATGCCACTGGGCCACGGGGACTTCAAGCTAGCCGAACGCTTCCGCCTGGGCCGGCAACTGGCCGCCGAGGGCTATGACTGGGCCATTGTCCAGCCCAACTCCCTCAAATCTGCGCTGATCCCGCTGTTTGCCGGCATCAAAAAACGCACTGGCTGGAAGGGCGAGTCCCGCTATGGCCTGCTGAATGATCTGCGCCGCAACAAGACCGATTTCCCACTGATGGTGGAACGCTACGTCTCGCTGGCCTACCCCAGGGAGCAGATGAAGGATAACCACTGTCTCCCGGAACTGCCCTGGCCCACACTGCGGGTCGATCCGCAGAACCAGCGGCAGGCCCTGAGCGAGCTGGGACTGACCACAGACAGATCCATTCTGAGCCTATGCCCGGGCGCCGAGTTCGGGCCGGCCAAACGCTGGCCGGAGCAGTACTACGCCGAGGTCGCCCGGCACCAGATCGAGCAGGGCCGACAAGTATGGATCTTTGGCTCGGCCAAGGATATCCCGGTGGCGGAGGCCATCAAACACCACTTGCCGCAGCGGCTGCAGGAGCATTGTCATATTCTGGCGGGCAGAACCTCGCTGCACCAGGCCATCGACCTGATGGCGCTCAGTTCCGCCGTGGTGTCCAACGACTCGGGGCTGATGCATATCGCCGCCGCCCTGCAACGCCCCCTGGTCGGCATCTACGGCTCCACTTCCCCCCGGTACACCCCGCCACTGGCCGAGCGGGTCGCCGTGGTTCATACGGATATCGAATGCCGCCCCTGCTTCAAACGGGAGTGCCCCTTGGGTCACCTCAAGTGCCTGAAGGAACTGCCAGCCAAGCGAGTGATCACCGCACTCGAGAAGTTGCTCGGCCACGAGCTTATCTCCACATCTGCCCGGTAAGCCCATGCCCTATCGCCTTGTATACAACCTGCTTATCCATCTGTTCAGCCCCGTCCTGCTGGCCATGCTCTACTGGCCCAAACAGGGCAAACCGGGATTCGGCCGGCGCTGGCCGGAGCATCTGGGCTGGGTCAGGCCAACATCGACAGCAAGACCGCTCTGGCTGCATGCGGTGAGCGTAGGCGAGGTGGTGGCCGCGACTCCCCTGATCAAGGCGCTGAAGGCCGCCCATCCAGAGATTCCTATAGTGGTGACCACCACCACCCGAACCGGAGCGGATCAGGTGGCCAGGCTGGGAGAACTGGTGGAGCACCGCTATGCGCCGCTGGATTTCCCCTGGGCGGTGGCAGGCTTTATGCGCCGCATCCAGCCGCGGGCCCTGCTGATCATGGAAACCGAACTCTGGCCCAACCTGCTGCACGCCTGCGGCCAGCGCCGGTTGCCGGTGCTGGTGCTTAACGCCCGGCTGTCGGCCCGTTCCGCCGACAGATACCGGCGTTTTCACGGTATATTCCGGCTATTGTCCGCCAATATCACTCACATCGCCTGCCAGCACCGGGACGATGCCGAGCGCTTCGCCGGACTGGGTGTGCCCCGCGAGCGGCTCAGCGTCACCGGCTCGGTAAAGTTCGATATCGGTTATGACGAAAAAGTTCACCGGCAGGGCAGGACCTTGCACGAACACCTCGGGGCATCCAGACCGGTCTGGATCGCCGCCTCCACCCACGAAGGCGAAGACGAACAGCTCCTCGCCGCCCATCGCCAGCTGCTGCAACGGCACCCTGACGCCCTGCTGATACTGGTGCCACGCCATCCCGAGCGTTTCGACCAGGTGGCGGAGCTGGTAGCGCAGCAGGGGTTCATACTCTGTCGCCGCACCGATGACAATCCCGGCCCGCAAACCCAGGTCTATCTGGGTGATACCATGGGCGAGCTGCCCGTCATGCTGGCGGCGGCGGACATCGCCTTTGTCGGCGGCAGCCTGATCGAGCGGGGCGGCCACAACCTGCTGGAGCCCGCCGCCCTGGGCAAGCCGGTGCTGACCGGTCCTTCCACCTTCAATTTCAGTGACATCACCCGCCAGTTGGCGACGGCCGGTGGCGCCCGCGTCGTCGCCGATACCGACGAACTGGTCACCGCCCTGGAGTCATTGTTCGCCGATACGGAGCAGGCCCGGGCCATGGGCCGCCGGGCCCTGGCAGTGGTCAGAGCCAACCGGGGCGCCCTGGCCAGAACGCAAACCTTGATCCAGGATCAACTGGCCCTGTAACCGCTCAGCAGCGCCTGCCAGTCCTGTTCACTCCAGTGAAACCCGGGGTGCAGGCCCTGCTCCTTGCGAAAGGAGCGCAACAGCCGCTCCATGTTCTCCCGGGACCAACTGCCGGGCTGGCGGAAGTGGCATTTGTCGAAGTCGATCAGCCAGCTCTTGCCGCTGTCGTCCAGCAGCACGTTATGGCTGTTGAGATCCGCATGGTAGAGGCCGGCGTCGTGGAACTGGCGGATGGTCCTGCCGATGCCCTGCCATTCCTGCTTGTTCAAGGCCTGTTCCTTGAGGATAGCCACCAGATCGCGGGCGTTGTTGATGCGGGTCAGGATGATGTCGGCCCGGTATACCAGGTTGGAGCGCACCATGCGGGCGGCGCAGGGCCGGGGCACCGGCAGGCCGCGACGGTGCAGCTTGGCCAGCACGGTGAATTCCGCCATGGCCCGGCTCTTGGACTCGGCCACGTGCAGGAAGGTATCCTCCATCACCCGGCCTATCATGCCGCCCCGGTAGTAGTGGCGCAGCACCTTGTGACCCACCTCGTCCTCCACGAACCAGGTGGTGTTGCGCCCCACCGACTTGCCGCGGATGGCGTTTTGCTCGCGCCAGTAGTCGATTTCGAAATAATCCCGCTTGAATGCGCCGAAGCATTCGGGATCGTACCAGATAATTTCAGAACCGTGCTCTATCCGTTCCATTTCCACCCCCTGACGAAAACACGGATTTTACATGGCCGGAAAGGCTTTGCATAATGCCGGACTCGGATTCAGGAGAGTTCACCCATGGCCCTGTTCAGCTCGCCCCCCTCTTCCCTTTGTTTGCTGCGTTTATCCGCCATCGGCGACTGCTGCCATGCGGTGGCCCTGGTGCAGGCCATCCAGCGCCAGTGGCCCCAAACCCGCATCACCTGGGTCACCGGCAGGGTGGAAGCCGGCCTGCTGCAACTGCTGCCCGGAGTGGAGGTGATCCCCTTCGACAAGAAGGCCGGCTGGAAAGGCTATCTCGCCCTGTGGCGGCAACTGCGGGGACGCCGCTTCGACGCCCTGTTGCATATGCAGGCGGCCCTGCGCGCCAGCCTGGCCAGCCTGGGGATCCGGGCCCGATACCGGCTGGGTTTCGAGCGGGAGCGGGCCAAGGACGGGCAGTGGCTGTTCACTAACCTCAGGGTGCCCGCCACCGGCGACCATGTGGTGGACGGCTTTATGGGCTTCGGCCGGGCGCTGGGGCTGGACGATGTCTCCCCGAGCTGGTCCCTGCCCCTGCCGGCAGCCGAACGGGACTGGGCCCGCCCGCACCGGGACCACCGTCCGCTGCTGCTGATCTGTCCCGCCGCCAGCAAGGCCTACAAGAACTGGACCGCCGAAGGCTACGCCGCCCTCGCCGACCACGCCCACGAGCGCGGCATGAAGGTGATACTCATCGGCAGCCCCGCCAAGATGGAACAGGATCTGGCAGCGAAAATCTGCAATATTAGCGCCAACATCGACGAAAACCTGGTGGGAAAAACCAGCCTGCCGCAACTGCTGGCCCTGATCCAGGAGGCCAGCCTGGTGGTGGCGCCGGATACCGGCCCCGCCCACATGGCGACCCTGGTCGGCACCCCCGTCATCGGCCTCTACGCCCACCACAACCCCCGGCGCACCGGCCCCTACCGCTGCCGGGATTACGTGGTCAGCGTCTACGAAGAGGCCCTGCTGGCGGAAACCGGCAAGACCCCCGAGCAGTTGCCCTGGCGTACCCGGGTCAGGGACCCGCACGCCATGCAGCGCATCACCCTCGAGCAGGTGATTGCCCAGTTCGACCGCATCACCCAAGATTTCAATCTGTTACAGGAGCCTTCTCGATGAACCAGCGCCCCACCCTCGCCGCCGTCCTGATCGTCAAGAACGAGGCGGACAACCTGGCCGACTGCCTGGCCACCCTGGACTGGGTGGACGAAATCGTGGTGATGGACTCTGGCAGCACCGATCGCACCCGGGAGGTGGCCGAGGCCGCCGGTGCTCGTTTCTTCGAGAACACCGACTGGCCCGGCTTCGGCCGCCAGCGGCAGCTGGCCCAGGACAGGGTGCAGTCCGACTGGGTACTGTGGATCGACGCGGACGAGCGGGTCACCCCCGAACTCAGGACCAGCATCGAGGCGGTGCTGGCCCGGCCCACCGACGACACCGTCTACGCCATTTCCCGCCTGTCCTGGGTGTTCGGCCGCTTTATCCGCCACTGCGGCTGGTACCCGGATCGGGTGCTGCGACTCTACCCCAGGGCCCTCACCGGCTACAACGACGCCCTGGTACACGAAAAGGTGGAGCTCAAGCCGGGCATCAACACCGCCCGCCTGCGGGGGGATCTGCTGCACTACACCTATCGGGATCTGGAGCACTACCTGGTCAAGTCGGCCGGCTACGCCGCCGCCTGGGCCCGGCAGCGGGCCGAGCGGGGCAAGAAGGGCTCCCTGGCCCAGGGGCTGCTGCACGGGGTGGGTTGTTTCCTCAAGATGTACCTGCTGAAGGCGGGCTTCCTGGACGGCCGGCAGGGCCTGCTGCTGTGCCTGCTGTCGGCCCACTCCACCTTCGTGAAGTACGCCGACCTCTGGGTCAGGACAGAAACGTCCGGGCCCAGGGAGTGACCGCCGCCGCTACCGCAGTCACGTCCACCCGGCTCATGTCCTCCACCTGCTCCCCGGCCTCGCCGGGAGGATGAAAGGCCAGGTGCCGCCCCTCGCTGTTCAGCGGCCGCCAGCGCCGCGGCGTGGCCGAGCGGCGCAACGGGAAAAAGCCCACCGTGGGCACGTCCAGGGCGGCGGCGATATGCAGGGGACCGGTGCTGCCGGCCACGAACAGGCTGCCGCAGGCCAGCAGCCGGCAGAAGGCCGGCAGGGGCAGATCCCGGGCCACCACCGCCCCCACCCCAGCCTCGGCCGCGACCTGCTCCGCCAGCGCCGCCTCCCCGGGTCCGGCGGTGAGCACCGGCTGGGCGGCGGGGAACTGGCTGCATAGTGCCTGCATCAGTTGTGCATACTGGCCGGCCGAGAGGTTATTGGCCGAGCCGCCACTGCCCGCGTGCACCAGCAGCCAGGGCCGCTCCGCCGCTATCCCCAACGCCGCCGCCAGCTCCGCCCGGAAAGGAGCCAGCTCGGCGGCCTCGAAGCGCAGGTAGGGCGGCGCGGGTTCGACCGGCGTCACCCCATGGTGGTGCAGAAAGGCCCGCACCAGATCCAGGTTGTACTCGTACTCGGGCTTGGCGGAGCGGGAACGGCGCTGGGTCACCCTGTGGTTGTAGAGCACCTGGGCCAGCTTGGTGGCCGGTGCCCAGCGCTGGGGGATACCGGCCTGCCACACCAGCCTGGCGTTGCGAAAGTTGGAGAACAGGCAGATAACCGCATCGAACCGGCCACTTTTCAGCTGATCCAGCAGGGCGCGTTGCGCGGTCGGTGTCCCCTCCTTGCCCGGATCCAGCAGCACCCGGTCGATGCTCGGGCAAAGCTCGGCCAGTTCGCGGGTATAGGCGGGAACCAGGGCAACCACCTCGCAGCCGAGCGAGGCCTTGAGCATGGCGAAGGCCGGCCAGGCCAGCATAAAGTCGCCTATCTTGTCATTGCGAACCACCAGTACCCGTTTCATATCGCGCTCCACCTTGTTCCTGTGCTGCGGTATTCTACCTCAAACTCTTCAGCTGCGTTTGCCAATAAGGACATCCCATGAGCATCAGGGTCATCTACCCCGGCACCTTCGATCCCATCACCAACGGTCACCTGGATCTGATAGAGCGTGCTTCCCGACTGTTCAACGAAGTGGTCGTGGGGGTGGCCTTCAGCCCCAGCAAGCGGCCCATGTTCTCGCTGGACGAGCGGGTCGAACTGGTAAAGGAAGTCACCGGCCAACTGGGCAATGTCACCGTGGTGGGCTTTTCCGGCCTGCTGGTGGACTTCGCCCGGGCACACCGGGCCAATGTGCTGATCCGCGGCCTGCGCGCCGTGTCCGATTTCGAGTACGAGTTCCAGCTCGCCAACATGAACCGGCGGCTGATGCCGGAGCTTGAAAGCGTCTTCCTTACCCCGGCGGAGGAGAATTCCTTTATCTCCTCCACCCTGGTGAAGGAGGTGGCGATCCACGGCGGCGATATCAGCCAGTTCGTGCCCGCCGCCGTGGCCGAGGCGGTGGCCACCAAACTGGGCTGATCCTCACCGCTGGCAGAGCGGGCAGAACACGGTGCTGCGGCCGTTCATGCGCACCTCGCGCAGCAGGGTGCCGCAGCGGGTGCAGGGCTGCCCGGCCCGGCCGTACACCTGCAACTCCTGTACGAAGTAGCCGGGCTTGCCGTCGCTGCCGGTAAAGTCCTTCAGGGTGGTGCCGCCCTGGCCGATGGCCCGCGCCAGTACCGCCTTGATCTCCCCGGCCAATTTCAGGTAGCGCTCCCGACCGATATTGCCCGCCTCCCGCTTGGGGCTGATGCCGGCGCCGAACAGCGACTCGTTGGCGTAGATGTTCCCCACCCCCACCACGATATGGTTGTCCATGATGAACTGCTTGATGGCCGTCTTGCGGCCCCGGCTGCGCTGGTAGAGGTAGTCGCCGTCAAAGGCTTCGGTGAGCGGCTCGGGCCCCAGCCTGGCCAGCAGCGGGTGCTGCTCCGCCGGCGCCCGGGTCCACAGCAGGCATCCGAAGCGGCGCGGATCGTTGAGCCGCAGCAGCTTGCCGTTGGCCAGCTCGATATCCACATGGTCGTGCTTGCCCGCCGGCGTGCCCTGGGACAACACCTTGAGGTTGCCGGACATGCCCAGGTGCAAAATGGCGGTGCCCCAGTCGGTTTCCAGCAGCAGGTACTTGGCCCGGCGGCGGATGCCGACGATGGTGAGCCCCGCCAGCTCCTGGATTTCCGCCGGCACCGGCCAGCGCAGGCTGGGGTTGCGCACCACCACCCGCATCACCGACTCCCCCAGCAGATGAGGAGTAATGCCCAAACGGCTGACTTCGACTTCTGGTAACTCCGGCATCTCGCCCTCCTGCTACAGTGAGGCGGCAGTATAGCCAAGGTGGCGGCCATAAAAAAACCCGGCCGGAGCCGGGTTTTTTTTCGAAGGCAGGATCTTACTTGATCTTGCCTTCTTTGTAGATCACATGCTGGCGGATCACGGGATCAAACTTTTTGATCTCCATTTTCTCGGGCATGTTGCGCTTGTTCTTGGTAGTGGTGTAGAAATGACCAGTACCAGCGCTGGAGTTCAGGCGGATCTTCTCGCGAATACCTTTAGCCATGGGTTATCTCCTTAGACCTTTTCGCCACGGGCACGCAGGTCAGCCAGGACACTGTCGATACCTTTTTTGTCGATGATACGCATACCCTTGGTGGTGATGCGCAGTTTTACAAAACGCTTCTCGCTTTCAACCCAGAAACGGTGGGTCTGCAGGTTGGGCAGGAAGCGACGCTTGGTGGCGTTGTTGGCGTGAGAGCGGTTGTTACCAACGGCTGGCCGCTTACCAGTTACTTGGCATACTTTAGACATGTCAGTCTTCTCCAAAACTTACTTTTGCTCGAGCAATCAATCACCCCGTTGGCCGTCTGTCGGGGCAAAATAAGGCGGCAATTTATACAGCATACCGCGCCCGAGATCAACTAAAAGCCGAGCGTCCGGCACTAAAGCCAGCCACGCTCGGCAAAAGATACGGTTTCACCGTCACCAACCACCAGATGATCCAACACCCGGATATCCAGCAGCCCCAGGGCGGCCTGAATGCGTTCGGTGATCATGCGATCCGCCCGGCTGGGCTCGGCCACTCCGGACGGATGATTATGCACCAAAATGACCGCGGCGGCACCCAGTTTCAGGGCCAGGGCCACGATTTCCCGCGGGTACACCGCCGCCGCGTCCAGGGTGCCGAAAAACAGCTCGTGGAAGCGGATCACCCGGTGCTGGTTGTCGAGCAGCAGCAGGGCGAACACCTCCCGGCCCCGGTCCCGCAACTGCGCCTGCAAATACTGGCGGGTCAGTTCGGGGCTGGTGAGGGCATGCTCGCGCACCAGCTTTTCATCGAGAAAGCGGCGCATCAGCTCCAGGCTGGCCTGCAACTGCACGTACTTGGCCAGCCCCAGGCCGGGCCCCTCGCAAAACTGCCGCGGCTCGGCCTGCAGCAACTGGCGCAGGGAGCCGAACTGGCTCAGCAGGGTACGCGCCAGGGTCACCGCGTCCATGCCCCGGCTGCCGGTGCGCAGAAAAATCGCCAGCAGTTCCGCATCCGACAGGCTGGCCGGCCCCCGGCTTAGCAGTTTTTCGCGGGGGCGTTCCCCCTCCGGCCAGTCCTTGATGCTCATCGACGCTCCCCCCTGCCCAACCGTTAAAGCCTAGCCCAGACTCCGCCCGGGCCGCACAATTCACCCGTTTGTGGTAATCTTGCCGGCCTGTCCAGTTAGGGAACGCAGCCATGTCATTAACGGGAAAACGCATAGTTATCGGCATCACCGGCGGGATCGCGGCCTACAAGAGCGCCGAGCTGGTGCGCCGCCTCAAGGAGCGGGGTGCCGAGGTCCGGGTGGTGATGACCGAGTCCGCCAAGGCCTTTATCACCCCGCTCACCCTGCAGGCGGTGTCGGGCGAGCCGGTGTCCGACTCCCTGCTGGACCCGGCCGCCGAAGCCGGCATGGGCCATATCGAACTGGCTCGCTGGGCCGAGCTGCTGCTGATCGCCCCGGCCAGCGCCAACACCCTGGCCCGGCTGGCCGCCGGCCTGGCCGATGATCTGCTCACCACCCTCTGCCTGGCCACCCCGGCCGTAGTGGCGGTGGCCCCGGCCATGAACCAGCAGATGTACCGCCACGCCGCCACCCAGGCCAACCTGGCGACCCTGGCCGACCGCGGACTGGCCATCTGGGGCCCGGCCCGGGGCGAACAGGCCTGCGGCGACGTGGGGCCGGGCCGGATGCTGGAGCCGATGGAGCTGGTGGCCGAGGTAGAGCGTCATTTCACTCCCCAAGCCCGACCCCTGGCGGGCATCAAACTGATGCTCACCGCCGGTCCCACCCGTGAGGCGCTGGACCCGGTGCGGTTCATCTCCAATCACAGCTCCGGCAAGATGGGCTTCGCCCTGGCGGCGGCGGCGCAGGAGCTGGGCGCCGAGGTGCTCCTGGTGAGCGGCCCCGTCGGCCTGCCCACCCCGGCCGGGGTGACCCGCATCGAGGTGGAGAGCGCCCGCCAGATGCACCAGGCGGTGATGGCGCACATCGCCGACCAGCAGATTTTCATCGCCTGCGCCGCCGTGGCCGACTACGCCCCCAAAACGGTGGCCGAGCAGAAAATCAAGAAAACCGCCAGCGACACCCTGGTCATCGAACTGACCAAAAATCCCGATATCGTGGCCGAGGTGGCGGCCCTGCCGGACAAGCCCTTTACCGTGGGATTTGCGGCCGAAACCCGGGATGTGGAAAAATACGCCCGGGACAAGCTCAGCCGCAAGGGGCTGGACATGATCGCGGCCAACGACGTGGCCAAGGCCGGGCAAGGCTTCAACAGCGACGACAATGCCCTCACCGTGTTCTGGCCGCAAGGCCGGGCCGATTTACCCCTGGCCGGCAAGACCCAGCTCGCCAGGCACCTTTTGATCCTGATTGCAGACCGATACCATGAACGCCATTGAACTGAAGATCCTCGACCCCCGCGTGGGCACCGACTTCCCGCTGCCGGCCTACGCCACCCCGGGCTCCGCCGGCCTGGATCTGCGCGCCTGCCTGGACGCCCCCCTGGAGCTGGCCCCGGGCGACACCACCCTGATCCCCACCGGCATCGCCATCCATATCCAGGATCCCGGCCTGTGCGCCACCATACTGCCCCGCTCCGGCCTGGGCCATAAGCACGGCATCGTGCTGGGCAACCTGGTTGGCCTGATTGACTCTGACTACCAGGGTCAGTTAATGGTATCCTGCTGGAACCGCGGAAAGGATCATTTCACCATACAGCCGGGAGAACGCATCGCCCAGCTGGTGATCCTGCCCGTGGTGCAGGCCCAATTTACGGTAGTTGACGAATTTGACCAAAGCGAGCGGGGAGAAGGCGGTTTCGGCTCTTCCGGTCGCCACTAACCAAGTTGAGTGCGCCTATGGCCAATACCCAGAACAAGAAAAACCGTCGTGAACAAATCCTGCAGGCCCTGGCCCACATGCTGGAAACCAGCCCGGGGCAGCGGATCACCACCGCCAAGCTGGCGGCGGCGGTGGGCGTGTCGGAAGCGGCGCTTTACCGCCACTTTCCGAGCAAGGCCCGGATGTTTGAGGGATTGATCGACTTTATCGAGGAAACCCTGTTTTCCCGGATCAATCTCATTCTTCAGGATGAAAAGGACAGCGCCCTGCGCCTGCGCTACATACTGCAACTGGTGCTGGGCTTTTGCGAACGCAACCCCGGCATTACCCGCCTGCTCAACGGCGACGCCCTGCAGGGCGAGCACGAGCGGCTGCTGGCGCGCATCAACCAGTTGTTCGACCGGCTGGAAACCCAGCTCAAGCAGGTGATGCGCGAGCGCCGCCTCTACGAAGGCGAGGGCTTCGCCGAAAACGAGACGGTGCTGGCCAACCTGCTGCTGGCCTATGCGGAAGGCCGCATCAACCAGTACGTTCGCAGCCAGTTTCGCATCAAACCCACCCACAACTTCGACAGTCACTGGCAATTGCTGCACCGGCAGCTGGCCGTGGCCGCCTGACGCCCGTCGTCACATCTCCCCCGCCCTTGCCGGCATCACCGGCAAGGGCGCGACCAAAGCAACAATAACGAGAGAGGCACGTTTATGGATACAGAATTGCTCAATACCGACATGCTGAACGAGGCCCAGAGCTGGATCGTCAATAACCAGGGGCTGATCATCGAGTATTCGGTGAATATCGCCGCCGCCCTGCTCACCCTGATCATCGGTTTCATGGCGGTCGGCATGCTGACCGGCGGCCTGAACAGGGTCCTCAAGGCGCGCAAGGTCGACAGCACCATCTCCGACTTCGTCACCAGCCTGCTCAAGTACGGCCTGCTCGCCTTCGTGATCATCGCCGCCATGAGCCGGGTCGGGGTACAGACCGCTTCCTTCGTGGCCATCGTCGGTGCCGCCGGCCTGGCCGTGGGTCTGGCGCTGCAGGGCTCCCTGTCCAACTTCGCCGCCGGGGTGCTGCTGATCGGCTTCCGCTTCTTCAAGGCCGGCGACTACGTGGAGGCGGCCGGCACCGCCGGCACCGTGCACTCGGTGCAGATTTTCACCACCATACTGCTGACCCCGGACAACCGCATGATAGTGGTGCCCAACGCCAAGATCCTCAACGACAACATTATCAACTACTCCCGGGAGAAGACCCGCCGCATCGACCTGGTGATCGGCGTCTCCTACAGCGCCGACCTGAAGAAGACCAAGGAAGTGCTGACCCGCATCGTCAACGCGGACAGCCGCATCCTTAAAGAGCCCGAGTGCCGCATCGCGGTGAACAACCTGGGCGCCTCCTCCGTCGACTTTATCGTCCGCCCCTGGGTGCAGGCGGAGGATTACTGGACGGTGCGCTTCGATCTGCTGGAAAAGATCAAGAACGAGCTGGACGCCAACGGCATCGGCATTCCCTTCCCGCAGATGGACGTGCACCTGCACCAGAAGGAGCCCCAGCGGATGAAGCAGGAAGTTGCCTGACTCCGCCGTCATCAACCACAAAAAAGCCGCTTTTCAGCGGCTTTTTTATTAAATTCCGTATTGCTCCCGGTAGGCCCGTACCCGTTCCAGGTGCTCGGCCATCTCCGGCCTTTCGCCCAGGTAGTCGATCAGATCCGCCAGGGTGATGATGGCGGTGACCCGGGCCTGGTAGTCCCGCTCCACTTCCTGGATGGCGGACAGTTCGCCCTTGCCCTTTTCCTGGCGGTCCAGGGCGATCAGCACCCCGGCCAGGGTGGCGCCGTTGGCCTGGATGATGTCCATGGACTCGCGGATGGCGGTGCCGGCGGTGATCACGTCGTCCACCAGCATGATGCGCCCGGCAAGCGGGCTGCCCACCAGGTTGCCGCCTTCACCGTGATCCTTGGCTTCCTTGCGGTTGAAGCAGTAGGGCACGTCCAGATCGTGCACCTCGGCCAGTTGCACCGCGGTGGCGCTGGCGATGGGAATGCCCTTGTAGGCGGGGCCGAACAGCACGTCGAACGCCACCCCCGCATCCACCAGGGCGGCGGCGTAAAAGCGGCCCAGCCGGGCCAGGTCGCGGCCGCTGTTGAACAGGCCGGCGTTGAAGAAGTAGGGACTCTTGCGCCCGGATTTGAGGGTAAATTCGCCAAACTTGAGCACGGACTTGCTCATGGCGAACTCGATAAACTCACGCTGGTAGGCTTTCATCTTTTCCTTATCTCCGCTCTTGTTACAGGCCGGCAATGGCCCGGCGCTGGTACTCCACCAGCTCGTCGATGCTTTTATGGGCCAGGGCCAGCATGGCCAGCAGTTCTTCGTGGCTGAAGGGCTCGCCTTCCGCCGTGCCCTGTACCTCTATCATTTTACCCTCGGCGGTCATCACCACGTTCATGTCGGTCTCCGCCGCCGAGTCCTCGGTGTATTCCAGATCCGTCACCGCCAGGCCGTCGACGATGCCGACAGAGATGGCCGCCACCAGGGTCTTGAGGGGATTGGCGGCGATCATGCCTTTTTCCTGCATCCATTGCAGGGCGTTGGCCAGGGCCACGCAGGCGCCGGTGATGGAGGCGGTACGGGTGCCGCCGTCGGCCTGGAGCACGTCACAGTCCACGGTGATGGTGTACTCGCCCAGGGCCTTGAGATCCACCGCCGCCCGCAGGGAGCGGGCGATCAGCCGCTGGATTTCCATGGTGCGACCACCCTGCTTGCCCTTGGCCGCCTCCCGTTGCATCCGGCTGTGGGTGGAGCGGGGCAGCATGCCGTATTCCGCCGTCACCCAGCCCTGGCCCTTGCCCTTGAGGAAGCGGGGCACCCCGGTTTCCACGGTGGCGGTGCACAGCACCTTGGTGTGGCCGAACTCCACCAGCACAGAGCCTTCCGCGTGACGGGTATAGTTGGTGGTGATGGTGACCGGCCGGATTTGATCGGGCGCGCGTCCGCAGGCTCGTGTTGACATGGGATCCTCCAAATGGGGTGAAAAGCGGGTTTCGCCCGGCGGGCGAAGTGGCGCCATTATAGAGAAAGCGGACGGCCATTGCATGCCGTCCGCCATTGGCGCCGGCCCCACCCTGTGTCACACTCTGGTTATGACGCCCAATTACCAGATGAGAACCCCATGATCCACAGCATGACCGCCTATGCCCGTCAGGAATTCAAGCAAGACTGGGGCACCGCCGTGTGGGAAATCCGCTCGGTCAACCAGCGCTACCTGGAAACCTACACCCGCCTGCCCGAACAGTTCCGCGGCCTGGAACCCCTGGTGCGGGAAAAACTGCGGGCCCGGCTGCAACGGGGCAAGGTGGAATGTGGCCTGCGCTTCGAGTCCAACCTGGCCAACCAGGGACAGTTGCAGATGAACAAGGCCCTGGCCGAGCAACTGATCGAAGGCGCCACCTGGGTGATGGAAAAGGCCGGCCACGGCAGCATGAACCCGGTGGACATACTGCGCTGGCCCGGGGTGATGGAAGCCCAGGCTCAGGACATGGACGCCCTCAGCAGTGCCCTGATCGGCTGCCTGGATACCGTCATCGACGACTTCCTCGCCGCCCGCGCCAGCGAAGGCGACAAGCTGAAAGCGCTGATCGAGCAGCGGCTTGACGGCATCGAGCAGGAAGTGGTCAAGGTGAAAACCCATATGCCCGACGTGCTGGCCTGGCAGCGCCAGCGCCTGCAGGAACGCTTCGAGGAGGCCAAACTGGAGCTGGACCCGCAGCGGCTGGAGCAGGAAATGGTGCTGCTGGCACAGAAGGTGGACGTGGCCGAAGAACTGGACCGCCTCGGCGCCCACATTGCCGAAACCCGCAAGATCCTCAAGAAAGGCGGCGCCTGCGGCCGTCGGCTGGACTTTATGATGCAGGAGTTCAACCGCGAGTCCAACACCCTGGGTTCCAAGTCGATCAACGCCGACATCACCGCCTCGGCGGTGGAATTGAAGGTGCTGATCGAGCAGATGCGGGAGCAGATCCAGAATATCGAGTGATGCTTCACCAACTGATTGCTCGATCCGGCCCTTGTGTCACAAGGGCTTTTTGTTCCAAACCCTAGTGACAAGCGATGCGTTTCCCGGTAGCGGAGAACGGGACGGTGAGCGTGGTCCGCCAGGCGCCCCCGCGGCAGTAATCCCCGCTCCGGTCACCCGGAGCGGCTTATTCCAGTCCGACCCAAAGGGTGCTGAAACCGCTGCCCGGGTAGCGGGCCCTGACCGGCTCTCGTCCGGGAGGCAAAGACCACCAGTCACTCGCCTGCAGCATCGCCTCCAGTACCAGCCGCAATTCCAGCCTGGCCAGGGGCGCCCCCGGGCAGACGTGGATGCCGGCGCCATAGAGCAGGTTGTCCGCCGGATCCCGATCCAGGCGGAACTCGTCCGGATCGCCGAACACCGCCTCATCCCGGTTGGCCGACGCCCAAAGAATGGAAATCCGCTCGCCCGCCACCAGCGTTTGGCCACCCACCTCGACTTCTCTGGTGGTCACCCGGCGGTTGCTGATCAGGGGCGCATGAATGCGCAGGATCTCGTCGATGGCGGCGGGCAGCAGCGAGGCATCCTGGCGCAATTGGCGCTGCACCTCGCCGTGCTCGGCCAGATAGTGGATCAGGATGCCGATGCTGGCGGTGATGGTGCCGAGTTCGCCCACCGTCCAGTTGCGCAGCAGGCTGACCAGTTCCTCGTCGGTCATCGGCCGCCCCGATACCCGCTCCCGCAGCAGGGCGGTGGTCAGATCGTCCGGGGCATCGGCGCCCAGCGCTCTGCGCTCCGCCAGCAGGGTGCGGATATAACCGTCGAACTCGGTTGCCACCGCCGCCAGTTGGGCCCGGTCGCCGGCCAGGGTTGCGCGGTGGTTTTTCCCGGCCCATTGGCGCAGCGGCTCGTGCAACGAGGCCGGCCAGCCGAGAAAGGCGCATTGCACCCGCAGCGAGAACGGCTGGGCCAGGCTGGCCATCATCTCGCATTCGCCCTTGGGCAGGGCGGTGGCCAGGCGACGGGCCAGTTCCCGGCAGGCCGGCTCGAAGGCCGCCATGCGCTTGTCATCGAAATAAGGCTCGATCAGCCGCCGGTACCGGCCATGCTCCGGCGGGTCCATGCCATTCGGCACGGACAGATGACGGGATACGGCATTGCTGAAACCGTGGTGATCCTCGAGGATGCGCCGCACCTCCCGGTGGCCGAGCACCGACCACTGCAGATAATCGCTGTAGGCAACAGGGCATCGCCGGCGCAGTTCATCATAGGCGGCAATCTGATCCTGCAGGACGGCTTCGGCCCTGGGATCCCAGTCTATTGGGGGTTTATCGGCCATTGTGGCTCCTTTTTTCATCACCGGCGACAACGTCGCCGGTATCAAATACCCGACAGATGGTCATTGCCGCATAAAGCCCCGGGTTCGCCCTTGATCGGGATCAGGGATAATGTGCATTTAAAATATCACTGCTCCTCATGTCCCCCATTCACCACTCTATTTTCGATATTTCCCGAAACTTATCGGTAAATGACACAATATTTTCAACATTTCCTGCTATTTACCGGTGAAGGGCTCACCGACGCTGGCAAAGGGACTCAAAACGACATTAAGCTGAATCCATCCCAGTCTCGCCGGAGCACACCGCCCTTACCCGAATCACCACCGCACGCACCACAAAATAACTAACAACCAACAACATAGAGCACCGCCGGCAACGAACGCCGGCGTATCCTAGGGAGAAGAACATGAACCAATGGCATCGCCTCGGCATGCGCACCCGCCTGTTTATCGCCACGGCCCTGCTGCTGGCCGTCCTCGTCCTGCTGGTGGTGGTACTGCAGTCCACCCTCAACGGACGGGACCGGCTGTCCCGGCTGCAGCACGACGAACTGCCCACGGCGCTCTCGGCCATCGCGGCCCAGGTCCAGGCCAGGCTGAATACCGCCATCACCGGCTCCGAAGCCCTGGCCAGGAATCCCTTTATCCTGGACTGGATTGCCGCCGGCGCGCCGGCAGAACAACTGCCGCAGATGCAGGCGGCCCTGGCCCAGGTGCAGGAGTCGCTGCAGGCCACGGCGGTGTTCATGGCCACCAACGACGGCCGGGAGATACGCTACCACCACTACGAAGACGGCAAGCTCAACTGGCGACGGATGTCCGCCGACAACCCCGACGACGCCTGGTACTTCAGCTACCTGAACGGCGGCCGGTCCTTTGAGCTGAACCTGGACACCAACGCCTTCAGCGACGAGCAATTGCTGATGTTCGTCAACTTCCGCAGTCACCGCACCAACCCGGCGGGGCAGCCGCTGAACGTGGCCGGCGGCGCCATGAACATGAGCCAGCTCGGCGCCCTGATCCGGGAGTTCCGCATCGGAGCCGGCGGCCAGGTGATGCTGGTGCAGCCTTCCGGCCTGGTCGACATCCACCCGGACATGAGCCTGGCGGGAAGGCTCGACCTGGGCGGCCAGCCCGAGCTGGCCGGCCTGCTGTCCGACAAGAGCGAGCAGGGCCGCATCCTCCGCCTGGACTGGCAGGGGGAAGAGAAATTCATCGGCGCCATCTGGATGCCCGCCCTGCAGCGTTTTCTGCTGGCCGAGGTGCCCACCGCCGACATCCAGGGAGAGATCCGCCACAACCAGTTGACCACCCTGGGCATCGCCGGCCTGCTGCTGAGCCTCGGGCTGGTGCTGCTCTATCCCATGGCCGGCGCCCTGATCGCGCCCCTGGCCTCGCTGCGCCGCCAGATCAGCGCCACCGCCGACAACCTGGATCTGCGGGTACGCTTCGATACCCGGGATCAGGCCGAGATCGGCCACCTGTGCCGGCAGTTGAACCTGCTGATGGACAAGCTGCGCCAGACCCTGAGCGAAGTCCGCCATGTCAGCGACGAAACCGAAGTGGTGGTGGAGCAGTTGCACGGCGGGGCCCGGGAAGCGAGTGACTCCTTCCATCAGCAGCAGTCGGCACTGGAGCAGATCACCCGGGTCATGCACGGCATCACCACCCAGGTGGCCGACATCGCCACCAACGCCGGCGAGGCCGGCCGTTACTCGGAAGAAGGCAGCGCCGTGCTGGACGCGGCGGAGCGGCAGCTGGAGCAGAGCTACGGTGCCATCGGCCGGCTGGAGCAGGACATGCTGGATGCCAAGGCGCGGATGGAGTCCCTGCGCCGCCACAGCGACGACATACTGCACGTGCTGGAAGTGATCCGCAGCATCTCGGATCAGACCAACCTGCTGGCACTCAACGCCGCCATCGAGGCGGCGCGGGCCGGCGAGCACGGTCGCGGTTTCGCCGTGGTCGCCGACGAGGTGCGCCAGCTGGCCCAGCGCACCCAGAGCTCCACCACCGAAATCCAGCACATGATCGACAACCTGCGCGGCGCCAGCGCCCAGGTGGCCGAGCAGATGGAGATCAGCGCCGGCAGCAGCCAGCACGGCCTGGCCAGCCTGACCCGCACCCGCGACCAGCTGCGGCAGATGAGCCGGCGCCTGGAGGAGGTGTTTGCCATCAACAGCAGCATGAGCACCGGCACCCGGGCCCAACAGGACGCCATCGGCCAGATCCACGAGGGGCTGCAACACCTGGCCGAGCAGGGCGCCCGGGCCAGCACCATGGTGCAGCAGGCCGCCAGCGCCAGCCAGCACCTGAGCCAGCAGGTCGGCCGGCTGCGGGACAAGGTGATGGTGTTCCAGTGCTGAGCCCGGCTTACACGCATAATAATTCGGTATTTACGATGTTTCTGGCAGGTAAAAACTGATAGAGCCGAAGCGGTCACCTGATCATAATGAAATCTGCGTGGAGGGCACTTCCGCAGCAAGCTATAGTTACTTTTGACTGGCCGTTGTGTTTACAACGGCCATTTTTTTATCTGCCGGCTTCTGGTAAGCTTTGCCGCCCCTGGTTCCAGCCGCCATGCTCGGCGCTGGCAGACAACCTCGAACGGGCAGACACTATGGCGCACATCGGTACCCTCTTTATCATTTCCTCCCCCAGCGGTGCGGGCAAATCCAGCCTGATCAAGGCCCTGCTCGAGCGCCCCAGCGCCGACGGCCGGCTGCAGGTGTCGGTCTCCCACACCACCCGGCCGATGCGCCCGGGCGAGGTAGACGGGGTGCACTACCACTTCGTCGACAAGGCGCAGTTCGAACAGCTGATCGCGCGGGGCGCCTTCTACGAGTGGGCCGAAGTGTTCGGCAACTACTACGGCACCTCCCGCGAGTGGATAGACGCCCAGCTGGCCCAGGGCATCGACATCCTGCTGGACATCGACTGGCAGGGCGCCCGCCAGATCCGGGAGCAGTCGCCCAGCGCCAAGTCCATCTTTATCCTGCCGCCCAGCCGGGAAGAGCTGGAGCGCCGGCTCAACGCCCGCCAGCAGGACAGCGCCGAGGTGATCAGGGGCCGCATGGCCAAGGCGGTATCGGAAATGTCCCATTACGACGAGTACGACTACCTGCTGGTCAACGACAGCTTCGAGCACGCCCTGAACCAGCTCAGCGCCATCATCGAGGCCGAGCGCGCCAACACCGGCAAGCAGGCGGCCCGTTACCAGGACTTGCTTTCCCGGCTACTGGCGGAATAAGCTAAGATCCATTAGAATTTTGCACCTTTTTTAATCATTGGAGTCCGTTATGGCCCGCGTTACTGTTGAAGATGCTGTAGAACAGATTGGCAACCGCTTCGATCTGGTCCTGGTTGCCGCCCGCCGCGCCCGCCAACTGGCCACCCAGGGCAAGGAGCCGCTGGTCGACGAAGAGAACGACAAGCCCACCGTGATCGCCCTGCGCGAGATCGAGGAAGGCCTGGTCAACCACGCCGTGATGGACGTGCAGGATCGCCAGGAACAGCAGGAGCTGGAAGCCGCCGAACTGGCCGCCGTGGCCGCCATCGCCGAAGGCCGCAGCTAACACCGGCTTGCCCTCCAGGCCCGCGCCGCGGGCCCCTTCCCGGCCTGAGCGGGCCTCATCTCTGAACTGTGTAAACGGCGTTGACTGTCGGGGTATAGATAGATTGTATCTGTTTGAATCACTCAAGGAGTTGGCCTCCAGCTATCTGCCGGCCGAGCAGGTCGAACAGCTGAAGGCCGCCTATATCCTGGCCCGGGACGCCCACCAGGGTCAGACCCGTTCCAGCGGCGAGCCCTACATCACCCACCCGGTGGCGGTGGCCCGCATTCTGGGCGAGATGCACCTGGACCACGAAACCCTGATGGCCGCCCTGCTGCACGACGTGATCGAAGACACCCCGGTCACCAAGGAGCTGCTCGAACACCAGTTCGGCAAACCGGTCGCCGATCTGGTGGAAGGGGTCTCCAAGCTCGACAAGCTCAAGTTCCGGGATCGCAAGGAAGCCCAGACCGAAAACTTCCGCAAGATGGTGCTGGCCATGACCCAGGACATCAGGGTCATCCTGATCAAGCTGGCCGACCGCACCCACAACATGCGCACCCTGGGCGCCCTGCGCCCGGACAAGCGCCGCCGCATCGCCCGGGAAACCCTCGAAATCTACGCCCCCATCGCCAACCGCCTCGGCATCCACAGCATCAAGAACGAACTGGAGGAGCTGGGCCTGGAAGCCCTCTACCCCATGCGCACCCGGGTGCTGCGCGAGTCGGTGCGCCGGGCCAGGGGCAACCGGCGCGAGATCATCCAGTCCATCCTGGAGGAGATCAAGGGCCGGCTGGACGACGCCCGCATCGAGGCCCTGGTCCGGGGACGGGAGAAAAACCTGTTCTCCATCTACAACAAGATGGTGAAGAAGGAGCTGCAGTTCCATGAGGTGATGGACATCTACGCCTTCCGGGTGATCGTCAAGGACATCGACACCTGCTACCGGGTACTGGGCCAGATGCACACCCTGTACAAACCCCGTCCGGGCCGGTTCAAGGACTACATCGCCATTCCCAAGACCAACGGCTACCAGTCGCTGCACACCTCATTGGTGGGGCCTCACGGCGTGCCGGTGGAGGTGCAGATCCGCACCGAGTACATGGATCAGATGGCCGACAAGGGGGTGGCGGCCCACTGGGCCTACAAGCAGGACGGCGAAAGCTCCGGCACCACCGCCCAGGTGCGGGCCCAGCGCTGGATGCAGAGCCTGCTCGAGCTGCAGCAGAGCGCCGGCTCCTCCTTCGAGTTTATCGAAGGGGTCAAGACCGACCTCTTCCCCGAGGAAATCTACGTGTTCACCCCGGAAGGCCGCATCCTGGAGCTGCCCTCCGGCGCCACCCCGGTCGACTTCGCCTACGCGGTGCACACCGACATCGGCCACGCCTGCGTCGGCGCCCGGGTGGATCGCCAGCCTTTTCCGCTCAGCCAGCCGTTGCACTCGGGCCAGAGCGTGGAGATCATCACCGCCCCCAGCGCCCGCCCCAACGCGGCCTGGCTCAACTTCGTGGTCACCTCCCGCGCCCGCACCAAGATCCGCCAGTTCCTCAAGAACCTGCGCACCGAGGAATCGGTGCTGCTGGGCAAGCGGCTGCTCAACCACGCCCTGGGCGCCAAAAACCTGGAAGACATTCCCCCCGAACGCGTCGAGCAGGTGCTGAAGGACACCAAGCACGGTTCCCTCAACAACCTGCTGGCCGACATCGGCCTGGGCAACGCCATGAGCGTGGTGGTGGCCCGCCGGCTGCTGGGCCAGCTGGACGAGATCCCCGCCGAACGCAACAAGGCGGTGAAGAAAATGCCGATCCGCGGTGCCGACGACATGCTGCTCAACTTTGCCAACTGCTGTCGTCCCATCCCCGGCGATCCCATCGTGGCCCACATCAGCCCGGGCAAGGGCCTGGTGGTGCACCTGGAGTCGTGCAAGAACATCCGCGGCTACGCCAAGGAGCCGGACAAGTACCTGCCGGTGCAGTGGGATCTGGAGCAGGATTTCGACTTCGAGTTCAAGACCGAGATCGGCATCGAAATCGTCAACCATCAGGGCGCCCTGGCCGAGCTGGCCAACGTGATCGCCGCCACCGGCGCCAATATCCACAGCATCAGCACCGAGGAGAAGGACGGCCGGGTCTATGTGGTGGAGTTGCTGATCACCACCAAGAGCCGGATCCACCTGGCCAACATCATGCGCAAGATCCGGGTCACCCCCAACGTGCTCAAGGTCTACCGCCAGCGCAAATAAATACCCCGGGGCCCGGGGGCGGTCTGCCCCCTCACGCCTCACGCCAGAGATGTTCTCTGCCCGGCTTTCACGATAAACTGGGCGGCATGCCATCCACCCGGAAACAACCCTTGACCGCCATGCTCGCTCGTTTGCTCTTGCTCGGGATCTGCCTCGTTATGAATGTCGCCACCGCCGCCACGCCGCACCTGACCACCGAAGCCGAGCTGCGCCGGCTGGGACTGGCCGGCCTGCAGGCCTTCTGGCGGGACCACGCGGTGGAGGGCCATTTTCGCGCCGGCGACGGCCTGCGCCTGCCCTATGCCAAGCTGGCGAAGGCGGAGCACGACAAGGCGGTGATCCTGGTCAACGGCCGTACCGAGGCCTACCTCAAATACCAGGAGCTGGCGCGGGATCTGTTCGGCAACGGCTACAACGTCTATCTCTACGATCACCGGGGCCAGGGCCTGGCGCCGCGCCTGCTGACCGATCCCCTGATGGGCTACGTGGGCGATTTCAACGACTATGTGCAGGATCTGGAGCAGTTCGTGCAGCAACAGGTGCTGCCGGAGCAACCGCAGCGCCTCTACCTGCTGGCCCACTCCATGGGCGGCACCGTCTCCGCCCTCTGGCTGGCGGAAACCCGGGTGAAGCTGGAGGCGGCGGTGCTCTCCTCCCCCATGATGGGCATCTTCCTCGGTCCCATGCCGCGCTGGCTGGCCGACGCCCTGGTGGCGGTGCTGGACACCGGCTGCCGCTGGCTGGGCAAAACGGTCTGCTATGCGCCGGGCCAGGGGGACTACATGGAGGTGGCCTTCGTCGACAACGATCTGACCCACAGCGAAACCCGTTACCGGCTGTTCCGCGAGCTGTACCGGCAACAACCGGCCCTGCAGCTGGGCGGCGCCAGCCTGCAATGGCTGCGGCAGGGACTGATGGCGGGAGACGACGCCATTGCCAAGGCCAATCGCATCACCACGCCGCTGCTGGTCCTGCAGGCCGGCGCCGACGTGGTGGTCGACAACGAGGCGCAGCGGGCCTTCTGCCAGGCCCAGGGCTCCTGCCGGGACGACAATCCCCTGGTGATCGAGGGGGCGGCCCACGAACTCTTTATCGAGCAGGACCCGCTACGCCGGCAAGCACTGGAAGCTGCACTGTCGTTCTTCGAACAACATTCCTGAACGGTGCACCCGTTCCCAGCCAACAGGACAGTCCTATGTACAACGTGATAGTGTCGGATCTCGACGGCACCCTGCTCAACAGCCATCACCAGGTTTCCGGCTACACCCGGGAAGTGCTGCACCAGCTGGTGGCCCGGGATATCGAATTCATCGTCGCCACCGGCCGCCATTACGTGGACGTGCGCTCCATCCGCGACAAGCTGGGGCTGAACGTCAGCCTGATCACCAGCAACGGCGCCATGGTGCACAACCCGGACGACAAGCTTATCTACAACCAGACCATTCCCGCCGAGATGGTGGAGGATCTGGTCGGCCGCTTCCGCCTGCCCGGGGTGCACCTCAACGTGTACCGGGGCGAACACTGGCTGGTGGAGGAAGAAATGCCGGGCATGCTCGACTTCAGCCCCGACAGCGACTTCCGCTACCGGCTCACCGACCTGCGCGCCACCGCCAAGCAGGGGGTGGAAAAGGTGTTCTACGCCGGCGATCACCAGCAGTTGCTGAAAATGGAAGAACTGCTGCTGGACCACTTCGGCGACCGGCTCAACATCACCTTCTCCCTGCCCCAGTGCCTGGAGGTGATGCACGGCGAGGTCAACAAGGGCTCGGCGGTGGCTTCGCTGATGGGCCTCAAGGGCATACCCCTGCAGCGGGTGATCGCCTTCGGCGACGGCATGAACGACTACGAGATGCTGTCCGGCGTGGGCCGCGGCGTGGTCATGGCCAACGCCCACTCCCGGCTGCAGGATGCCCTGCCCCGCCACGAGCGTACCCTGAGCGCCGACGAAGACGGCGTGGCCCGTTACCTGGCCAGGGTGTTCGGGCTCTGACTCAGGCCATCGCCAATATCGCCCGCCACTGCGCCGGGGTGACCGGCATCACCGACAGCCGGCTGCCCTTTTGCACCAGCGGCATCCCGGCCAGGGCCGGGTTGGCCTTCAGCGCCGCCAGCGGCAGCAGCGGCAGGCGGCGCTCGAAGGTCAGCTCCACCGCATACCAGGTAGGCTTGTCCGGATTGGATTTGGCGTCGAAATAGGCGCTGTCGGGATCGAAGGCGAAGGGATCGGGAAAGCCGGCCCGCACCACCCGGCCGATGCCGGCGATGCCCACCTGCTTGCAGCTGGAATGGTAGATGAACACTTCGTCACCTTCCTGTACCTGGTCACGCAGGAAGTTGCGCGCCTGGTAATTGCGCACCCCTTCCCAGATGGTATTGGCCCGGGCCAGATCGTCGATGGAAAAGGTGTCGGGCTCGGTCTTGAACAGCCAGTAGGCCATGGTGCTCCCTCGTCATTTATTTGCGCCGCCCGCTGGCGGCCCTTGCCGCGCTATGGCAACCTTGTGGGTTGAAAATAGTGACCCTTCACGGAGAAATACGCAATGCACAAACCGCTGTGGCTCGGCCTGGCGCTGCTGCTCACCGCCTGTGGCGGCACTCCCACGCCCCCGCCTCCCGCCCCCGAACCCACCCCGGTGGTGGAAGCCGAACCCGAGCCGCAACCCTTTGAAAACGGGGTGATCAGCGTGCCGGTCAGCCCGGTGCTGGAAGTGCCCGAGAGCTGGTGATCATGGAGCGCTACATCGGCATCATGTCCGGCACCAGCCTGGACGGCATCGACGCCGTGCTGGTCGAGACCGACGGCGAACGAGTCCGCCTGCTTGAACGCACCACGGCCCCCTTCGAGCCCGGGCTGCGCGACCGGCTGCTGGCCCTGGCCGGCGGCGGCGCCGTCACCGCCCGGCAATGGGGCGAGCTCGATGCCGAACTGGGCCGGGCCTATGCCGATGTGGTGCGGCAACTGCTGGCGGCATCCGGCCGGCAGGCGTCCGAGATCAGCGCCATCGGCTGCCACGGCCAGACCGTCTGGCACCAGCCCGGCGGCCCCCTGCCCTTCTCCCTGCAACTGGGCGACGGCAACCGGCTGGCGGCCGAGACCGGCATCACCACCGTCAACGACTTTCGCCGCAAGGACATGGCCCTGGGCGGCCAGGGCGCGCCCCTGGTGCCCGCCTTCCACCGCCAGGTGCTGGGTGGCACCGACAAGGTGCGGCTGGTGGTGAACATCGGCGGCATCGCCAATATCACTGTGCTGGCGCCCGAGGCGCCGGTGCGGGGCTACGATGTCGGCCCCGGCAACATGCTGATGGATCTCTGGTGCCGGCGCCACACCGGCGCGCCCTTCGACCGGGACGCCGCCCTCGCCCGCCGTGGCCGGGTGCTGCCCGCGCTGTTGTCGCGCTTGATGGCCGAGCCCTGGCTGGCCCTGCCCGCGCCCAAGAGCACCGGGCGGGAGCTGTTCAACGAACACTGGCTGGACCGGCAGCTCGCCGGCGACGAGGCGGTGGCCGACGTACAGGCCACCCTGGCCGAGTTCACCGCCACTGCCATCGTCCGCGAGGCGCAACAGTGGCCGGCGGGCGAGCTGCTGGTGTGCGGCGGCGGCGGCCACAACCCCCTGCTGCTGGAACGCCTCGCCGCCCTGCTGCCCGGCTGGCGGGTGGACACCACCAACGCCGCCGGGGTGGACATGGACGCCATGGAGGCCATGGCCTTCGCCTGGCTGGCCCACCAGACCCTGCACGGCCTGGCCGGCAACCTGCCGGCGGTGACCGGCGCCCGCCGTCCCGCCATACTGGGCGCCATCCACCCGCCCGGCTGAACCCGAAGGTATCCCCATGCAACATCACGACCTGCTCAACGATCTGGCCCAGCTGACCTCGGAAGGGCGCAACCCCGACACCCTGGATATCGATCTCAAAAGCACCCTCGACATCGTCACCACCATCAACGCCCAGGACCAACGGGTACCGGAGGCGGTGGCCCGGGTGCTGCCCGAGATCGCCGCCGCCGTGGATCTCATCGTCGCGGCGCTGCGCCGGGGCGGGCGCCTGGTCTACCTGGGCGCCGGCACCAGCGGCCGACTGGGGGTGCTGGATGCGTCCGAATGCCCGCCCACCTTCAGCGTGCCGGCAGGCATGGTGGTGGGGCTTATCGCCGGCGGCGAGGCGGCCATGTTCCGCGCCCAGGAGGGGGCGGAGGACGACGCCACCCGGGGCGAGCAGGATCTGCGGGACATCGATCTGTCCGACAAGGACGTGGTGGTGGGCATTGCCGCCAGCGGCCGCACCCCCTATGTGCTCGGCGGCCTGCGCTACGCCCGTGCCCTGGGCGCCGGCACGGTGGCGCTGGCGTGCAATCCGGGATCGGCCATCGGCCGGGAAGCGGCCATCGCCATCGAGCCCGAGGTAGGGCCCGAGGTGATCACCGGCTCCACCCGGCTCAAGTCCGGCACCGCCCAGAAACTGGTGCTCAACATGCTGAGCACCGCCAGCATGATCCGCCTGGGCAAGGTGTACCAGAACCTGATGGTGGATGTGAACGCCAGCAACGAGAAGCTCGAGGCCAGGGCCATCCGCATCGTGATGCAGGCCACCGGCGCGGACGAAAGCACCGCCGCCCGGGCGCTGGAGCACGCCGACCGGGAGGTCAAGCTGGCAATACTGATGCTGCTGTCGGGGCTGAACAAGGCCGAGGCCCGGGCCCGGCTGCAACGGGGCCAGGGCGTGCTGCGCCGGGCGCTGGAGGATTAGGGCTCACCGGAGGACGACTCGTCGTCCTGGGCCAGCCGGGCGCGCAGCTTCTCTTCCCGGCGGCGATACCAGTGGGCCTTGAACGCCGTCCACCAGTCGTGGGACAGCTCGCCGCCGTAGGCCTCCAGCAGGGCGATCACCCGATCCAGGGTCAGCACGGCGGCGTCGTAATCGATATCCAGCCAGTGCTTGCGCACCACCACCTTGACCACGCCCGGCTCGGTGCCGAACACCTCCGCCAGCTGCTCTATCTGCAACTGGTTCATATGGTCGAGCTTGAGATGCCGCCGGACCAGGGCGACTTCGTCCTGGCCGTCGGTGGGTGAAGTGGTCATACGCTGCTCCTGTGCCCTGTCTTTATTTTAGTTCCGATCCGCCAAGGGCCAGTCAAGCGCAAAGCGCACGCAAAAGCAAGGCCGCCCGCCCGTTGCAAAGCGGCGCCGACTGCGCCACCATAATGCGGAATTCATTTCCAAAAAATGAGAGGGACAGATGGACGCCACCGTCACATTCAAGGCCATGGCCGGCCAGCCGGCCATCGAGCTGCCCGCCATCGGCCAGGGCACCTGGTACATGGGCGAAGGACTGGCCCCGCGGCAGGACGAGGTCCGGGCCCTGCAGCAGGGGCTGGAGCTGGGGCTGACCCTTATCGACACCGCCGAGATGTATGCCGACGGCGGTGCCGAGGAAGTGGTGGGCCAGGCGCTGAAGGGCCGCCGGGAGCAAGCCTTCCTGGTGTCCAAGGTCTACCCCTGGAACGCCGGCCGGCAGAGCGCGATCCAGGCCTGCGAGCGCAGCCTCCAACGCCTGGGCACCGACCATCTGGATCTCTACCTGCTGCACTGGCCGGGCAGCGTGCCCCTCGACGAAACCCTCGAGGCCTTCGAGCGGCTGCAAGCGCAGGGCAAGATCCGGCGCTTCGGGGTGTCCAACTTCGATATCGACGAGATGCGGGAACTGGCGTCCCTGCCCGGCGGCGAGCGCTGCGCGGTCAACCAGGTGCTCTACCACCTGGGCTCCCGGGGCATAGAGCATTCGCTGCTGCCCTGGCAGCGCCAGCAGGGACTGCCCACCATGGCCTACTGCCCCCTGGCCCAAGGCGGCCGGCTGCGCCGGGAGCTGCTCGGCCACCCGGAGCTGCAGGCCATTGCCGCCGAGCTCGGCGCCACCCCGGCCCAGCTGCTGCTGGCCTGGGCCATCCGCCCGGTGAACGGCCGGCGCGACGTCATCGCCATCCCCAAAGCGGTGCAGCCCGAGCATGTGCAACAGAACGCCGGGGCCCTGCACCTGCGGCTGGGCGACGAGGTCCTGGCCCGGCTGGACGCCGCCTTCCCGCCGCCCCGGCGCAAGGAACCGCTGGATATCGTGTAACGCTACACCAGCAGCAGGAAGGGGCAGACGATCACCGCCAGCAGCACCAGGATGATCACCGAGATATAAGGCAGAACCGAGCTGAACGACCTGTTCAGCGGCAAACCTCCTATGGTGCCGGCGATCAGCAGGCACAGGCCGTAGGGTGGCGTGATCAGGCCGATGGACAGGGTGATGATGACGATGATCCCCATCTGCACCGGCTCCACCCCAAGCAGCAGGGCGGTCGGGTAGACCACCGGCACGAACAGCACCATGGCCGGTATCGCGTCCATGAAAGTGCCGATGAACAGGAAGAGCAGCACCACCACAAACATGAACAGGTACTTGTTGCCGCCCAGCCCGGCGAAAAACTCGGCCACCAGGCTGTTGATCCGGTAGTAACCGAGGAACTCGCCCAGTGCCGAGGCCGCCGCCAGGGCGAACAGCGACAGGCAGCTCAGCTTGAGGGTGTCGATAAAGATCTCGGGCAGATCGCTCAACCTGATGGTCTTGTAGTAGAAGGCGCTGATCAGGTAGGCGTACACCGCCGAGAACGCCGCCGCCTCGGTGGGAGTATAGATGCCTCCGACGATGCCGCCGATGATGATCAGCGGGGTGATCATCGCCGGAATGGCGTCCTTCAGCAGCGCCATGAATTCGCTGCGCGATACCTTGTCCGCCACCGGCAGTCCGTCTTTCCTGGCGAAGTGGCTGATCAAGGCCATCATGCCGAAGCCGATCAACAACCCGGGGAGCAGGCCGCCGATAAACAGCTGGCCGACGGAGGTGTTGGTCAGGCCGCCGTAGATCACCATGGTGATGCTGGGCGGTATAATGCTGCCGATGGTGGACGACGCCGCCGTTACCCCCACCGCCATTTCCGGGCTGTAGCCCTTCTTGGTCATATTGGGGATCAGGATCTTGCCCACCCCGGCAGTGTCGGCGGTGGAGGAGCCGCTGACCCCGGCGAACATCATCGACACCATCACATTGGCATGGGCCAGGCCGCCCGGCTTGCGGCCGACCAACGCGATGGAAAAGTCGATCAATTTGCGTGAAATCCTGCCGCTGTTCATCAGGTTGGCGGTCAGGATGAACAAGGGCACCGCCAACAGTACATAAGAGTTGAGTCCATAGAACATCTTCATCGGTATGACCGTATTGGGTATGCCACTTATCGTGGATATCCCAATCAGGGCGGCGATGCCGATGGCAAAAGCAATGGGAATGCCGAGAATGATCAAGGCGACGAACAGTACCACTATCAGCCCTAGCTCCATGCCGGCTTCTCCCTTTTGACGCAGACCCGGATCTCCTTCAACATGCCCTCGAGCAGGTAAAGCGAAGAAGTCGCAAAACTAACCGGCAATACCAGCCAGACATAGCCCTGCTGCAACGATGGCAGGGTGACCCATTTGGAATGCCAGAAGGTATCGGTGATCTCCACGCTGTAGAAAGCGCATAATACGCAGAACACCAGCATGACCGACCGCTCGAACAGCACCAGCGCCAGGCGGGTTCGACCGGTCAATTTCATCGCCAGCGCATTGAAGCTGAAGTGCTTTTTCTCCCGCACCATAACGGCGGCACCGGAAAATATCGCCCAGATAAAGGCGTTGACCGCCACTTCCTCGGTCCACAGCACCGAGATGTTCAGGTAGCGCGCCAACACCTGCAGCAGGGTGGCGGCCACGAAGATAACCAGCGCCAGGGTCCCGATCGCGAGCTGGAGCCTGGCCAACCAGGTGATAAATCGTTCCATCGTCACTCCCCGTTGTATGGGGCTGCACCCGGGGTGCAGCCGATCCCTTGAGGTTTCACGCTCGGGCGACCGTTACCGGGCCTGGCGGATCTGCTCAACCAACTCGCTCATGCCGTGCCGTTCGGCCCATTGCTGCTGGATCCCTTGCGCCAGCTCCATGAATGGCTGGCGGTCCGGGGTATTGACGATGGCGCCGCCCTCGATGGCCTGCTGTTTGTACTGGCTTTCCTCGGTATAGATGGCCTGGCGCTCGGCCTGGGTCGCCTGGTGCACCGCCGCCATGAAGCGTGTGCGCTGCTCGTCGCCCAGTTTCTCCCAGGTGGCGTTGCGCAGCAGCAGCAGCCGGGTGGTGTAATCGTGGCCGGTTTCCGAAATGTATTTGCCGTTCGCGGTCTTGTGATGCTCCATCGGCACCAGGTAGGGGTAGGCGTTCTCGGAGGCATCGACCACGTTGCTGGACAGGGCCTGATACAACTCGGCCCAGGCCACCGAGGTGGGCACCGCTCCGGCGTCGCGCCAGAACTGGGACACCACCCCGGAGGTCTGAGTGCGGATCTTCATCTGCTTCAGGTCGTCCAGGCTGTTGACCGGCTGCTTGCCATACCAGTGGCGCACCCCAGCCGACCAGTAGCCGACGACGCGGTATTTCTCGCCCGACTTAGCGAAGATGATGTCCGCCATCTTGTCGCCGACCTCGCCGTCGACCACCGTCTCCCAGTGCTCGTAATCGTCGAACAGATACAGCAGGGAGAAGAGATCAACCTCATCGATACCGGCGGAGGTCATGAAGCCCGGCGATACCAGCACCAGGTCGGCGCCGCCCAGCACCAGCTTTTCCATCAGTTCGTTTTCGTTGGTGCCGATGGTGCCTGCATGCACCTCCACGCTGAACTCCCCGCCCTGCTCGGCCACCTCTTTCAGCTTCAACATCCCTGTCTGATAGGGGCTGGAGATGTTGGTCTGGTTGTGCGCGGCGATGATGTTGATGGCGCCGGAATCCGCCTCCTGCTCGCCACACCCCGCCAATGCCGCCGCTACCAATAACGCCAATACCTTTTTCATTCCGTCCTCCAAAATCCTGAGTCATGTTCCGTGTGCAAGGCACAGCCCTTGGGCACGAAAGAATAATGGAACCGGTTCCTAAAAAAGAAAACGGACTCACGCCAATTTTGTGACGACACCCGGCAGATCGGAAAATAGTGCGTGACGAAGCTCATGGATTTACAGGAAAAGGCGACAAAAAAACCGCCCACCGGCGGTTTTTTGCGCACGCTGGCTTCGGTTCCCCACCGCTACATAGCGGTGGAGCCGCGGATCACCAGCTCAGCGGGATACAAATGGGACTCATAAGCGCCGGTATCGCCCTCGATCCGCCTGAGCAGCAGGGTACAAGCGGTTTCGCCGATCAACTGGTTGGGCTGGCGCACCGAGGTAATGCCAGTGCCGGGCAGCTCGGCCCAGTCCAGATCGTCGACACTGAGCAGGCCGATCTGGGTTCCCCAATCGATGCGCAGCCGTTTCAAGGCCTTGGCGGTGATCATGGTGACCACCCCATTGGCGGTAACGATGGCCTTCTTCAGCCCCCGATTGGCCGCCACAAAATCCGCAATGGCGTGGTCAACCTGCTGTTCTTCCTTGGTAAATTCGAAATAGCTGCAGCTCATGCCAGGCTCATCTCCCACGAACTCCCGCAGCGCCCTCAGCCGCTCGCTGCGGGTATCGATGGCCAGCGACTGGGTCAGGAAGAGGATGGACTCGTACCCCTGCTCGATCAGGTGGGCGGCGGCGATGTTCATCGCCTGGCGGTTGTCCAGGCCCACCACGTCACAGTCGAAGCCGGCGCTCTTGCGGTCCACGAAGACGAAGGGACAGTCGATGTCGGCAAAGGCCTGCAGCGACTCGTCGGACATGCCCACGGAATTGATGATCACGCCGTCGACCCGATGGCTGCTCAACAAGGCGAGATAGCGATTCTGCTGCTCGGGCTCGTTGTTGGTGTTGCACACCATCAGCATGTAGCCGGCCTCGTTGCAGATCTTTTCGACTCCCCGCAGCACGCCGATGGAGTAGGGATTGGTGATGTCCGCCAGCACCAGGCCAATCAGTTTGGAGCGCCCGGCCTTGAGCGCCCGGGCGGACTGGCTGGGCCGGTAATCCAGCGCCTTGATCGCCGCGCCGATGCGACTGCGCAGATCCTCCGACAGCAGCTGCAGCTCGCCATTGAGGTAGCGGGACACGCTGGTCTTGCCGACCCCGGCCTGCCTGGCCACGTCGGATATAGTTGCATGACTTTGTTTTTTAATGTTTTTTTTCAAATCAACACCATCCTGTTCGGGCACGGCAACCATGGCGGAGGGGACCCGGCGCCGTGCTTGCCCCGGTTTCGGCATCTCCCGCCGTGACACTGTCATATTATGCTTTTTTTCTGAGCCGTTTCACAAAATTGGATAGCACTACTTTAACACTCAATGGAACCGGTCCCATAATCCTTTTCCGTCGGCCAGGGCCGACACCGGCTGACCGCAGCCAGGGATCCCGGCGCCGTCGGGACGCGAACTTCAACCTCACAAGCGAGAGGATGCCATGACATCGGTACAGAGTCTGGATGTGGTGACCATAGGGGAAGCAATGGCCATGTTCACGGCCCAGCAGAGCGGCCCCCTGGCGGACGCCAGCAGCTATGTCCGCCGCCTGGCGGGGGCCGAGCTGAACGTGGCCATCGGCCTGGCCCGGCTCGGCTTCGGCGTGGGCTATGTCACCAGGGTCGGAGCCGACGCCTTCGGCGAATACATTCGCCGTGCGATCGCCGGGGAAGGGATCTGCACCGAGCGGGTGATCACGGATCCACGCTTTCCCAGCGGCTTCCAACTGAAGGCCAGGACGGACGACGGCAGCGATCCCCGGGTGGAGTATTTCCGCCGGGGCTCGGCGGCCAGCACCCTGTCGACCGCCGACTACGACGCCAGCTTCTTCACCGCCGGCCGGCACCTGCACCTGAGCGGGGTGGCGACAGCGGTGTCCGACAGCCTGCGCGCCCTGCTTCATGCCGCCCTCGACGGCATGAAGCAGGCCGGTCGCACCGTGTCGTTCGACACCAACCTGCGCCCGAGTCTGTGGCCGGACGCACAAACCATGGTGGCCGAAGTGAACGCCCTGGCCTGCAAGGCCGACTGGGTGCTGCCGGGCATCGAGGAAGGCGAAATCCTCACCGGGCGGCGGGAGCCCGAGCACATCGCCGACTTTTACCTGGCCCGCGGGGCCGGCACCGTGGTGGTCAAGCTGGGCCCCGCCGGCGCCTACTACAAGACCGCCCGCGGCGAGCAGGGTACGGCGGCGCCCTTCCCGGTGACTAAGGTGGTCGACACCGTGGGTGCCGGCGACAGTTTCGCCGTGGGCGTGATCTCCGCCCTGCTGGAAGGCCAACCCCTGGCCCGGGCCGCCCGGCGGGGCAACCTGCTGGGTTCGCTGGCGGTCCAGGTGGCCGGCGACAGCGAAGGCCTGCCCGACCGTTCCACCCTCGACCGGCTGCTCGCCGACAAGGACCACGCATGAAACCGAAAATCGTGTTGTACAAAGCCCTTCCCGAGGCGGAGCTGGCCCGCTTGCGGGAGCGGTTCGAGGTCAGCGCCTTCGACGGCATCGGCCCCCACAACAGGGCCGAAGTCATGGCGGCCCTCGCCGAGGCGGAGGGGCTGATCGGCGCCAGCGTCCCGATCACCGCCGAGATGCTGGCGCAGGCGTCCCGGCTGCGGGCGGTATCCACCATCTCGGTGGGCATCGACCAGTTCGATCTGAACAGCCTCAACCGGCGCGGCATCGCCCTGATGCACACTCCGTCGGTGCTGACCGAAACCACGGCGGACACCCTCTTCGCCTTGGTCATCGCCACCGCCCGGCGGGTGGTGGAGCTGTCCAACCTGGTGCGCGACGGCCGCTGGCTGGGCAGTATAGGGCCGGAGCATTACGGAGTGGACGTGCACGGCAAGACCATGGGCATCATCGGCATGGGCCGCATCGGCTATGCCCTGGCCAGACGTGCCCACCTCGGCTTCGACATGAAGATCCGCTATTACAACCGTAGCCCGCATCCGCAGGCGGAAGCGCTGCTGGGCGCCACCCGGATGCCGCTGGACGCCCTGCTGGCCGAGGCCGATTTCGTCTGCCTGGTGCTGCCGCTCACACCCGGGACCGAGCGCTTCATCGGCCGGGAGCAGTTCGCGCTGATGAAGCCCGACGCCATCTTTATCAACGGCTCGCGCGGCAGGGTGATCGACGAGCAGGCGCTGATCCTGGCCCTGCAGGAGCGCCGCATTCGCGCCGCCGGCCTGGACGTGTTCGAGGTCGAGCCGCTGCCGGGCAGTTCGCCCCTGTGCCGGCTGGACAACGCCGTGCTGCTGCCGCACATCGGCTCCGCCACCCACGAAACCCGGCTGGCCATGGTGCGCTGCGCGGTTGACAACCTGATCGCCGCCCTCGATGGGGACCTCGGCCAAAACTGCGCCAATGTCTCGGCCTTGGCTCGCACCGGCTGACAGCCGGCCTTGCCGCGTCTTTTCTTAACTGAAAATGGAACCGGTACCATTTTATTTTCCGATACTGCTCGCATCCAAACCACAGGAAGCCCTTATGCACACAGAGGTCATCGTCGTTACTTCCGCCTACGGTCACGACAAGGTTCGAGCCCTGGGTGGCCAGGCGGCATTGCTGCCGATCATCGCCGCCAGTGGCGCAGATGGCGTGGAAATCCGCCAGGAGCTGCTCGACCGGGGCGACACCCTGGCCGTACTGGGAGAGCAGATTCGGGCGCATCACCTGAGCTGCGTCTATTCCTCACCCGCGCCCCTGTACGACCCGCAAGGCCGACCGGATCTGGCCGGTCTGCGGCAGCGGCTGGCGGAGGCAGCCGAGCTCGGCGCCCGGCTGCTCAAGCTGCCCCTCGGCCATGCTCCGGACAACCCCGGACTGGCCGGCCTCGAGGGCCTGCTGCGCGCCGGCGATATCCGGCTGGTGATCGAGAATGACCAGACCCCGGAGGGCGGCACCCTGGCGCCGCTGCTCCGCTTCTTCCAGGCTGTCGCGCGGCAAGGCGCACCCGTGGGCATGGCCTTCGACATGGCCAACTGGCACTGGCTGGGGGAAAACAAGGCCCAGGCCGCCGCCCAGTTGGCGCCCTTTGTGGACTACATCCACGTCAAGGCCAGCCGGGAGCATGACGGCAAGGTGCATGCCGTGGCCCTCGACGAGGCACCAGCCACCTGGGCCCCGCTACTGCCTCGGCTGCCGGTGACGGTACCGCGCGGCATCGAATCTCCGCTGCAAGGGGACGATCTGGCGGCAGTCACCCGCGGCTACGTGACCCGGCTGCGCAGCCCGGCCGGCTGAGTCAGGCGGAGGATTGTCAGTAACTGGAACCGGTACCAAAACTAAACGAACAGGGAGTTCCTTATGCATCCTATCCTTGACCGGGTCACCGCCCGGATCCGGGCCCGCAGCCAGACCAGCCGGGACACTTACCAGCGGCGTATGGAGCACCAGGCCGCCCAGGGCAAGACCAGGGCAGGCCTGGCCTGCGGCAACCTGGCCCATGTGGTGGCCGCCGCCTGCCCGTCGCAGAAGGCACGGCTGCTGGACATGACCCGGGCCAACCTGGCCATAGTAACCGCCTACAATGACATGCTGAGCGCCCATCAGCCCTACCAGGCCTACCCGGATGCCATCAAGGCGGCACTGGCCGAACGGGGCCACAGCGCCCAGGTGGCCGGCGGCGTGCCGGCCATGTGCGACGGCATCACCCAGGGCCGGCCGGGCATGGAGCTGTCCCTGCTCTCCCGGGATCTGATCGCCCAGGCCACTGCCGTTTCGCTCAGCCACGACGCCTTCGACGCCACCCTGCTGCTCGGCATCTGCGACAAGATAGCCCCTGGCCAGTTGATCGGCGCGCTCAGCTTCGGCCAGTTGCCTACTGCCTTCATCCCCGCCGGCCCCATGGCCACCGGCATCGGCAACGAGGACAAGGTCCGCGTACGCCAGCAGTACGCCGCCGGCCAGGTCGGCCGCGAGGCGTTGCAGGAGATGGAAAACCGGGCCTACCACTCCCCCGGCACCTGCACCTTCTACGGTACCGCCAACAGCAACCAGCTGGTGTTCGAGGCCATGGGGCTGATGCTGCCGGGATCCGCCTTCGTTGCGCCGGACAGCCCGCTGCGCCACGCGCTGACCACGGAGGCGGCGATGCGCCTGGCGGCCCAGGCGACGGGGGTGGCGAGCCGCCCCCTGTACCGGGTGCTGGACGAAAAGGCGGTGGTCAACGGGGTGGTGGCACTGCTCGCGTCCGGCGGCAGCAGCAACCACACCCTGCACCTGGTGGCCATCGCTCGGGCCGCGGGCTGGGTACTGAACTGGGACGACTTCGACGAACTCTCCGCCGCCGTGCCCCTGCTGGCGCGGATCTACCCCAACGGCCCGGCCGACATCAACGCCTTCCAACAGGCGGGCGGCGTGCCGCTGCTGCTGCACCGGCTGGCCGAACGAGGGCTGCTGCACACCAACGCCCTGCCAGTTTACGGCGACTACCAGGACCACTTCAGTGCGCCCGCCCTGACGGTGGACGGCCGCCTGCACTGGCGCCCCTGCGCCGACACCCGGGATCCGACGGTGATCGCCTCCCGGGACCAGCCCTTCAGCGCCAGCGGCGGGCTCAAGGTGCTCGACGGCAACCTGGGCCGCGCCATCATCAAGGTCAGCGCCGTGGCGCCGGAGCATCGCCGGATCCGGGCGCCGGCCCGAGTATTCGACAGCCAGCAGGCGGTGGTCGATGCCTACCGGGCGGGGGAATTGCAGCGGGATGGGGTGATAGTGGTGCGCTTCAATGGCCCGGCGGCCAACGGCATGCCCGAGCTGCACCAGCTAATGCCACTGCTCGGCAACCTGCAGCAGGCCGGCCACCGAGTGGCGCTGGTCACCGACGGCCGCCTGTCCGGCGCCTCGGGCAAGATACCGGCGGCCCTGCACCTGACCCCGGAGGCGGCCCGGGGCGGCCCCCTGGCGCGGCTGTGCGACGGGGATCTGATCACCCTGGACGCGGAGCGCGGCACCCTGACGGTGGACGCCCCCCTCCAGGAGCGCCCGTCCGCCACCCCGGACCTGAGCGACAACGACGCCGGCTGTGGCCGGGAGCTGTTCGCTCCCCTGCGGGCGCTGGTGTCCGACGCGGAGCACGGCGCCAGCCTGTTTTCACCCCCGGCGCCGGCACGACCGGCCCGCTCACAAGAGGAAGAACCAAGATGACATGGCAACTCCAACCCGACGCGGTCTTCGCCGCTTCCCCCCTGATGCCGGTGATGGTCGTCGACCGGCCCGAGCAGGCGGTGCCCCTGGCCCGCGCCCTGTTGGCCGGCGGTATCGACGTATTCGAGGTAACCCTGCGCACCGATGCGGCCCTGGCCGCCATCACCGCTATCGCCGAAGCCCTGCCCGAGGCGTTAGTGGGGGCCGGTACCGTGCTGACCCCCGAGCAATACGATGCCGCCGTGGCCGCCGGCGCCCGTTTCGTGATCTCGCCGGGCTGCACTCCCCGCCTGCTGCAGCACGCCGCCCGGGGCAGCGCCCCCCTGATCCCCGGGGTCAGTACCCCCTCGGAGATCATGCAGGCACTCGAGCTCGGCTACAGCAGGCTCAAGTTCTTTCCCGCCGAAGTCAACGGCGGGGCGGCGGCGCTCAAGGCCATGTCCGCCCCCCTGCCCCAGATACGCTTCTGCCCCACCGGCGGCATCAACCCGGACAACCTCACCGGCTACGCCCGCCTCAGCTGCGTGGCCACGGTAGGCGGCAGCTGGATGCTGCCCGCCGACGCCATCGCAGCCGGCGACTGGGAACGGGTGACCCGCCTCAGCCGGGAAGCGGTCACCCTGCTCGGGGAGCTGCACCGCCAGGCCGGTTAAGGCACCATGTAGCCGGCAGGCAAACACCGCCGTGTGCAGCTGCGCACCTTGCTGGTGGAGCGCAGGCGGCCCGCCTGCCTTCGCGCACGGCGCGAACCCTCGGATTGGTCTGCCACGCCACAGGTTTGAAAAGGCGCGGGACAGAACGAGCATCGCGGGTTGGGCTCTGTCTTTGCCCACCCCGGTGCCTCCTTCATGCGGGCGGGCCGCCCGCGCCCCAGGCATCGTCGCCGCCTGGACTTAACACGACATGGTTCTCTGGCCCTCCCATTTAACCATTTGAAAACAGATGGTTATCATTATTTGTGGTTGCCATCCCGCCCCTTCCGGCCCTATGGTGGAAGGGGTAGCGGCTGGCGGAGCCGCCCACGGGAGAGAGCACCACCATGCAGACATCGGCACCGCGCTGGCACCGGCTGACCACGGAGCAAACCGCCTCGGCGCTGGACACCGACAGCGGTCGCGGCCTGAGCGACCAGGCCGCCCGGCAACGGCTGGCCGAGTACGGCGAGAATCGCCTGGCCGAAACGGCGCCCCGCCCCCCCTGGCTCCGGTTCCTGGATCAGTTCAAGGCCGTACTGGTGCTGGTGCTGCTGTTTGCCGCCGGGCTGGCCTGGGCCATCGGCGATCTGAAGGATGCGGTGGTCATCCTGCTGGTGGTGCTGTTCAACGCCGCCCTCGGCTTTTACCAGGAGCACCGGGCGGAACGCACCCTGGCCGCGCTCAAGGGCATGCTGGTGCCCAGGGCCAGGGTCAGGCGCAACGGCCAGGTGCAGGAACTGGCCGCCGCCGAGCTGGTGCCCGGCGACCTGGTGCTGCTGGAAGCGGGCGATCAGGTGCCGGCCGACGGCCGGGTGCTGGCCGCCCACGCCCTGGAGGTGCAGGAGGCGGCGCTGACCGGGGAGTCCCAGCCGGTCGGCAAGCTCGCCCCGCCGCTGGCGGAGGACGATCTGCCCCTGGGCGAGCGCTGCAACATGCTGTACATGAACACCACCGTCAGCCGGGGCCGGGGCGAAATGCTGGTGGTGGCCACCGGCATGAACACCGAAATGGGCGGCATAGCGACGCTGATCGCCCAGGCCCCGGAAGGGGAAACCCCGCTGCAGCGGCAGCTGGATCGGCTGGGCAAGCGGCTGGCGGCCATCGCCGGGGTGGTGGTGGTGGCCATCTTCGCCATGACCCTGCTGCGCGGCACGCCCTGGGCCGAAGCGGCGATGACCTCGGTCGCCCTGGCGGTGGCCGCCGTGCCCGAAGGCCTGCCCGCCGTAGTCACCGTGACCCTGGCCATCGGCATGTGGCGCATGGCGCGCAAGAAGGCCATCCTGAAGAAACTGGCGGCGGTGGAAACCCTCGGCGCCACCACGGTGATCTGCACCGACAAGACCGGCACCCTCACCCTCAACCAGATGACCGCCCGGGCCGGCTGGCACGCGGGCCACCGCTTCAGCGCCAGCGGCCAGGGCTATGGCAGCGACGGCCGGATCCACAGCGAGGGCGGCCCCGGGCCGGCGGCCATGCTGCCGCCCATGGCGCTGTGCACCGAATCGCGGGTGCGCGACGGCAAGCTCATCGGCGATCCGACCGAGGGCGCCCTCTATGTGCTGGCCCAGAAGGGCGGCCTGGATCCCCAGCGGGAGCAGGAGCGCGCGCCGCGCCTCGCCGAGATCCCCTTCGACTCGGCCCACAAGTTCATGGCCACCTTCCACCACCGGGGCGACCGGGTGCTGATGTACATCAAGGGGGCGCCGGACATCCTGCTCAGCCACGCCAGCCACTGGCAACACGGCGACGGCCCCCGCCCGCTGGACGACGCCGCCGCCCGCGCCATCACCCGGGAAAACGACCACCTCGCCGGTCAGGCGCTGCGGGTGCTGGCCGTGGCCCAGCGGGAGATCCCGGCCCGCGATTTCGACCCGGGCGAGGATCTCTGGCGCTGGGTCGGCGACTGGACCTTCCTGGGGCTGGTGGGGCTGATGGATCCGCCGCGCCCCGAGGCGGCCGAGGCCATCGCCCACTGCCGGGCCGCGGGCATCCAGGTGAAGATGATCACCGGCGATCACAAGACCACGGCGGCGGCCATCGCCCGGGAACTGGGGCTGCCGGGCGGGGTGCTGTCCGGTGCCGAGCTGGAGCGCATGGACGACGCCGAACTGGCCCGCCGCATCGACGACATCACGGTATTCGCTCGGGTCTCTCCCCAGCACAAGGTCAAGATCGTCCGGGCGCTGCGGGCCGACGGCCACGTCACCGCCATGACCGGCGACGGGGTCAACGACGCCCCCGCCCTCAAGGCGGCGGACATCGGCGTCGCCATGGGCATCACCGGCACCGCCGTGACCCGGGAGGCGGCGACCCTGGTGCTGACCGACGACAACTTCGCCACCATAGTGCAGGCGGTGGAGGAAGGCCGCACCATCTACGACAACATCGTCAAGTTCGTGCGCTTCCAGCTGTCCACCAACATCGCCGCCATCCTCACCGTGCTCACCGCCACCCTGCTGGGCCTGCCGATGCCCTTTACCGCCATCCAGCTGCTGTGGATTAACATCATCATGGACGGCCCGCCCGCCATGACCCTGGGGGTGGAGCCACCCCGGCCCGGCCTGATGCGGGAGCCGCCGCGCCCGCCCGGGGCGCAGATCCTGTCCGGCCGGCGCCTGGGCCGGCTGGCGCTGTACGGCCTGACCATGACGGCGGGCACCCTGGCGATGTTCGTCTACGGCCTGGCGCAGGACGCGCCGGAGCGGGCCGGCACCCTGGCCTTCACCACCTTCGTGCTGTACCAGTTCTTCAACGTGTTCAACGCTCGGGTGGAGCAGGGCTCGGCCTTCAACCGCCATTTCCTGGCCAACGGCAAGCTGTGGCTGGCGCTGGCGGCCGTGCTGCTGCTGCAGCTGCTGGTGGTGCACTGGCCGCCGTTGCAGCAGGTGTTCGCCACCGTCGCCCTCGGCCCGGGCGACTGGCTGCGCTGCGCCCTGGTGGCGTCCAGCGTGCTGCTGCTGGACGAAGCGGCCAAGCTGAGTCTGCGGCTCTGGGCCCGCCACCGTTCTTCCACCGCCGGCTGAGCCGGGACACCGAGGAGGCCGTATGGAGTTCGTTCTGTTAATCGCCCTGATCCTGTGCAACGGCCTCTTCGCCATGGCGGAGATCGCCCTGGTCACCGCCCGCAAGAGCCGCCTGCAACGGCTGGCCGACGAAGGCGACCGGGCGGCGGCGGTGGCGGTCCGCCTCGGCCGGGAGCCGACCCAGTTTCTTTCCACCGTGCAGATCGGCATCACCGCCATCGGCCTGCTCAACGGCATAGTGGGGGAAGCGGTCCTGGCCGGTCCCCTCGCCGGGCTGTTGCGGGAGGCCGGCCTGAGCCCGGGCGCCAGCGCCATCGCGGCCACCGTGATGGTGGTGGCCGGCATCACCTATGTCTCCATCGTCGTCGGCGAACTGGTGCCCAAGCGGCTCGCCCAGTTCAACGCCGAGGGCATCGCCCGGCGCGTGGCCCGGCCCGTGTCCTGGCTGGCGCAGCTGTCGCGCCCCTTCGTCTGGTTGCTGTCCGTCTCGACCGACGGCCTGCTGCGGCTGCTCGGCCAGCAGGCGCCGGGCGGCAGCCACCTGACCGAGGAAGACATCGACGCCATGCTGGTGGAAGGCTCCCTCAGCGGGGTGATCGAGCCCTATGAACACGACATGGTGCGCAAGATTTTCCGCCTCGACGACCGACGGATCCTCTCGCTGATGACACCGCGCAGCGACATCGTCTTCCTGGACATCGATCATCCCCGGGAGCTCATGCTGGCGCGGGTCAACGACTCCGAGCATTCCTGCTTCCCGGTGTGTCGGGGCGATATCCAGGAGGTGCTGGGCGTGGTCACCGCCAAGCAGTTGTTGCGCCAGCAGCTCAGTGCCTCGCCGCCGGCGCTGGGCGAGCTGCTGCAACCCGCGGTGTTCGTGCCCGAATCCCAGACCGGCTTGCAACTGCTGGCGCAGTTCCGCCGCTCCGGCATCCGCATGGTGTTCGTGGTGGATGAATACGGCGACGTCCTGGGGCTGGTGACCCAGCAGGATCTGCTGGAAGCCCTGGCCGGGGAGTTCAGCTCACCGGAGCCCGGGGAGGCCTGGGCCGTGCAACGGGAAGACGGCTCCTGGCTGCTGGACGGCCTGCTTCCGGTGCACGAGCTGCAGGACCGGCTCGGCCTGAAGCGGCTGCCGGGAGACGGACGCGGCCGCTACCATACCCTGGGCGGCATGCTGCTGTGGCTGTGGGGGCGCATGCCCGGCACCGGCGAACACCTGGACTGGGAGGGCTGGCGGCTGGAGGTGGTGGATCTCGACGGCAACCGCATCGACAAGGTGCTGGCCAGCCCGCTGGCCGACGCCGGTGGGCAGGCATCGGCCGGCGGCGAGACGCCCTGAGCCGGGGTGCCGACGCCGCCGGGAGGCCAACCAACTCAATCGCGATCGCGCCTCTGAACAAGCCAAACTAAAGCGCGCCACATCATCATCCTGGTCGCTCGGGAAACGCCCTGCTCCTCATGGCTGCGAGGCCGGGCCCAGGCTGTGCAGCCATTCACGCCAGATCGCCACCAGCAACGCCATCAGCACCGGGCCGATAAAAAGACCGACAATGCCCATGGTGGTCACCCCGCCGACAAGGCCGAAAAAGGTCGGCAGAAAAGGCAACTTGATGGGGCCGCCCACCAGCCGCGGCCTGATGGTCTTGTCGACGATAAACAGCTCGATCACGCCCCACAAAAACAGGCCCGCCGCCATCACTGTCTCTCCGGTGCCGGCCAGGTAGAGCGAAACCAGGGTAAAGGACAGCGGCGCGCCGCCGGGGATCAGGGCCATAAAGCCGGTCAACACCCCCAGCGCCACCGGAGACGGCACGCCGGCAAGCCAGTAGGCGATGCCCAGCACCGCCCCCTCGCCCAGGGCGACCAGCCCCATGCCGGTGACGGTGGAGCTGACGGTGGCCGGCACCATGCGGGAAAACCGGGCCCAATGTCCGCCCAGCACGGACTCGCCCACCCGATCCAGTTGAACGGCGAGGGCATGCCCGTCCTTGTACACGAAGAACAGGGTGATCAGCAGGCTCGGGTGTCCGGCAGCATAGCCACGGGCTGGCCAAGACTCCAGCCCGTCCGCCTCATTTGCTACGGGTGATCTTGTCCAGATAGCCCATGGCGAAGGCCGACAGCACGAAGGTGATATGGATCAGCAGGTACCACTTGATCTTGTCGTTGGGAATATTCTCGGTGTTCATAAACACCTTCAGCAGGTGGATGGAGGAGATCGCCACTATGGAGGCGGCCACCTTGTTCTTCAGCGAGCCGGCGTCGAGCTTGCCCAGCCAGCCCAGCTTGTCGTCGCTCTCCTCCACGTCCAGCCGGGACACGAAGTTTTCGTAGCCGGAGAACATCACCATCACGATCAGGCCGCCCACCAGGGCGATGTCGATCAGCGACAGGGTGACCAGGATCAGATCCACTTCCTTCATCGCCAGGATATTGGGCAGGATATGCAGGATTTCCTGGAAGAACTTGACGCCCAGCGCCACCAGCACCAGGCTCAGCCCCAGGTAGATCGGCGCCATGATCCAGCGCGACGAATACATCAGTTTTTCAATCAGTCTTTCCATCAGGGATACGCTCGCTCATCGGCAGAAGCAGAAGGGGCCATGCCCCGGAAACCGGGCCATCTTAGTGGTCATGTCGCCTATAAGGCAACTGGCACTCACACCACCTGGCCGGCGCACCAACCGGAGCTCCAGGCCCACTGGAAGTTGTAGCCGCCCAGCCAGCCGGTGACGTCCATCACCTCGCCCACGAAATAGAGGTTGGGCACCTTGTTGGCCATCATGGTCTTGGAGGAGAGTTCGTGGGTGTCCACCCCGCCCAGGGTCACCTCGGCGGTGCGGTAGCCCTCGGTGCCGCCGGGCTTCAGCGACCAGGCCGTCAGCCTTTCCTCTATCGCCGCCAGCTCCCTCGGGGTGTATTGCTTGAGCGGCTTGTTCACCAGCCCTTCCCGCGCCAGCAGCGCCTCCACCAGCCGTTTGGGCAGTTGGCGGCCGAGCCAGGTCTTCAGTTCCTGGTTGGGGCTGTCCGCCACTCCCTCGGCCAGCCGGCCGGCGGGCAGCAGCTCGAAGCAGACCCGCTCGCCGGGTTGCCAGTAGGAGGAGATCTGCAGCACCGCCGGGCCGGACAGGCCCCTGTGGGTGAACAGCAGGTTTTCGGCGAAGCGGGTGCCGTCCTCGCTCTCGGCCACCACCGGCAGGCTCACCCCGGCCAGGGGCTCCAGGCTTTGCTTGTCTTCCGGCTGCAGGGTAAAGGGCACCAGGCCGGCCCGGGTGGGCAGCACCCGCAAGCCGAACTGCTCCGCCAGCTTGTAGCCGAAGGGGGAGGCGCCGATCTTGGGCATGGACAGGCCGCCGGTGGCCACCACCAGGGAATGGCAGCTGTAGGCTTCGTCGTGGGTGGCGACCGTAAAGCCCTCGCCCAGCCGCTCCACCTCCAGGATCTCGGCCCGCAGGCGGATGCTGACGCCGGCCTGTTCGCACTCTTTCACCAGCATATCGACGATGTTCTGTGCCGAATCGTCGCAGAACAGCTGGCCCAGGGTCTTTTCGTGGAAGGCGATACGGTGCTTGTCCACCAGGGCGATAAAGTCCCACTGGGTATAGCGGGCCAGGGCCGACTTGACGAAATGGGGGTTGGCGCAGAGGAACGCCTTGGGCTCTACATGGTAGTTGGTGAAGTTGCAGCGGCCGCCACCGGACATCAGTATCTTGCGGCCGATGCGCTTGCCGTGATCCAGCACCAGCACCCGCCGCCCCCGCTTGCCCGCCTCGGCGGCACACATCAGGCCGGCGGCGCCGGCGCCGATCACGATTACATCCCAGGCCTGCATGGGCTTCCCCTCTCGTCGACACAAAGGCGCTATTCTAGCGCCCCGGTCCCGCCCCCGCTATCACGGCGCCGGGCTCGGCGCTATAATCCGCCCCCATGAGCGACCTGGCCGATCTTTTCGATACCCTGAGCACCCTGCTGCACCGCACCCGCGGCGACTGGCAGCGCTATCCCTTTACCTGCGATTCCCTGCCCTGGCCGGAACTCGCCCCCCTGCTCGAAGAACTGGACGACGCCCAACTGGAGGCGCTGGAGGCCGACCCGGCCGCCGCCCAGGCCTGCCTGGCCGAGTGGCGCCCGGACGCCGTCGCCCTCAACCGGCCGCGGCTCCCGCCGCTGGCGCGGGCCGCCGACTATGCCACCCCGCGCTGGAGCAACGGCATCCCCGGACGGAAATGGGCGCAGATCAAGGATTTTGCCGCCAATATCAGCGGAACTCATCCCATCCTGGAGTGGTGCGCCGGCAAGGGCCACCTCGGCCGGCTGCTGGCCCAGCAGTCGGCGCGGCCGGTCACCAGCCTGGAATGGAACCCGGATCTGTGCCGCCAGGGCGAGCAGCTGGCCGAGCGACTCGGGCTCGAGCACCGCTTTGTCTGCGCCGATGCCCTGGCCGAGGCCGCCGCCGGGCTCTTCGCTGCCGAGCAGCAGGCCCTGGCCCTGCACGCCTGCGGCGAGCTGCACCTGCGCTTTTTGCGCCATGCGGCCGCCGCCGGCACCCGGACGCTGGCGCTCTCTCCCTGCTGCTACCACCTGATCGAGGGCGACCGCTACCGGCCGCTGTCCGCCGCCGGCCGGGCCCGGGATCTCGGGCTGGACCGCCAGGATCTGCGGCTGCCGCTGCAGCAGCAGGTGACCGGCGGCGAACGGGTGCGCCGGCTGCGCCGCATCGAGCTGAGCTGGCGGCTGGCCTTCGACGAGCTGCAACGGGCGCTGAGGGGACAGGATGAATACCTGCCGCTGCCCTCCTTCCCCAAACAGCTGCTGAGCGGCGATTTCGCCGACTTCGCCCGCTGGGCCTGCGGGCAAAAGGAGATCCCCGCCCCCGCCACCCTGAACGGCGAGCACTGGCTGGCCCGGGCCGAGCCGCGCCGGCTGATGGTCCAGCGCATCGAGCTGGTGCGCCACCTCTACCGCTACCCGCTGGAGCTGTGGCTGCTGCTGGACCGGGCCCTGTTCCTCGAAGAGCGGGGCTACCGGGTACGACTGGGCACCTTTACCGAACCGGCCAACAGTCCCCGCCGTTATTTGATCCAGGCCAGCCGGGGCTGAAATAGCGTCCCGGCCATCTTGTCCCGGCCGCCCGTCCTGGCCTATGCTGCTGGCATCAGGCGCGGTGCGAAATTCCCGCCCAGCTCACGGTTTAACGGCTAATGGATTGATAGACTTGGGAAAAAAGGAGAAGTGCCATGACAGAACCCTATCAGTACAAGCATATCCTGGCGGCGGTCGACATGACCGAGAAAAACCGCAAGGTGATCGCCAAGGCGGTGGATCGCGCCCGTGCCAACCAGGCCAAGTTGTCCGTCATCCACGTGGATGTGGATCTCAAGGATCTCTACACCGAGATGATCGACATCGATATCGACAATATCCAGGATCAGGTGGTGGCCGACGCCAAGCAGCGGCTGGAGGAATACCTGGGCGATCTGGGCTATCCCATCGAGAAAAAGCTGGTGATCTGCGGCGATCTGGCGCTGAAAGTGAACGAAGCGGTGGAGCAGAACCAGATCGACCTGCTGGTCTGCGGCCACGAGCAAAGCTTCTGGAGCCTGCTCACCTCCTCCGCCCGTCAGTTGATGAACACCGTGCCCTGCGACATGCTGGTGGTGCCCCTGCCCAAGGAATAAGCCCCAAGGGCGGTTGGCTGCTGACAAACCTTCGGGCTTACCTAAACAGGCAACACCTGAACCAGTACAGGCGGACAAAGGGAACGGCTCCGCCGACCGTCACATGCCAGGGATGGCATGTGCGAGCTTACAGGGGGCGAGCTTGCTCGCCGCGACGAGCGGTTTCGGCCTGACCGAACATCCAGTGAATGTTCGCAGCAGGCCGAAACAGCGAGTGTCATATTTTGTAGCGTGTCGGCGGAGTTGGCCCTTTGGCCGACTCCTGCCAGTGCAACAGGCGAGGTTGTCATCAAGCCGCGGCCCTCACTCCACCCGGCACAAGCTCTCTCCCACCTCCCGCAGCAGTTGCCGGAACCAGACCAGCGCCGGATCGAACTCGGTCAGCGGATGCTGGGCCAGCACATAGGTGCTGTACAACGGCTCGTCCAGGCGGTGGCTCTGCAACGGGTAGTAATGGCAGAAATCCCGGGCGATCAGCTCCGGCACCATGGCCAGGTAGCGACCGGTGGCCAGCAGCTTGGGCAGCGCCTCGAAGCTCGGCACCCACACCGCGATATGGCGCTCCAGCCCCTGCTCCTTCAGCCAGTGTTCCACCAGGGTCTGGTTGTGGCCCCAGGTGGAGGTGGACACATGGCTCCAGGCCACCAGTTCGGCGGCCGACATCACTTCGGGCAGGCCGCTGCCCCGCGCCGACAGGCACACCATGGGGTTGTCGAACCAGGGTTCGCACAGCAGCCGCGGGGACAGGTGGCCGGCGCCGGCAAAGCCCACCACCAGATCCAGGCCGCCCCGGGCCAGACTGTCTTCGTAGTCGGAGTCGACCAGCTCGCTGATGGCCAGCCGGCAGGCCGGCGCCCGCCGGTGCAGCAGCTCCACCAGTTGGGGCACGGCGCCGTGTTCGATGGAGGACGGCACCGCCAGGCGGAAAGTGCGGGTCGAGGAGGCGGGTTCGAACCCCGCCGACTGGCGCACCCCCTGCTCCAGCAGGGCCAGGGCCTGGCGCACCGGTGCCGCCAGCGCCTGGGCCCGGCCCGTGGGCCGCATCTCCTTGCGGGTCATCACGAACAGGGGATCGCCCAGAGCCAGGCGCAGCCGGGCCAGGGCATGGCTGACGGTGGACTGGGACAGGTTCAGCTGCTCCGCCGCCCGGGTGACGTTGCGGCTTTGCATCAGCACGTCGAACACCCGCAGCAGGTTCAGATCCAGCCGTTGATAGAGATTATCCATCGATATTTACCATACTTCCATGGTGATAATTCATTTCTTACATGAATTATCTGACCATAGAATGTGCGCCACAGACAAGTTAATCGTCGGCGTGGTGGAGTTGTTTCATCCGGCGGCCTGACCGAACAGGGTTCTGGGCATGGTGGCATCATGGGGGGTACTGCCTGTCTGTCGTGATACCGGGGTTATTCGAGGTAATGCCGGTATGACGACAAAAACGGAATGTTCGGGGTCGGGCGGCACGGGTTGCCACGCTGACAACCTTTTCGGGCGCGATGCCCAAGAGTTCTGCGTGTGGTGTTGAACCACTTTGTTTGGGGACGTCATTCTCTCCTTTATGACAAACCTGATGTTGGTCCCGGGCCGGTGCATTGCGCCGGCTTTTTTTATGGGCCCGCGGCTGGATCGGCCCCCGGCTTTGCGCCATCATAGCGCCCCATCTTTACCAATGACGAAAATTCACCCATGTCCTATCTGGTCTTTGTCACCCTGCTGTGGGCCTTTTCCTTCAGCCTGATCGGCGTCTACCTGGCCGGCGCCGTGGACAGCTACTTCTCGGTGCTGAGCCGCGTGGCCCTGGCCGCCCTGCTGTTCCTGCCCTTCCTCTCCCGGCGCCTGCCGGCGCGGCTGGCGCTGGGGCTGATGGGCTGCGGCGCCGTGCAGCTCGGCATCATGTATCTCTTTTATTACCAGTCGTTCCTGTTGCTGACGGTGCCCGAGGTGCTGATCTTCACCGTGCTCACGCCCATCTACGTCACCCTGATCTACGATCTGCTCAACCGGCGCTTCAACCCCGGCTACCTGCTCACCGCCGCCCTGGCGGTGCTGGGCGCCCTGGTGATCCGCTTCGACGGCATCACCGACACCTACCTGCTCGGTTTCGCGGTGGTGCAGGGCGCCAACCTCTGCTTCGCCCTCGGCCAGGTCGGCTACAAGGTGCTGATGGAGCGCTATCCGCAACATCCGCCCCAGCATCGGCTGTTCGGCTATTTCTACCTGGGCGCCCTGCTGGTGGTGGTGCCGGCCTGGCTGTGGCTCGGCAGCGACCGCTACCCCGCCAGCGGCCTGCAGTGGGGCATACTGCTGTGGCTGGGCCTGGGCGCCTCGGGCCTGGGCTATTTCCTGTGGAACAAGGGCGCCACCCTGGTCAATGCCGGCGCCCTGGCAATCATGAACAACGCCCTGGTGCCCGCCGGCCTGCTGGTCAACCTGCTGATCTGGAACCGGGAAGCGGACCTGCTGCGGCTCGGCCTGGGCGGACTCATCATCATCGCCTCGCTCTGGCTCAACGAAGCCTGGATCAAAACCCCGGAAGCCGCCCGGACCTGATGGCGCCGGGGTCACAAAATCGCAATTTAGCCGGTGCCGGCCATGGCAATCCGCACCGGCCTCCTTACACTGGGTCATAGGAAACAGTGCCGAGGAGAACACCATGTTTACCGCCCTACTATTAGAAGAATCCGGCAAACAAACCCAAGCCCGCCTGCAGCGGCTGAACGAGCACCAGCTCACCACCGGCGACGTGCTGGTGAAGGTCGACTACTCCACCCTCAACTACAAGGACGCCCTGGCCATTACCGGCAAGGGCAAGATAGTGCGCCAGTGGCCCATGGTGCCCGGCATCGACTACGCCGGCACCGTGCTGGCCTCGGATCACCCGGACTACCGCATCGGCGACGAGGTGCTGCTTACCGGCTGGGGCGTGGGCGAACAATACTGGGGCGGCCTGGCGGAGAAGGCCAGCGCCAAGGGAGACTGGCTGATCCCCCTGCCGCCGGGCATGAGCGCCAAGCGGGCCATGGCCATCGGCACCGCCGGCTTTACCGCCATGCTCAGCCTGATGGCGCTGGAGCATGCGGGCATCACCCCCGGCCAGGGCCCGGTGCTGGTCACCGGCGCCACCGGCGGCGTGGGTTCGGTGGCGGTGCGGCTGCTGGCCGGCGCCGGCTTCGAGGTGCATGCCTCCACCGGCCGGCCCGAGCACGGTGACTGGCTGACCTCCCTGGGCGCGGCCGCCATCATCCCCCGCGCCGAGCTGGACGCCGAGCCGGCGCCGCTGGAAACCCAGCGCTGGGCCGGCGCCGTGGACACCGTGGGCGGCCGCACCCTGGCCAAGATCCTGAGCCAGACCAAAATGGACGGCGCCGTGGCCGCCTGCGGCCTGGCCGGCGGCGTGGCCCTCAACACCACCGTCATGCCCTTTATCCTGCGCGGGGTGCAGTTGCTCGGCATCAACTCGGTCTATATGCCCAAGGCCAAGCGCATCGAAGCCTGGCAGCGGCTGCAGGAAAGCCTGCCGCTCGACTTCGAAGACCAGGCCCAGGTGCTGACCCTGGAGCAGAGCATAGCGGCGGCCCGGGATCTGCTGGCCGGCAAACTCAGGGGCAGGGTGGTGATCCAGCCCTGAGGCATTTGTTCCCACGGCGGGCACGCCCGCCGTTCAGTTTATTGACTTCGTCGTCTGAACACCTTAACGAAGTCAGCCAAAGGGCCCACTCCGCCGACACGCTGTAAATACATCCCTGTACGCTCGCACATGCCATCCCTGGCATGTGACGGTCGGCCGGAGTGGACCCTTTGTCTTTCTTTCTGGTATAGACGTTGCCTGTTTAGTTCAGCCTGAAGTTTTCCGCCGTCTGTACGACGCGCCTACCCACCGTTGTGCCAAGGCGGTTGGTTTAAGGAAGGCCTCGGCCCTTACCCGCCCTTGTCAAAATATGTTATAAAGTAACAAAACCATTTTCCCGGACCCACTCATGAGCACTCCCGTCACCACCCACCTCGTCATGGGCTTTCTCGGCAGCGGCAAGACCACCCTGCTGCGCCACCTGCTGGCCCACAAGCCGGAGCAGGAGCGCTGGGCCATCCTGGTCAACGAGTTCGGCGAGGTGGGCATAGACGGCGCCCTGCTCAGCGATCAGGGCGCCACCATCAAGGAAGTGCCCGGCGGCTGCCTGTGCTGCGTGTCCGGCCTGCCCTTCCAGATCGGACTCAACGCCCTGCTGCACAAGGCCAGGCCCGATCGCCTGCTGATCGAGCCGAGCGGCCTGGGCCACCCCAGCCGCATCCTCGACATTCTCACCAACGAGCACTACCGGGAGGTACTGCAACTGGGCCCCGCCTTCTGCCTGGTGGACCCGCGCCAGTGGGCCGACCCACGCTACCGGGAGCACGACACCTACCAGGATCAGCTGGCCCTGGCGGACATACTGGTGGCCAACAAAACGGACCTGTGCAGCGAGGCGGAGCTCGAGGCCCTGCGCCGGGGCCTGGACGGCTACCGGCCGCCCAAGCAGGCGCTGGTGGAGGTCTGCCAGGGCCAGCTGGATCCGGCCTGGCTGCAGGGCGAGCACAATCCGGAGCGCCGGGCGGCCCATCCCCAGGCCCACGAACAGAACGCCCCCCGGCCGCTGCTCGCCGACCCCGGCCCCCGCCTCAGCCGCGGCCAGCCCTGGCGCCGCTACAGCAACCACGGCCAGGATCATTTTTCCATCGGCTGGCGCTTTCTCGACGAGGTGGTGTTCGACCAGGCGGCGGTCGAGGCGTTTTGCGCCGAATTCGAGGTGGCGAGGCTGAAGGCGGTGCTGCGGGTGGAAGACGGCTGGCGCGCCTTCAACAAGGTGGACGGCCGGCTCAGCGTCTATCGCATCGCCCCCCAGCGGGAAGGCCGGCTGGAGCTGATCGATCCCGCTCCCCTGGCCGCCCAGCCGCTGCACCAGCGGCTGATGCAGACGGTGCTATCGCTGCCCTCGTCATAAAACTGTCACGAGATTGTCTTAGTCTGCCGGCCACAAGGATACGTTAGGGTCTGGCCGATGAAAGTTTCGCTGTTTTCGATGTTGTCTTCGCTGCTGCTGATCGCCCTGGCGCTGCTGCTGGCCGGCGCCTTCTACCTGGGAGATCTGCGCCTGCAGCAGGGGGAAGCAACCCGCGCCGGGCTGGAGCAGCTGCGCCGCGATGCCAATATCTCCCTCTACCGCACCATCTCCGCCTACCTGGCGAGCGGCGACACCAGCCTGATGACCGAGGCCGAGCACCAGTTGCAGGCGATGGAAACCGCCCTCGGCCACCATGCCGGCGGCGAGCCGGCGCAACAGGCGGTGGCGCGGCTCCATCAGCAGCTGACCCACGACTTCCGCGAGGCGGGCAAGCTTTCCGGCAACAGCCAGCACCTGCTGCAACACGCCGAACAGGAGCTGGCCGACCAGCTCAGGGCCCTGGCCCGCTACGCCGACGCCCCCCACAGCCTGGCCCCCCGCTACCAGGCCCTGGTGGGGGAAATGCTGGCCGCCCTGCCCCGCCTTATCCACCTGCGCCAGGGCTATATCGGCGACAACAGCCCCCAGCTCCGCCAGGCCCTGGACTTTCAGTTGAACGAGTTGACCCAGCTGTCCGTCCAGCTCCAGGCCCTGCCCCTGCTGGGCATCTACCAGGAGCAGGAAGTGGACGAGTTCGCCCTGCGCAAACCCAAGCCGGTGGAGCTGGGCGAGGCCCCCCGCCGGGAGGTGCACAGCCTGCTCAACCGTTACCCCAAGGAGCTGGGCAACACCCAGGACACCCTGGCCCTGCGCGGCCAGGCCTCGGACGCCCTGGGCGCCAGCCTGAACGACATTGAGCAACAGCTGGATTTGCTGGTGGAGCGGCAGGAAGCGGTCCGCGTGCAGGAATACCGGCAACTGGCCCTGCTGCTGCTGGCCCTGTGCGCCACCCTGCTGCTGTTCGCCCTGCTCAGCTACCTGTTCCAGCGGGTGCTGGTGGTCAACCGCCTGCGCCTGCTGCGCAACGCCTTCCGCCAGCTGGTGCAGGACGGCCAGCTCGCCACCCTGCCGGTAACCCACCCCAACAGCGAGCTGGGCCAGATCGCCACCAGTTTCAACGGCCTGATCGAAAGCCTGCAGCAACAGCAGCACAGCCGGGCCGGGCAGCTGCAGCACGTGTCCCAGGCCCTGGAGCAGATGATCGAAGAGGTGCTGGATATCCAGCGCCATACCCAGACCACCGACCAGACCATGAGCGGCAGCGTCGACATGGTCAACGAGCTCAACCACCTGGCCCAGCAGATGCGCCAGGCCACCGACGACATCGCCCTCACCGCCCGCGACAACCTGCAGGCCATGGGCGTCAGCCGGGAAAAGGTGGAGCAATTGGTACACACCGCCGAGCAGAGCCAGCAGGCCGCCGAAACCGGCCGCCAGGCCCTGGACAGCCTGGTCCGCTCGGTCGGCGACGCCTCCGCCATCATCGGGGTGATCCAGCAGATCGCCGAACAGACCAACCTGCTGGCGCTCAATGCGGCTATCGAGGCGGCCCGGGCCGGGGAGCACGGGCGGGGCTTCGCGGTGGTGGCGGACGAGGTGCGCAAGCTCTCGGGCAATACCCAGGGCTCGCTCAGCGAGATCGGCGGCATCATGGAGCGGCTGCGCCTGGCCAGCGACGAGCTCAACCTGACCATCAGCAAGATGATGCAGGCCGCCGCCGCCCAGCACGATCAGGCCCAGACCCTGATGGAGGTGACCGAGCAGGTGCGCGCCACCTCCCAGGCCACCACCACGGTGGCGGAGCGGGGCGCCGGCCACGCCGACAGCCAGGCCGCCGAACTGGGCCGTTTCATGGGGCTGATGGACGAGCTGAAGGGCCAGTCCACCGAGGTGTCGGCCCGGGCCGGTCAGGTGGTGGCGCGCATCCGCAGCCAGGCCGGCACCATCACCGCCATGCTGCAGCAGGCCTGAGCCTGCCGTTCAGGCGGCTACAAGCGGTTGATGGGGATCTTCAGGTAGATGCCGCCGTCGTCTTCCGGCGGCGGCATACGACCGGCGCGGATATTGACCTGGATGGCCGGCAGGATCAGCCGGGGCATGGCCAGGGTGGCGTCCCGCTCGTCGCGCATCGTCACGAATTCGGCCTCTTCGACGCCCTCCCGCACATGGATATTGTGCCGGCGCTGCTCGCCGACCGTGGTCAGGTACTGGTGTTCCCGTCCCGGCCTGGGATAGTCGTGACAGATATAGATGACGGTGTCCTCGGGCAGGGCCAGCAGACGATGGATGGACTGGTACAGCCGGCTCGCGCTGCCGCCGGGAAAATCGCACCGGGCGGTGCCCACATCCGGCATAAACAGGGTATCGCCGACGAAGACCGCCTGTTCGTTGACGATATAGGCCAAATCCGCCGGGGTATGGCCGGGGGTGTGCATCACCCGGAAGCGGAGTTCGCCCACCTCGAAGGTGTCGCCATCGGCGAACAGCTGATCGAACTGGCTGCCGTCGGGCAGGAAGGCCCGTTCCAGGTTGAAGACCCGGCGGAAGATGCCCTGCACCTCCCGGATATGCTCGCCGATGGCGATCCTGCCGCCCAGTTGCTCGCGGATGAAGGGGGCCGCCGACAGGTGATCCGCGTGGGCGTGGGTTTCCAGTATCCAGTGCAGGGTCAGCCCCTGTTCCCGGACAAAGTCCACCAGTTGTTGCGCCGTGTCGGTGCGGGTACGGCCCGACTTGTAGTCGAAGTCCAGCACCGGGTCGATCACCACCGCCTGGCCGCCGGGCCGGTCGTACACCACATAGCTGAAAGTTTCGCTGTCTTGGTCCAGAAAGGCCCTGACGAGCGGGGCGCCGTGCCGAGTCATGTTGTTGTCCTCCTGATGGCGGAAGCCGATTTAAATTAGTATAAACTAATTTACAGCATACTTCCTCGCGTATCGCCATCGCAAGCAGCCCGCCCGGCTGCCGGCCTACAGCGCCGCTTTCACATAGAGATCGAAGCGGTTGTTCTTGCTCTCGATCTGCGCCGAAGGCGTGACCCCGTCGAGGAAGCCGGCGTAATCGGGCCGCTTGACCACCACCCGGGCGCGGGCCAGGGCCAGCGCCTGGGGCAGCAGGGCGTCGGCGTCTTCGTCCGCGCCCACCAGGGAGTGGAACACCCGCATTTCCTTCTTCACCAGCGCCGACTTCTTCTTGTGGGGAAACATGGGATCCAGGTAGACCACATCCGGTGCGTCGGTGATGTCCGCCAGGCCCTGGCCGAACGGCAGCAGCCGCAGTCGCTCGGCAACCCAGCCACCGATCTCCGGATCCAGGGCCGCCCGGCGCAGGCCATCGGCGAGCAGGGCGTGCACCACCGGATGGCGCTCGCACAGGGTCACGGCGCAGCCCAGCGAGGCCAGCACGAAGGCATCCCGGCCCAGGCCGGCGGTGCCGTCCACCACGCTCGGGTTGTGGCCGTGCTTGAGCCCCACCGCCCGGGCGATGCTCTGGCCCCGGCCGCCGCCGAACTTGCGCCGGTGCGCCACGGCGCCTTCCACAAAGTCCACGAACACGGCGCCGAGTTTGGGCTCGTCCAGCTTGCGCAGCTCCAGCCGGCCCTGGCTGTACACCAGGGCGAAGGGCGCCGGCGCCGTCACCCCGGCCAGGCGCCGGGCCAGTTGCCCGCCCTCGTCCGCCAGGGCGGGGTCTTCCACATCAATCTGTATCGGGTACTGAGTGTCCGCCATAGGACTCCAAAAAAGGCAGCAATTCACGAATGGCCAGGGGCCGGGCGATCAGGTAGCCCTGCAGGTAATGGCAGGGCTGGGCGGCAAGATACGCCGCCTGGGCCTCGGTTTCCATCCCTTCGATCACCACCGACATGCCCAGGTCGCCGATGATGCGCAGTATGCCCTCCAGCAGCAGGCCGTCGCGCCGGTTGCCGGGCAGGTGGTCGATAAAGCTCTTGTCGATCTTGACCAGGTCGATGGGAAAGGCGCGCAGGTAGTTGAGCGCCGAATAGCCGGTGCCGAAATCGTCGATGGCGATGCGGCAACCCGCCTCGCGCAGGGCGCGGATCCGCTCCAGGTGCTGTTCATTGCCCTGCATGAACAGGGACTCGGTGATCTCGAAGATGATGTGCCGGGGCGACAGGCCGTGCTGCTGGATCACCGACAGCCATTCGCCGCCGTCCAGCCCCAGGCTCTGGAACTCCAGGCTGGAGCGGTTGATGGCCATGTCCAGGTCGTAGCCGGCCTGGTGCAGCCGGCGCAGGTCGGCGCAGGCCCGGTTCAGCACCCAGTCGCCCAGGGCCTGCACCATGCCGCACTCCTCCGCCACCGGCACGAACTCCGCCGGGGAGATGAAGCCCAGGGCGGGATGCTGCCAGCGCACCAGTGCCTCCAGTTTGGTGATGCTGCCGGTCCCGGCCGCGACGATGGGCTGGTAGTGCAGGCTGAGGCCGCCCTGTTTGATGGCCTCCACCAGCTCGTGCTGCAGCCGCAGCCGGCGGCTCTGAAAGCGGTTGAGCTGGCTGTCGTACAGGGCCAGGGACTGCTTTTTCTGCTTGGCACCGAACAGCGCCAGCTCCGCGTGCTGCAGCAGGCTTTCGGCGTCTTCCTCCTCGGCGCCGGGCCAGAGCGCCCCGCCCAGGGTGGCATCCACGTAGAGGTGCTGGCTGGCCAGGTGCAGCGGCCGGTTGAGCGCACCCAGCAGGTGCTTGCCGAAGATGCGCGCCTGGCGGTGCTGCACTATGCCGGGCACCAGCACCGCGAATTCGTCGCTGCCGATGCGGGCCAGGAAATCGCCGCCGCGCAGCCGGCTCCGCAGCCGGCCCGCCACTTCCCGCAGCACCTGATCCCCCACCCTGTGGTTCATGGCGTTGTTGAACAGCCGGAAGTTGTTGAGATCCAGGATCATCAGGGCGAAGGGTTCACCCCCCTGGCAGCACAGGTTCAGGCGATGCTGGAAGCTGGCCCGGTTGGCCAGGCCGGTGAGGCCGTCTTCCTCCGCCAGTTGCACCGGCTGCGGCGCCGACGGCTTGACGTGGCTGATGTCGCTGAACACCGCCAGGTACTGGCGGACCCGCCCCCGCTGCCGCAGGGTGGTGATCCTGAGAAATTCCGGGTACACCTGGCCGTTCTTGCGCCGGTTCCACACCTCGCCCTGCCAGCAGCCGTGCTCCCGCAGCGCGGCGTTCATGGCCTGGTAGAACTCCTTGGCATGCATGCCCGACTTCAGCAGCGAGGGGAAACGGCCGATCACCTCGCAGGCGGTGTAGCCGGTGATGCGCTCGAAGGCCGGGTTCACCGCCAGGATGCGGGTGCTGGCATCGCAGATCATCAGCCCTTCCGGGCGGAACTGCTCCAGGCTCTGGGTCAGCTGCAGCCCGCCCTCGTCCGGACGTTGCCGCTCCAGTCCCTCCAGCAGGCCGACGAAATGATCGGGCCGGCCCTGCTCGTCGGGCACCAGGGTCAGGTGCATGCGTCCCCGGAACACCTGGCCGTTCTGGTGCAGGTAACGCTGCTCCAGGGTGGCCATGCCCTGCCCCGGCTCCTGGCCCAGGCGCTGGTAAAGGCGCAGGCTGTCGGGCCAGTCGGCGGAATGGGTCAGGTAGCTGACCGACTTGCCCGACAGCTCGGCCGGGGCAAAGCCCAGGGCCCGCTGCAGTTGGGGGTTGCTCCAGAGGATGGTGCCGGTCGGGCTCAGCTTGAGCAGCGGCAGGGGCAGATGGTTGAGCAGGATCAGCGAGCGGGTGGCGATACGGGCCCGATCGTGCTGGCTGAAGATGGCACGGAACAGCCGGGGCCAGGTGGCCGCCGGCAGGCGCTGGCCCCGGCGCTGCCACAGGAACAGCAGGCCATAGCCCGGATAACAGGGCGACAGGGACAGGAAGTAGCCCGCGCCGGCCTGCAGCGCCCGGCAGTGATGCCGGCCCAGCGGTTGCCGGCCCTTGCGCAACCCGTGCAGGGCCACCTCGGGCAAGGCCACGCCGGCGGCCAGCACCGGCTGCCATCCCCCCTCCTGCAACCGGCACAACAGGGCGCCGTCGGCCACCTGCTGTTCCACCAGTTGATCCAGGCACCAGAGGTTAAACCATGATGCGACCTTGCTTTCCATACCGCCAAATTGTCCGAGAGCCCGTGCGAGTCACCCGTGTATACCTTATCCGGCCGGGGCCTGGCCAGTGGCGGGCACAAAAAAGGTGGCCTCGGCCACCTTTTATGTTTCTGTGCCCTCAGGCGGCGATGCCGGAGTGGCGCAGCAGGGCGTCTATCTTCGGCTCCCGGCCGCGGAACTGCTTGAACAGCTCCATCGGCTCTTTCGCGCCGCCCTGCTCCAGCACCGCGTGCAGGAAGTCGCGGCCCACCCTGGCCGAGAACACCCCTTCCTCCTCGAAGCGGGCGAAGGCGTCGCTGGACAGCACCTCGGCCCACTTGTAGCTGTAGTAGCCCGCCGCGTAGCCGCCGGCGAAGATGTGGGAGAAGCTGTGCTGGAAGCGGTTGAACTCGGGCGGCGGCAGCACCGATACCCTGCTGCGCACCTGGTTCAGTATTTCCTGTACCCGGCCGGGCCGGGCGCCGTCCCGGGCCATGTGCAGGCGGAAGTCGAACAGGGCGAACTCCAGCTGGCGCAGCATCATCAGCGCCGAGTGGAAGTTGCGCGCCGCCAGCATCCGCTCCAGCATGTCCGCCGGCAGCGGCTCGCCGGTCTCGAAGTGGCCGGAGATAAAGGCCAGCGCCTCGGGCTGCCAGCACCAGTTTTCCAGGAACTGGCTGGGCAGCTCCACCGCGTCCCAGGCCACGCCGTTGATGCCGGCCACCCCGGCCACGTCCACCTTGGTCAGCATGTGATGGATGCCGTGGCCGAACTCGTGGAACAGGGTCAGCACCTCGTTGTGGGTGAACAGGGCTGGCTTGTCGCCCACCGGGCCGTTGAAGTTGCAGGTCAGGTAGGCCACCGGCTTCTGCAGGCTGCCGTCCTCCCGGTAGCGGCGGCCGATGCAGTCGTCCATCCAGGCGCCGCCGCGCTTGTTGGCGCGGGCGTAGAGATCCAGGTAGAAGCTGCCGCGCAGCTCGCCGCTGTCGTCGTAGATGTCGAAGAAGCGCACGTCCGGATGCCACACCTCCACCCCGAAGCGCTCCCTGACCTTGATGCCGAACAGCCGCTTCACGGTCTCGAACAGGCCGTGCACCACCTTCTGTTCGGGGAAGTAGGGGCGCAGCTCCTCGTCGGAGATGGCGTACTTGTGCTGCTTGAGCTTTTCGGCGTAGTAGCTGATGTCCCAGGCGTTGAGCCGCGCGACGCCGTGCTGCTCGCGGGCGAAGGCGGTCAGCTCGGCCAGTTCCGCCTCGCCCTGGGGATGGGAGCGTTCGGCCAGCTGTTCGAGGAAGTCCAGCACCTGCTGCTCGCTCCGGGCCATCTTGGTGGCCAGGGACACCTGGGCATAGTTGTCGTAGCCCAGCAGCTCGGCCAGCTCCTGCTTGAGCGCCAGGGTTTCCTCTATGATGGCGGTGTTGTCGAACTGGCCGGCATTGGGGCCCTGATCCGAGGCCCGGGTGCAATAGGCCCGGTACAGCTCCTCGCGCAGGGCGGCGTCATCGGCGTACATCATCACCGGCAGGTAGGAGGGAATGTCGAGGGTGAACACCCAGCCGTCCAGCTCCCGGGCCCTGGCCTGGGCCTCGGCCGCCGCCAGGGCGGACTCGGGCAGGCCGGCCAGCAGCGCCTGGTCGGTGATGTGCTTGACCCAGGCCTGGGTGGCGTCCAGCACCCGGTTGGAGAAGGTGGAAGCCAGCTCCGACAGCCGGGCCTGGATGGCCCCGAAGCGTTTCTTCTGCTCCGCTTCGAGGGCGATGCCCGACAGCCGGAAGTCGCGCAGGGTGTTGTCCACCTCCTTCTGCTGGGCCAGGCTCAGCTTCTTGAAATCGTCCCGGTCCGCCAGGCTTTGGTAGGCTTCGAACAGGCCCTCGTGCTGGCCCATCCAGGTATGGTACTCGGACAACAGCGGCAGGCAGGACTCATAGGCCTGGCGCAGCGCCTCGCTGTTCATCACCCCGTTCAGGTGGCCGATGGGCGACCAGATCCGGCTCAGGTGGTCGTTCACTTCCTCCAGCGGCGCCACCAGGTTGTCCCAGGTGAACTCCTCGTGGCGCGCCAGCACCGTTTCCACCCGCTTCTTGCAATCCGCAATGGCATGCTCCACCGCCGGCTTGATGTGCTCCGGCTTGATCTGGCTGAACGGCGGCAAGCCGTCCATGGTAAGTAGCGGATTCGTCATGGTCCTGTACCTCTTATTGTTTTGGCCGTCGCCTGCCCGCGGGCAGGGAGGGGATATTCCCTAACATGATGACGGCGGCGCCAATGTTCAAGCTTTTCCTGATCCTGTTCCCTGATTGACCGCCGGAGTGCTCAATTACTGACCAGATGCCCGGCAGAAACTTGGTGTACAATCGGCCAACAGTGTTAATTGACCCCCATTCCACCACGGAGCAGACATATGGCACAACATTTCGACTATATCGCCATCGGCGGCGGCAGCGGCGGTATCGCCTCCGCCAACCGCGCGGCCATGTACGGCAAGAAAGTGGCGCTGATTGAAGCCAAGGATCTGGGCGGCACCTGCGTCAACGTGGGCTGCGTACCGAAAAAGGTGATGTGGCACGGCGCCCAGATCGCCGAGGCGGTCAAGCTCTACGCCGCCGATTACGGCTTCGACCTGGAACTCAAGGGCCATGACTGGAGCACGCTGGTGGAAAGCCGCCAGGCCTATATCGGCCGCATCCACCAGTCCTACGAGCGGGTGCTGGGCAACAACAAGGTGACGGTGATCAAGGGCTTCGCCCGCTTCAGGGACGCCCACACCGTCGAAGTGAACGGCGAGGAAATCACCGCCGACCATATCCTGATCGCCACCGGCGGCGAGCCCATCATCCCCCATATTCCGGGGGCCGAGCACGGCATCGACTCCAACGGCTTCTTCGAACTGACCGAGCAGCCCAAACGGGTGGCGGTGGTCGGCGCCGGCTACATCGCGGTGGAGCTGGCCGGGGTGCTGAACGCGCTGGGTTCCGAGACCCACCTGCTGGTGCGCAAGCAGGCGCCGCTGCGCAGCTTCGATCCCCTGCTCACCGATACCCTGGTGGAGGTGATGGCCACCGAGGGCCTGCGGCTGCACCCCCATTCCATTCCCAAAAGCGTGGAAAAGCACGCCGACGGCAGCCTGACCCTGCACCTGGAAAATGGCGAGTCGCTCAATGTGGACTGCCTGATCTGGGCCATCGGCCGCCGCCCGCTGACCAAGGGCCTGAACCTGGAAGCCGCCGGCGTGTCGGTGGACCAGCACGGCTACATCAAGGTGGACGAGTACCAGAACACCACAGCCCCGGGCGTATACGCGGTGGGCGACAACATCGGCTACGTGGAGCTGACCCCGGTGGCGGTGAAGGCCGGACGGCAGCTGTCCGAGCGGCTGTTCAACAACAAGCCCGAGGCCAGGATGGACTACGATCTGGTGCCGACCGTGGTGTTCAGCCACCCGCCCATCGGCACCATGGGCCTGACCGAACCCCAGGCCAGGGCCCAGTACGGCGACGATCAGGTCAAGGTGTATAGCTCCTCCTTCACCGCCATGTACACCGCCGTGACCCGGCACCGCCAGCCCTGCAAGATGAAGCTGGTGTGCGCGGGCGACAATGAAAGAGTGGTGGGCATCCACGGCATCGGCTTCGGCATGGACGAGATCCTGCAAGGCTTTGCGGTGGCGGTGAAGATGGGCGCCACCAAGGCCGACTTCGACGCCTGCGTGGCCATCCACCCCACGGCGGCGGAAGAATTCGTGACCATGAGGTAGGCAGACGGAGCGCCATTCGGTCACCGGATGCCCATCCGTACGGCTTGGTATAGTGCCAGTCGGCGCCGACAGGAGCAGCATCGAGCTGATTGATTGTCAGACTGTTCGGCACTCCAGATGTGAAAAAGGCCGGCGTTCACGCCGGCCTTTTTTATGAGGATCAGCCACTCAGTGGTGGTGGCCACCCTCGCCGTGGGCGTGGCCGTGGGCGATTTCTTCCTCGCTGGCGGGGCGCACCGCCACCACCTCCAGTTCGAAAGTCAGGGTGCGGCCGGCCAGGGGATGGTTGAGATCCACCTCGGCCATGAACTTGCCCACCTTGAGCACCGTCACCTGGCGGTGGCCCTGGTCGGTGTGCACCACCGCGGTCATGCCCGGCCGCCAGCGCGCGGCGCCGGTGAGGTGCTTGACCGGCACCCGCTGGGTCAGGCCGTCCTTGCGCTCGCCGTAGGCCTCGGCGGCCGGCAGGGTCACGCTGAACCGCTCGCCGGCTTCCCTGCCCGCCAGGGCCTTTTCCACCCCCGCCATCATGTTGCGGTGGCCGTGCAGGTAGGCCAGCGGCGACTGGCCGGCGTTGCTTTCCAGCACCTCGCCATTCTCGCCCTTCAGGGTGTAATTGAACTGCACTACGGTGTTGTCGGTAATTTGCATGAGGGTTCCTGAAATGGGTGGTCAACGGCGCCGATGATAGCAGATGACGAGGTTGCGGAAACCACCGCCACCCCGTTGCGCGCCATGGACGGCGGCAAACGGCGTGGCGACCTCTCTCTTTCACCGTCGCTCGCCGGCTTAAGCCAGGCTTAAGTTTCCTCCTCTAGGCTTGCCGATAATGTCTGACGGAGGACATCATGAGCAAGCCACTTCATCCCCCCTACCGCTTGCGCGCGGCCGCCACCGGCACCGAGCGGGCCCGCCTGGAGGCCTTTATCCAGGCCGCCTACCTGCAGGCTTTCGAGGCCCGCATTCCGCATTTCCTGCCGCTGCTGCTGGGGCTCTATCAGTCCGACGGCGACCTGGTGGCCGCCTGCGGCCTGCAGTTCGCCGACGAGGCCCCGCTCTATCTGGAGCAGTACCTGGACCAGCCGGTGGAGCAGCGGCTCGGGGCTCACTGCCGCCGCCCGGTTCCCCGGGCCGGCATAGTGGAAATCGGCAACCTGGCGACCAGCGCACCGGGCAACGGCCGGCTGATGTTCGCCGCCATCTGCCAGCAACTCCACCGGCAGGGGCTGGAGTGGGTCGTCTTTACCGCCACCCGCGGCCTGCTCAACAGCTTTCACCGGCTGCATCTGAACCCTGCGATGCTGGCGGATGCCACCGCCGAGCGCCTGGGGCCGGACGCCGAGTGCTGGGGCAGCTATTACCGGCACCAGCCCAGGGTCATGGCCGGCGCGCTGGCCGAAGGCCAGCGCATCCTCGCCGAAAACAGCCTGCTGCTGTCGCTGATCGCGCCGGGCCCGGACCTGCATCCCCGCTCACGGGAGGCCCGCTCATGACCGATCTGTGGACCCGCCTGGCGGAGCACGCCCGCCACCGGGGCGACGCCACGGCCCTGCTCGACAAGGACCGCCGGCTCGGTTACCGGGAACTGCCCGGCCGCATCGAGCCCCTGGCCGAGGCGCTGGCGCGGTCCGGCACCCGGCGGCTGGCGCTGGCGCTGGACAACGGCATCGACTGGGCCCTGCTCGACCTGGCCTGCGCCCGGGCCGGGCTGGTGGCCGTGCCAGTCCCCGGTTTCTTCAGTGATCAACAGCGCCAGTGGCTGCTCGACAGCAGCGGTGCCGACACCCTGATCGGGCCGCCCGCCGAGGGCTGGCAACCCTGGTCCCCGGCCCCCGGACTGACCGGCTGGCGCCGCCCCTGCCCCGAACCACCGGCCCTGCCCGCCGGCACCGCCAGGATCACCTATACCTCGGGCACCACGGACCAGCCCAAGGGGGTCTGCCTGAGCCTGGTGCAGCAGTTCACCACGGTACGGGCGCTGGCGGAGCGCCTGGCCGCTCCCGAGCTGGCGCGGCACATGACGCTGCTGCCCCTGGCCACCCTGCTGGAAAACCTGGCCGGCCTCTACCTGCCGCTGTGGCTCGGCGCCACCGCCTGCCTGCCGGGCCTGGCCGAGGTCGGCTTTGCCGGATCCAGCCGGCTGGATCCGGCCCGGCTGGCCCAGGCCATCCGCCACTGGCGGCCCCACAGCCTGGTGCTGGTGCCCGAGCTGCTGCGGCTGCTGGTCGGGCTGTGCACCCGCCAGCCCGATCTGGTGTCTTCGCTCCGGCTGGTGGCGGTCGGCGGCGGCCGGGTCGCGCCCCGGTTGTTGCAACAGGCCCGCCGCCTGGGCATTCCCGCCTACGAGGGCTACGGCCTGTCGGAATGCGGCTCGGTGGTGGCCCTGAACGCCCCGGGCCGGGACAAGGCCGGCACGGTGGGCCGCCCCCTGGACCACCTGCGGGTGCGTATCGCCGACGATGGCGAAATCCATGTGCGTGGCGGCGCCATGCTCGGCTACCTGGGCGCCCCGCCCACGGCGGGCGGCGACATCGCCACCGGCGACCTGGGCCGGCTCGATGACGACGGCTTTCTGCTGCTCACCGGGCGCAAGAAAAACGTGCAGATCACCGCCTTCGGCCGCAACTTCTCCCCCGAATGGGTGGAGGCCGAAGCCCAGGGCTGCCCGGCCATCGACCAGTTGGTGATCATCGGTGACGGCCTGCCCGCCAATGTGGCGCTGATCCGGCCGGCGGCCGGGCGGGAAGACGAACTGGCCGGCCAGATCGCCGACCTCAACCGCCGCCTGCCCGACTACGCCCGCATCCATCACTGGCTGGTGCCCAGCCCGTCCCTGGCCGCCCGCGGCCTGCTTACCGCCAACGGCCGGCCCCGGCGCGACGCCATCCGCCAGGCCTTTGCCGACCATCTCCACCGACTGACAGGAGTCTCTCCATGAGTTTTTATCAATACCTGCAACAGGCCACCGCCGCCGAGCGGGAATACCTGCTGAGCGCCCCGGTGATCGCCGCCTGCCAGCGCGGCGAGGTCTCCCTCGGCCTGTATCGCGCCTTTCTCGCCCAGGCCTACCACCACGTCTCCCATACGGTACCGCTGCTGATGGCGGCCGGCGCCCGGATGCCCGCATCCCACGAGTGGGTGCGCCAGGCCCTGGTGGAATACATCGCGGAGGAATACGGCCATCAGGAATGGATCCTGAACGACCTCCGCGCCTGCGGCGGCGACGCCGAGGCGGTGCGCCAGGGCCGGCCCGGACAGGCGATCGAGCTGATGGTGGCCTTCCTCTACCACCAGATCGATCGCCACAATCCGATGGCGCTGTTCGGCATGGTGCAGGTACTGGAAGGCACCAGCGTGGCCATCGCCCTGACCGTGTCCGGGCAGCTCAGGCAGGAGCTGAAGCTGCCGGAGCAGGCCATGAGCTACCTGAGCTCCCACGGCGCCCTGGATCAGGAACACCTGCGTTTCTTCGCCGGCCTGATGGACAGGGTCACCGCCGTCGAAGACCAGGAGGCCATAGTGCATGCGGCCAGGGTGGTGTACCGCCTGTACGGCGACATGCTGCGCAGCCTGGAGGTGGCCGATGGAGCTGAATGACAAGACGGTGCTGCTCACCGGCGCCAGCGGCGGCATCGGTGCGGCCCTGGCGCAGGAGCTGGCCGCGGCCGGAGCCCGCCTGCTGCTGCAGGGGCGGGATCGCCCGCGCCTCAACCGGCTGCTGGCCGGGTTGCCGGACAGCGGCCGCCACAGGATCATCGCCGTCGATCTGCTCATGCCCGGCGCCGTCGACGGCCTAGTCCAGGCGGTGCGGGACGCCGGCGGCCTGGATCTGCTGATCAACAACGCCGGCACCAGCCGGTTCGCCTGGCTGGAGGACCAACCGGCCGGCGACATCCACCACCAGCTGACCCTGAACCTGACCATGCCCGTGCTGCTCACCCGCAGCCTGCTGCCCTGCCTGCGCCGGCCGGGGCTCATCATGAACATCGGCTCGACCTTCGGTGCCATCGGCTACCCGGGCTACAGCGTTTATTGCGCCGGCAAGGCCGGATTGCGGGGCTTCAGCGAAGCGCTGGATCGGGAGCTGGCCGGCAGCGGCGTCCGGGTACTGTACTTCGCGCCCCGGGCGACCCGCACCACCCTGAACAGCCCGCAGGTGGTCGAACTCAACACCGCCCTGGGCAACCACACCGACAGCCCGGAATGGGTCGCGGCCCAGGCACTGCAGGCCTTGCAGAAACAGCAGCAACGCCGCTGGCTGGGCTGGCCCGAACGCCTGCTGGTGCGCCTCAACGCCCTGTTCCCCGCCCTGCTGGACCGGGCCCTGGCCCGCCAGCGCGCCACCATCGCCCATTACGCCGGGCATCCCGCCGACAAGGAGATTTCGCCATGAACAAGACCCTGCTATTGCTCGCCGCCCTCGCCCTGCCCCCCGTCCAGGCCGCCGACAAGCTCGACCCCATACAGGAGCAGTGGGCCCGCTGCCAATACCAGGTGGCCGATGAGGAACGGGAAGGCTGCCTGGAGCAGCTGAGCATCCGGGCCGACCTGGCCAGCTCCGCCAACCCGACCCGCACCGATCTGCTGATCTGGTCGGCCATCGTCAAGAGCACCTGGGCCGGCGCCAAGGGCGGCCTGGGTGCGCTCAGGCTGGTCAAGGACGCCCGCCGCCGCCTGGAGCAGGCGCTGCAGCAGGATGCCAGCGCCCTCGATGGCTCGGCCTATACCAGCCTGGGCTCGCTCTATTACCAGGTGCCGGGCTGGCCGGTCGGGTTCGGCGACAAGGACAAGGCCGAGCAACTGTTGCGCCAGGCGCTGCGGATCAACCCGCAGGGCATAGATCCCAACTTCTTCTACGGCGATTTCCTGCTGCAGCAGGGCCGCAAGGAGGAAGCCAGGAGCTACCTGCACAAGGCGTTGCAGGCCCCGGCCCGGCCCGGCCGGGAGCTGGCCGATGCCGGCCGGCGCAAAGAGATTGAAGCCCGCCTCGCCAGGCTTTAACGTAAGCGGATAACCGATAGCGGAGCCGGACGATGCGAATCCTGCTGGTAGAAGACGATCTCATGCTGGGCGATGGACTGGTCGATGCCCTGCGCGCCGCCGGCTACACGGTCGACTGGCTGACCAGGGGGCTGCCGGCGCTGGAGGCGCTCAGGGCCGAGGAGTTCGCCGCCCTGATCCTCGACCTGAACCTGCCCGACATCGACGGCCAGCAACTGCTGCAGCGGTTGCGCCGGGCCGGACACGGCCTGCCGGTGCTGATCCTCACCGCGCGCGATGCGCTCGACGACCGGGTGCGCGGCCTCGACGGCGGCGCCGACGACTACCTGGTCAAGCCCTTCGCCCTGCAGGAACTCCATGCCCGGCTGCGGGCCCTGGTGCGGCGGGGACAGGGCCAGGCGCATGCCGTGCTCCGCCACGGCCGGCTCGAGCTGCACCCCGACGCCCGCCAGGCCTACTACCAGGGCGAACCGGTGTCGCTCACGCCCCATGAGTACAAGCTGCTGCAGGAACTGGTACTCAATGCAGGCAGGGTATTCAGCAAGGAACAGCTGGAACAACGCCTCTATGGCTGGGACGAAGGCGCCGCAAGCAATGCGGTGGAAGTCCACATCCACCACCTGCGCAAGAAGCTCTATCCCGAACTTATCCGCAATATCCGCGGCGTGGGCTATATCGTCGAGCGGAGCCGGGATTAGTGCGCTCCATCCGCCGTTTCCTGCTTTCCGGCGTGCTGCTGGTGGTCAGCATCAGCCTGGCCGCCAGCGCCCTGGTCGGCTACCTGGACACCAGCCACGAGCTGGAGGAACTGTTCGACGCCCGCCTGGCCCAGTCGGCCCGCATCACCCAGCGCCTGCTCAACGACTATTTGCGCCACGCCGGTGCGCCGCCGGACGGCGGCGCCGTTTACAAGGACTGGCACGATGAACACCCGCCCTCCGCGCAGGGTGACGATGACGACGGCCGGGAAGCCACCCCCTTTGGCCACCAGTACGAAAGCAAGCTGTACTTTCAATTACTGGATGCCCGGGGCCGGCTGCTGCTGCGCTCGCCGGAGGCCCCGGGCGAGCCGATCGCTCCCCTGCAGCCCGGCTTTATGATGGTGAGCGGCCAGGGGCACGACTGGCGCACCTTTACCCTGCAGGATGCGGAGCACGGCCGCTGGCTGCTGGTAGCCGAACGGGACGACGTGCGCGGCGAGCTGGCCAGCAAGCTGGCCCTGCGCGCCATACTGCCGGCCCTGCTGTCGCTCCCGCTGCTGCTGCTGTTGCTGTGGTGGCTGGTCGCCCAGGGCTTGCGCCCGCTCCGCCAACTAACCCAGGGCCTCAGCCGGCGCCACCCGGCCAACCTGAGCCCGCTGCCCACGGGCAAGGTGCGGGAGCTCCAGCCCCTGACCCGGGAACTCAACCGGCTGATGCAGGCCCTGGCCGACACCCTGGAGCGGGAACAGCAGTTCACCGACGAGGCGGCCCACGAGCTGAAAACCCCGTTGGCGGTGCTGCGCATCCATGTGGAGAACGCCCTCGCCGCCCGGGAGCCCGACCGCCGGGACCAGTCGCTGCACAAGGCATTGCAGGCCCTGGCCCGCAGCGACCGGCTGATCCAACAGCTGCTGACCCAGGCCCGGCTCGACAACCAGCAGGCGGCGGAGCTGGTCCCGCTGCAACTGGATCGGCTGCTGCGCGATACCGTGGCGGAGCTGGCTCCGCTGGCGCTGGACAAGGGACAGCAGCTCAGCCTGAACGCCGCCTCGGCCGCCCCCTGCCAGGGCCAGCCGGTCCTGCTCGGGCTGCTGTTCGGCAACCTGCTCGACAATGCCATCCGCTACACGCCCCCGGGCGGGACCATAGCAGTGACGCTGGAACGCCAGGCGGCGCATTACCTGGTCACCATCGGCGACACCGGGCCGGGCATTCCCGAGTCCCAGCTGCCCCGGCTGTGGGAACGCTTCTTCCGGGGCAACCCCCAGCAGGGGGATGGCGCCGGGCTCGGCCTGGCCATCGTCCGCCGGGCGGCCAGCCTGCATCAGGCCGGCATCGAGATCCGCAACCGCGCCGGGGGCGGCCTGCTGGTGCAGGTGTCCCTGCCGGCCCCGCCGCCAAATTGAGCACGGCCGGTGATTGGGATACACTGCCCGAACCCCAAGCCAGCCGAGAGCCCGTGCCGCATGTCCAAACCCCAGGATGATGCCCGTATTATCAAGAAATACCCCAATCGCCGCCTGTACGACAGCCACACCAGCAGCCACGTCACCCTGGCCGACATCCGCCGGCTGGTGCAGGAGGAAGAGCCCTTCCAGGTGGTGGACGCCAAGACCGGGGAAGACATCACCCGCAGCATACTGCTGCAGATCATCCAGGAGGCGGAAAGCGACGGCGACCCCATCTTCTCCAGCGACATGCTGAAGAACATCATCCGCTTCTACGGCCCCTTCCAGGGCGTGCTGGGCAGTTACCTGGAAGAGAGCATCCAGTCGATGATCGACATCCAGACCCAGGCCGGCATGCAGTCCTCCAAGGCTTGGACCGAGTTCATGCACAGCCAGGTGCCCATGATGCAGGAGCTGATGCGCCAGTACGTGGAGCAGTCCCGCCAGCTCTACCTCAACACCCAGAACATGTTCGGCCTGTTCGGCGGCTTTCCGGGCGGCAACGACCAGAACCAGGAACAAAAAAAAGACGATAAGGAATAATCCTTATCGTCCCAAACGAGATAACAACCCGTTGTTGTTATTGGTTGTCTAGTCAGCCGGCCTTGGTGGCGCGGGTGGTCTTGGCGGCGGTCGCGGTGTTGGTGGCGACGGCGGCCACGGCATTGATGCCTTTCTCGGCCGCTTCGGCCACTTGCTTGGCGGCCTTTTCGGAGCTTTCCGCGGCCTGCTTCAGGGCCTTGTCGGCGATGTCGGCGGCATCCTTGGCGGCCTTCTGGGCGCTTTCATAGGCGTCGTTGGCGTTGCTGACGGCGGTCTTCAGGGCGGTGACCGCCGGCTCGGCGGCCGCGGGCACGCTGCTGGCAAACTGCTCGACCCACTCATCCACCTGCTTGCTGCCGGCGGCAATTTGCTGCTCGCCGAACTTGGTCACTTCCTGCTGGGCGCCGGTCACCAGGGCGAACAGCTCCTTGTTGAACGCCAGTTGGCGATCCAGCAGGGCGGTGGGGCTGAAGAAGGCGGTCTGCAGCTCGAAGAAAGCCTTGGGATCCCGTACCGCCAGCAGCTTGCCGACATAGTCGAACTGGGCCGCGCTCAGCTCGGCGAAGGCCTTGGACTGCAGCTGGCCCAGCTTTTCCACGCTGGCGAACAGGCTGCCGCTCAGGCCCTGTACCTGGGCCAGGTTGGCTTGTTGGGCACTTTGCAGTTTTTCAAAATTGAACAATGACATAGTTAGCGTCTCCTGAAGAATGGGAAGGCATAGGCCCTGCACGCCAACAAAGAAATCATCATCACACTAGGGTTCTCGGCGCGCATGGTCATTATTGCACCGCACAAAAAACATTTACAAGATCTTTTTTGTGCAGCGCACAATTCCCTGCGCCCGGGATGTTTCTCCTGGCGTTTCCCCGCATCAGCCGGGGCCGCAGCGGCAAAATGGATCGATACTGAATAAATGTGACCCCCGTATGACGGAGCCGCCCATGATCACCGCCGCCGGCCCCCTGGTCGACTACCAGCCCGCCGCCCTCGACATCTGGGACGGCAAGTACCGGCTGAAGGACGACAGGGGCGAACCGCTCGACCAGGATATGCACGCCACCTTCAGCCGGGTCGCCCGGGCCCTGGCCGATGGCGAGGCCACGCCGGCCCTGCGCAAGACCTGGTACCAGCGCTTCCTGTGGGCGATGGAGCAGGGCGCCCTGCCCGCCGGGCGCATCCTGGCCAACGCCGGCGCCCAGGCCTGCCGGCCGGGCACCTCCACCATCAATTGCACCGTCTCCGGCCCCATCGCCGATACCATGGACGATATCCTGGGCAAGCTGCACCAGGCCGGGCTCACCCTCAAGGCCGGCTGCGGCATCGGCTACGAGTTTTCCACCCTGCGCCCGCGCAACGCCCCCGTGGCCGGCGCCGGCGCCAGCACCTCGGGGCCGCTGTCGTTCATGGAGATCTACGACAGGATGTGCTTCACCATCTCTTCCGCCGGCGGTCGACGCGGCGCACAAATGGCCACCTTCGACATCGCCCACCCGGATGTGCTCGACTTTATCCACGCCAAGCGCGAACCGGGCCGGCTGCGCCAGTTCAACCTGTCCCTGCTGATCGGCGAAGACTTCCTCGACGCGGTGCAACAAGGCAGGGACTGGCCGCTGCTGTTCCCGGTCACCCCGGCCGAGGTGGCGCGGGACCGGCTGGACACCGCCGACCCGGAGCAGATCCGCTGGAAGGCCGGCCCGCTCGGCCAGGGCTACCTGGAGGACGACCGGCAGCGGGTGGCCCACCGGATCTACCGGCGCATCGAGGCACGCGCCCTGTGGCGGCAGGTCATGCGCGCCACCTACGACCATGCCGAACCGGGCTTTATCCTGATCGACAGGGTCAACGAGCTGAACAACAACTGGTTTTGCGAAACCATACGCGCGACCAACCCCTGCGGCGAGCAGCCCCTGCCCCCCTACGGCAGCTGCCTGCTGGGCTCGGTCGACCTCACCCGTTTCGTGGAGGCCCCCTTCACCCCGGCGGCCCGCTTCGGCTGGGATCGCTTTCGCCGGGTGGTGGCGGTCTTTACCCGCTTGCTGGACAACGTGGTGGAGATCAGCGGCCTGCCCCTGGCCGAGCAGCGCCGGGAGCTGGCCGACAAGCGCCGCCACGGCATGGGCTACCTGGGCCTGGGTTCCGCCCTCGCCCTGCTGGGGCTGCGCTACGGCTCGGCCGAGGCCGTCGCCTTCACCGAGCGGGTGACCCGGGAGCTGGCCCTCACCGGCTGGCACACCGGGCTGGAGCTGGCCCGGGAGAAGGGCGCGGCGCCCCTGCTGCTGCGGGACTTCGAGCTCACCCCGGCGCTGCTGCGGCTGCGCCCCGAGCTGCTGGACGACGGCCACCACGCCGGCGACAAGGTGCCGGGGCGGATACTGCACGCCCGCTACAGCCGCTACCTGCAGCGGCTGGCGGAGCAGGAGCCGGAGCTGGTGGCGGACCTGGCCCGCACCGGGGCGCGTTTTACCCACCATAGCTCCATCGCGCCCACCGGCACCCTCTCCCTGTCGCTGGCCAACAACGCCAGCAGCGGCATAGAGCCGAGCTTCGCCCACCACTACAGCCGCAACCTCATCCGCCCCGGCCGCAAGAGCAAGGAGCGGGTGGAGGTGTTTTCCTTCGAGCTGCTGGCCTACCGCCGGCTGGTCAATCCGGACGCCCTGCCCGGCAGCCCGGATCCGGCCCGGGCGCTGCCCGACCATTTCGTCACCGCCGACGACGTCAGCCCCGAGCAGCACGTGGCGATGCAGGCCGCCGCCCAGCGCTGGGTCGACTCCTCCATCTCCAAGACCGTCAACGTGCCCACCGACTATCCCTTCGAGCGGTTCGAGGATCTCTACCTCCAGGCCTGCCGCCAGGGGCTCAAGGGCTGCACCACCTTCCGCTTCAACCCCGCCGCCTTCCAGGGGGTGCTGGTGCGGGACCGGGATCTGGCCGCCACCCGCTATCGCTTCCTGTTGGACGACGGCAGCACGGTCGAGGCGAGGGGCGATGAACCGGTGGAGTACGAGGGCGAGGTGCACAGCGCCGCCAACCTGTACGACGCCCTCAAGGAAGGCTACTACGGCAAGCTGTGAGCAGGTGACCCATGCGCAAGATAGAGCGGAAAATCGTCGGCTGCGAGGTGATAACGCCCAGTTCCTCCCGGGACGGCCCCCTGCCCGAGCCGGCGGCCCGGCCCGAGGCGCTGTGGGGCACCACCTACAAGATCAAGACCCCCCTGCTCGAGCATGCCCTCTACGTCACCATCAACGATCTGGTGCAGGACGAAGACGGCGGCCGGCGCCGCCCCTACGAGATCTTTATCAACTCCCGCAACATGGAGCACTACCAATGGGTGGTGGCGCTGACCCTGCTGATCTCGGCGGTGTTCCGCCGGGGCGGCGATATCCGCTTTATCGTGGATGAGCTGCGCGCCGTGTTCGATCCCCAGGGTGGCTACTTCAGGCCGGGCGGACGCTACATGCCCTCCCTGGTGGCCGAGATCGCCGATGTCATCGAGCGCCACCTGGCCGCCATCACCCCGGCAACGGAGCCGGCTCCGGAGCACAGCGGGGACGCGACCGGTTTTCCCGCCGGCGCCCGGCTGTGCCGCAAGTGCCTGACCCGGGCGGCCGTGCAGGTCGACGGCTGCCTCACCTGCCTGAATTGCGGCGACTCCCGCTGCGGCTGACGGCGGCAGCCACGGCTTCCAATGCAAATTGTTCACAATTTTGCATGCAATCTTGTATCTACACATGTGTTCGTAATACTATTGTTACCGCTCCGCGCCGGCCGCCACCGCCCCGGGATCGACGGGAACACCCCTTCCTTATAAAAGGAATCGATTTCCATTTTTAATGAAGCAATGGCGGGAATCATCAGGCGCATCGAAAATCAAAACAAAAAACCATACAAAACATAAAATTAACTACGGAAATCGTGGCGACACAACAGACCGGGGTCAACTTGCATTTTCCACAATGCAAAATTGATTTCCAAAAATATGTTGATCGTCACATTTTTTTTTGTATTATCAGCCTATGGGTTGCGCAGATGTTAACCGCCCTCACCAGGCGGGTCTGCGAGCCAACCCCCATGGACAACCAACAACGGTGCCGCGCGCACCTCAGATGAATGGATACCGACTATGGCTAAAATGAAAGCAATCGAAGCAGCCGCTAAAATCCTGGAACTGGAAGGTGTGACCAAAGCCTTTGGTGTTCCCGGCGCCGCCATCAACCCCTTCTACGCCGCGCTGCGGGGTCTCGGCTCGATCAGCCATGTGCTGGCCCGTCACGTCGAGGGGGCCTCCCACATGGCCGAAGGCTACACCCGTGCCAACCCGGGCAACATCGGGGTCTGTATCGGTACCTCCGGCCCCGCCGGCACCGACATGATCACCGGCCTGTACTCCGCCTCCGCCGACTCCATTCCGATCCTGTGCATCACCGGCCAGGCGCCGCGTGCCCGCATGCACAAGGAAGACTTCCAGGCCGTGGACATCGAGTCCATCGCCAAGCCGGTCGCCAAGTGGGCGGTCACCGTGATGGAGCCGGCCCAGGTGCCCGGTACCTTCCAGCAGGCGTTCCACATCATGCGCTCCGGCCGTCCCGGCCCGGTGCTGATCGACCTGCCCTTCGACGTGCAGATGGCCGAGATCGAGTTCGATCCGGAAGCCTACCAGCCGATGACCCCGTACAAGCCGGCCGCCACCCGCATCCAGGTTGAAAAAGCCCTGACCATGCTGAACGCCGCCGACAAGCCGCTGATCGTTTCCGGTGGCGGCGTGATCAACGCCGATGCCGCCGATCTGCTCACCGAATTCGCCGAACTGCTGGGCGTGCCGGTGATCCCGACCCTGATGGGCTGGGGCACCATTCCCGACGACCACGAGCTGATGGCCGGCATGTGCGGCCTGCAGACCTCGCACCGCTACGGCAACGCCAACCTGCTGGCTTCCGACTTCGTGATCGGCATCGGCAACCGCTGGGCCAACCGCCACACCGGTTCCGTCGACGTCTACACCAAGGGCCGCAAGTTCGTGCACGTGGACATCGAGCCGACCCAGATCGGCCGGGTGTTCGGCCCGGATCTGGGCATCGTGTCCGACGCCGGCGAAGCGCTGAAGCTGTTCGTGGAAGTGGCCAAGGAGTGGAAAGCCGCCGGCAAGCTGAAAGATCGCAGCGCCTGGGTTTCCGAGTGCCAGCAGCGCAAGCGCACCCTGCAGCGCAAGACCCACTTCGACAACACCCCGGTCAAGCCGCAGCGCGTATACGAAGAGATGAACAAGGCCTTCGGCCGCGACACCACCTATGTGTCCACCATCGGCCTGTCGCAAATCGCCGCCGCCCAGTTCCTGCACGTGTACAAGGCACGCAACTGGATCAACTGCGGTCAGGCCGGTCCCCTGGGCTGGACCATTCCCGCCGCCCTGGGCGTATGCGCCGCCGAGCCGGGCCGCCAGGTGGTTGCCCTGTCCGGTGACTACGACTTCCAGTTCATGATCGAAGAGCTGGCGGTGGGTGCCCAGTTCAAGCTGCCCTACATCCACGTGCTGGTGAACAACTCCTACCTGGGCCTGATCCGCCAGTCCCAGCGCGGTTTCGACATGGACTACTGCGTCCAGCTGTCGTTCGAGAACATCAACGCGCCGGAGCTGGGCGAATACGGTGTGGATCACAAGGCCGTGGTCGAGGGCCTGGGCTGCAAGGCCATCCGGGTATTCAAGCCGGAAGACATCGCCCCCGCCTTCGAACAGGCCAAGGCGCTGATGGCCGAGCACCAGGTGCCGGTAGTGGTGGAAGTCATCCTGGAGCGGGTGACCAACATCGCCATGGGCGTGGAAATCGACGCCATCAACGAGTTCGAAGAGCTGGCCGAGAAGGGTGCCGACGCCCCCACCGCCATCTCCCTGCTCGACTGACGGTATGGGCCCGGCCCGGGGCCGGGCCCATACTGAACTTGCCCCCAAGAACATAAGGACATCGCAATGCCGAAATTAGCCGCCAACCTGTCGATGCTGTTTACCGAGGTCGACTTCCTGGACCGCTTCGAAGCCGCCGCCAAGGCCGGTTTCAAGGGCGTGGAATACCTGTTCCCCTATGATTATCCGGCCGAGGTCATCAAGGCCAAGCTGGACGAGAACGGCCTGGAGCAGGTGCTGTTCAATCTGCCGGCCGGCGATTGGGCCGCGGGCAGCCGCGGCATTGCCGTCGATCCGAGCCGGGTTGAAGAGTTCAAGGCCGGCGTGGACCAGGCCATCGCCTACGCCAGGGTGCTGGGCAACAAGCAGGTCAACTGCCTGGCCGGCATCCCGCCCGCCGGCGTGTCCGCCGAGCAGGCCGAGGCCACCTTCGTCGCCAACCTGAAGTACGCCGCCGAGAAGCTGAAGGAAGCCGGCATCAAGCTGATTGCCGAGGCGATCAACACCCGCGACATTCCGGGCTTCTTCCTGAACAACAGCAAGCAGGCGCTGGACATCATCGAGCAGGTCGGCTCCGACAACCTGGCGTTCCAGTACGACATTTACCACATGCAGATCATGGAAGGGGACATCATCCCGACCATTGAGAAAAACCTGAGCATCATCAACCACATCCAGCTGGCCGACAACCCGGGTCGTCACGAGCCGGGTACCGGCGAGCTGAACTACCACAACATCTTCGCCTTCCTGGACAAGGTGGGCTATCAAGGCTGGGTGGGCGCCGAGTACAAGCCGGCCACCACCACCGAAGCGGGCCTGGGCTGGCTGAAGACCCACGGCGTTGCCTGAACCATCCCTGAACTGATTTCTCCCAGCGCCGGCCAGGCCGGCGCCCCAAGCCAAGAGGAAACGAACATGAAAATAGGTTTTATCGGTACCGGCATCATGGGCAAGCCCATGGCCCAGAACCTGCAAAAAGCGGGTCACACCCTGTACTTCTCCGAGCATTTCGCTCCCGCCCCGGCCGATCTGCTGGGTGACAACGGCATCGCCCTGGCCAACCCCAAGGCGGTGGCCGAAGCGGCCGAAGTCATCATCATCATGGTGCCCGACACCCCGCAGGTGGAATCCGTGCTGTTCGACGCCAACGGCGTGGCCGACGGCCTCTCCGCCGGCAAGGTAGTGGTGGACATGTCCTCCATCTCCCCCATGGCCACCAAGGGCTTCGCCAAGCGCGTCAAGGAAACCGGTGCCCAGTACCTGGACGCCCCGGTGTCCGGCGGTGAAGTCGGCGCCATCAACGCCACCCTGAGCATCATGGTCGGCGGCGACGAAGCCACCTTCGAGCGCATCAAGCCGCTGTTCGAAGTGATGGGCAAGAACATCACCCTGGTGGGTGGCAACGGCGACGGCCAGACCTGCAAGGTCGCCAACCAGATCATCGTGGCGCTGAACATCGAGGCGGTGGCCGAGGCCCTGGTATTCGCTTCCAAGGCCGGCGCCAACCCGGCCAAGGTGCGCGAGGCGCTGATGGGCGGTTTCGCGTCCTCCAAGATCCTGGAAGTGCACGGCGAGCGCATGGTCAAGGGCACCTTCAACCCGGGCTTCCGCATCGCCCTGCACCAGAAGGACCTGAACCTGGCCCTGGACGGCGCCCGCGAGCTGGGTGTATCCCTGCCCAACACCGCCGGTACTCAGGAGCTGTTCAACACCTGTGCCGCCCTGGGCGGCTCCGGCTGGGATCACTCCGGTCTGGTCAAGGCGCTGGAGCACCTGGCCAACCATAATATCCGGGGCGAGTAACCCTTTTACCGGACCGCGGCTTTTTGGCTTCAGTCGCGGCCCGGTCAAAACCGGGGCAGGCGTCGGCAGGTTCAGACTTTCACTCAGGGGGCTTTGTGTTAGATCCTGGTTGCCGTCGTCTCGCCCCACCCCGACACTTATAAGAATGTAAAGGCAGCCGTTTTTCGAGGAGTATTTGCAATGGATATCCAACCCAAGGAGTTGTTACAGCAGTTGTTCGACAGCGCCGTGGCCGCCGCCCTGCCCAAGGGCAACCTGGCCGAATACCTGCCCAAGGATACTCGTCAAAAAGCCGTTGTCATCGGTGCCGGCAAGGCCGCCGCCTCCATGGCCGCCGAGCTGGACGCCATCTGGGAAGGCGAACTGTCCGGCCTGGTGGTGACCCGCTACGATCACGGCGCACCCTGCGAGCGTATCGAAATCATCGAGGCCGCCCACCCGGTTCCGGATGACGCCGGCGAGCGGGTCGGCCGCCGCATGCTGGAACTGGTGTCCGGCCTGGGCGAAAACGACCTGGTGATCTGCCTGCTGTCCGGCGGCGGCTCCTCGCTGCTGAGCCTGCCGGCCCCGGGCCTGACCCTGTCCGACAAGCAGGCCATCAACAAGGCCCTGCTCAAGTCCGGTGCGGCCATCGACGAGATGAACTGCGTGCGCAAGCACCTGTCCGCCATCAAGGGGGGCCGCCTGGCCGCCGCTACCTACCCGGCCCGGCTGATCGCCCTCGGCATTTCCGACGTGCCCGGCGACGAGCCCACCGTGATCGCCTCCGGCCCGACGGTGGCGGACCCCACCACCTCGGCCCAGGCCCTGGCCATCCTCGACAGCTACGGCATCGAGGTCGCGCCCCATGTGCGCGCCTGGCTGCAGAGCCCCGAGTCCGAGACCGTCAAACCGGGGGACGAGCGCCTGAGCCGGGCCGAGTTCCACATGATCGCCACCCCCCAGGATGCGCTGGACGCGGCCGCCGACGTGGCCATGTCCCACGACATCACCCCGCTGGTGCTGGGTGACTGCATCGAGGGCGAGTCCCGGGAAGTGGCCAAGGTGCACGCCGCCATCGCCAAGCAGATCCAGAAGTGCGGCCAGCCCATCTCGGCCCCCTGCGTGATCCTGTCCGGCGGTGAAACCACGGTCACCATCAAGGGCAACGGCCGTGGCGGGCGCAACAGCGAGTTTATGCTGAGCCTGTTCAACGAGCTGAAGGGCCTGAAGGGCGTCTACGCCCTGGCCGCCGACACCGACGGCATCGACGGGGTGGAAGACAACGCCGGCGCCTACATCACCCCCGAGCTGTACGCCCGGGCCGAGGCGGCCGGCCTCAAGGCGGAAGACTACCTGGCCAACAACGACAGCTACGGTTTCTTCTCCCAGCTGGGCGTGCTGGTGGAAACCGGCCCCACCCGCACCAACGTCAACGACTTCCGGGCCATTCTGGTGCTGCCGGAATAACCCGAACCCGATAACAACAATAAGCAAACCCGCCGCCGGCCCCCGTGCCGGTGGCCACCCTCACCGACCAAAAACGAGAACACCAACATGACCATCACGCAGATATCCAGCCGGCGTCCAGGCCCGGCCGGCGGGCTTCGCCTTGCCGTTATTCCCCCCCGGGCCCTGCCGGCAAGGGGGCGCCCATGACCCTGCAACTCCGGGCCCAGCCGCTGACCGCCGCCGCCTTCGCCCCCTTCGGCGAGGTGATAGAGACGGAACGGCAACACCAGTTCTATATCAATGACGGCAAGGCCCTGCGCTACCACGATATCGCCCGGGCCGAAGCCCTGGGCGACGATGCCCGGGTCGCCATCAGCCTGGTGGACGTGGAGCCCTACACCCTGCCCCTGGCGGTGACCCTGATGGAGAAGCATCCCAGGGGCAGCCAGGCCTTTATTCCGCTCGACGACAAGCCCTTCCTGATCCTGGTGGCGCCACGGGGTCCGGCACCGGCGCCGGAGGCCATCCAGGCCTTTGTTTCCAACGGCCGCCAGGGCGTGAACTACCACACCGATACCTGGCATCACCCCGTCGTCTCCCTCGGCGGGCGGCAACGTTTTCTGATCGTCGACCGGGTCGGCCCGGGCGACAACTGCGACCTGCACCCGCTGCCTCCCGGCCTGCTCGAGGTAGTCAATCACTGATCCTTGGTGATCTACCGTCCGGAACAGTGAGTTACCGGCCAGATCCCGCCGCCCCCTCACCAAGCCCGCCGCCCATGGCGGGCTTGCCGTTTCTGCGGCTTCCGGTGTGACTCACACACCCAGCGCCACCTAACCGCCTACGGACCAAGGCGCAAAGATCGTAAACAGCCCCTAATGCGGCTACGTCAAGAAAGCAGGGCCGTCCTGGGAACACCCTTTTAACTCCACATAAAAATAAATATACCGATGAGAAATTTAAATTCCAAAATAGATAATAACTTTGAATAAACAGAAAAAGCCACTTAAAGAACACAATAATAAAAATAAACACATACAAAATACATTTAGCAAAAACACATAATGTGGAACATGATTTAATACAATTTAATAAATAAAAGAATCCAAAAATAAAAATACCATTAATATCATCAAGATAATTAAATTTTCATTTAAAAACATATACATAAGAGCACTCCCAGAGCCACCCCGCTGGCCATCCACGCCGACTCCAGCTGCTAACACTCATGGTAAATACATCAATTCCATAAGGTGGAAATAACTTCCAAAAAATGTTGATCCGGTGTTAATAAAGGGTTATTAATAGCCTTGAGGCCAGCCATCAATACAAACCAGCCCCGTTTTATATGCAAAACGGCGCAGGCGACCTTTTTAAAAAACTACGCCGCCCAGCGTAAATGGACTTAACTCAGTTGATGTAATGAAGGGAGAGGTCATGGAGCCCATGTCTAAAGCCAATCAGTTTTCCGCCGACACCGTGGAAAAGAAAAAGAAATCGTTCGAGATGCCGCACATCTACGTCATCCTGTTCGTGTTCAGCGCCATCGCCGCCGTACTCACCTACATAGTGCCGGCCGGCCAGTATGACCGGGTACCCGGCCCCAACGGCCGCACCACCATAGATCCCAACTCCTACCAGGTGATCGAATCCAACCCGGTCGGTCCGGTCGACTTTATGCTGGCCATTCCCAAGGGCCTGATGGACGCCGGCGCCGTGGTGTTCTTCACCTTTATCATCGGCGGCATGTTCATGGTGCTGCGCCGGACCGGCATCATCGAGATCGGGGTCGACAAGCTGACCCGCCGCTTCGCCCACAACAGCATCGTCATCATCCCGGTGCTGATGACCACCTTTGCGGTGATCGCCACCCTGATCGGCACCCAGGAGCTGGCCCTGGTCTATGTGCCGGTGATATTGCCGCTGATGATTGCCCTGCGCTTCGACTCGGTCACCGCCGCCGCCGTGGCCCTGTGCGCCACCACCGCCGGCTTTACCGCCGGGGTGCTCAACCCCATCAACACCGGCCTGGGCCAGCAGCTGGCCGACCTGCCGGTGTATTCCGGCCTGCTGCTGCGGGTGCTGGCCTTTGCCGCCATCCTGCTGGCCGGCATCTTCTACGTTACCCGTTACGCGCTCAAGGTACGCAACAACCCGGCGCTGAGCCTGATGAACGGCGACGCCAAGGAAGAGGACAAGCGCCACCGCTACCAGCATGGCAATGACGAAGGCGTGCTGACCGCCACCCCGCGCCAGAAGTGGGCCGCCTTCGCCACCTTCGCCTTCTTCGCCACCCTGGTGTGGGGCGTGCTGACCCAGGGCTGGTTCATGATGGAAATGGCCGGGCTGTTCGTGATCATGGGCGTGGTGGTCGGCCTGATCGCCGGCCTCAAGACCGAGGAGATCTGCGAGGGCTTCAACGAAGGCTTCCGCGACGTGCTGGTGGGCGCCATGATCTGCGGCATCGCCCGCGCCGTGGCGGTGGTGCTGGAAGAAGGCCAGATCATGGATACCCTGGTATACGGCTTGGGCAACCTGGTGGGCGGTTTCCCGGCCATCTTCTCCGCCATCGGCATGTTCTTCGCCCAACTCGGCTTCAACTTCGTGATCCCCTCGGGCAGCGGCCAGGCGCTGGTGACCATGCCGATCATGGCACCCCTGTCCGACCTGGTGGGCGTGACCCGGCAGACCGCGGTGCTGGCCTACCAGCTGGGCGACGGCCTGGGCAACATCCTCTATCCCACCTCCGGCTACTTTATGGCCACCCTGGCCCTGGCCGGCGTCGCCTGGAACAAGTGGGTCAAGTTCTTCCTGCCCCTGTTCGCCATCTGGATCGCCATCGCCATGGGCTTCCTGATCTTCGCCCAGGTCACCCAGTGGGTGGGCTGAGTTCCAGCGAACGGCACATCGCTTCAAGGGCCTCCCTCGGGAGGCCCTTCGTGTTTGTTTTCCGGGAAACAAGGAAAGCTCCGGCTGAGGCCCTCTATGCTTTGGTGTAAGCTGTTACCCTGGTGACTCGGGGAGGAATGCAATGGAACAGGTGCCGGTTAACAGTATCTATCGCCTGGCGCTGGACGGTGCCGGGGGCATGCGGCCGCTGGCGGCGGGGGCCGGACTGCCGGCGGACGGGCCCGCCTGGGTGCACCTGGACTACGGGGAGCCCGAGTCCGCCCGCTGGCTGAAGCAGAGCCCCTTGCTGGACGAGGTCGCCCGCGAGGCACTGCTGGGCCAGAGCAGCAGACCCAAGCTGGTGCGCCAGGGCGACAACCTGCTGCTGATCCTGCGCGGCATCAACCACAACCGGGGCCACAAGCCGGAAGAGATGGTGGCCCTGCGCATCTTCATCACGCCTTCGCTCATCATCAGCAGCCGGCGCCGGCCGCTGCTGTCGGAGCAGGACGTATTCGCCCAGCTCGAGCGCCGCTGCGGCCCGGCCAACCCGGGTGACTGGCTGGTGGAAATGAGCGACGCCCTCACCGACCGGGCCGGCGAGTTCGTGGAGGAGCTGCACGACCAGATCCTGGAACTGGAAGAGGCGGTGCTGGAACGCAAGCTGCCGGGCAACGGCCGGCTGGGGCGCATCCGCAAGCAATTGATCCTGATCCGCCGCTACCTCTCGCCCCAGCGGGATCTGGTGGCCCGGCTGGCCAACGAAAAGATCGGCTGGCTGGACGAGGACGATCGCCGCCGGCTGCAGGACATCGCCGACCGGCTGCGCCGCTGGCTGGACGATCTGGACGCGGGCGTGGCCCGCACCGCCGTGCTGGCCGACGAGATCAACAACCTGATGACCGAGGCCACCAACCGCCGCGCCTACCAGATCTCGGTGATGGCGCTGCTGTTCCTGCCCGCCACCTTTCTCACCGGCCTGTTCGGCATCAACCTGGGCGGCATGCCGGGCGCCGATCACCCCCTCGCCTTCTGGATTTTCTGCCTGATCATACTGGCGCTGGGGGTGGCGCTGGGAGCCTGGCTCAAGCTGCGCCGCTGGTGGTAGCTACAGGCCGAACACCAGCAGCAGGCCGAACAGGGCCAGCAGCCAGGCGCTGATGGCCAGTTCGTCGCAGGCATGGTTGAAAAAGCGGCGCTTGAGGGCGATGGCCTGATCCAGCTTCCGGCCCAGTTGCCGGTATTCGGTTTGCAGCCGTTCCAGGCTGGCCGGGTCGTCGCCGTGCAGCAGGGCGTCCAGCTCGGCCTCCAGCGGCGGGGCGGGCGCCTGCTCCGGCGGGCGAAAACTCAGCAGGGCGTGGCCCCAGCCGCAGGCCAGGGTAAAAAAGGCCAGCAGGCACAGCGCCAGGGCTATCCAGCCCAGGGGCCCGGCCGGGTGGAACAGCAGGGTGGCGTTGAAGGCGGTGAGCAGGCCCTGGGCCACCAGCAGCAGGCTGAACAGGGTCAGCAAGCGGCCACCCCCGCCTTCCAGCCGGCGCAGCTCCCGCCCCTGTTCGGCCAGGTGTGCGCCGAGATGGCCGATGGTCGCCTGGCTTGCGTTCATGGCTCCTCCCCTGGCGTTGTCATAATCCACCTGCCCTGAGGATAGTGAAGAATAAGCCCGTTCGGATCTCGGACGGCGGCAGGCAACGAAAAAGGGCCGGCGCACATGCTGCCGGCCCCTGGCCCGGGGTGTTTAGTAAGTGGAGCGCTGGATCGCTTCGCCGCCCGCCTCTACGTCTTGCCCAACGCCACGCATGGTGTTGCAGCCGCCGAGCAGCGACAGGGTAAGCAGCGAAAGCAGAACCAGGGCCGGGGTACGCTTTTTCATGGGGTTTCTCCTTGCCCGGGAAAAGGGACTCCCTTGAAGTCTAGCAGTCCCTCCCCGTTTGAGGGTTACCCCAGCGTCAGCACCCGATCCGCCACCTTGTTCACCAGTGCCGCCTCGTGGCTCACCAGCAGCAGGGCGCAGCCCCGCTCCCGGGCCAGATCGGTGAGCAGCCGGATGGTCTGCTGCTGGGTCACCAGATCCAGCCGCGAGGTGGGTTCGTCGGCGAACAGCAGCACCGGCTCCAGCAGCAGGATGCGCAAAATCGCCAGCCGCTGCAGTTCGCCGCCGGATACCTCCCGGGGCGAGCGCGCCAGCAGGTCGGGCGAGAGCCCCAGCCGGGGCAGCAGCCGTTCCACCTCGGCCCAGTCTTTGCGGTGCAGCTTTACCACGTCCTGCAGGCTCTGGCCCAGGCTGCACCCGGGCGCAAAGGCGGCGGGCGGATCCTGGTAGAGCTTCTGGTAGCGGGTGCGGGCCAGCGCGGGGTCGCGCCACACGGCGCCGGCGTCCGGCTCCAGCACGCCTAAGCAGATGCTGCCCAGGGTGCTCTTGCCGCAGCCGCTGGGGCCCACCACCCCCATCACCTCGCCGGCGCGCAGCTCGAAGGAGATGTCCCGGAACAGGGCGCGGCCGCCCCGCTCCTTGGCCAGCCCGTCCACCTTCAGCACGGTGGCGCCGGCGTTCAGGGGCGCCAGTGCCGGCCAGGCGGCGGGCTCGGCGGCCAGCAGGGCCCGGCCGTAGTCGCTGGCGGGCGCCTTCAGCACCTGCTCCACCGGGCCGGACTCCAGCACCTCGCCGCCCCGCACTATCATCACCTCGCCGCCCAGCTGGCGGGCCACGGCGATGTCGTGGGTAATGGTCAGCAGGCCGCCGCCCGCCTCCGCCACCTGCCGCAGCAGGCCGGTCACCTGGTCGCGGCTGCCCGCGTCCAGGCCCTTGGTGGGTTCGTCGGCAATGACGATCTCGGCGCCGCCGGTGCTGGCGGCGGCAAAGGCCAGCCGCTGCATCATGCCGCCCGAGAGCTGGCCCGGCAGCCGGTGCAGGGCGTGCCCCAGGCCGAGCCGGGTCAGATCCTGTTCGGCCTGGCGGCGGGCCTGGGCCCAATCGGCGCCGGCCACGTAGCGGTAGCCTTCGGCCACCTGCTCCACCGCCCGCATGGTCGGGTCCAGCGCCAGCCAGGGCTCCTGGGGCAGCATGGCGAGTTGGCGGCCCCACAGCCGCCGCCGGGCGGCGGCGGGCAGGTGGGTCAGCTCTTCGCCCCGCAGCCAGATCCGGCCCCGGGCCTGCAGCCCCGCCGGCAGGTTGCCCATAATGGCCTGGGCGATCAGGCTCTTGCCGGAGCCGGTTTCCCCCAGCAGGGTCAACGGCCGGCCGGCACCGAGGGTGAACGACAGCGGCCGCACTATGGCATCTGCCGCCGCCACCGCCAGTTGTTCCACTTTCAGCAGTTCGGTCATGGCTTGCGGCCTCCTGCCAGCAGGTTGAGCGCCAGCACCAGCAGGAACACCGCCGCTATGGGTTGCAGCAGCACCCAGGGCGCCTCGTGGTAATAGGGCAGCAGCTCGGTCATCATCAGCCCCAGCTCGGCGGTGGGCGGGCGCAGCCCCACGCTGACAAAGCCCAGGGCGGCGATGGCCAGGATGGCGGTGGCGGCGCCGAAGGCGCCCAGGGTCAGCACCACCGGCGCCAGGGCCGGCCACAGGTGGCGGCGCAGTATGTAGCCGGGGCCGAAGCCGAGCAGGTGCGAGGCCTCGATTTGCGGCGAGGCCATCAGGGTGCGGGTGGTCAGGCGCACCACCCGGAAGTACTCGATCCACAGCACCAGGGCGATACCCACGTACAGGGTCCAGAAGTTGCCCGGCGCTATGGCCACCAGCAGCAGCACCAGCAGCAGGCCGGGCAGGGCCAGCAGGGTGTCGGCCAGCACGCCCAGGGTCCGGTCCACCCAGCCGCCGCGCCAGCCGGCCAGCACGCCCAGCAGCACGCCGGGCACGGCGGCGGTCAGCACCCCGAGCAGGGAAAGGCCGAGGGAAAGCTGCACCGCCGAGCTCATGCGGGCCAGCATGCTGCGGCCCAGGTGATCGGTGCCCAGGGGTTCGGCCAGGCTGGGCGCAGCCAGGATCTGGCTGTAGTTCTGCCGGGCCGGTTCCAGCTCGGTCACCAGCGGCAGGCCGAGGCCGAACAGGGCCAGCGCCAGCAGCAGGGCGGCGCCCAGGCGCTGGCGGGGGCTCAACCAGCGGCGGCCGGCGGCGGGAGTCGCCGGGGCAGCCAGGGTCGCGGTTTGGGTCATGCTTCCCTCCTTCTCGGGTCGATACGGTGGCACAGCAGATCCACCAGGGCGTTGAGCAGCACGAACATCAGCCCCAGCACCAGGGCGGTGCCCTGGATCATGGGGACGTCCCGCGCCACTATGGCGTGCACCAGGGCATGGCCGATGCCGGGCCAGGCGAACAGGGTTTCCACCACCACCACGCCTTCGATCAGGTACACCAGCTGCATGGCCTGGTGGGCCAGCACCGGCACCGCCACGTTGCGCAGGCCGTGGCGGCTGAACACCCGACCCTCGCCCAGGCCCTTGGTACGGCCAAAGGCGTAATAGGCGGAGTTGGCGACCCCCTGCATGGCGTTGCGGCTCACCCGGCAGGCCACGGCGGCCAGGCCCAGGGCCAGGGTCAGCGCCGGCAGCAGGGTGTGGGCCGCGGTGCCGTGGCCGGCGGCGGGCAGCCAGCCCAGCTGCACCGCCAGCAGCATCACCAGCAGGATGCCGATCACGAACTGGGGCAAGGCCCGCAGCACCGTGGCCAGCAGCAGGGTCAGCCGGTCGAGCCGGCCGCCGGGCCGGAGCCCGGCCAGAATGCCGAGCGGCGGGCCCAGCAGCAGCGACAGCCCCACGGCGGCGGCGGCCAGCTTGAAGGAGTGGCCCAGTTGGTGGCGCAGCTCGTCCACCACCGCCTCGCCGCTCACCAGGGAATGGCCCAGATCCAGCCGCAGCAGATCCCACAGCCAGTGGCCCAGGGCCTGCCAGGCGGGCAGGTCCAGGCCCAGCTCGGCGCGCACCGCGGCGGCGGCCGCCGCGTTCACATAGTCGTAGCCATAGCGGCCGGCGGCGATGCGAAAGGCCATGTCCCCGGGCAGGGCATGGGTGAGGATAAAGGTCAGCACCCCCACCATCAGCGCCACCAGGGCGGCCTGCATCAGCCGGTAGCTCAACACCGGTATCACTGGGCCCACCTCATCTCGCTCACCCTGTAGTTACGCTCGAAGGGATCGATGCTGAAGCCCTCGACCTTGCTGGAGACGGCGGCGGTTTGCTGATACCAGGCCACCGGGATCACCGGCAGTTGCTGGTGCAGTATGCCGGCGGCTTCCCGTCGCAGGCTGGCCAGGGTCTCGCCGTCGGTGTGTGCCAGCAGTTGCTGCAAAATCTCGCCCAGGCGCGGGGACTGCCAGTTCATGGCGCCCCAGTCGCCGCCTTCGGGACCATAGTCCTGCAGCAGGGTGCCGAGGGGATCCGGCACCAGCGCGAAGTTGCGCGCCATCAGGCCCAGTTGCAGGCTGCCGTCCCGGTGGCCGGCGGGGATTTCGCTGGAGTTGGTGACGTTGACCGTCAGCTCCACGCCCAATTCCCGCAGCTGATCCTGCATGGCGGTGGCCAGCAGCGGCAGCTCGGGCCGGTCGGCAAAGGTGGTCAGCGTCAGCTTGAAGGGTTCGCCGTTGCGGCTGAGCATGCCCTTGCCGTCCGCCTGCCAGCCCAGGCCGGCCAGCAAGGCCCTGGCCTGCTCCAGATTCCGCTCGGCGCCGGCCACCTCGCTCAGGTGCCAGTCGGTCAAAGACGGCGGAAACAGCTGGCTGGCCGCCGCCTCGGGGGTACGCAGCAGGGCCACGGCCATGCCGGTGCGATCCAGCGCCAGGCTCAGGGCCCGCCGGGCCTCGGGCTCGGCCAGGAAGGGGTGGCCGGCGTTCACTTTAAGGGTCACGGTGCGGGGAATGGGCTCGGAATGCACGCTGAGCCGGTTGTTGCGCTGCAGCCGGGCCTGGCTGGCCGGATCCAGGGTGAAGACGATGTCGGCGTCGCCGCTTTCCGCCATCAGCGCCCGGGTCTCGCCCCGGCCGGCGGCCAGGTAACTGATCTGTTCGATGGCGGGCGCCTCGCCCCAGTAGTCGTTGAAGGCGACGGCGGTCAGCTTTTGCGGCATCTGCAGCTGCTCGATACGGTAGGGGCCGGTGCCGATCACCTGGGTGGCCTCGCCGGTCTCGTTGTAGGAGGCGGGCGCCAGTATCTGGGCGGAGCTGTGGGCCAGCAACGCCGGCAAGGGCGCGAAGGGGCTGTTCAGGCGGATCTGCAGCTCATCGCCCTCGGCGGTAATGGCCGCTATCGGCGCCTCGGTCAGCATGCCGGGCTTGGCCAGGGCCAGTTGCAGCGCCTTGGCCGCCACCTCGGCGGTAAGCGGGCTGCCGTCGTGGAAGCGCACACCCGGCCGCAGGGCGAAACGCCAGCTCAGCTGGTCGTCGGAAACCGTCCAGCTCTCGGCCAGGCTGGGCTGGGGATGGCCCTGGTTGTCCACCTCCACCAGGGTTTCACCGATCTGCAGCCGGGTATAGACATAGCCGGCCTTGGAAGGATCGGTACTGCCGACTTCCCAGGGCGCGACGATGTCGAGCACCCCTTCAGTGGCATGGGTGGAGGCGGCAACGGCCAGCAGGCCGGCGCCGAGCAGGGAAGATCGCAGTGGCATCATGGGGGCTACCTGAACAGTGGATACGAATGAGAATAACTATTTTAGTTATAATATAACATCACAATTCATCCCCATCGTCACCCCGCTGCAAGCATTTTTTATCCGCCAGGGTCTTTGTGGCTGTAACCTTAAACCATGCCCATGGACCATCAGGGAGTGATCGAGATGAAAAAACTGTTCAGCGGCCTGTGTGGCCTGCTGCTGTGCCAGACGGCAACCGCGGCCCAGCCGGACACCGGCGCCCTGTTTGAACACCGGCTACCCCGGCTGCACTCGAACGAGACGGTGGACATGCGCCAGTTCGCCGGCCAGCCGCTGCTGGTGGTGAACACCGCCAGCTTCTGCGGCTTTACCGGCCAGTTCGAGGGGCTGGAGGCGCTGCACCAGCGTTACCGGGACCAGGGGCTGAAGGTGGTGGGCTTTCCCTCCCACGACTTCCGCCAGGAAGCCGACGACCAGGCCAAGACGGCGGAAGTCTGCTACGTGAACTTCGGGGTGACCTTCGACATGGTCGCGCCCATCAAGGTGCGAGGCGACGACGCCCACCCCATCTTCAAGGAGATCGCCCGCCAGAGCGGCAAGGCGCCGCGCTGGAACTTCTACAAATACGTGATCGATCGGGAAGGCCGGGTCACGGCGGTGTTTTCCAGCCTGACCAAGCCAGAGGACGAAAAACTGAAAACCGCCATAGAGGCGGTATTGTAGCCATCCCCGCGATATTGATGGTCACCCCCGCGCAGGCACCCTACCCCGTCTCCCCCGCGAAGGCGGGGGTCCAGGGCAGGTTACGACACCGCCCTTGCTCAGGCGGTAAGGGGAGTAATGCGTACCTGGGCGATGCGGAAGTCTTCCACTTCCGTCACCTCGAAGCGCAGATCCTCGCGCTCGAACACCGCGCCCGGCTCCGGCAACTGGCCGCTCCAGGCCAGCAGCATCCCCGCCAGGGTAGCGTAGTCGTTGTCCGGGTCCACCAGTCCCTTGCGCGCCAGCACCTGCTCCAGGTAGTGCAGATCGGTGCTGCCCTTCACCAGCCAGCCGTCTTCCTGGGCCAGCACTTCCGGGATCTCGTCCTCATCCAGGAACTCGCCGACGATGGCCTCCAGCAGATCGTGAGGCGTCACCAGCCCCTGCACGGTGCCGAACTCGTCGTTCACCAGCACCAGGTTGCCGCGTGCCTCGCGCAGTATGCTGAGCAGGCGGATCACGCTGATGCTGTCCGGCACTATGATGGGATCCTGGTTCTGGGCCAGCTCGGCCAGGGCTTTGCCCTCCTTGAGGCCCGCCACCAGCTCCTTGGAGCGTACCACCCCCAACAGGTTGTCCAACTCCCCCTCGCAGACGGGGAACTGACTGTGGGACGAGGCCATCAGCTCTTCCAGCACCAGCTCGGGATCGTCGGTCACGTCCAGCCAGACGATGTCGGCCCGGGGCGTCATCACGGTGCGGATGGAGCGCTCGGCCAGCGACAGTACCCCGCTGATCATGTGCCGCTCTTCCTCGGCAAAACCCTGCTCCCGGGCCTGCGGCTGGGCCTCAATTGATTCCTCCTCCACCCTCTTGCCGCCCCCCATCAGATTGAAGATGGCCTGGGTGGTGCGCTCGCGCAGGGGCAGACGCGCCTCGGCCTTCTGTGAGTTGCGCTTGGCCAGCTGATTAAGAAACTCGATAAGGATCGAGAAACCGATGGCGGCGTACAGATAGCCCTTGGGAATATGCAGCCCGAAACCTTCGGCCACCAGGCTGAAGCCGATCATCAGCAGGAAGCTCAGGCACAGCACCACCACGGTAGGATGGGCGTTGACGAACTCGGTGAGCGGTTTGGACGCCACCAGCATCACCACCATGGCCAGCACCACGGCGATCATCATCACCGCCAGGTTGTCCACCATGCCCACGGCGGTAATGATGGAGTCGAGCGAAAACACCGCGTCCAGCACCAGGATCTGGGCGATAACCACCCCGAAGCCCGCGTAGGCCACGCTGGTGCCGGCCTCGTGCAGCTTGCCTTCCAGCCGCTCGTGCAGCTCCATGGTCGCCTTGAACAGCAGGAAGAAGCCGCCGGCCATCAGGATCAGATCCCGCCCGGAGAAACTCAGTTCACCCAGGGTAAGCAACGGCCTGGTCAGGGTAACCAGCCAGGACACCAGGCTCAGCAGGCCAAGGCGCATGATCAGCGCCAGCGACAGGCCGATAATACGGGCCTTGTCGCGCTGGTGGGGCGGCAGCTTCTTGACCAGGATGGCGATAAACACCAGGTTGTCGATACCCAGCACGATTTCCAGGATCACCAGCGTCAGCAGGCCTGCCCAAATAGACGGATCCATCAGGAATTCCATGATTTACCTCTTGATACGTGTCGATAGGTGCAGATCAGCGAATGGCGCAAGCCAGGCCGGCAAGCTGAGTATAGCCGGGGCAGCGGACAAATCCGGATGGGGCGGCGGACGCCGGAAACGGCAAAAAGAAGGAAAGAACAGAGCAGTTAAGGGTAAGTTGCAAGCAACTTCGCGAGCAATCCATATAGTTACCGGTTTTTGACCGGGCCTCTCGGTTAAAATGAACTCATATCATATCGCCGTCGCCGCTCTTGGCAAGAGGGAAAGGGGCACAGATAGCCCTGTGCCCCTTTCCTGCTCTATTTGCAGAGCAGTTGCATTTCTTCCCGTACCTGGGGTACGGACAGCCCCACTATGATCTGGAAGTTGTTGCCACTGCGTACCACATTCACCGCCCCGGACGCCTGAAAGAAAGCGGTTTCCTTCACCCGGGCCGGATCCTTGACCTTGATACGCAAACGCGTAGCGCAGTTGGTCAGGCTGTCGATATTGTCGCTGCCGCCCAGTCCGTCTAGGAAGGCGGCTGCCATGGTGCCATCCAGGCTTTCTCCGGACTTGAGCTTCTTGAAATCCTCCTTGGTATAGAGCTTGGCACTCCCCTCACCCCGGCCTGGGGTCAGCAGGTTGAACTTCAGGATCAGGGCCCGGAACAGCACGAAGTAGATACCGGTAAAGCACAGGCCCAGCCCTATCTGCAGCAGATAGGTGGCGGCGTGGTTGCCGAACAGCGGTAACCAGTTCTGGAACACGAAGTCGATGAGTCCGGTCTGGAAGTTGCCCGATACCCCCAGCAGGTAGGCCAGGGTTGCCATGGTGGCCGACAGTATGGCATGCAGGGCAAACAGCACAGGCGCGATAAAGAGGAAGGTAAACTCTATGGGCTCGGTAATGCCGGTGAGCACGGCGGTAATGGTGGCAGAAAGCACCAGGCCCAGCACCATCTTCTTGTTTTGTGCGCTGGCCGTGGCATAGAGAGCCAGGGCGATGCCCATGGAGCCGAACACCTTGCCCATGCCGGTGAGCATCAGGCCGCCCTGGGGAAACAGGGTGGTCAGGGGTTCACTGCTTGCCGCATAGTCGGGAATGTGCTGGATCCAGTGATTAACGGTACCGCCGTCCACCGCGACCGGGCCGTAGAATACGGGACCGTAGATGAAGTGATGCAGGCCGGTCGGGATCAGGATGCGCTCCAGGAAGGTGAACAGCCAGACACCGGCGGCTCCGGACGATAACATCACCCCCTGCAGCCCCTGGATACCGGCCTGGATGGTAGGCCAGACGAAGACGGTGACGACTGCCAGGGCACACATTAGCGGGAAGCTGATGATCACCACCAGCGGGGTACCGCGGAACACGCCCAGCCAGTCCGGCAGCACCGCATCGAAGTAGCGGTTATGCAGCCACACCGTGATGGAAGCCACCACTATGGAGCCCAGCAGCGAGGTGTCCAGGGTCAGTACACCACCGACGTCGACCAGCCCCAGTTCACCGGCCTGGTAGTTGATGCCGAGCTGCTCACCCCAGGCTTCGAGAATACCACCCACGAAATAGTTGAAGGTAAAGTAGGCCACGAAGGTAGCCAGCACCGCCCGCCCCGATGCCTTCTTGGCCAGGGCGATGGGCAGGCCGAGGGCAAACAGCAGCGCCATGTTCTTGAACACCACCAGGGAGGCGTTCAGAAACAGGGTCACCACCTTGTGATAGGCGGAGCCTTCCACCGCGAACGGAAACAAATCCGGGTTCAGCAGCATCACCGTCAGCCCCAGCAGCATCCCTGCCACCGGAAACAGCAGCACCGGCACGAACATGGCAGCGCCAAAACGCTGGATCTTGTCTTTCATCAGAATTTCCCTCTCTTAATTCTCTCATGCTGGTTTTCTGAGGCCCCCGTCCGGGGGCCGGGAGGATTAACGGCCGCCAAAAAACTGGGGCAGATAGTCCCGGTTGGCATGGAGCAGTTCGTCCACTATGGCCCTCGCCTTTGGTGCATCCACCACGGTACGGTTAAGGGTCAGCGCTTCTACCAGCTGTTGCTTAGACCCCGAATACCAGGCATCGACGGTGAGCTTTTCATAGGCCAGTTGGCTTTCCATCATCGCCTTGTAGAACTGGCCGATCTTGCCGACCGCGAAGGGCTTGGGTCCGTCATTGGTGATCCTGGCGTGCACTTCCACCATCACATCGTCCTGAATGTTGCTGATGATGCCGTTGTTCTCGACGATCACGATAAAGGTATCACCCCTGTTGTAGGCCAGAGAGGCCGCCACCCGCACCATGTAACGGCCGTGGATATCGGCTTCCAGTTCCTCATGCCGGGTGGTGCCCGCCGCGATGATGCGCTGGCACAGGCTGGCCACCCGCTTTTCCCGGCCGTTGATCACCTGGTTGGCCCGGGTATTGGTGATGTCTTCCTTGGCTGCCATGTCGGAGGGGTAGAGGTAATACTGAAGGTAGGTGTTGGGCAGATACTCGGGAAAGTCGGTGAGCATGCGGCGGATGTTCTTGAAGGTCTTCTGCCAGGAAGGATCATTGGCAATTTCAGGATCCGTCGGCGCTATGCCCTGCTCCAGGATACGTTCCTTGATGACCCGGGTCAGATCCTCACCCTGCTTGTTCCGGACCGCGGTAAACCAGCCGTAGTGGTTCAAGCCAAAGTATTCCGGCACCAGATCCCAGATTTCACAACCGAGCAGGGAGGCATAGCTGACCATGATGGCCGCCGGCATATCGCAGATATTGAGGATGCGCCTGTCCCGCGGAAATTCGCGACGCAACGCCTCGGCGACGATGGCCGCCGGATTGGTGTAGTTGAGGATCCAGGCATCGGGGCTGTACTCGCGGATCTCCCTGATCAGATTGATCATGTCACCGATCGAACGCAGTCCGTAGGCCATCCCGCCGGCACCACAGGTTTCCTGCCCGACGCAGCCATGGGCCAGCGGGATCTGCTCGTCCTGCTTGCGCATGGCCAGACCACCGGTACGTATCTGGATGAAGAAAAAATCGGTGTTGGCGAAGGCTTCGGCCTTGTCCGTGGTGTAAACGAACTCCTCCACCTCCGGGTAGTGCTCGCGCAACAGGATCTCGGTGGCCTTGGCATTCAACGCCTGGCGCTCGGCATCCTGATCGAAAAACACTATGCGCTTGAGGGGCAGGTTTTCCTTCTCGGCGATCAGGCTCATGATCATGCCAATGGTGTAGGTGCTGCCGCCACCGACGATGGTCAGGTTCTGCTTTTTCATGCTGGTCTCTCCGGGTAGTGATAAAATTTGTATTAAATTAGTATCACACAAGGAACCAATTCAATACAAAAACCACTAAATCGTGATTAAAATCACAGCAAACCCCGAAATTGGACTCTTATTAGTATTAATACCTTTGCATTGAGCCGCCGCAGCCGGCGTGGTCTAATGACGTTATGGCACTCCCAGAAGCAGAACCATGGTCCAGAACCCCTTGTATCGACAGGTCGCAGACAAAATCCGCGAGCAAATCCGCAGTGGCGGGCTCAAGCCCGGCGATGCCCTGCCCACCGAAGTGAAACTGCAACAGCAGTTCGGTGTCAGCCGGGTCACTATCCGCCAGGCGATCAAACTGCTGGTGGAACAGGACGAGCTATACAGCGTGCAGGGTAGCGGCACCTATGTGCGGGAGCAGCGCATCAAGCATGATATCTACCAGTTGCGCGGTTTTAGCGAGGAAATGAGCAGCACCGACCGTCAGGCCAGCACCGAGGTGCTGGACTTTGCGGTGATGTTGCCACCTCCCAGGGTAGCCAGTGCGCTGGGGCTGACGGAGCAGGAACGGGTGGTTTACGCCAAGCGGCTGAGGCTGCTGGACGGCAAACCCCTTATCGTGGAGGAGACCTGGCTGCCGCTGGCGATGTTCCCGGATTTGAGCTTCGAGGTCATGCGACGCTCCAAATACCAGTACATCGAACAGGAGAAGGGGCTGAAAATCGATCGCAGCGAGCAGGAAATTGCCCCGGTCCTGCCCTCCCCCGATATCTGCCGGCTGCTGGGGTGCTCCGCCTCCGATCCCATACTGGAAATCAGCTCACGGGGTTTTCTCAGCACTGGAGAAATGTTTGAATTCAGCGTGCACCACTTCCTCACCCGGGAGTACAAGTTCAGTCTGGTGGCCAAGCGCTGAGCCCAGCGGCCCGGTCATCGGCTGGATTGACGGCGCTCTCAGCACATGTCCTTGTCCGCCGCTATGACATTACCCAGCCAGTTGCAAAATGCCAGGACGGAGGATGAAGGCTTGGGGTGGTGAAACAGCCAATAGGCACGCTCTTCATTGACTGGAACATCGAATAGTTGCTTCAGTGTGCCTTGCTTCAATTCGGTATCAATCAGCCGCACCGGACAAAGCGCCACGCCCTGCCCTGTGATGGCTGCAGCACTGAGCAGATTGAAATCCTCATAAACGGCTCCCTCGCTCAACACTCCCGGGATGATCCCTTGGCTCCGGAACCATTCTTGCCAGGGCAGGATAGAGTGATCATGTAACAGTTCCATCTTCAGCAGATCTACAGGCTCTCGAACCAAGCCCACTCGATCCAGATAGATAGGGCTGGCAACCGGGTAAGTCGCTCCGGAAAACAGCTTTTCACTGCAGGAGTTATCGGGAGGAGCGCCATCCAACCAGGAAATCAGCACGTCCGCATCGGTTCCGATCGGAGAGTAAAGATAGTCGGAATACTGAATGCTGATGGAAATATCAGGATGGCGTAGACGGAAATCCTTCAAGTGGGGGATCAGCCAACGCACAGCCACCGACGGCAGGCAGCAGATGCACAAGCGCCGTCCGGAAGTATCCGCAAGAATCCCGTCTACCGCCGCATCCAGCCGTTGGAATCCTTCCTTCAGTCCCTCGGCAAGACGCTTTCCTTCTGCCGTGGGCTCAATGCCACGACCGCGGCGAACCACCAAAGACAGTCCCATGGAGTCTTCCAGGCGCTTCAATTGATGGCTCACCGCTGACTGAGTAATGCACAGTTCCTGGGAGGCAGCCCTGAGGCTACCCGTACGAATGATGGCTTCAAAGGCTTTCAATGCCGATAAGGTTGGGCGCGACATGACACTTGATATAAATTCACATTAACACTTAATTTATATCACTTTTTGATAATTTAAAACATATATAACCTTTCTCTCCTCAGGTTACCTGTCTGCTCAACGCCCTATTGCTATAGCCGGTAACCACAACCTAATCATGGAACACGATTGAACGAGGTACTTATGGATACTGCCGTGTTGGTCTCCTTCGGGCTCTACCTGCTTATGATGCTGGGTATCGGCCTGTACTTTTATAGAGCTACCAAAAACCTGTCGGATTACATCCTTGGCGGCCGGAACCTGCCTCCGAGTGTGGCGGCACTGAGCGCCGGAGCCTCCGATCTCAGCGGTTGGGCCCTGATGGGGTTACCCGGCGCCATCTTTTCCCAAGGCCTGGGCCAAGCCTGGATAGCCATCTGGACCATCACCGGTATTTATCTCAACTGGACCCTTATTGCTGAACGGTTGCGGGTCTTTACCGAAGCTGCCGGAAATGCCCTGACCCTGCCCGACTATCTTGAAAGCCGGTTTGAAGACAAGGGCCGGATATTGCGTACCCTCTCCTCGGTGGTCATGCTGGTGTTCTTCACCTTCTATGTATCCGCCGGATTGGTGGGTGGAGCCGTGCTTTTTGAGGGACTGTTCGAGATAGACTACAAAACAGCCCTGTGGGTGGGAGCCTTGATCATCGTCTCCTATACCTTCCTCGGAGGCTTTCTCGCGGCTTCCTGGACCGATTTGGTCCAGGGCATCATGATGGCCCTGGCGTTGCTGGCAGTTGCCGTGACAACCTGGCTTAACTTGCCAGCTGAAAATTCTACCCTGGTCGAAGGCATCCCCTCCATGAGCGGCTTCTGGGATGGCATTACTCTGGTAGGCATGATTTCCCTCGCTGGCTGGGCCATCGGCTACTGCGGTCAGCCCCATGTGGTGGTACGTTTCATGGCGGTACGTCGCCGTGAAGACATCCGCGCCTCTCGTCGTATTGCCATGGGCTGGTCTATCGTCACCCTGGGCTCGGCAGTGGCGGTGGGGATATTTGGCTTCCACTGGTTTGGTGGCGAACTGGCAAACAGCGAACGGGTCTTTCTGGATCTGTCCCACATCATGCTCAATCCCTGGGTTGCCGGTTTTGTACTGGCAGGTGTATTAGCCGCCATTATGAGCACCATCGACTCCCAACTGCTGGTCTGTTCCGGCGCCATTTCCGAAGATATTTACCGGGGGTTGCTGCGTCCTCAAGCCAGCCAGCAGGAGCTGGTTTGGATTGGCCGACTGAGTGTAGCCGCCGTCGCCCTGCTCGCCGGCGTTATGGCCATGGATCGTGACAGCAGCATTCTGGAACTGGTGGCCTATGCCTGGGGTGGTTTTGGTGCAGCCTTCGGTCCGGTGATTCTGCTTTCCCTGTTCTGGCGCGGAATGACCCGCAACGGGGCCATCGCCGGCCTGCTCACCGGAGCCCTGGTGGTGGCGCTGTGGAAACCACTCAGTGGCGGCCCGGCCGGCATCTTTGACATATTCGAAGTCGTTCCCGGATTTTTCGCCTCCTTCCTGGCCATAGTGCTGATCAGCCGGCTGGGTACCAGTACCCGCGAGCAGGCACGCTTCGACTCCCTAATGCTCGCCATGCACAAGGCCCCCCCTTCAACAACCCTGGCCACAGCCAAGTAATAATGACACAGAGGTATAATCAACATGGCTAAAGTACCTGCTGCCTATCAGGCAACCAAAGGCTCCATACTGGATGTAAACAAGGAATTCTACGATAGTCTGACCGCGACACGCTCCGAACGCCGCCTTGTGGCAACGCTGACCGTGCCCATGCGGGATGGACTGGCCTGGGTGGTACCAGCCGGACATGTATTTCGCATCAAGGTGATAGAAGGTCCCCAGGTTGGCGATTTCAATATGTGGAATCTTCACAATCCAAGAGAACGGATGTGGGCTTCCCGCACTCGCCAGTTGCAGGCGGCCCACGTCAGCACCTATGACAGGTTGTGGTCCACACTTCCCTACCTCAGACCAATGGCCACCATTATCGAGGATACCCTGGCCGGATATGGGGTCGATGAAGACGGCGGGAGAGTCCATGATCTGCTGGGTACCCGTTGTGACCCTTATGTGAACCGCCTGCTCACCGGCGAGGATTTTGACTTCCACTGCCACTCCAACCTGGTGCGGGCGGTGCAACCCTATGGCCTGACCGAGTTTGATGTGCATGACGTGCTGAATATCTTCCAATGCACCGGCCTCAACGACGATGATCAGTACTTTATGAAAGCGTGCCCGGCCAAGAAAGGGGACTACCTGGAATTCTTTGCCGAGATCGACTTGCTGTGCGCCATGTCCTGCTGCCCCGGCGGCGACCTGTCCATCGATCTGTGGGGGCCCGAGGCACGCGATCCGCTGGAAACCTGCAACCCCCTCGGCGTGGAGATCTACGAGGTTGATCACCAACTGCTGCAAGGCTGGTCCTCACCTCAACCGGCTCCCTACAAGGGTAACCACGGCCTGCGCCTGCAACCGGTGGACTGGCCGGAACTGAAGAAACGCTGTTGCTGAGGATGAGTGCCCGGACTCCCCGAGCACAGGTAAGATAGAACTGTGTTAATAATCTCAGAAGGAACCGACATCATGCCCAAACTGCTGTTGAACGCCGACATGGGGGAAAGCTTCGGCCCCTGGGTGATGGGCTGCGACCGGGAGGTGATGCCCTTCGTGGACCTGGCCAACGTGGCCTGCGGCTTTCACGCCTCCGATCCGGACACCATGCGCCGCACCGTGCGCCTGGCGCTGGACCACGGGGTGAAAGTGGGCGCCCACCCGGCCTACCCGGATCTGGTGGGCTTCGGCCGCCGCTCCCTGGCCTGCTCCCCCGCCGAAATCGAGAACCTGGTGCTCTACCAGTTGGGGGCGCTGGACGCCCTGTGCCGGGCCGAAGGCGGCCGGGTCACTTACGTCAAGCCCCACGGCGCCCTCTACAACGACATGATGCAGGACCCGGCCCGGCTGGAGGCGGTGATCAAGGCGGTGGCCGCCTATGACCCCACCCTGCCGCTGATGGTGATGGCCACCCGGGATCCGCAGCCGGCCCGCACCCTGGCCACCCGACACGGCGTCACCCTCTGGTTCGAGGCCTTCGCCGATCGCGCCTACGACGCCCAGGGCTACTTGGTCTCGCGCCGGCTGCCCGGCGCCGTGCACCACGACCCCGCCGTCATCGTCGAGCAGGCCCGCCGCATCGCCCTGGGCCAGGCGCTCACCGCCAGCGATGGCAGCCCGCTTATGCTGGCGGCCGACACCCTGTGCGTGCACGGCGACAATCCCGAGTCCATCGCGGCGGTCAAGGCCATCCGCCAGGCCCTGGACCAACTGGCATGAGCACCCTGCCCCGGCTGGAAAACGCCGGCATGGACGCCTGGCTGGTGCGGCTGTTCGACAGCATCGACGAGCGCAACATGGGCTGGATCACCGCCCTGGTGCGCGGCTGCGAACAGGCGTTTGGCGACGACCTGGTGGATCTGGTGCCCTCCTACACCACTGTGCTGGTGCAGTACGATCCCTTGCGCCTCGGCGACGACCAGGCGCGGCAAAAACTGCAGGCCCTGTTGGCCGGGCTGACCCCGGACCGGGACCATGCCGACGCCCCGCTCAAGGAACTGCCGGTGTGGTACCACCCCAGCGTGGGCCCGGACATGGCCCGGCTGGAACGGCATACCGGCCTCGCCGCCGAGCGACTGATCCGGCTGCACAGCGAGCACGAGTACCGGGTATTCGCCCTGGGCTTTGCCCCCGGCTTCGCCTTTATGGGCAGCCTGCCCGCCGAACTGGAGCTGCCCCGGCTCGACACGCCGCGCCAGCGGGTGCCGGCGGGCAGCGTGGCCATCGCCGGCCGCCAGACCTCCGCCTACCCGCGCCCCTCCCCCGGCGGCTGGAACCTGCTCGGGCGCACCAGCGCCACCCTGTTCGACCCGCGCAGCAAAGACCTAAGCCTGCTACGGGTGGGCGATCGGGTGCGTTTCGTGCCGGTCGACAAGGCCGCCTTCGAGCGCCTCGGCGGCGATACCTCTCCCATGGCAACAAGGTAGTTCACAATGGCACAAGGATATCTCACCATTAGCCGCCCCGGCCCGCTCAGCACCCTGCAGGACGCCGGCCGCTACGGCGTGCGCCGCCTCGGCGTCACCCAGGGCGGCCCCGCCGATTTGCACGCCTGGGCCTGGGCCAACTGGCTGCTGGGCAACCCCTGGGGCGCTACGGCGCTGGAAATCACCCTGGGCGGGCTGGAGCTCAAGGCCGGGCAGGACTGCCGGCTGGCCCTGGCCGGCCCGGACATGCAGGCCACCCTGGACGGCCAGCCCCTCGCGCCCTGGCGGGCCTTCACCCTCAAGGCCGGCCAGGTGCTGAGCCTCGGCATGTGCCGCCAGGGCATGCGCGCCTACCTGGCGGTGGCCGGCGGCTTTGTCGCCGAACCGGTGCTGGGCAGCCGCGCCTGCGTGGTGCGCGACGGTCTGGGTGGCCACCAGGGCGACGGCAGCAAGCTGGCGGCCAACGACCGGCTGGCGTTCGGCGACCAAAACACTCCCGTCCCGCCCCGTACCCTGCCGCTCGCGACCCAGCCCGACTACGCCGCCCCCGTGGTGCTGGAGCTGATCCCCGGCGCCCAGATCGCCGCCTTCACCGGCCAGAGCCTGTTCCAGGCCTTCAACCGGCCCTGGCAAGTGGACAGCCGGGCGGATCGCATGGGCATCCGCCTGAAGGGGCCCGCCCTGCACTGCCGGCTGGACGCCATGGTGTCGGAGGGCATCAACCTAGGGGCGGTGCAGGTGCCGCCGGACGGCCAGCCCATAGTGCTGCTCAACGACCGCCAGACCATCGGCGGCTACCCCCGCCTCGGCACCCTGACACCCCTGGCCTGCTCCCGCCTGGCCCAGTGCCCGCCGGGCACCGAGGTCAAGCTGCGGGCGGTAAGCCAGGAACGCGCCCTGCGGGACTACTGCCGCTTCAGGGCCGGGTTTGCCTGAGGGTAGGCATTCGGTTCGGATTTCCTTATTCTGGCGGAAGCACCATATTCGCATCCGACAGGTCACCCCTATGTCATCAGGATACCTCACCATCAGCCGCCCCGGCCCGCTCAGCACCCTGCAGGACGCCGGCCGCTACGGCGTGCGCCGCCTCGGCGTCACCCAGGGTGGCCCCGCCGATCTGCACGCCTGGGCCTGGGCCAACTGGCTGCTGGGCAACCCCTGGGGCAGCACGGCGCTGGAAATCACCCTGGGCGGGCTGGAACTCAAGGCCGGGAGGGACTGCCGGCTGGCCCTGGCCGGCCCGGACATGCAGGCCACCCTGGACGGCCGGCCCCTCGCGCCCTGGCAGGCCTTCACCCTCAAGGCCGGCCAGGTGCTGAGCCTCGGCATGTGCCGCCAGGGCATGCGCGCCTACCTGGCGGTGGCCGGCGGCTTTGTCGCCGAGCCGGTGCTGGGCAGCCGCGCCTGCGTGGTGCGCGACGGCCTGGGCGGCCACCAGGGCGACGGCAGCACGCTGGCGGCCGGCGACCGGCTGGCCTTTGTGCCGAATGAAACCGCCATACCGGCGCGGCGCCTGCCCGACGACGCCCTGCCCGACTATGAGGAAACGCCCCGGCTGGCGCTGATCCCCGGCGCCCAGTTCCGCTTTTTCGATGATGCCAGCCTGCTCAACGCCTTCGGCCGGCCCTGGCGGGTGGACAACCGCTCGGATCGCATGGGCATCCGCCTGCAGGGGCCGGCGCTGCACTGCTCCATCGCCTCGATGATCTCCGAGGGCATCAACCTGGGCGCGGTGCAGGTGCCGCCGGACGGCCAGCCCATAGTGCTGCTCAACGACCGCCAGACCATCGGCGGCTATCCCCGCCTCGGCACCCTGACGCCCCTGGCCTGCTCCCGCCTGGCCCAGTGCCGGCCGGGCCAGCAGATCTGGCTGTACAGCACTGCCACCGACGCCGCCCAACGGGAATACCGGCAATTCAGGGCGCGGTTCGAGTAAGAAGAAAAGCCCTGCGCCATGCCGGCAGGGAGGAGGACTTCAAGCAGGGCCTGGCCGAGCTGCAACGCCACCATGGTAAACGCCCGGCCTGGATCACGCGGCTCAGGCAGGCCGGGTTGCTGGATTAAGCCGTCGCCCGCCAGCCGAGTTCAGCGCCGACAATAAAGTGACCGGTTGGGGCACGGGCGGACCGCCCGCGACCCAGGCGTCAGCCGAACCGGCGCGACTCCCGGTTGACCTCGTCCACCTGGCTGTTCAGGGTCCAGTAGTCGTAGAGGTAGCCGAGCAGGAAGAGGCCGCCGGTGAAAAACCAGAGGATGGCGGTGATCCACTTGCCCAGATAGAGCCGGTGGGCACCGAAGATGCCGAGGAAGGTCAGCAGTATCCAGCTGACGTTGTAGTCCTTGGGGCCGACCAGGTAGCGGCGCTCGGCGGCGCGGTCCATGGAAGGGATCAGGAACAAGTCCACTATCCAGCCAATAAAGAACAGGCCCAGGGTAAAAAAGTAGATGGTGCCGCTGATGGGGCGGCCGTAGTAGAAGCGGTGCGCGCCCATAAAGCCGAAAATCCACAGGATATAGCCGATCACCTTGCTGTGCGTGTTGTTTGCAATCACCTCTTTCCCCTCGCCCTGTCTTGAAAGGGGGGATTCTACTCCCGGAACGCCCGGGCGGCCATCCGTTAGCACAGAGGGGCGACGACAGGCGTCGCCCCGATGCGCCCTCAGCGGCTGGCGGAGTAGCTGTTGTCCCAGTCCTTCCATACCGGCTGCAGGCCGGCGGCGGCCACCGCCCTGGCCACCTCGGCCGGGGCGCGGTCGTCGTCGATCTCGAACTGCTCCAGCTCGACGCTGGCGTCGGCGTAGCCGCCGGGCTGGGTCTTGGAGCCGGCGCTGATGCTGGTGATGCCGAGCGGGATCACCTTGTCACGGAACTGCTCCGACTCCCGGGTGGACAGGCTGAGCTCCAGCTCCTGGTCGAACAGCCGGTAGGCGCAGATCAGCTGCACCAGCTGGCGGTCGCTCATCACCGACTTGGGCTCCAGGCCGCCGGCGCAGGGCCGCAGGCGCGGGAAGGACACCGAATAGCGGGTCTGCCAGTAGTGCTTCTGCAGGTAGCGCAGGTGCGCCGCCACATAGAAGCTGTCGGCGCGCCAGTCCTCCAGCCCGAACAGGGCGCCCAGGCCGATCTTGTCGATGCCCGCCTGGCCCAGGCGGTCCGGGGTTTCCAGCCGCCAGCGGAAGTCCTTCTTCTTGCCGCGGATATGGTGCTGGTCGTAGGTCAGGTGCTGGTAGGTCTCCTGGTACACCATGACGCTGTCCAGCCCGTACTCCCGCAGTTCGGCGTATTCTTCCCGGGACAGGGGCTGCACCTCCATCATCAGGTAGCTGAAGTGGCGCTTGATGATCGGCAGCACCCGCTTGAAGTAGTCGAGCCCCACCTTGCCCTCGTGCTCGCCGGTCACCAGCAGCACGGTGTCGAAGCCCATGGCCTTGATCGCCAGGCATTCCCGCTCTATCTCTGCCTCCGTCAGGGTGCGCCGCTTGAGCCGGTTGCTCATGGAGAAGCCGCAGTAGGTGCAGTCGTTGGCGCACAGGTTGGACAGGTAGAGCGGGATATAAAAGCCCACCGTATTGCCGAAGCGCTGGCGGGTCAGGCGGTAAGCCTGCTGCGCCATCTGCTCCAGGTAGGGCTCGGCGGCCGGCGAGATCAGCGCCATAAAGTCCTGCAGATCCCGTTTCGGCCGGGCCAGGGCCCGCTCCACGTCCCGCGCCTGTTTGCCGTAGATGCTCAGCTTGATGTCGTCCCAATCCAGGGACGACCAGACCTCGAAGAAGCTCATAACGCCCCCAGGAAGGCGGTGAGCGGGCTGGAGGCCTGGGCCTGGTGGCTCTGGCCGGCCAGCCCCGCTTCAAAGGCCATCCGTCCGGCTTCCACCGCCAGCCGGAAGGCCCGGCCCATGGCCACCGGATCGCCGGCCACGGCGATGGCGGTGTTCACCAGCACCGCATCGGCGCCCAGCTCCATGGCGTAGGCGGCGTGGCTGGGTGCGCCTATGCCGGCATCCACCACCACCGGCACAGTGGACTGCTCGATGATGATCTCGAGGAAGTCCCGGGTCACCAGCCCCTTGTTGGAGCCGATGGGGGCGCCCAGCGGCATCACCGCCGCGCAGCCGGCTTCTTCCAGCCGCTTGCACAGCACCGGGTCGGCGCCGCAGTAGGGCAGCACCACAAAGCCCTCCTGCACCAGCCGCTCGGCGGCGCGCAGGGTTTCGATGGGATCGGGCAGCAGGTATTTGGGGTCCGGGTGGATCTCCAGCTTGAGCCAGTTGGTGCCCAGGGCCTCCCGCGCCAGCCGGGCGGCGAACACCGCCTCGTCGGCGTTTTTGGCGCCCGAGGTGTTGGGCAGCATGTTGACGCCCAGCGCCAGCAGCGGCGGCAGTATGTCGTCGCTGTGGGCCTTGAGGTCCACCCGCTTCAGGGCCATGGTCACCAGCTCGGAGCCGCTGGATTCGAACGCCGCCTTCATGACGGCGCCGTTGGCAAACTTGCCGGTGCCGGTGAACAGGCGGGAAGTAAAGGTCTTGTCGGCGATGGTCAGGCTCATCTCAGCCTCCGGCGATGGCGTGGAACAGGGTGATGGTGTCGTCGGGCGCCAGGGCCTGCTCGGGCCAGCGGCTGCGGGCCACCACCTGCTGGTTGAGGGCGACCGCCACCCCGGGTTTGTCTTGCTCAAGCTCCGCCAGCAGCCGGCCCAGGGTGGTGCCCTCCGCCAGCTCCAGCGCTTCGTCGTTCAGGGTTACGCGCATGATGATTCTCCACTCTCTGGGCCGCACACGGGGCAGGCCGGATCCCTGGGCACCTTGAGGCTGTGCCAGCGATGGGCCTTGGCCTCGAACAGCTTGAGTTCGCCCCAGGGCACGCTGCCGGTGCCGGTTAAAAACTTGATGGCTTCCAGCGCCTGCAACAGGCCGATGGTGCCCACCACGGGGCCGATCACGCCGGCGTTGCCGCAGTTGAGCCGCTCGCTCTGTTCCGGCTGGTACAGGCAGCGGTAGCAGCCGTGATCCAGTTCCGGGTTGAGCGCCAGCAACTGGCCCTCGAAACGGATGGCGGCCCCCACCAGCAGCGGCTTGCCCCAGGCGTAACAGGCGGCGTTGATGGCCTGGCGCACCGCCATGTTGTCGGTGCAGTCCAGCACCAGATCCACCTCGGCCACGAAGTCACCCAAGGCGCCTTCGTCCAGCTTCTGGTTGACCGCGATCAGCTCCACCTCGGGGTTGAGCCTGTGCAGCCTGTCCCGGGCCACCTCGGCCTTGCTCAGCTTGAGGCTGTCGCTGTCGTACAGGGTCTGGCGCTGCAGGTTGCTCACCTCTATCTGGTCGAAGTCGGCCAGCCACAGGGTGCCTACCCCGGCCGCCGCCAGGTACTGGGCGGCGGGCGAGCCCAGGCCGCCCAGGCCGACGATCAGCACCGAGGCGTTTTTCAGCCGGAGCTGGCCGGCCTCGCCCACCTCTTCCAGCAGCAGGTGGCGGCTGTAGCGCAGGAATTCGCCGTCACTCAGCATGATCCCCCTCCACCAAGGCCAGCAGCTCGCGGGTGGCGGCATCCGGATCCGCCGCTTCGGTGATGGCGGTGACCAGGGCGATGCTGCCCACCCCGGTCTCGGCCACCAGCGGTACCCGCTCCCGGCCGATGCCGCCGATGGCCACCAGCGGGTAGTCGTCCATCAGCGCCACGTAACGGCCCAGCCGCGCCAGGCCCTGGGGCCGGGACGGCATGTCCTTGGTCTTGGTGGGGAAGATATGCCCCAGCGCCAGGTAGGAGGGCTTGAGCTCCCGGGCCCGCAGCATCTCGTAGTAGCCGTGGGTGGACAGCCCCAGTTTCAGGCCGGCGGCGCGGATGGCCTCCAGATCCGCCACTTCGATGTCCTCCTGGCCCAGGTGCACGCCGTAGGCGCCGTGGCGGATGGCCAGCCGCCAGTAGTCGTTGATAAACAACCGGGCGTTAAAGCGCTTGCCCAGGGCCACCGCCGCCTGGATGTCGGCCTCCACCTCGGCATCCATCTTGTCCTTGATGCGCAGCTGCAGGGTGCGCACGCCCTGCCCGAGCAGCCGCTCCAGCCAGGCCACCGAGTCCACCACCGGGTAGAGCCCCAGCTTCAGGGTATCCATGGCCGCGAAGGCGCCTTGGGGCAGGCTGCCCTCGAGCCCCAGTTGCTTGCCCAGGGCCGAGCCCGGCATCACCACGGAGGGGAAGTCTTCGCGTCGGTCGGGCCAGCTCAGGTGGGCTACCGGGCCGGCGCCCCGGCCCAGGCCTTCGGCGGCCTTGAGCCCCTGGTTGACGTAGGCCTTGGCCAGCACCAGGGCATCCTCGATCGGGTAGTCCTGGGCCACGGCGGTGGCAATGGCCGAGGCCAGGGTGCAGCCGGTGCCGTGACCGTGAACGGTGTCCAGCCGGGGGCTGGCCAGCCAGATCTCGCGTTGGCCGTCGGTAAAGTAGTCGAGGGCCTGATCCCCGCTCCACGCCAGGTGGCCGCCCTTGACCAGCACGGCGCGCGCGCCCAGCTCCAGCAGGGCGGCGGCACCGGCGCGCACCGCCCCGGGCGAGTCGGGCACTATGCCCGACAGGGCCGCCAGCTCGGCGGCGTTGGGGGTGACCAGGTCCACCTCGGGCAGCAGGTGCTGCTTGATGGCCGGCAGCAGGTTGGGCTCGGCCATGGCCTGGCCGGTGCTGGCGATGGCCACCGGATCCAGCACCACCCAGGGTTGCCACTGGCGCCGGTATTCCTTCAGGTAGCGGGCCAGCACCTCGGCGCGCAGGCCGCCGGGCAGCAGGCCAATCTTGATGGCCCGGGCCGGCAGGTCGGTGGCCAGGGCCACCAGCTGGCTGGTGAAGGCCTGCATCAGCACCGGCTCCACCATGGACACCGTGACCGAGTTCTGGGCGGTGATGGCGGAGATCACCGAGCAGCCGTGGCCGCCCAGCGCCTGTATGGTGTGCAGGTCGGCCTGAATGCCGGCGCCGCCGCCCGAGTCCGAGCCGGCGACGGTCCAGACGATGGGTCGGGTCATGCCTCCTCCCGCTCCAGCTTGTCGGCCTGGTGGTAGAGCTCGCCGCCGCGCTTCTTGAACTCCTCGGACATCTGGGCCATGCCGGCGACCACGGTTTCGCTGTTGCCGTCCATGTCCACCAGTTGCACCGCGATGTTGTTCTCCAGGCTGGCGGCGTAGTCGCGCACGTCCTGGGTGATCTTCATGGAGCAGAACTTGGGCCCGCACATGGAGCAGAAGTGGGCCACCTTGCCGGATTCCTGGGGCAGGGTCTCGTCGTGGTAGGCGCGGGCGGTTTCCGGATCCAGCGCCAGGTTGAACTGGTCTTCCCAGCGGAACTCGAAGCGGGCCTTGGACATGGCGTTGTCGCGGATCTGGGCGCCCGGGTGGCCCTTGGCCAGATCCGCAGCGTGGGCGGCGATCTTGTAGGTAATCAGGCCCTGCTTGACGTCTTCCTTGTTGGGCAAGCCCAGGTGTTCCTTGGGCGTCACGTAGCACAGCATGGCGCAGCCGAACCAGCCGATCATGGCGGCGCCGATGCCGGAGGTGAAGTGGTCGTAGCCGGGGGCGATGTCGGTGGTGAGCGGGCCCAGGGTGTAGAAGGGCGCCTCGTGGCAGTGCTCCAGCTGCTCTTCCATGTTGCGCTTGATCATGTGCATGGGCACGTGGCCGGGGCCTTCGATCATCACCTGCACGTCGTATTCCCAGGCCACCTTGGTCAGCTCGCCCAGGGTGTACAGCTCGGAGAACTGGGCCTCGTCGTTGGCGTCGGCGATGGAGCCGGGGCGCATGCCGTCACCCAGGGACAGGGAGACGTCATAGGCGGCGCAGATCTCGCAGATTTCGCGGAAGTGCTCGTAGAGGAAGTTTTCCTTGTGGTGGGACAGGCACCACTTGGCCATGATGGAGCCGCCACGGGAGACGATGCCGGTGACCCGCTTGGCGGTCATGGGCACGTAGCGCAGCAGCACGCCGGCGTGGATGGTGAAGTAGTCCACGCCCTGCTCCGCCTGCTCGATCAGGGTGTCGCGGAACACTTCCCAGGTCAGGTCCTCGGCCACGCCGTTCACCTTCTCCAGCGCCTGGTAGATGGGCACGGTGCCGATGGGCACCGGGCTGTTGCGCATGATCCATTCCCGGGTTTCGTGGATATAGCGGCCGGTGGACAGGTCCATCACGGTGTCGGCGCCCCAGCGGGTGGACCACACCAGCTTCTCCACCTCTTCCTCGATGGAGGAGGTCACCGCCGAGTTGCCGATATTGGCGTTGATCTTCACCAGGAAGTTGCGGCCGATGATCATCGGCTCGGATTCCGGGTGGTTGATGTTGGCGGGAATGATGGCGCGGCCTTCGGCCACTTCCTTGCGCACGAACTCGGGGGTGATGAACTCGGGCAGGTTGGCGCCGAAGTTCTGGCCCGGGTGCTGCTTGAGCAGCAGCTCGTCCCGCACCCGCTCGCGGCCCATGTTCTCGCGGATGGCGATGTATTCCATCTCGGGGGTGATGATGCCCTTACGGGCGTAGTGCAGCTGGGTCACGCACTGGCCGAGCTTGGCCTTGCGCGGCTTGGGCAGGTGCTCGAAGCGCAGGTGATCCAGGCCGTCGTCGGCCATGCGCTGCTGGGTGAACTGGGAGGTGACGCTGTCCAGCTCCTCGGTGTCGTCGCGCTCCAGTATCCACTGGCGACGCAGTTGGGGCAGGCCCTGGCGGACGTCCAGCTCGGAGTCCGGATCGCCGTAGGGGCCGGAGGTGTCGTACACCGGCACCGGCGCGTTGGCCTCGAAAATGGGGTTTTCCTTGGTACCGCCCTTGAAGCTGTCGGCCAGGCGGATTTCGCGCATGGCCACCTTCAGATCCGGGCGCGAGCCTTCGATGTAGATACGGCCGGAGTTGGGAAAGGGTTCGCCCTTGAGGTTCTGGATGTATTCCTGGGCCTGGCTGCGTACTTCGCGACGATTCGTTTTTGACATAGCAATCTCACCTTGCGTCCATTGGTTCGTGAAAATGCTTGTCAGGAGTGTTGAGGAAGAACCGGCCGGGTGGGAAAGGGTCTTGGGGCCTGATTCTCACTTGTTTCCCTTCGCAGGTATTAGCCTGATCAGGTTCAACGGATCCCGCTGTTCGCGGTCTCAGCCCTTGGGGGCACTCCGACAAGATGGACGTCAGTATAGCCAGAGCCGCCGGTCAAAAGCAAAGCGGTTGGATACAATTTTTGCAATCTTGCTTTAACTCTTTATCAACAAAGACATTAAAGCGGGGCACTACCCCCAGGCCAGCCCCAGGGCCAGCAGGCCGGTAAAGATCAGGGTGCCGCGGGCGGTCAGCCCCAGGGCCCGGTTCAGCGCCGGCCCCTGCTCGGTCAGCACCAGCCGGGTGGCGCCGGCCAGGGGCCAGAGCCCGAGCAGGGCCAGAAAACCCCAGCCCGCCATCAGCTGCGTTCCCGCCAGCAGGGCCGTGGCCAGCAGCAATAGCTGGTAGACCCTGGCCCGGGCCAGCCCCAGGCGCAGGGCCAGGGTGTGCTTGCCCGCCCGGCGATCCGATTCCAGATCGCGGATATTGTTGATATTGAGCACCGCCACCGACAGCAGGCCCGCCACCAGGGCGGCCCAGCCGGCGCCGGCTCCCGGCTGGTGCAGCATCAGCCAGCTGGTGCCCAGCACCGCCACCGGGCCGAAGAACACGAACACCGCCAGATCCCCCAGCCCCCGGTAGCCGTAGGGGCGCCGGCCCAGGGTGTAGCCCAGGGCCGCCAGCAGGGCCAAGGCGCCCAGCAGCAGAAAACCGAGCCAGGCGGCCCGGTCGGCGCCCAGGGCCCGGCCCAGCAGCAAGAGGCCGGACAACGCCGCCAGGCCGGCGGTCAGCCGGATGGCGGACCGCAGCTGCGCCGGGGTCGCCAGGCCCGAGGCCAACACCCGGGCGGGGCCGGCGCGCCCCTCGGCGTCGGTGCCGCGCACCCCGTCGCCGTAGTCGTTGGCCAGGTTGGAGAGGATCTGCAGCAGCAGGGCGGTGAGCAGGGCCAGCAGCAGCACGCCGCCGTCGAAGGCACCCTCCCCGGCCGCCACCCCGGCGCCGAGCAGGATGGACGCCAGCGCCAGGGGCAGGGTCTTGGGTCGGATGGCGTTCAGCCAGGTGCTCAGGGGCATCGGCGCTCTCTTGGTCATCAAGGAAAAAACCTATCATACCCAAGCCCCGGGCGATAAAAACAGCACTACCGTCCCCGGCGGACAGATGTTACTTTTAGTTAAAGATATTTCCGACGGCGATTAACGGGGTCACCACAAATGCATATTGCGGTTTACGGCTATGAACTTCCCCTGACCATGGCGCTCACCATCAGGGGTACCCCCCTCGGTCGCCGCCGGGGCTTTTACGTGTGCATCGACGGCCGCTGGGGCGAGGTCGCCCCCCTGCCCGGCGAGTCCCGCGAGAGCCTGGAGGACGCCCAGGACGAGCTGCTGGCCGCCTGCGCGCGGCTGGCCCAGGGCCAGCCCCACGGTGCCCGCCTGTCCTCGGTGCAATTCGGGCTGGACTGCGCCCTCACCGCCATCGACGGCGAACCGGCCCCCTCACTGCCGCTGCTGGAAGGCGAGCGGGAACCCATTATCCGCGCCTGGCGCTGCCGCCGGGTTCACCCCCAGCGGGCCTGGCTGACCCTCACCGGCGAGGTGCAGCACGACGCCGGCCTGGTGCGCGAGCTGACCCTGCTGGTACCCAGCCTGCAGCTGGTGCTGGACGCGGGCGGCCGGCTGAGCGAGGAGCAGCTGGAAGGGCTGTGGCGGCGCATCGATCCCGCCCGCATCGACTGGCTGCTGGAGCCCGCCGCCGACCTGGCCGCCAGCCAGCGACTGGCGGAGCGCCACGGCTGGCCGGTGGCCTTCGATCTCGGCCGCCATGCCTCCCCCGACTATCCGCTGTTCGACCAGCTGAAAGCCCTGGTGCTCAGGCCCAGCCAACTGGGTGGCCTGGCCCTGTGCCGGGAACTGGCCGAGGCAGCCCGGGCCCGGGGGCTGGAAGTGGTGGTGGCCGACAGCCTGGAAAGCGGCCTGGGCAACGCCCAGTTGGCCCGCCTGAGCGCCCAATGGGCGCCGGGCCAGGCGGCCATGCTGGACCGGTTGCGCTACTTGCTGGACAGGGGCGTGGACGGCAACGGCCGGCCGGACCTCGGCAGACTCACCCTGCTCCGGGAATACGGCTGACAGGCTCCGGTTGGGCACCGAAACCCGGCGCCGGGCCAAGGTTTCCTTGGCAGACGGGGGGTAAATCCGTATAGTCAGGCCGATATTTCGACAGGTTCCCTATCTATGCTTCAAGACAACCCCCTGCTGGCCCAGCTCAAGCAACAGCTGCGCGAATCCATGCCGACCAAGGAAGGCACCGTCAAGGCCACCGCCAAAGGTTTCGGCTTCCTCGAGGTGAGCGAGAAGGAAAGCATTTTCATCCCGCCGCCCTACATGAAGAAGGTGCTGCACGGCGACCGCATCACCGCCCTGGTGCGCACCGAAAACGAGAAGGAAGTGGCCGAGCCGGAAACCCTGGTCGAGCAGGGGCTGACCCGCTTCGTGGCCCGGGTGAAGTGGTTCCGCGACCGGCTCAACATAGTGCCCGATCACCCGCTGATCAAGGACGCCATCAAGGCCCGCACCATCAAGGGGTTGGATGAAAAGGGCCTGAAGGAAGGCGACTGGGTGCTGGGCGAGCTCAAGCGCCACGCCCTCAAGGACAACGGCTTTTTCGCCGAGGTGGTGGAGCTGATCGCCGGGGTCGACGACCCCATCGCCCCCTGGTGGGTGGTGCTGGCCCGCAACAAGCTGGCCAACCAGGCGCCCCGGGACCAGGACGAGTGGCAGACCCTGGAAGAATCCCTGCCGCGCCGGGATCTCACCGAGGTGCCCTTCTTCACCATCGACAGCGAGTCCACCCAGGACATGGACGACGCCCTCAGCGTGAAGAAGCTGGACAACGGCTGGGAGCTGACCGTGGCCATCGCCGATCCCACCGCCTATGTGCCCCACGACAGCGATCTGGACAAGGTCGCCGCCGAACGCGCCTTTACCGTCTACCTGCCCGGCCGCAACATTCCCATGCTGCCGCGCACCCTGGCCGACGAACTGTGCTCGCTCAAGGCCGGCGAAGAGCGCCCCGCCCTGTGCGCCCGCCTGCTGATCGACTTTGACGGCAAGGTCACCGACCAGGTGGAATTCTTCGCCGCCCGCATCCGCTCCCAGGCCAAGCTGGCCTACGACAAGGTCTCCGACTGGGTCGAGCAGAAAGGCGACTGGCAGCCGGAAAGCGAAGTGATCGCCGAGCAGCTGCGCGAGCTGACCGAACTCACCCGCGCCCGCAGCGCCTGGCGCAGCGAGCACGCCATCGTGTTCAAGGACAGGCCCGACTACCGCTTCGAGCTGGACGACGCCAGCAACGTGGTGGCCATTCACGTGGATCACCGCCGCATCGCCAACCAGATGGTGGAAGAGGCGATGATCGCCGCCAACCTGGCCTGCGGCAACTGGCTGGCCGAACACGCCGGCACCGGGGTGTTCAACGTACACGCCGGCTTCGACGCCGAGAAGCTGGCCCAGGTGGCCGAACTGCTGCAGGCCCACGAAGCCCCCTTCGAGCCGGAAAGCCTGGCCAGCCTGGAAGGCTTCTGCGCCCTGCGCCGCTGGCTGGACGCCCGCGACACCAGCTACCTGGACAACCGGGTGCGCCGCTACCAGTCTTTCGCCGCCATGAGCGTGACCCCGGCCGAGCACTACGGCCTGGGCCTGGCCGCCTACGCCACCTGGACCTCGCCCATCCGTAAATACGGCGACATCATCAACCACCGGCTGATCAAGGCGATACTGGCCGAGCAGGAGCACGAGGCCCACGCGCCCAGCGCCGAGCTGGCCCAGCACCTGTCCGAGCAGCGCCGCATGCACCGCCGCGCCGAGCGCGACATCGCCGACTGGCTCTATGTGCGCTACCTGCAGCCGGCGGTGGCCGAGGGCAAGGTATTCGACGCCGAAATCATCGACATCGGCCGGGGCGGCGTAAAGCTGCGCCTGCAGGAAAACGGTGCCGTGGTATTTATGCCCTCCTCCCTGATCCTGGCCAACCGGGACCGGCTGGAATGCAGCTGGGACGACGGCCGCGTCTACCTGGACAAGGAAGCCGTCTACGAACTGGGCCAGCATATCCAGGTAATCCTCACCGAGGCCATTGAAGACACCCGGTCGCTTATCGCCAAGCCGGCCATTCCGCTGGTACCGGAGAAGCAGGAAAAACCGGAACAACCCGCTTCCTGATCGTGAACATCTGATACTGAAAAGGCCTTCGATTGCAGGCCTTTTTTATTATCTTTTTTACCGTCAATTCAGCAGCAATTCGGCCAACCGGGCCAAGCGCTGTGGTTCCCGTTGCTTGTCAGTCAGTTGATGAATGCTTATCCCCGGCCGGCTCCTTGAGCAGGATAAAATGCTCGATTAACCGGATCATCAGGGCTTTCTGCTCCGGCAGGCTTTCCGCCACCAGCAGCGCCAGGGCCACCAGGGTGTTGTCGTTAATCAGTTGCTCCACCGGCCGGGCCAGCAATGCCGCATTACGGCGCAGGTACCACAAAAAGAGGAAGGAGCCGCAGCGCTTGTTGCCGTCTGCCAAGGGATGATTCTTGATCACAAAGTACAGCAAATGGGCGCCCCGGCTGGCCACGTTGGGATAGAACAGCTCATCGCCAAAGCCCTGCTCTATGGTGGCCAGCGCCGAGGCCAGGCCATCACCCCGCACCCTGCCAAACAGCTCGGTCGCCTCGCCCTTGGCGATCAGGGTCTGCTTGAGTTCGCCGATGGCGGCCAAGGCTTCGTCCAGCTCCAGCGGGCGCATATCCGGCTGTTTGATACCGATTTCCGCCAGTTGCTGCTCGTCGTAGCCCTGCAGCAGGCTCCAGGAGCGGGCATAGTCGCTGATCACGCCCGCCACCGCGGCCCCCTCCGGTGATACCAGCCCCTGATTGCTCAGGGTACGGCTGAGCAAATTCATCGCCTGCTCGAACTCGATGCCCCGCTCCGCCAGGCGGCGCCGGTTAAGGGTGTAGCCCTGAACCAGGTGGTCTTTCAGCACCTGGGTGGCCCACTGGCGGAACTGGGTGGCGCGTCTTGAACTGACCCGGTAACCCACTGAAATAATGGCATCCAGATTGTAATGCTTGATGCGGCGTCGAACCTGCCGCTTGCCCTCCTGACGAACTACCGAGAAATCCTCGGTAGTTGCCACTTCTACCAGCTCCCCCTCCTGATAGATGTTTTTCAGGTGCAAACCGATGTTATCGGTTGTGGTATCGAACAATACCGACATCTGGCTTTGACTAAGCCACACTGTCTCCTGCTCCAGCGCCACTTCCAGTTGCGCTTGCCCGTCGGCACTGGTGAAAATCTGGATCTGTTGGTTTGGCATCGTCTTGTTCGTTCCTTGGCCGGCATCCGGTTGGTTTAGCCTCAGTAACAATGCTTTGCCGACGGGTGTCAACCGATAAACAACATCTACTTGGCGCCGGCCATGTCCGCCAGCACCTCCGCCACCAGCGACTGCTGGTGGCCCACGCGTTGGGTGACCTGCTGAACAATCTCCATGCGGGTCTGTGCGCCCGCCTGAATGTCATCAATCGCCGCCAGCGCCTGGCTGGCCTCCTGCAAACAGGTGCCACGGGACTGGTCGATGTTCTCCAGTCCGGTGCGGGCCCTGGTGGCGGAATGCCCCAGGTTCTCGGCAATGTCCCGAATTTGTTCGCTGGACTGGTTCACCCGGCGGGACAGATTGCGCACCTCGTCCGCCACCACCGAAAAACCCCGGCCGTGCTCCCCCGCCCGGGCCGCTTCGATGGAGGCATTGAGGGCCAGCAGGTTGGTCTGTTTGGCAATGTCCTGAATATTGCCCACGATGGCGCCGATCTCGGCCGACTGAACCTGCAACTGACTGAATACCCGATCGATATTTTCCATATCACCGGCGAGTGAGCGGATCGCGGCCTCCGAGGCGCGGATGCGGTGGGCGGTCTCGGCCACCTTGCTACCGGATTGCCGGGCCAGAACGCCGGCCTGTGCCATTTCTTCCAGGATCAGCCCGGCGTTGGCGCCCAGTTGGTCGAGCTGTGCCAGCAGGCGTTGATGGTAGACCGGAGCGGGTACTGGGTGGGCTATTTTCACGGGCTCGGGTTCGGCCGCGGGTGGCAGCACAGGCGCCGTTTCAACCACGACGGGCTCCGCTGTCGGTTGGTCGACCATGCGCACCGGCAACCTCAGGGCCAGGCAAGCCGCCGCCAGGGTCAGCAGCGCGCCCGACAGAGACAGCGTCAGCGCCACGCCATCCTGACCACCCAGTCGGATGGAGAGGGCGACCAGCAGCAGGGTCGCGGTACCGATGGCGGCGATCAACACCACTTTGGTATGGGATTCCGGGTAGGTTGCGCGAACATCGCTGATTTCGTAGGAGTCCATGATGAGTTATCTCTTGCCGGTTCTGGGCTGGGTATTTGCTGAAGACAGGAGCGTTGGCGTGGATTGACGGTGGGCGCTCCCTGCAGGCAGGGGCGCCCTCGTTGCAGGTTAGCTCACTCGTTTGACCAGCAGTTCGGCGAACACCGCCGGACATTCCACCGAGGGCACATGGCCGATGTGCTCCAGGATAACCGGCTCGCCGGCGCCGCTGCATTGGGCCAGGGTGCGCAGCGATTCGGGCGGAGTGGCGATATCGTCACTGCCGCCCACCAGCAGCAGGGGCACGCCGAGGCCCTGCAGTTGCTCGCGGAAGTCGGCGCGGCCCAGCATGTCGCACAGCAGGGCGTAGCTGTTGGCGTCACCCCGCCCCATGATGGTGTTCCAGCCCTTGAGCAGGGCCGGCTCGCGCTCACAGGCGGCGGAGCCGAACCAGCGCGGCACTATGTCCACCGCCATGGCGGCCAGCCCCTTCTCCCGCACCGCCTTGGCGCGGGCCTGCCAGGCCTCGGCGGTGCCGATCACCGCCCCGGTGTTGGTGAGGGTGGCGGACAACAGACGCTCGCCATGCCGGCTGAGCAGTTGCTGGCCGATCACCCCGCCGATGGAGGTGCCGGCAAAGTGGAACCGCGCAGCGCCGGCCTGCTCGACCAGCGCCAGCAGCTCCGCCGCCAGATCGGCGGGCGTAATACGTTCGCCCTTCCAGGCCGCGCTGCTGCCATGGCCGGGCAGATCCCAGCTCAACACCCGGTAATGGGGCAGCAGGGCGGGCAGCAGGTCGTCCCACACCGCCTGGCTCATGCCCAGGGGATGGGCCAGCACCACCAGCGGCAGCGCCGGGTCGCCCAGCAGGCGGTAGCCGACGGCGCGGCCGTCAATTTCCAGAAAAGACATTCAGCCTCCGAATGGTAAAAGGTGACTCTGCCGGAATTAGGCGAGTTTGCAAACAGCACCGTTTATGGGTGCAGAGCCGGTCGGCCAAAGGGCCCACCTCCCAAGCATAGGTGCTGCCCGATCCCCGCCCCCGAAGATATGCAACGCTAGAGCACCGCTCAGTTTAAAACGCGAGCAGTGCGATATCGCACCTGTAGGCGCCCGTTTACGTGGCGCAAACCGGCAAAGGGCGGGGAATGCGGTAATTGGGCATCCTTTCCCGCCGGTTTGTGTCGGTTCATGCCGGTTCATGCCAGCTAAAGCGGCATCTACAGCGGTATCTACAGCGGCATCTACAGCAGTTTGGTGCCGCCCGCGCCCCAAGAATCATCACTGCCTAAGTTTTAAACTATATGATGCTCTAGGTAGAATTAAACCCGCTCGATCAGGGTGGCAATACCCTGGCCGACGCCCACGCACATGGTGCACAGGGCCAGGCGCTTGTTCTGCCGGTGCAGCTCGTGGGCGGCGGTTTGCAGCAGACGGGCGCCGGACATGCCCAGCGGGTGGCCCAGGGCGATGGCGCCGCCGTTGGGGTTGACCCTGGGGTCGTCGTCCTTCAGCCCCAGTTCCCGCATGCAGGCCAGGGCCTGGGCGGCAAAGGCTTCGTTGAACTCGAACAGGTCGATGTCGTCCATGGTCAGGTTGTGCTGTTCCAGCAGCTTGCGTACCGCCGGCACCGGGCCAATGCCCATGATGCGCGGTTCAACGCCACCGGTGGCCATGCCCAGCACGCGGGCCATGGGCTTGAGGCCGTGGCGCTGCACCGCGGCTTCGCTGGCGATCAGCATGGCGGCGGCACCGTCGTTCACCCCGGAGGCATTGCCGGCGGTGATGCTGCCCCCGGCGCGGAAGGGAGTCGGCAGCCTGGCCAGTTTCTCTGCCGTGGTGTCAGGGCGCAGGTGCTCGTCGTCGGCGAAGATCAGCGGCTCCTGCTTGCGGCGGGGAATTTCCACCGGCACGATTTCCTCGGCAAAACGGCCATTTTTCTGTGATTCGGCCGCCTTCTGCTGGGAGCGGGCGGCAAAGGCATCCTGATCTTCCCGGGAGATGTTGAACTGCTCGGCCACGTTTTCGGCGGTTTCCGGCATGGAGTCCACCCCGTACTGGGCCTTCATCAGCGGGTTGATAAAGCGCCAGCCGATGGTGGTGTCTTCAATGGTCTGGGTGCGGCTGAAGGCGGTGTCGGCCTTGCCCATCACGAAGGGCGCGCGGGACATGGACTCCACCCCGCCGGCCAGCACCAGCTCCAGTTCGCCGGCCTTGACGGCGCGCACGGCGGTGCCCACGGCGTCCATGCCCGAGCCGCACAGCCGGTTGATGGTGGTGCCGGGCACGCTCACCGGCAGGCCGGCCAGCAGGGACGACATCCGCGCCACGTTGCGGTTGTCTTCCCCGGCCTGGTTGGCGCAGCCCATGATGACTTCGTCGATGGCCGCCGGATCCAGCGCCGGCGCCTGGGCCAGCACGGCCCTGAACACCTGGGCGGCCAGGTCGTCGGGGCGTACCGCCGCCAGGGTGCCGCCGAAGCGGCCGATGGCGGTGCGTCTGGGGTGGCAGAGGTAAACGGGCTTCATTGGGCGGCCTCCTGGGATACCGGCTTGGCATGGTGGGCGGCGGTTCTGGCCTTGAGCGAGCGCAGGATCTCCAGCTCCTCGGCAGAAGGTTCGGGGGTTTGCGCCAGCGGCTCGGCAAAGCGCACCGGCCAGCCGGTGGCCTCGCTCACCTGCTCGCGGGTCACGCCCGGATGCAGCGAGGTCACCACCAGCTCCTTGGTCTCGGCATCGGGGGCCATCACGCACAGATCGGTGATCACCTTGGTCGGGCCCCGGCCGATGTTGGGCACACCCTCGCGGCCCTTGCCGTCCCGGCCGTAGCCCAGGGTGGTGATAAAGTCGACGGCGTCCACGAAGGCCCGCGGCGAGTGCTTGAGGGTGATGAACACTTCCCTGGCGTTGGAGGCGATTTCGGGGGCGCCGCCGCCGCCGGGCAAGCGCACCTTGGGTGCCTGGTAGTCGCCGATCAGGGTGGTGTTGAGGTTGGCGTAGCGGTCGATCTGGGCGGTGCCCAGAAAGCCCACGTCGATATGGCCGCCCTGCAGCCAGTAGCGGAACATCTCGGGCACCGCCACCGTGGTGAGCGCCTGCTCGCACAGCTCACCGTCGCCGATGGACAGGGGCAGGATGTCGGGCCTGGTCTGCAGGGTGCCGGATTCATAGATCAGCACCACCTCGGGGGCGTGGGTCAGGCGGGCCAGGTTGGCCGCCTCGCTGGGCAGGCCGATGCCGACAAAGCAGGTCATGCCGTTGCTCAGGGCGCGGGCGGCGGTGACCGTCATCATTTCGGAAGAACTGTATGCGAGTGTCATTGGGCCTGCCCTCCTGCGTTGTATACGGTTTGATCCAGCCACTGGTTGAAGGTGTCACGATCGCGGGAGATCGCGTCCCATTCCTTGTAGAAGCTGTTGTTTCTCGGATAGTAGCCGTGAGCGTAGGACGGCGCCGCGCCCCCTTTCACCTCGGCGATGGCGTCGATGGCCCAGCCCGGGATCACACAGGCATTGGGGTCGGCCTGCAGATCGTCGACGATTTCCTCCACGGTGACGATGCTGTGTTTGGCCGCCAGCACCGCTTCCTTCTGCACCCCGACGATGCCGGACACCAGCACGTTGCCCTGCCGGTCGGCGCGCTGGGCATGGATGATGCTCACATCGGGCCGCACCGCCGGCACCGCCGCCAGCCGTTCGCCGGTGAAGGGGCACTCGATAAAGCGGATCTGCGGGTTCACCTTGGGCAGGTCGCTGCCGATGTAGCCGCGCAGCACCGCCAGCGGCAGGCCGGCGGCCCCCGCCTCGTAGGCGCAGGCCATGGCGGCGTGGCTGTGTTCAAGGATTTCCAGCTTGCTGGGCCAGCCCTTTTCCACCGCATCGCGCAGCCGGTGCAGGGAGCCGACGCCGGGGTTGCCGCCCCAGGAGAAGATCAGCCGCTCGGCACAACCGGCGCCGATCAGCTGGTCGTAGAGGATGTCCGGGGTCATGCGGATCAGCGTCAGCCGGCGCTTTTCCTGGCGGATGATCTCATGACCCGCCGCAAAGGGGATCAGGTGGGTAAAACCCTCCATGGCGACGGTGTCGCCGTTTTGGAGGTAACGGGCAATCGCGTCGTGCAGGCTCATGAATTGGGCCATGGGTATCGCCTCCCTGGGTGACTTTAAAGTTCGCATTACGAACTTGGGTTTGCATTGCGAACATATTTACACCCATTCGACGGACGTGGCAAACCCCGATCCCGGCGATTTTTTTGAAAAAGAGATTAACCGGTTGAAAAAGAAAAGATTATTTTTTGCTCATCAACAGACAAAAAAGGCGGAGTGAAAACGGGGGTTCGTTATGCGAACTTTTGCTACCATGGATGGCCAGGCCCACCGCCGACACCGCCACAGGAGGAACCCCATGACCGCAGATGACAGGCTCAGCCCCGAAGACAGGGACTTCGTCGCCGCCCTGGCCAGCGGCCTGGAGGTGCTGCAGGCCTTCGATCAGCAGCATCCGCGCATGACCCTGAGCGAGGTGGCGGCCAGAACCGGCATGGACAGGGCCAAGGCGCGCCGCTTTCTGCTGACCCTGCACGCCCTGGGCTACCTGGACAAGCAGCAGCGCCACTTCGCGCTGACCCCCAGGGTGCTGCAGCTGGGCAACGCCTTCCTCTCGGCCAACCCCTACCGGGTGGTGATCCAGCACTACCTGGAGGAGATCACCCGGGAGATCGGCGAGTCCACCTCGCTGGGCGTGCTCGACGGCGACGACGTGGTCTATATCGCCCGCTCCGCCGCCGAGCACCGGCTGATGGCCATTCGCCTGTCGGTCGGCACCCGGCTGCCCGCCGCCTACACCTCCATGGGCCGGGTGCTGCTGGCCCAGCTGCCGGAAGCCGAGCTGGCCGCCTACCTGGAGCGGGTACGGCTGCAGGCCCATACCGAACACAGCATCACCGACAAGGCGGAACTGCGCCGGGCCATCGACCAGGTGCGCCAACAGGGCTACGCCATCGTCGATCAGGAACTGGATTCGGGCCTGCGCTCGCTGGCGGTACCGGCCTTCGACCAGCGGGGGCAACTGCTCGGCGCCATCAACATCAGCACCAACGCCGCCCGGGTGGACATGGACACCCTGACCGGCCGCTTCCTGCCGCTGCTGCAGGACAAGGCCCGGCTGATCCGGGAAACGCTGCAGGGCTGAGGGCGGCCAATCAGGGGTAACGCCCGGTCAGCCGGTTTTCCACCAGCTCCGCCAGTATGGTGTTGACCAGCCGCATCGCCGCGTTGGGGTTCTCGCCCCGGCGGCGGGAGGCGATCACCGGAATGGTGAGCTTTTCATCCCCCACCGACACGAACGCCACCCCATCCCGCTTCAGCTTGTGCACCTGCTCCGGCACCAGGGTGAAGCCCATTTCCGAGGCCACCAGCGACAGCGCCGTCTGCAGATCGTTGACCTGCTGGATCACCTGCAGCTTCAGGCCCCGCCTGTGGAACAGCCCCAGGGCCACGTCGACGAAGTTGGGGCCGGGGCCGGCGGGAAAGGCCACCATGGGTACTTCCGCCAGCTCCGCCATGGTCGGTGATCGCCCGACCAGGGGATGGGACGCGGGCAGGGCGATGAGCAAGGGCTCGTTGAACAGCACCTCCTGCTCCACGTCCGGATCCTCGATGTGCACCCGGCCGAAACCGATGTCGATCTTGCCGCTCTTGAGCGCCTCTATCTGCTCCCGGGTCTTGAGCTCGTGCAGCACGATCTCCAGGTTCTTGTTGCGCCGCAGCCGGCGCACCATCAGCGGCAGCTGGCCGTAGAACACCGAGGGCACGAAGCCGATGGCGAACACCGTCTTGCGCAACTGGGCGATCTGCCGCGTGCCCTCGATGCTGGCGTCCACCCGGTCCATGATGGTGCGGGCCTGCTGCAGGAAGTACAGGCCGCCCTGGGTCAGCTCCAGCCCCCTGGCCTTGCGGATAAACAGCTTCACCCCCAGCTCTTCCTCCAGCTGCTTGATCTGCCGGGTCAGGGGCGGCTGGGCGATGAACAGCCGTTCCGCCGCCCGGGTCAGGTTCAGCTCTTCCGCCACCGCGATGAAATAGCGCAGGTGTCTCAGCTCCATCCATACCTCCAGGGTATTGGTTGCGACTTAATCAATATTGGTGAGTATGACTCCGAAAATGTAACTTCATCGCAACAGACAGTTATCACTCGACGTTCGGAGCTTACATGTCAGCAACCATCCAGTCCATCGAAGCCATCCTGGTCGACATCCCGACCATACGCCCGCACAAGCTGTCCATGGCCACCATGGGCGTGCAGACCATGGTCATAGTGCGAATCAAGGACAGCGACGGCCTCGAAGGTCTGGGCGAAGCCACCACCATCGGCGGCCTGGCCTACGGCCCGGAAAGCCCCGAAAGCGTCAAGCTGACCATCGACAGCTACTTCAGCCCCCTGTTGCTCGGCCGGCCGGCGGACGCCATCAATACCCTCAGGGTAGGGCTCAACCGGGCGACCCGCGGCAACAACCTGGCCAAGTCCGCCATCGAAACCGCCCTGCTCGACCTGCAGGGCAAGCGCCTGGATCAGCCGCTGCACCAGCTGCTCGGCGGCGCCGTGCACCGGCACATCCCGGTGCTCTGGACCCTGGCCAGCGGCGACACCGCCCGGGACATCGACGAGGCCAAAAGCCTGATCGCCGCCCAGCGCCACTGCGACTTCAAGCTCAAGATCGGCTCCCGCCCGCTGATGGACGACGTGCGCCACGTGGCGGCGATCAAGGAAGCCCTGGGAGAGGGCGCCAGCGTGCGGGTCGACGTCAACCAGGCCTGGGATGAAAGCACCGCCGCCCGGGGCATGGCCGAACTGCAGGCCGCCGGCATCGATCTGGTGGAGCAGCCCACGCCGATGAAGGATCACGACGCCCTGGTGCGGCTGTCCGCGAAGTTCCACCTGCCGATCCTGGCGGACGAGGCGGTGGCCGACGCCGGCGACATGTTCCGCCTGGCCTCGGCCGGCTTCGCCGGCGCCGTGGCGCTCAAGATCGCCAAGGCCGGCGGCCCGCTGCGGGCACTGGAAGTGGCGGCGGTGGCCGGCGCCGCCGGGGTCGGCCTCTACGGCGGCACCCTGCTGGAAGGCACCATCGGCACCGCCGCCTCCCTGCACGCCTGGGCCACCCTGGACCGGCTGCACTGGGGCACCGAGATGTTCGGCCCGCGGCTGTTAAAGGACGACATAGTGGTGACGCCGCTGAATTTCCATCACAACGGCGTCGAACTGCCCGCCGGGCCCGGCCTGGGCCTGGCGATAGACGAAGACAAGCTGGCCCGGTACCGCCGGAAATAAACAGAGGCCGCGAGGCCCGCCAACAGGAGGACAAGACATGCTGTTCAAAGTCGAGATGAAGGTGAACCTGCCCCACGACATGCCGGCCGAGGTGGCCGCCGAGATCAAGGCCCGGGAGAAGGCCTACGCCCAGGAGCTGCAGCGCCAGGGCAAGTGGCGCCACCTGTGGCGGGTGGCCGGCAGCTACGCCAACGTCAGCATCTTCGACGTGGCGGACAACGCCGAGCTGCAGGAGCTGGTAAGCGCCCTGCCGCTGTTTCCCTACATGGACATCAGTGTCGCGCCCCTGTGCCGGCACCCGTCCTCCATCCACCAGGATGACCGTTAAGCAAGTAACCGTTAAGCAAGTAATCAGTACCCCTACGACCCGATAACAAGCAAGGAGCCAGAGCAATGTCAGTCAAGACCATGCACACTCAGGAAGTCACAACACTGCTGGAAAAAGTAGCCGGTCTGAACCAGGCCGGCGGCAACGAGCGGGTAAAAACCATCGTTCACCGCGTCATGCACGATGTCTTCCAGCTCATCGAGGATCTGGACATCACCCCGGAAGAATTCTGGAGTGCCGTCTACTACCTCAACGATCTGGGCAAGAACGGCGAGGCCGCCCTGCTGGCCCCGGGCCTGGGGATGGACCGCTACCTGGACATCCGCCAGGATGCCGAGGACGAACAGGCCGGCCTGGCCGGCGGCACCCCGCGCACCATCGAAGGTCCCCTGTACGTGGCCGGCGCCCCCCTCTCCGACGGCTTCGCCCGCATGGACGACGGCAGCCAGGCCGGTGAAACCATGATCCTCACCGGTCAGGTCACCGACCAGCACGGCCAGCCCCTGGCCGATGCCATCGTCGACCTCTGGCACGCCGACCTCAAGGGCGCCTACTCCTACTTTGACCAGTCCCAGAGCGAGTACAACCTGCGCCGCCGGATCAAGACCGACGCCCAGGGCCGCTACACCGCCCAAAGCATCATCCCCTCCGGTTACGGCTGCCCGCCGGAAGGCGCCACCCAGGCCCTGCTGAACCAGCTCGGCCGTCACGGCCGCCGCCCGGCCCATATCCACTTCTTCGTGTCCAAGCCGGGCTACAAGCACCTGACCACCCAGATCAACCTGGCCGGCGACGAATACACCTACGACGACTTCGCCTTCGCCACCCGCGAGGAGCTGGTGGTGGACGCGGTACGCGTCGAGGATCCGGCCGCCGCCGAACAGCTCGGCCTGAACCAGCCCTTCACCCGGGTGGAGTTCAACATCCGGCTGCTGGCCACCGACAAACCCGAACTGCAGGTCCGCCACGAGCGCAAGCGCGCCCTGGAAGGCGAAACCGCTTAATTCAGCCCAGACCACAAGCCGCCTGCCGGTCGCCCTCCACGGGAGCGGCCCGGGGAGACTCATGCCCTGAACCGGCCGGCGGCCTCACATGGAGTGACGACAGATGACTCGCCAACTCGATCGACTCGAGCACAAGATCCGCGGCGCGGTGGAAGCCGACGCCCAGAGCGGCCACTACCGCTGCGACCGCAGCATCTTCACCGACCAGGAACTGTTCGACCTGGAGATGAAGCACATCTTCGAAGGCAACTGGATCTACCTGGCCCACGAAAGCCAGGTGGAAAATCCCGGTGACTACTTCACCACCACCGTCGGCCGCCAGCCGGTGATGATCACCCGCACCAAGGAAGGCGAGCTGCAGGCACTGCTCAACACCTGCTCCCACCGGGGCGCCACCCTGTGCCGCAAGAAGCGCGGCAACAAGGCCTCCTTTACCTGCCCCTTCCACGGCTGGACCTTCAAGAACGACGGTCAGCTGCTGAAGGCCCGCGACCAGAAGAAGGGCGGCTACCCCGACAGCTTCAGCACCGACGGCTCCCACGACCTGAAGCGGCTGCCGAAGTTCGAATCCTACCGCGGCTTCCTGTTCGGCAGCCTCAACGCCGACGTCAAACCTCTGCAGGAATACCTGGGCGAAACCACCAAGATCATCGACAACATGGTCGATCAGGCGGAAGACGGGCTGGAAGTGCTGCGCGGCAGCTCCACCTATACCTATGAAGGCAACTGGAAGCTGACCGCCGAAAACGGCGCCGACGGCTACCATGTGGGCACGGTGCACTGGAACTACCTGTCCACCATGAGCCAGCGCAACTACGAGAAGGGCGGCACCGAGGCGGTGGACGCCAAGAGCTGGTCCAACGAGGGCGGTTTCTACTCCTTCGACAACGGCCACATGATGCTGTGGACCCGGCTCACCAATCCCCAGGTGCGGCCGGTGTACCAACACCAGCAACGGCTGGAGCAACAGCTGGGCGCGGCCCGGGCCGATGCCATCGTCAACACCACCAAGAACCTGTGCCTGTACCCGAACGTCTACCTGATGGACCAGTTCTCCACCCAGATCCGGGTGCTGCGCCCTATCTCCGTCGACAAGACCGAGATCACCATCTACTGCTGGGCGCCGAAGAACGAGCCGGCGGCCGATCGCGCCAAACGCATCCGCCAGTACGAAGACTTCTTCAACGTCAGCGGCATGGGTACCCCGGACGACCTGGAAGAGTTCCGCGCCTGCCAACAGGGGTACGAAGCCCGCGGCCTGAAGTGGAACGACATGAGCCGGGGCGCCACCCACTGGATCCAGGGGCCGGACGCCGGCGCCGATGCCATCGGCCTCAAGCCCATGCTGAGCGGCGCCAAACCGGAGGACGAAGGGCTTTACGTCACCCACCACCAGCACTGGGTCAAGGAGATGCTGCAAGCCGTAGCAACCGAGCGGGCCCGCCTGATTTCCATCACCGAACAGGAGACTTGCGCATGAGCATGAGCTTCGAACAAATCCAGGCCTTTATCCACCGGGAGGCCCGCCTGCTGGACGACCGCCAGTGGGACGAGTGGCTGCAGTGCTACCACGAAGAGGTGGTGTACTGGATGCCCGCCTGGGACGACGAGGACCGGCTGACCGAGGATCCCCAGCGTGAAATCTCGCTGATCTACTACCCGAACCGCCAGGGCCTGGAAGACCGCGTCTACCGCATCAAGACCGAGCGCTCCGGCGCCAGCTCCTTGCCGGAGCCGCGCACCACCCACCTGACCAGCAACCTGGAGATCCTGGAGCAGGCGGGCAACAGCGTGAAGCTGCGCTTCAACTGGCAGACCAACAGCCACCGCTACAACCAGACCCAGTTCTTCTTCGGCACCTCCTTCTACACCCTGGACACCAGCGGTGAGCAGCCGGTGATCACCGAGAAGAAAATCATCCTGAACAACGACTACATCAATCAGGTGATTGATATCTATCACCTGTAACCGGTGGGGAGAGGATCATGAGCTACAACATAGCCCTCAACTTCGAAGACGGCGTCACCCGCTTCATCAACTGCAACCCGGGGGAAACCGTGCTGGACGCGGCCTACCGCAACCAGATCAAGCTGCCCATGGACTGCTCCGACGGTGTCTGTGGCACCTGCAAGGGCAGCTGCCGCCAGGGCAGTTTCGACCTGGGCGACGACTACCTCGACGAGGCCCTGACCGAGGAGGAAGTGGCCGAGGGCAAGGTGCTCACCTGCCAGATGGTGCCCTCCGGCGACTGCGTGGTGGAGATCCCCGCCCCCTCCACCCTGTGCAAGACCGGCCAGGTGGAGTTCGGCGGCACCCTGGCCGAGGTCAACCTGATCTCCCCCACCGCCATCGAACTCAAGGTGAACGCGGACCAGGAGGTCCCCTTCCTGCCGGGCCAGTACGTCAACATCAAGGTGCCGGGCAGCGAGGAAAGCCGCGCCTACTCCTTCAGCTCGCGCCCGGGCAGCCGGGAGCTGAGCTTCCTGATCCGCAACGTGCCGGGCGGCCTGATGAGCTCCTGGCTGGTGGGCCAGGCCCGGGCCGGCGACCGGCTGAGCCTGACCGGCCCCATGGGCGTGTTCTACCTGCGCCCGGTGGCGCGCCCGGTGCTGATGCTGGCCGGTGGCACCGGCCTGGCGCCCTTCCTGGCGATGCTGGAAGATCTCAGGGCCAAAGGCTGCGACCAGCCGGTGCACCTGATCTACGGCGTGACCAACGACGACGACCTGGTCGGGGTCGAGGCGCTGGAGCGCTTCGCCGCCGAGATCGAACACTTCAGCTTCAAGACGGTGGTGGCCGGCGCCGACAGCGCCCACCCGCGCAAGGGCTATGTCACCAACCATATGGAAGACGCTCCCCTCCAGCACGGCGAGGTGGACGTCTACCTGTGCGGTCCGCCGCCCATGGTGGACGCGGTGCTGGGCTACTTCCGCAGCCAAGGCATACAGCCCGCCTCCTTCCACTACGAGAAGTTCAGCCCCAGCATCACCGCCGTCACGGAGCAGGTAGCATGAGCGCCCGCTTCCAGGACAAGGTGATGGTGATCACCGGCGCCGCCCAGGGCATAGGCCGGCGGGTGGCCGAGCGGGCAGCGGCGGAAGGTGCCCGCCTGGTGCTGGCGGATCTGGCGGATTACGTGCACGAGCTGGCGGCCGAACTCGAACAACAGGGCGCCGAGACCCTGGCGGTGCAGGCCGATCTGGAAAGCTGGGACGGGGCCGAGACCCTGATGACCAAAGCCCATGAGCGGTTCGGTCGCATCGACGTGCTGGTCAACAACGTGGGCGGCACCATCTGGGCCCAGCCTTACGAGCACTACAGCCCGGAGCAGATCCAGAAGGAAATCCAGCGCTCCCTGTTCCCCACCCTGTGGTGCTGCCGGGCGGTGCTGCCCCATATGGTGGCGCAGCGTCACGGCGCCATCGTCAATGTGTCGTCGGTGGCCACCCGCGGCCTGATGCGGGTGCCCTACGGCGCCGCCAAGGGCGGGGTCAACGCCATGACCGTCAACCTAGCCTTTGAATACGCCGAACACGGTATCCGGGTCAACGCCACCGCCCCCGGCGGCACCGAGGCACCGCCCCGGCTGACCCCGCGCAACAGCGAGGCCCAGGGCGAACGGGAACGGCAGTGGTACCAGACCCTGGTCGAGCAGACCAAGGCCACCAGCCTGATGCACCGTTACGGCACCCTGGACGAGCAGGCGGCGGCCATTTTGTTCCTCGCCTCCGACGAGGCCAGCTATATCACCGGCACCATTCTCCCCGTGGCGGGCGGAGATCTGGGCTGATACACGAAAAGGCGGCCGGAGGAATCGACCGCCTTTACATCGGAACTGCGGGGGCCCAGGCCCCCGGACTCCAGACTTAAGGACATAATGCGGAGTAACACCTGATGAAACATATCGATGTCAACGACACCATAGACAACGCCAGCTTCACCCCCTTCCACTGGAAGGTGCTGTTCTGGTGCACCCTGATCATCATTTTCGACGGCTACGACCTGGTCATTTACGGGGTGGTGCTGCCGATCCTGATGGATCAGTGGTCGCTCAACCCCTACGTGGCCGGCCTGCTGGGCAGCAGCGCCCTGTTCGGCATGATGTTCGGGGCCATGGGCTTCGGCATGCTGTCGGACAAGCTCGGCCGCAAAAACACCATACTGATGTGCGTGGTGCTGTTCAGCCTCACCACTGTGCTCAACGGCCTGGCCGCCAATCCCTGGCAGTTCGGCATCCTGCGCTTTATCGCCGGCCTCGGCATCGGCGGCGTCATGCCCAATGTGGTGTCGCTGATGAGCGAATACTCGCCCAAGAAGAACCGCAGCACCCTGGTGGCGCTGATGTTCAGCGGCTACGCGGTGGGTGGCATGATGTCCGCCGGCCTCGGCATCTGGATAGTGCCCAACTACGGCTGGGAGATCATGTTCTACCTGGCCGCCGCCCCCCTGCTGCTGCTGCCGCTGATGATCAAGTACCTGCCCGAGTCGGTGGCTTTCCTGATGGCGCAGAACCGCCAGGAAGAAGCCCGGGTGCTGCTGCAGAAGGTGGCGCCGGAGCGGCAGATTCGCGGTGAGGACAAGCTGGTGGTGCCGCCGGTCAAGGAGCAGAAGGCGCCGGTGCTGGAGCTGCTGCGCGGCGGCCGTGCCCTCAGCACCCTGATGTTCTGGACCGCTTTCTTCTGCTGCCTGCTGATGGTCTACGCCCTCGGCTCCTGGCTGCCCAAGCTGATGTCCATGGCCGGCTACGCCCTGGGCTCCAGCCTGATGTCGCTGATGGTGCTGAACATCGGCGCCATCGTCGGCGCCGTGGGCGGCGGCTGGCTGGCCGATCGCTTCTCGCTGCGCTCGGTGCTGGTGACCTTCTTTATGCTGGCCTCCGCCTCCCTGGTGCTGCTCGGCTATCCCCACCCCATGTGGCTGCTGTACAGCCTGATGGCCGTGGCCGGCGCCACCACCATCGGCTCGCAGATCCTGCTGTATGCCTATGTGGCCCAGTTCTACCCGGCCAGCATCCGCTCCACCGCCCTCGGCTGGGCCTCTGGCATCGGCCGCAACGGGGCCATCGTCGGTCCCATGCTGGGCGGCACCCTGCTGGCCCTGGCGCTGCCGCACCAGATGAACTTCCTGGTGCTGGCGATACCGGGCGCCATCGCCACCCTGGCCATCGCCCTGGTGGGCCGGCGCCTCGGCGCCAGCCAGCCCGCCGCCGAAGCCGGCGCGGCGACCCAAGGCTGATCCCTCGCGGCGATAACCATGGCCCCGGCCTTGTGCCGGGGCTATCAGTTTGTCGACAAAGCCGTCATCATGGCCCGAAGAAGTCGGCCAAAGGGCCAACTCCGCCGACACGCTTCAAGCACATCCATGTGTCGCTCGGCACATGCCATCCCTGGCATGTGACGGTCGGCGGAGCCGTTCCCTTTGTCCGCCTATTTGAGCATGGGTGCTACTGGATTGGGCGACTCCGAAAGTTTGTCGCGGCCTGATAGAACCCGCTATTTATCCCTCATATTGCTTTATTTTCAGAAGGAGCCGGATATGACCTCTTTTCTGCGCGATCTGTCGCTGCCGGCGGTGGCCGCGGGCTTTCTGGCGGTGCTGGTGTCCTACGCCGGGCCGCTCGCCATCTTCTTCCAGGCCGGCGCCAGCGCCGGCGTGTCCCAGGAGATGATGACCTCCTGGGTATGGGCCATTTCCCTCGGTGCCGCCGTCTCCGGCATGGTGCTGTCGCTCTGGCTCAGGGTGCCCGTGGTCACCGCCTGGTCGGCCCCGGGCACCGCCCTGCTGGTGACCCTGTTTCCCGGGCTGTCGCTCAACGAGGCGGTGGGCGCCTACCTTACCGCCGCCGCCATCACCCTGGTGATCGGCCTGTCCGGCAGCTTCGACGCCCTGGTGCGCGCCATTCCCAAAGGCGTGGCCGCCGGCATGATGGCCGGCATCCTGTTCCAGTTCGGGGTGGGTGCCTTCACCGCCATCGACGGCTCCCCCGCCCTGGCCCTCGGCATGCTGGCCGCCTATCTGCTGTGTCGCCGGCTCTGGCCCAAGTACAGCCTGATCCTGCTGCTGCTGGCCGGCATACTGCTGGCGATGGTGCTGGAGGGGGCGTCGCTGGCCGGCCTGCGCTGGGAGCTGGCCACCCCGCAACTGATCAGGCCGGAATGGTCGCTGGCCGCCACCCTGGGCCTGGCGCTACCGCTGGTACTGGTCAGCCTGTCCGGCCAGTTCCTGCCGGGCATGGCGATACTGCATGGCGCCGGCTACCCGGTCGGGGCCAGGCCCGTGCTCGGCGTGACCAGCCTGGTGTCCCTGCCCATGGCGCTGTTCGGCGGCATCAGCATAGTGGTGGCCGCCATCACCGCCGCCATCTGCGCCGGCAAGGACGCCCATGAGGATCCCAAGCGGCGCTATGTGGCCGGGGTGTTCAACGGCGTCTTCTACCTGGTGGGCGGCCTCTTCGCCGGCACCATAGTGAGCCTGTTCACCTCGCTGCCGGTGGCCTTCGTGGCGGTGCTGGCCGGCCTGGCCCTGCTCGGCGCCATCGGCGGCAATCTGGTGACCGCGCTGGAGGAGCCGAAGGGGCGGGAAGCCGCGCTGATCGCCTTTATCGTCACCGCCTCGGGGCTGTCGCTGTACGGGCTGTCGTCGGCCCTGTGGGGCGTGGTGTTCGGCCTGGCCGCCCACCTGGTACTGAATGGCAGCCCCGGCGGCCGCCGGGCTCCCTGGCGGGAATGGCGGCGCGCCCGGGGGCAGAAAGCGTCCTGAGCCATAAAGCCGGAAGCCGGAAGCCGGAAGCCGGAAGCCGGAAGCCGGAAGCCGGAAGCCGGAAGCCGGAAGCCGGCCATCTTCAAGCTTCCAGCGATCGGCTTCAAGCCTGGATGCCGTTGAACACCCCGGATGACAGGTAGCGATCGCCCCGGTCGCAGATGATGGCCACGATCAGGGCATCGTCGACCTGCTCCGCCAGCCGGAGGGCGCCGGCCACGGCGCCGCCGGAACTGATCCCGCAGAAGATGCCTTCCTCCCGCGCCAGCCGGAGCATGGTGTCCACCGCCTCCGCCTCGCCGATGTCCAGCACCTGATCCACCCGGCTCTTGTCAAAGATGCCCGGCAGGTAGGCCTCGGGCCAGCGGCGGATGCCGGGGATCTGGCTGCCCTCGCCGGGCTGCAGGCCGACGATTTGTATGGCGGGGTTCTGCTGCTTCAGGTATTGCGACACCCCCATGATGGTGCCGGTGGTGCCCATGCTGGACACAAAGTGGGTGAGCAGTCCCCCGGTCTGGCGCCAGATCTCCGGCCCGGTGGTCAGCAGGTGGGCTTGCGGATTGTCCGGGTTGTTGAACTGATCCAGGATGACGCCCTTGCCCTCGGCGGCCATGCTATCGGCCAGGTCCCGGGCCCCTTCCATGCCTTCTTCCTTGCTGACCAGGATCAGCTCGGCGCCATAGGCCCGCATCGAGGCCTTGCGTTCTTCGGTGGCGTTGTCGGGCATGATCAGCACCATGCGGTAGCCCTTGATGGCGGCGGCCATGGCCAGGGCGATGCCGGTATTGCCGCTGGTGGCTTCGATCAGGGTGTCGCCGGGCCGGATCCGGCCCCTGGCCTCGGCCTGGCGGATCATGTTGAGCGCCGGCCTGTCCTTGACCGAGCCCGCCGGGTTGTTGCCTTCCAGCTTGACCAGCACCTGGCTGCGGGTGTGGCCGGCCAGCCGCTGCAAGCGCACCAGGGGGGTGTTGCCGACAAAATCTTCGATGGTGGGAAACTGCATCTTGAACCTTGGTGACATGGCGTTTCCACCAGTCTACCCGCCACCGGGCCCGGGAACCACAGGAACGCGTCGTGATGAAAAAAACCACAGTGCCGGGACGCCACCATCTTGTGCAAGTTTGCGCCAGGCCCGATAATCCGCGCGCCTTATCCGGAGATCATGTCATGAACCCTTTGCTTATCACCATCGGCCTGCTGACGCTCAGCAATATCTTTATGACCTTCGCCTGGTACGGCCACCTGAAGAACATGCAGAACAGCCCCTGGATCTGGGCCGCCCTGATCAGCTGGGGCATCGCCCTGTTCGAATACCTGCTGCAGGTGCCGGCCAACCGCATCGGCGTCCAGGTGGTCAACGTGGGCCAGCTGAAGATACTGCAGGAGGTGATCACCCTGTCGGTGTTCGTGCCCTTCTCCATCCTCTACCTGAAGGAGCCCTTCCGCATGGACTTCGTCTGGGCCGGGCTCTGCCTGCTGGGCGCCGTTTTCTTTATGTTCCGGGAGCGGCTGTTCGGCTGAGCCTCCCGGCGGCAGCTATTCGGTCTGCTCGAGCCGTTGCAGGGAATCCGCCAGGCCTTCGATGCGCACCTTGGTGTCGCCCAGCAGCCGGCTGATCTCGTCCGCCGAGGCCCGGGAGCGGGCCGCCAGGGTGCGCACCTCGTCGGCCACCACCGCGAAACCCCGTCCCTGCTCCCCGGCCCGCGCCGCCTCTATGGCGGCGTTCAGGGCCAGCAGGTTGGTCTGTTCGGCGATATCGTTGATGGTGCGGGCGATATGCTGGATTTGATCGCTCGAGCCCAGCACTTCCCCCATGGCGTTGTTGGTCTCTTCGATGGTGCGCTTGCGCAGGCTGATATCGGAGCCGTACATCACCACCTTGGCCAGGTGCTGGTTCACATCCAGGATGGGGGTGAAGGTCACGTCGAGCCAGACCACCTGGCCAGCTCCGTCAGGCACTTCCAGATCCCGCTGCAGGCTCCGGCCCTGTTGCAGTTGCTGCCAGCTGTCCTCGCCCAGCAACTGGCGCAACCGCCCCAGGGGCCCCGAGGCCATGGCGGCGTGATCCCGGTGCATCAGCTTGTCGAGCAGGGCATTGGTATAGCTGAGTTCGCCGCTACCGTTCCATTCGGCCACCGCAAAGGAAGAGCCGATGGCCTCCAGCCGGGCATTGAACTCCAGCGCCTTGGACTTGGTCTCGGTGATGTTGACCTGGATGGAGATAAAGCGCTCCAGCTTGCCCTGCTCGCTGAACACCGGGTTGATGGCGAGCGACACCCAGTAGGGGTTGCCCTGCTTGTCGTAGTTGAGAATTTCGTCGTAGAAGGCCTGCTGGCGGGACAGGTAGTCGCGGATCCGCGCCCGGGTGGCCGGATCGGTCAGTTCACCCTGCAGGAAGTCGCCGGGCTTGCGGCCCCTGACCTCGTCCAGGCTGTAACCGGTCAGGCTGCAGAAGCCCGGGTTGACGTACTCGATGCGCCCCTCGGCATCGGTGATGATCACCGAGTTGTTGGTGCGGTTGGCCACCAGTGACAGCAGCCGGAATTCCTCCCGCCGCTCCACCTCGGCGGTCACGTCCTTGAGGAAGGCGGTATAGATGATGCGCCCGTCGAGCTGCACCTTGGACAGGGCCAGGGTGGCCCACAACCGGCTGCCGTCCTTGCGGAATACCGGCACTTCGCGGCTGGTGCCGACGATCTTGTCCTGGCCGGTGCGGCGGTTGGCATTCACATAGTTGTCATGGTTGGGGCGGATATCGTGGGGCACCAGCATCTTGACGTTCTGTCCCAGCACCTCGGCCCGGTCGTAGCCCCAGAGCCGCTCCGCCGCCTGGTTGAAGAAGGTGACGGTGTTGTGTTCGTCTATGGTCACCACGGCGTCGATGGCCTGCTCCAGGGTCTGGTTGATCATCTCCCGCATGTTGTGCTCGGCGGTGATGTCGCGCACGAAGGCGGTGTAGCCGATATCACGGCCCAGTTTATAGCGGGAAAGGGACAGGCTCACCCACACCATCTGGCCGTCCTTGCGCTGCAGCTGTACCTCGCGACTGGTGCCGACGATACGGTTCTCCCCGGTGTCCCGGTTGCGGTTGACGTAGCCGTCGTGGGCGGCGCGGATGGCGCCGGGCACCAGCATATTGACGTTGTTGCCCAGCACTTCGTCCCTGCGGTAGCCCCACAGCCGTTCCGCCGCCGGATTGAAGTAGACGACCCTGTTGTGCTGATCGATGCTCACCACGGCGTCGATGGCGTGTTCCAGTGCCTCGCGCAGCCGGCCATTGCCGCTGCGCCCCTGGCGGAAAAATCCCAGATGCTTGCTCAAACCCATAATGATTATCCTTAATCGTGCCCGCCTGAATAAAACTAGACGCATATGAGAACAACGACCAAGGGCGGCGGAAAAATTAACATGCCCTTGCACGCCCGCCCCCGGTCTCCGGCTTTATCATACTCAAACAGAACTTGCGGCAAGACAAGCCACGCCCTCGTGCAGGATGCTAGATTCGTATCACCCAACCCTGACACCCGCTCACGCCACTAAAAATGAAATCCGGATCAGTATCTTATAATGTGCTAGAACCACTCGGGCCCAGTCCCCTCATCCACTCAAGGAGTCGCTATGCCGCTGCAAGGACTTGACGCCCTCTTCCGGCCCGCCAGCATCGCCGTGATCGGCGCCTCCCACCGGGACAACGGCGCCGGCAAGCTGGTGATGAAAAACCTGCTGGCCGGCAACTTCAGCGGCCCGGTGATGCCGGTCAACCCCAAGTACGACGCCGTGGCCGGGGTCATGGCCTATCCGGACATCCAGAGCCTGCCACGAGTACCGGATCTGGCCATCATCTGCACCCCGGCCGCCAAGAATCCCGGCATCATCGACCAGCTCGGGCGGAAAGGCTGCAAGGCCGCCATCGTCCTGGCCGCCGGCACCAACGGCGAACAGCTGGCGCAGATGAAAGACGGCGCCCGCCGCCACGGCATGCGCCTGCTCGGCCCCAACAGCATGGGCGTGATACTGCCGCACCTGGGTCTGAATGTGAGTTTCGCCCCCTTCCCCGCCAAGCCGGGCCGCATCGCCTTCGTGTCCCAGTCGGCGGCGGTATGCGCCACCATCCTCGACTGGGCCCGCCACAACGACATCGGCTTCTCCCACTTCATCTCCCTGGGTGACGCCAGCGACATCGACTTTGCCCAACTGCTCGACTACCTGGCCCGGGACCGGCACACCAACGCCATACTGCTGTACATGGACGCCATCCAGGACGCCCGCACCTTTATGTCGGCGGCCCGGGCCGCATCGCGCAACAAGGCGGTGCTGGTGGTCAAGAGTGGCAAGACCCGGATCGGCGCCCAGCTCGGCCACCTGCACACCGGCGGCGACGTGGGGCTGGACGCGGCCTACGATGCCGCCATCCGCCGGGCCGGCATGCTCAGGGTAAGGGATACCCATGACTTGTTCGCGGCGGTGGAAACCCTCAACCATGCCCAGAGCCTGCGCGGCGAGCGGCTGGTGATCCTCACCAACGGCGGCGGCCCGGCGATCATGGCCATCGATACCCTGCTGGCCCGGGGCGGCAAGCTGGCTTCCTTGAGCGAGGCCACCCTGTCGGCCCTGGACAGGGTGCTGCCGCCGGCCTGGTCCCATACCAACCCCATCGACATCGTCGGCGATGCACCGGTGGAGCGCTATATCGCCAGCCTCAAGGTGCTGCTCGACAGCGACGACTTCGACGCCATCCTGATCATGCATGCCCCTTCCGCGGCGGTGAACAGCACCCTGGTGGCCAGGGAGCTTATTCAGGTGATCAAGGAGCACCCCCGGGCCCGGCGCTTCAACATCCTCACCAACTGGTCGGGGGAAACCAGCGTGTTCGAGGCCCGCCGCTGCTTTACCGAGGCCGGCATACCCACCTACCGTACCCCGGAAAGTGCCGCCGGCGCCTTTATGCACCTGGTGGAATACCGCCGCAACCAGAAGCAACTGATGGAAACCCCGGAGTCCGTCTCCGACATGCCGAGCGACGCCGAGACCGTCAAGGCACTGATCCAGGAGGCTTTCCAGCAGGGCCTCCAGCAGTTGGACACCCACGAGGTCAGCCGGCTGATGGCCGCCTACGGCATCCAGACCCTGCCCACCTGGATTGCCTCGGACGCCACCGAAGCGGCCCATATCGCCGAGCAGATCGGCTATCCGGTGGTGATCAAGCTGCGCTCCCCGGATATCGCCCACAAGTCCGACGTTTCCGGCGTGGTGCTCAACCTGCGCTCGGCGGCGGAGGTGGCCCAGGCCGCCGACGCCATTCTCGATCGGGTCCGGCAAACCTTTCCCAGCGCCCGCATCCACGGCCTGCTGGTCCAGCGCATGGCCCGGCGGGCCGGCACCCAGGAGCTGCACATCGCGGTGCGCTCGGATCCGGTGTTCGGCCCGGTGATACTGCTGGGCGACGGCGGCGTCGACTGGGAAGGGGAAGAGCAGGCGGCGGTGGCCCTGCCGCCGCTCAACATGACCCTGGCCCGCTACCTGGTAATCCACGCCCTGAAAAGTGGCAAGGTCAGGGCCAACCGCTCCCAGCAGGCCCTGGACATGGAGGCCGTCTGTCGGGTGCTGACCCAGGTGTCCCACCTTATCATCAACCATCCGGAGATCACCCGGCTCGACATCCATCCCCTGCTGGCCACCGGCAAGGAGATGATCGCGCTGGATGTCAGCCTCAGGCTCAGCCCCTTCGAAGGCGACGGCCAGGCCAGGCTGGCCATCCGTCCCTATCCCAAGGAATGGGAGGAGCAGGCCCGGCTGAAGGATGACAGCCCCATACTGCTGCGCCCCATACTGCCCGAAGACGAGCCGGCCCATAAGGAGTTTGTCGCCCACGTGTCCGATGAGGACAGGTACAAGCGCTTCTTCGCCGATGTGGTGATCGGCCATGAGGAGCTGGCTCATATGACCCAGATCGATTACGACCGGGAAATGGCCTTCGTGGCGGTGGCCGGCAACGGCGATATTCTCGGCGTGGTCAGGGCGGTCTCGGATCCGGACAACAGCGACGCCGAGTTCGCGGTGCTGGTGCGCTCCGATCTCAAGGGGGTGGGCCTGGGCCGGCTGCTGATGGAAAAAATCATCCGTTATGCCCGGCAACGGGGCCTGCACAGCCTGAGCGGCATCACCATGCCGTCCAACAGGGGGATGGTGGTACTGGCGCGCAAGCTGGGATTCAAGGTGACGATGCACCTGGAAGACGGCATAGTGGAACTCAGGCTGGCCCTCGACCAGGCCGGTGCAGAATGACGTATAGTTGGCAAAACATCATTATTTTTTCATAACAGGGAGTTCCGCCATGTCCGTTACACGCGTATTAGTCAGCCCCGAAGGCCCCAAGTTTTCCCGCCTGATCATGGGCTACTGGCGGCTGCTGGAATGGCAGATGTCGCCCCAGGATCTGCTCCGGTTTATCGAACAGCACCTGGAACTCGGTATCACCACCATCGACCATGCGGATATCTATGGCAGCTACGGCTGCGAGGCGGCCTTCGGCCAGGCGCTGAAACTCAAGCCCGGCCTGCGCGAGCAACTGCAGATCGTCACCAAGTGCGGCATCGCCCTGCCTTCCGCCGCCCATCCCGGCCACCAATTGCCCCACTACAACAGCGAAAAGGCCCATATCATCGCCTCGGCGGAGCAGTCGCTGCGCCATTTCGGCACCGATCACCTGGATCTGCTGCTGATCCACAGGCCCGACTACCTGATGAACGCGGATGAAATGGCCAAGGCCTTCAACAACCTGAAGAAAAGCGGCAAGGTCCGCCATTTCGGGGTATCCAACTTCACCCCCAGCCAGTTCGAGCTGCTGCAGTCCCGGCTGGACTACCCGCTGGTCACCAACCAGGTAGAGATATCTCCCCTCTACCAGGACACCCTCACCGACGGCACCCTGGATCAATGTCAGCGGCGGCATTCCAAACCCATGGCCTGGTCCTGCCTGGGCGGCGGTCGACTGTTCAAGGATCCGGCCTTCCAGGCACTGCGGGATGAGCTGGCACAGATCGCGCTGGAAGTGGATGCCGCCACCATAGAGCAGGTGGTCTTTGCCTGGGTCATGATGCTGCCCAGCCAACCGCTGCCGATCATCGGCTCGGGCAGGATTGAACGAGTCAGCCAGGCGGTACAGGCCGAGCATATCCAGCTCAGCCGCCAGCAGTGGTACCGCATCCGCCGGGCAGCCCTGGGTCGGGACGTGGACTGACATCAGAAGCAAACACGCCCCTCGCCTCGCCGAAGGGGGGGCTGCTGCAAGAGCGGCTCTGGTCAGCCGAAAACACAAAAAACCCCGACACTTTCGTATCGGGGTTTTCCAATTGGGTGCCTGGCAGTGACCTACTTTCACATGGCAGCTGCCACACTATCATCGGCGCGGGTGCGTTTCACTTCTGAGTTCGGCATGGGGTCAGGTGGGACCACAACGCTATCGCCGCCAGGCATAAACTTTAATCCGGAAAAGCTGTCTTCGATGAATTTGTTCTCGAAACCGCAAGGTCTCACACTTCTTGGGTGTTGTATGGTTAAGCCGCACGGGTCATTAGTACAGGTTAGCTGCACGTATCGCTACGCTTCCACACCCTGCCTATCTACGTCCTAGTCTCGGACGGCCCTTCAGGAGGTTCTAGACCTCTGGGATGACTCATCTCGGGGCTCGCTTCCCGCTTAGATGCTTTCAGCGGTTATCGATTCCGAACTTAGCTACCGGGCAGTGCCATTGGCATGACAACCCGAACACCAGCGGTTCGTTCACTCCGGTCCTCTCGTACTAGGAGCAACCCCCCTCAATCATCCAACGCCCACGGCAGATAGGGACCGAACTGTCTCACGACGTTCTGAACCCAGCTCGCGTACCACTTTAAATGGCGAACAGCCATACCCTTGGGACCGACTTCAGCCCCAGGATGTGATGAGCCGACATCGAGGTGCCAAACACCGCCGTCGATATGAACTCTTGGGCGGTATCAGCCTGTTATCCCCGGAGTACCTTTTATCCGTTGAGCGATGGCCCTTCCATTCAGAACCACCGGATCACTATGACCTGCTTTCGCACCTGCTCGACCTGTCCGTCTCGCAGTTAAGCTGGCTTATGCCATTGCACTAACCGTACGATGTCCGACCGTACTTAGCCAACCTTCGTGCTCCTCCGTTACGCTTTGGGAGGAGACCGCCCCAGTCAAACTACCCACCAGGCACTGTCCGCAACCCCGATTAGGGGCCTACGTTAGAACATCAAACATACAAGGGTGGTATTTCAAGGTCGGCTCCACGGCAACTGGCGTCACCGCTTCTCAGCCTCCCACCTATCCTACACATGTAGGGTCAATGTTCAGTGCCAAGCTATAGTAAAGGTTCACGGGGTCTTTCCGTCTAGCCGCGGGTACACCGCATCTTCACGGCGATTTCAATTTCACTGAGTCTCGGGTGGAGACAGCGTGGCCATGGTTACACCATTCGTGCAGGTCGGAACTTACCCGACAAGGAATTTCGCTACCTTAGGACCGTTATAGTTACGGCCGCCGTTTACCGGGGCTTCGATCAAGAGCTTCACCTTGCGGCTAACCCCATCAATTAACCTTCCGGCACCGGGCAGGTGTCACACCGTATACG
>NZ_CP012621.1:0-22500 GCF_002407485.1 Zobellella denitrificans | reverse complement strand
GATCATGATCCACTTGGCGGTATCAGTGGTGGAGCCAAAGTTGGCTGCCACCTCCCCCAGTCCCGGCCCCAGGTTATTGAGGGTAGCCACCACGGCGGTAAAGGCCGTCAGCTCGTCCATGCCGGTCGCCAGCAGGGCCAGCATGCAGAGCACGAACACCAGGGCATAGGCCGCAAAGAAGCCCCATACCGCCTCCACCACTCTATCAGCTAGTGCCTTGTTGCCAAGTTTTATTCGATAGACGGCGCGGGGATGGATAAGGCGCTTGAGTTCCCGCATCCCCTGCAAATTAAGAAGCATGATCCGGACCACTTTTATACCACCGCCGGTGCTGCCGGCACAGCCCCCGATACAGGAGGCGAACATCAATAATACCGGCAGAAACAGGGGCCACTCGGAAAAACCGGTGGTGCTGAAGCCGGCGGTGGTGGAAATGGAGACCGCCTGGAACAGGGACTGATCCAGCGCCTGCCAGGGATCGGAATAAACCCGGTGAGCCATCAGCACCGACATGCAGATCAGGGTGAGCACCACCTGCACCCCGATAAAGGCCTTGACCTCCGGATCGAGGCGATACACCGACAACCTCGTGCCCCTGTTGGCAAAGGCGGCAAAATGCAGGGTGAAGTTGACCCCGGCAATCATCAGGAACACCACTATGATCAGGTTGATCATGGGGCTGTTGAAGTGGCCTATGCTGGCATCGTAAGTGGAGAAGCCTCCTATCGCCACGGTAGAAAAAGCATGGCAGATGGCATCGAACAGGTTCATGCCCGCCAGCCACAGCAGCAGGGCGCAGGCGATGGTCAGCACCAGGTAGATGTACCAGAGGGCCTTGGCGGTTTCGGCAATGCGTGGCGCCACCTTGTTATCCTTGACCGGCCCGGGGATCTCGGCCCGGAACAGCTGCATGCCACCGATGCCGAGGATGGGCAAGATGGCCACCGCCAGCACTATGATGCCCATGCCCCCCAGCCATTGCAGCATCTGCCGGTAGAACAGTATCGCCTTGGGCAACTCGTCCAGTCCGCTGATCACGGTGGCGCCGGTGGTGGTCAGCCCGGAAAACGACTCGAAAAAGGCCTCCGCCAGTGTCATGCTGGGTTCGGCACTAAGTATAAAGGGAATGGCCCCCACGCTGCCCAGCACCGTCCAGAACAGCACAACGATCAGAAAACCTTCCTTGGCCCGCAATTCCTTGTTGTGGGTGCGGTTGGGAAACCAGAGTGCCAACCCCAGGATCAAGCAGATGACAAAGGCACTGAAAAAGTCGAGGCCGGCACCGTCCCGGTAGATATAGGCCACCAGGGCCGGCGCCAGCATGGTCACGCTGAACAGGGCCACCAGGATGCCCACGATACGGATAATTGTGCGAATATGCATGGTGATTCCGATACACTGATAACCGATTAATCCAGCGCCTGTTCCAGCGGCCTGGCCTTTAAACGTCCCTGACTGCGATCCAGCAGTTGACGGCAAAATTCGGGTATGACACGTGCCTCAATCGACAGTGTTCCCGTCACCCCGGCACCGTACTCGACCTCCAGCCAGAGCCCCTCGAATTCACCCAGCAGGAACTCCAATAGCGCCATGTCGCCGTAGTCGGCGCTGATGGCCACCCGCCCCATGATGCGCCGCTCCCGGGTTTCCAGTTGCGCCAGGGCCGATGCCACAGTTCCGCCATAGGCCCGTACCAGGCCACCGGTGCCCAGCTTGATGCCGCCGAAGTAACGGCAGACCACGGCGGTGATCTCGCCGATGCCCGAGCCCTGCAACTGGGCCAGTATGGGCTTGCCGGCGGTGCCCGAGGGCTCGCCGTCGTCGCTGAAGCCCAGCACCCGGGAATCCGTCGGGGCGCCGGCGACGAACGCCCAGCAGTGGTGGCCGGCAGCAGGTTCCCGGGCCCGCACCGCCTCGATAAAGGCTTTCGCCGCCGCTGGATCCGGCGTATGCGCCAGGTAGGCGATGAAACGGCTTTTCTTGATGTCCTGCTCCCACACCAGTGGGCCGGCAGGCACCGGATAAGGAGACATATTCACGGCACGGATCCCGGTTACGGCAAAGCTCGCCTGCTATTGTTTATTCGACCTGTTGGCCTGCCTGGAAAAAAGAGCGCAACATTGTTGCCGAATCGGGCAGGGAAGTCATCTTTTGCTCATTCGGACACGCCGGTGACGGGCTGTTACAAGAGCCACACAAAATTAAAACGATTGTTTAAAATAGGTGTTGAAATCCGATGTTTTTCTGTTCATAGTGAGCCCATCCCTGCCCGGGAGAGTCGGAGCAGCCCAAGGGAACAAGGAGATTATGAGGATGATCTATCAAGGCGAAGCCCTCTCTGTGCAACTGTTGCAAGACGGTATTGCTGAACTGCGATTCGATGGCGCAGGCGCCATCAACAAGCTCGACCGCGCCACCCTGCTGTCGCTGGAAGAAGCGGTGACGGTGCTGGAACAGACCAGCGGTATCCGCGGCCTGATGCTGACCAGCGCCAAGGATGCGTTTATCGTCGGTGCCGACATCACCGAATTTCTGGGGTTGTTCGAGCTGCCGGAAGCCGAGCTTGGCGACTGGCTGGCCAAGGCCAACGCCATCTTCAACCGCATAGAAGACCTGCCCTTCCCCACCCTCAGCGTGGTCAGGGGCTATGCCCTGGGCGGCGGTTGCGAATGCATCTTGGCCACCGACTACCGTATCGGTGATGCCAGCGCCCGCATCGGCCTACCGGAAACCAAGCTAGGCATCATGCCCGGCTTCGGCGGCACAGTGCGCTTGCCGCGCCTTATCGGTGCAGACAACGCCATGGAATGGATCACCACGGGGCAGGAAAACAAGGCCGAGGCCTGCCTGGCCGTGGGCGTGTTGGATGCCGTGGTCGACAGTGACAAGCTGCAGGCCGCCGCCATTCGCCTGCTGCAGGACGCTACCGCCGGCAAGCAGGACTGGCAGGGCAAGCGCGCCCGCAAATGCGCGCCCCTGACCCTGGACAAGCTGGAAGCCATGATGAGCTTCAACACCGCCAAGGGCATGGTGGCCGCCAAGGCCGGCCCCCACTATCCGGCGCCGATCACCGCGGTGAAAACCATCGAGGCCGCCGCCGCCCTGGGCCGTGACGCCGCCCTCCTGGTAGAACAGGACAACTTCGTCAAGCTGGCCAAGACCCCGGTGGCCCGCGCCCTGGTCGGCATTTTTCTGAACGATCAGTTCATCAAGGGCAAGGCCAAGAAGGCGGCCAAAGCGGCCCCGGCCACCCGCAAGGCCGCCGTGCTCGGTGCCGGCATCATGGGTGGCGGCATCGCCTACCAGTCGGCGGTGAAAGGCATACCGGCGGTAATGAAGGACATCAATGACCAGGCCCTGGCGCTCGGCATGAACGAGGCCGGCAAGCTGCTCAACAAGCAGCTGGAGCGGGGCAAGATCGATGGCTTCAAGCTGGCCCAGGTGCTGTCCAGCATCACCCCCACCCTGAGCTACGACGGCCTGCAGGGCGTGGACATGGTGGTGGAAGCCGTGGTCGAAAACCCCAAGATCAAGTCCCAGGTGCTGGCCGAGGTGGAAACCAAAGTGAGCGAGGACGCCGTCATCGCCTCCAACACCTCTACCATTCCCATCTCGACCCTGGCCAGGAGCCTCCAGCGCCCGGAACGGTTCTGCGGCATGCACTTCTTCAACCCGGTGCACCGCATGCCTCTGGTGGAGATCATCCGCGGCGAGCAGACCAGCGACGACACCATCAACAAGGTGGTGGCCTACGCCGCCGCCATGGGCAAATCGCCGGTGGTGGTAAATGACTGTCCCGGCTTCTTCGTCAACCGGGTGCTGTTCCCCTACTTCTTCGGCTTTGGCAAGCTAATCGCCGACGGCGCCGACTTTGTGCAGGTCGACAAGGTGATGGAAAAGGTGTTCGGCTGGCCCATGGGCCCCGCCTACCTGCTCGACGTGGTCGGTATCGACACCGGCCACCATGCCGCCGCCGTCATGGCCGAAGGCTTCCCGGCGCGCATGAACAAGGCCGGCAAGGATGCCATCGACGTCATGTACGAACAGCGGCGTTTCGGCCAGAAGAACGGCAAGGGCTTCTACGCCTACAGCCAGGACAAGAAGGGCAAGCCGAAGAAGGAAGCCGACCCGCAGAGCTACCAGCTGCTGCAGGCCGTGGTGACCAGCCAGGCGGAGCTTGCCCAGGACGATATCATCGCCCGCATGATGATCCCCATGATCAACGAGGTGGTGCTCTGCCTGGAAGAAGGCATTATCGGCTCCCCCGCCGAGGCGGATCTGGCGCTGGTGTACGGCCTCGGCTTCCCGCCGTTCCGGGGCGGCGTGTTCCGCTACCTGGACACCCTGGGCCTGGCCAGTTACGTGGCCCTGGCCGACAAGTTCGCCCACCTGGGCCCCCTCTATCAAGTGAGCCCCGGACTGCGCCAGATGGCCGCCGACGGCAAGACCTTTTACTGATTTGGCGGAAGGAGACGACAACATGAAAGACGTGGTCATTGTCGATTGTATTCGCACCCCCATGGGGCGCTCCAAAGGCGGCGCATTCCGCAACGTCAGGGCCGAGGATCTGTCCGCCCACCTGATGCAGGGGCTGCTGGCCCGCAACCCCGCCCTGGCCGCCACCGAGGTGGAAGACATCTACTGGGGCTGCGTGCAGCAGACCCTGGAGCAGGGGTTCAACGTGGCCCGCAACGCCGCCCTGCTGGCCGGTCTGCCCAAGGAAGTGGGCGCCGTCACCGTCAACCGGCTGTGCGGCAGCTCGATGCAGGCGCTGCACGACGCCGCCCGCGCCATCATGGTGGGTGACGGCGACGTCTTCATCATCGGCGGGGTCGAGCACATGGGCCATGTGCCCATGAACCACGGGGTGGACTTCCATCCCGGCCTGGCGCTGAACGTGGCCAAGGCCGCCGGCATGATGGGCCTGACCGCCGAACTGCTGGGCCGGCTGCACGGCATCAGCCGGGAGCAGCAGGACGCCTTCGCGGTGCGATCCCATCAACGGGCCCACCAGGCCACGGTGGAAGGCCGCTTCGCCAACGAGATCCTGGCCACCAACGGCCATGCCGCCGACGGCAGCCTGACCCGGCTCGAGACCGACGAGGTGATCCGCCCGGAAACCAGCCTGGCGTCCCTGGCCCAGCTGCGCCCGGCCTTCGATCCGGCCAACGGCACCGTCACCGCCGGCACCTCCTCCGCCCTGTCCGACGGCGCCGCCGCCATGCTGGTGATGTCCGCCGACAAGGCCGCCGCCCTGGGCCTCAGGCCCCGCGCCCGCATCAAGGCCATGGCGGTGGCGGGCTGTGACCCCTCCATCATGGGCTACGGCCCGGTGCCGGCGGTGCACAAGGCGCTCAAGCGGGCCGGCCTGTCGGTGCAGGACATCGACTTGTTCGAACTGAACGAGGCCTTCGCCGCCCAGTCGCTGCCAGTGTTGAAGGATTTGGGGCTGCTGGAGGTGATGGACGACAAGGTCAACCTCAACGGCGGCGCCATCGCCCTCGGCCACCCCCTGGGTTGCTCCGGCGCCCGCATCTCCACCACCCTGATCAACCTGATGGAGAACAGGAACGCCACCCTGGGCGTGGCCACCATGTGTATCGGCCTGGGTCAGGGCATCGCCACCGTGTTTGAACGGGTTTAGGGGAAACAAGAAACTTCTATGGTCGATTTTGGGCAGGGGCTTCCCCTGCCCTTTTTTGATCGTGGTCACGGTTGACCATTTATTCAGCAAGGGTAATATAGGCGGGGTTAACGACCAGGTAGTAAAACCATGACCGATTTCTTTTCCGACGCCCAGCACCGTCTGGATGCCACCGGCCTGCGCTGCCCCGAGCCGGTAATGATGGTGCGCAAGCAGGTACGCAACATGGCCAGCGGAGAGACCCTGCTGGTCACCGCCGACGATCCCTCCACCACCCGGGACATCCCCAGCTTCTGCCGCTTCATGGACCATGTGCTGCTGTCCAGCCAGGTCGAGCAGTTGCCCTATCAGTTCCTGATCCAGAAAGGCGCCTGACTCGCCGAAGGGCGGATATGGCCGCCCGTCACAAGCTGATAAGCTGGGGGTTCGAACAACTCTCTTTGTAAGGACACCCCATGCTGGCCGTCAGCCATGCTCTTGGCCCCCTCTTCCTGCTAATCCTCACCGGCACCCTGCTCCGCCGGCTGCGTTTTCCCGACGAACAGTTCTGGCACGGCGCCGAGCGCTTCATCTACTTCCTGCTGTTTCCGGCCATGCTGATCAGCACCCTGGCTACCGCCGACTTCGGCCGGGTCGCCTTCACCGGCATGGTCGGCCTGCTCGCCGGCCTGCTGCTGGTGCTGGCCGCCGTGCTGTGGCTGGCCAGGAACAGACTGGGGCTGGACATGTCCTCCTTCACCTCGGTATTCCAGGGCGCCCTGCGCTTCAATACCTACGTGGGTCTGGCCGGGGCCGCCGCCCTCTACGGCGACGCCGGCATCACTGCCGCTGCCGTGGCCATCGCCGTCATGGTGCCGCTGGTCAATATCCTCTGCGTGCTGATGTTCGTGGGCGTCGACGGCGGCGGCCAGTCCGGGCTCTGGAATGCCATCAAGGCCCTGGCCAAAAATCCGCTGCTGCTGGGCTGCGTGGCCGGCATCGGCCTCAATGTCACCGGTATCGGCCTGCCGGGCTGGAGCCGGGATACCCTGAGCCTGGCCGGACAGGCGGCCCTGCCCCTGGGGCTGATCGCGGTGGGGGTGGCACTGCAACTGAAGGCGTTGCGCGGCACCGGCCGGGCCTTCTGGCAGGCCTGCGCCATCAAGTTTGCCGCCCTGCCCATGCTGGCCCTGCTGGTCGGCTGGCTGACCGGGCTGGGCGAGATCGAGCTGGGGGTGGTGGTGCTCTTCACCGCCCTGCCCACCGCTACCTCGTCCTATATCCTGGCCCGGCAGATGGGCGGCAATGCTCCCCTGATGGCCGCCATCATCACCGGCCAGACCCTGCTGGCCATGGCGATACTGCCGGTATGGATGTCGCTGCTGGCCTGGCTGCGGCCATAAAAAATGCCCGCGACGCGGGCATCTCTCAACGCAGTATTTCGCAGGCCTGCCGGGACACGGCAGATGCCCACGACCCGGCTCAGGACATGGGGCTCAGGGTGATCTCCACCCGGCGGTTCTGCGCCCGGCCCTGCTCGGTGTCGTTGCTGGCCACCGGCTGGTTGAAGCCCACGCCGCGGATATTGAACCGGTTGGCGGCCGCGCCCTGGCTGATCAGGAACTGGCCCACGGAAGCGGCACGGCGCTCGGACAACGCCTGGTTATGGCTGGCGGAGCCGGTGCTGTCGGTATGGCCGACCACGTGTACCCAGGTCTTGTCATATTCTTTCAGCACCATGGCCACCCCACTCAGGGTGTTGTAGAAGCTGGGAGACAGATCGGCGCTGTCCACCGCGAAGGTGATGGCGCTCGGCATGTTGAGGATGATGTTGTCGCCATTGCGGGTCACGCTGACGCCGGTGCCGCGCATCTGGTCCCGCAGCTTGGCTTCCTGCACGTCCATGTAGTAACCCACGCCGCCGCCCAGGGCCGCGCCGCTGGCGGCGCCGATCAGGATGCCTTTCTTGCGATCGCTGGAACTGGCCGAAGCCCCGCCGATCACCGCCCCGGCCAGGGCACCGATGCCACCGCCAATGGCCGCCTTGGAGGTCTGGGATTCACCGGTATAGGGGTTGGTAGTACAAGCAGAAAGGGCCATCGCCGCAGCCACGGCCAAGCAGATTTTTTTCATATCGGGGTTCCGTTGATAACGAGCACAAGTACTCGACAATATAGCGCCCTCCAGGGCGTTCGACAAAGACTCCTTGCGGCCAGGTGTCAACGGCTGACGTTGTCCGGATGGCAGGGACAACTCAACAGATGATCGTTCACCATGCCGGTCGCCTGCATAAAGGCATAGCAGATGGTGCTGCCCACGAAGGAGAAGCCCCGCTGCTTCAGCGCCTTCGCCATGGCGTCCGATACCGGGGTGGTGGCCGGCACCGCGCCCAGGCTGGGCCAGCGGTTCACCACCGGCTCGCCGCCGACGAAGTCCCACAGCCAGCGGCCGAAATCAAGCCCCTCTTCCTCCATCGCCAGGTAGGCCCGGGCATTTTTGATGACCGACTGGATCTTGAGCCGGTTGCGCACTATGCCGCTGTCTTGCATCAGCCGCGCCACATCCCGCTCATCAAAGCGGGCGATCAGCCCGGGCTCGAAGCCGGCGAAGGCGGCCCGGTAGGCGGGGATTTTGCACAAGATGGTGAACCAGCTCAGGCCGGCCTGCTGGCCGTCCAGGCACAGCTTCTCGAACAGGGCCCGACCGTCGTATTCGGGCACGCCCCACTCGTGATCATGGTAATGGATATAACGCGGGTCCTCATTGACCCAGCCGCAGCGTTCCAGCATGGTCTCTCCTCGAATTCAGCCTATATTCACACCGGGTCAGCAGGTATACTCTTTGACCTAGTTTCACACTGCGAATGCACCTATATCAAGGCGCGAACATCATGCAAAAATTCGATATCAATACCTTTCAGGGTCTGATCCTGACATTGCAGGATTACTGGGCCCGGCAAGGCTGCACCATAGTGCAGCCGCTGGACATGGAAGTGGGGGCCGGCACTTCCCACTCCATGACCTGCCTGCGGGCCATAGGACCGGAGCCCATCGCCACCGCCTATGTGCAGCCTTCCCGCCGTCCCACCGACGGCCGCTACGGCGAAAACCCCAACCGGCTGCAGCATTATTACCAGTTCCAGGTGATCATCAAGCCGTCGCCGGACAATTTCCAGGAGCTGTACCTGGGCTCGCTGAAGGAGCTGGGCCTGGACCCGCAGGTGCATGATATCCGCTTCGTGGAAGACAACTGGGAAAACCCCACCCTGGGCGCCTGGGGCCTGGGCTGGGAAGTCTGGCTCAACGGCATGGAAGTGACCCAGTTCACCTACTTCCAGCAGGTGGGTGGCCTGGAGTGCCGGCCGGTGACCGGCGAGATCACCTACGGCCTGGAGCGCCTGGCCATGTATATCCAGGGCGTGGACTCGGTCTACGATCTGGTGTGGTGCGACGGCCCCCTGGGCAAGACCACCTATGGTGACATCTTCCACCAGAACGAGGTGGAACAGTCCACCTACAACTTCGAATATGCCGACGTGGATTTCCTGTTCGGTTTCTTCGAGCAGTGCGAGAAGGAATGCCAGCACCTGCTGGCCCTGGAAAAACCGCTGCCCCTGCCCGCCTACGAGCGGATCCTCAAGGCGGCCCACGCCTTCAACCTGCTGGATGCCCGCAAGGCGATTTCGGTAACCGAACGCCAGCGCTACATACTGCGCATCCGCACCCTGACCAAAGCCGTCGCCGAGGCCTACTACGCCTCCCGCGAGGCCCTGGGCTTCCCCATGTGCAAGAAAGAAGGATAAGGGCATGGCCGAACAGAATTTCCTGGTAGAAATCGGTACCGAAGAGCTGCCGCCCAAGGCGCTGCGCACCCTGGGCGAAGCCTTCGCCGACAACCTCAAGCTTGAGCTGACCAACGCCGAGCTGCCCTTCGCCGAAGTGCGCTGGTACGCCGCCCCCCGCCGACTGGCGGTGCAGGTCACCGGGCTGGCCCAAGGCCAGGCCGACAAGCAGATCGAAAAACGCGGCCCCGCCGTGCAGGCCGCCTTCGACGCCGACGGCAATCCCACCAAGGCAGCCCTGGGCTGGGCCGCCGGCAACGGCATCGGCATCGAGCAGGCCGGCCGGCTGAAGACAGACAAAGGCGAGTGGCTGGTACACCTGGCCGACGTCAAGGGCAAGACCGCCGCCGAGCTGCTGCCGGCCATGGTCGAACAAGCCCTGGCCCGACTGCCCATCCCCAAGGCCATGCGCTGGGGCGACAAGTCCACCCAGTTCATCCGGCCGGTGCATACCGTCACCCTGCTGCTGGGCGAACAACTGCTGCCCGCCACCATACTGGGCGTCGACGCCGGTCGCACCCTGCGCGGCCACCGCTTCATGGGCGAGCAGGAGTTCCAGCTGGACCATGCCGATCACTACCTGCAACAGCTGGAAGAGCGCGGCAAGGTGCTGGCCGACTTCGAACGTCGCAAGGCGATCATCAAGGCCGGGGCGGAACAGGCCGCCGCCGCCGCGGGCGGTGTCGCCGATCTGGACGACGAGCTGCTGGAAGAAGTCACCTCCCTGGTGGAGTGGCCGGTGGTGCTCACCGCCTCCTTCGAGGAGAAGTTCCTGGCGGTGCCGGCGGAAGCCCTGGTGCATACCATGAAGGGCGACCAGAAGTACTTCCCGGTGTACGACGCCGACGGCCGCCTGCTGCCGACCTTTATCTTCGTCACCAACATCGAGTCCAAGGATCCGAGCCAGATCGTCAGCGGCAACGAAAAGGTGGTACGCCCGCGCCTGGCCGACGCCGAGTTCTTCTTCAATACCGATCGCAAGGCCCCGCTGATCTCCCGCCTGGAGCAGCTGGACCATGTGCTGTTCCAGCAACAGTTGGGCACGGTGCGGGAGAAGTCCGAACGCATCAGCGCCCTGTCCGGCTTCATCGCCGCCGCCATCGGCGCCGACCGGGCGCTGGCCGAACGGGCCGGCCTGCTGTCCAAGTGCGATCTGATGACCAACATGGTGTTCGAATTCACCGACACCCAGGGGGTGATGGGGATGCACTACGCCCGCCACGACGGCGAGCACGAGGCCGTGGCCCTGGCCCTGAAGGAGCAGTACCAGCCCCGCTTCGCCGGTGACGAGCTGCCCGGCCAGGACATCTCCGCCGCCCTGGCCCTGGCCGACAAGCTGGACACCCTGGTGGGCATCTTCGGCATCGGCCAGGCCCCCAAGGGCGACAAGGATCCCTTCGCCCTGCGTCGGGCCGCCCTGGGTGCCCTGCGCATCATCGTCGAGAAGGGTTGCGACCTGGATCTGGTGACGCTGATCGAGCAGGCCCGCACCCTCTACGGCGACAAGCTCTCCAACGACCGGGTGGCCGACGAGGTGCTGGACTTTATGCTCGGCCGCTTCCGCGCCTGGTACCAGGATCTGGGCCATGAGGTGGACGTCATCCAGGCGGTGCTGGCCCGCAAGCCGACCCGCCCCGCCGACTTCGACGCCCGGGTCAGGGCCGTGAGCGCCTTCCGTCAGCTGGAAGCGGCCGCCGCCCTGGCCGCCGCCAACAAGCGGGTGGGCAATATCCTGGCCAAGTTCGAAGGCGATATCCCCGCCGAGGTGAACCCGGCCCTGCTGCAGGACGAAGCGGAAAAGGTGCTGGCCGGACAGCTGGCGGAGCTTTCCACCCGTCTGGCGCCGCTGTTTGCCGCCGCCGACTACGGCAACGCCCTGAACGAACTGGCCGCCCTGCGCGAAGGGGTGGACAGCTTCTTCGATCAGGTGATGGTGATGGCCGACGACGAGGCCATCCGCCTCAACCGCCTGGCCCTGCTCAACCAGTTGCGCAATCTCTTCCTGCAGGTTGCGGATATCTCCCTGCTGCAGTAACGCCAGTCAGCCCCGCATCTCGCGGGGCTTTTTGTTTAAATTCTCTGGTCTTACCAAAATCGGCAAGGATCTGTGTTACATATTAAGTGATGTCATTCAGCAGCAAGGATACTGCCATGATCAAAGTCATTATCGAACGTCACGTCGCCGAAGGGCTGGAAGAGGTCTATCAGGAAACGGTGCGCAACCTGATGCTGCAGATCACCGACAGACCCGGCTTTCTCAAGGGCGATGCCTACCGCGACCTCAACCACCCCAACCACTTCTACGTGATCTCCAACTGGGAGAATATCGGCTGCTGGGAACGCTGGCACGACTCCCCCGAACGACAGCACATGCTCAACGAGCTGGCTCCTTTCCTCGAAAGCGACGAAAAGTGCACCGTGCTGGCGCTCAAGGTCAGCTACGAGGCCCAGCCCGCCAAATACGCCAAGCCGACCCAGACCTATTCCTACTGAACTCCTGCCGGGGTTCCCGCCCCTGTTTCACGTGGAACAGGGGCCATCCCTCCGGGCGGTCGACAGCGGCGCCGAGATGGGCTAACGTGGGCTTTTGGTCAACCCACTCCTTCCGGTAACAAGTTCCATGGAATTTTCAACCTTCGGTCAGAAGTTTAGCCGCCACGCCGGCATCACCCAGTTGATGGACGATCTCAACCAGGGCCTGACCGCGCCCAACACCATCATGCTGGGCGGCGGCAACCCGGCCGCCATCCCCGAGGTGCTCGCCTACCTGGATCAGCAGGCCCAGCAACTGCTGAAGACCGGCGAGCTGCTGAAGGCCATCGCCAACTACGACGGCCCCCAGGGCAAGGACACCTTTATCCGCGCCCTGGCCGGCCTGCTGTCCCGCGAGCTGGGCTGGCCGGTGGGCCCCGAGCACATCGCCCTCACCAACGGCAGCCAGACCGCCTTCTTCTACCTGTTCAACCTGCTGGCCGGCGAGTTCGCCGACGGCCGAAAGAAGAAGGTGCTCTTCCCCCTGGCCCCGGAATACATCGGCTACGGTGACAGTGCCCTGGACGAGAACCACTTCGTCGCCTGCAAGCCGGATATCCGCAAGCTGGACGATGGCCTGTTCAAGTACTATGTGGATTTCGAACAGCTGGAAGTGGGCGACGACATCGGCCTGATCTGCGTGTCCCGTCCCACCAACCCCACCGGCAACGTGCTCACCGACGAAGAAATCGTGCACCTGGATCAGATTGCCCGGGACAAGGGCATACCGCTGCTGATCGACAATGCCTATGGCACGCCCTTCCCCAACATCATCTTCACCGATGCCAGGCCGTTCTGGAACGACAACACCATACTGTGCATGAGCCTGTCCAAGCTGGGACTGCCCGGGGTACGCTGCGGCATAGTGGTGGCCAACCCCACCATCATCCAGGCCATCACCAACATCAGCGGCATCGTCAACCTGGCGCCGGGCAGCATGGGCCCGGCCCTGACCCTGCCGATGATGGAAAGCGGCGACGTCATCGAGCTCAGCAACCAGGTTATCCGTCCCTTCTACCAGGCCAAGGCGCAGCAGGCGGTCGCCTGGCTGCAAGAGGCCATTCCCCTGCCCCAGTTCCATATCCACAAGCCGGAAGGCGCGCTCTTCCTGTGGCTGTGGTTCGAGGATCTGCCCATCCACTGCCAGGAGCTCTATCAGCGCCTCAAGCAGCAAGGCCTGCTGGTGGTGCCCGGGCACTACTTCTTTCCCGGCATAGAAGATGAAGACTGGGCTCACAGCAAGCAGTGCATCCGCCTCAACTACGCCCAGCCGGAAGCGGACGTGCAGGCCGGCATAGCGATATTGGCGCGGGAAATACTGGCGCTTTACGGCCAGTCATAGCAGAAACAACAACGCCGGCATGACGCCGGCGCTGTCATTCAAGAGTAAGGTTTACTCGCTCTTGTGCTCCAGGGTACGGCCCTGGCCAATTTCGATGCGGCGGGGCTTCAGCTCGTCCGGCACCTCCCGCTGCAGATCGATCACCAGCAGGCCGTTGTCCAGCCGGGCGCCGGCCACCTGGACATGATCGGCCAGGCGGAATTTCAGCTCGAAGTCCCGCTCCGTGATGCCCTGGTACAGGTAGCGGCTGTCGCCGGCGGGCTTTTCCCGGCTGCCCTTCACCAGCAGCATGTTCTGCTCCACGGAAAGCTGCAGTTCGGACTCCCGGAAACCGGCCACCGCCAGGCTGATGCGGTAGTGATCGTTGTCCTGCTTCTCGATGTTGTAAGGCGGGTATGCTTCCCCCTTGTGCTGCAGCAGGTTTTCCAGATCGCCCATCAGCCGGTCGAAGCCGATGGCAGAGCGATACAGGGGGCTAAAATCAAAACGGCTCATGTTCCTATCCTCCATTAAAGCAATAGGTTGATGTGCAGAGTTGGTTTTACTCGGCCTGGCCGATGGCGATGGTCCTCGGCTTGGCGGCCTCCGGCACTTCTCGCACCAGATCGATGTGCAGCAGGCCGTTTTCCAGATCGGCACCCACCACCCGGATGTGGTCGGCCAGCTGGAAGCGGCGCTCGAAGCCGCGCTCGGCAATGCCCTGATAGAGATAATTCCTGGGATTCTGCTCCTGCTCCTTGTGGCCTTTCACCATCAGGGTGTTTTCATGGCTGGTGATTTCCAGCTCGTTGCGGCCAAAACCGGCCACGGCCATGGAGATGCGGTACTGGTTCTCGCTGAGCAGTTCGATGTTGTACGGCGGGTAGCCGTTGTTGCCGGTGCCGCTGGCGGCGTTTTCCATCAGGGATGCCAGGCGATCGAAGCCGATGGCGGAGCGGTACAGGGGTGAAAAATCGAAGCGTGACATAATCATATCCTCCAATGAGCGATGATGGCTTGCCCTCCATTCGGACGGGCGGTGCGGGCCCTCAACCGAGCGACCCGCCTTGTTCATTAAAAGATATAGGGATGGTTTTTTACGCTTTCAAGCACGCAATCGATAATTTTTTGCTCGCTCAGTTGCCGTCCTCCTGGGCGTCGGTTACCGCCCCCTGGGATGCCGGGCCCACGGCCCGGGCATACTTGGCCAGCACGCCCCGGCGATAACGGGGCTCGGGCGGCTGCCAGCGGGCCAGGCGCCCGGTGATCACGCTGTCGGTCAGATCCAGCTCCAGCCGGTTATGCTCGGCGTCGATGGTGATGACGTCGCCGTCTTCCACTATCGCCAGGGGACCGCCCTGACGCGCCTCGGGTGTGATGTGCCCCACCACAAAGCCGTGGCTGCCGCCGGAGAAGCGACCATCGGTGATCAGCGCAACACCCTTGCCCAGACCGCGCCCCATGATGGCCGAGGTCGGACTCAGCATTTCCCGCATGCCGGGGCCCCCTTTTGGCCCTTCGTAGCGGATCACTACCACGTCGCCTTTTTGCACGGAGCCGTCGAGAATACGCGCCAGGGTTTCCTCTTCCGAGTCAAACACCCGGGCCGGGCCGGTAAAGCTCAGCCCTTCCTTACCGGTGATCTTGGCCACGGCGCCGCCCGGCGCCAGGTTGCCATACAGTATGCGCAAATGGCTGTCGGGCTTGATGGGATTGGCAAGGGGGCGAATGATGTTCTGCCCCGGTGGATAGGGATTAACACCGGCCAGGTTCTCGGCCAGGGTTTTGCCCGTCACGGTGAGGCAGTCACCCTGCAGCAGGCCGGCGTCGAGCAGGGTTTTCATCAGCGGCAGTATGCCGCCGATAGCCACCAGCTCCGACATCATGTAATGGCCGCTGGGGCGCAGATCCGCCAGCACCGGCACCCGTTTGCCGAGGCGGGTGAAATCGTCCAGGCTCAGCTCCACGCCCACCGCATGGGCCATGGCCAGCAGGTGCAGCACGGCATTGGTGGAACCGCCCAGGGCGATCACCAGGGTAATGGCGTTTTCAAAGGCGGGCCGGGTCATGATGTCGGACGGCCGAATGTTGTGTTTCAGCAGTCGCAGCACCGCCTCGCCCGCCTGCCGACAGTCCCTCAGCTTGGTGTCCGAAGTGGCATTCTGGGCCGAGCTGCCCGGCAGGCTCATGCCCATCACCTCGATGGCCGAGGCCATGGTGTTGGCTGTGTACATACCGCCGCAAGAGCCCGGGCCGGGAATGGCGGTCTCTTCGATGCGCTTCACTTCTATGGCCGTCATGTCGCCCTTGGCATGTGAACCCACCGCCTCGAACACCGAGATAATGTCGGTATGGTTGTCTCCGGGGGTTATGGTGCCGCCGTAAACGAACACCGCCGGCCGGTTGAGCCGGGCCAGGCCGATCAGGCAGCCGGGCATGTTCTTGTCGCAGCCGCCGATGGCCACCAGGCCGTCAAAGCCCTCGCAACCGGCCACCGCCTCGATGGAATCGGCAATGATTTCCCGGGACACCAGGGAATACTTCATGCCCTCGGTGCCGTTGGCAATGCCGTCGGAGATGGTGATGGTATTGAAGATGACACTCTTGCCGCCAGCGCCGTCGGCGCCCCGCGCCGCTTCCTCCGCCAGGCCGTTGATATGCATGTTGCAGGGAGTGAGGTTGCTCCAGGTGGAGGCGATGCCCACCTGGGGCTTGTGAAAGTCGCCGTCGGTGAAACCGGTGGCCCGCAACATGGCCCGGGCCGGCGCCCGGGTAGGCCCGTCCACCACCCGGCTGGAGTATTTTCGGCTGCTGTTACCCATCTCACCCTCTTCCCATACTCGACGCATCACTTATCAGTCTAGTCTGAAACTCCCCCTGTCCGGTTCGCGATAACCGCTGTCAGCTATGCGGGTGACACCGCCCTGGGCGGTCATTCCTGTCCCGTCGCTGGTCAAACCCGCTCCAAGGTAAATAAAAAAGGGAGCCTTTGGCTCCCTTTTCCTTCTGTTTGCCTGCCGGCCCGGATCAAATATCCAGGTTGGCCACCTTGAGGGCGTTGGTCTCGATAAAGTCGCGGCGCGGCTCCACGTGGTCACCCATCAGGGTGGAGAACAGCTGGTCGGCGGCCACGGCGTCCTCTATGGTCACCCGCAGCATGCGGCGGGTTTCCGGATCCATGGTGGTTTCCCACAGCTGCTCCGGGTTCATCTCGCCCAGCCCCTTGTAGCGCTGTACATAGAGGCCGCGCTTGCTCTCGCTCATCAGCCACTCCAGGGCCTCGGCGAAGCTGGCCACCGGTCTGGTCTTCTCGCCCCGCTTGACGAAGCCGCCCTCCTCGATCAGGTTGGCGATACCCTTGCCCAGGGCGACGATGCTGCGGTATTCGCCGGAGGCGAAGAAGTCGTAGCTGATGGGGAACTCCCGCTCCATGCCGTGCTGGCGCACCTTCACCAGCGGCAGGTAGCAGTGGCGCTCCTCGGAGTAGCGGCAATCCAGCACATACTGGGTACCGTTGGTGTTGCTGTTTTCCAGCGACTGGTTGATGGCCGCCACCCAGGCCTGTACCCGGGCCTCGTCGGCCAGCGCCTCCAGGGTCAGCTCCGGCTGGTAGATCAGCTCGTTGAGCACCACTTCCGGCGCCCGGCGCGACAGTCGCACGATCAGCTCCTGCACCTTGCGGTAGTCGTTGACCAGCTTCTCCAGCGCCTCGCCGGCGATGGCCGGGGCCGACTCGTTGACGTGCAGGGAGGCGCCATCCAGCGCCAGGCTGGTCTGGAACTGCAGCATGGCCGGCTCGTCCTTCAGGTACTGCTCCTGCTTGCCCTTCTTCACCTTGTACAGGGGGGGCTGGGCGATATAGACGTAGCCGCGCTCGATGATCTCCGGCATCTGCCGGTAGAAGAAGGTGAGCAGTAGGGTGCGGATGTGGGCACCGTCCACGTCGGCATCGGTCATGATGATGATGTGGTGGTAGCGCATCTTGTCCGGGTTGTACTCGTCCCGGCCGATGCCGCAGCCCAGGGCGGTGATCAGGGTGGCTACCTCCTGGGAAGAGAGCATCTTGTCGAAGCGCGCCTTCTCCACGTTCAGGATCTTGCCCTTGAGCGGCAGTATCGCCTGGTACTTGCGGTTGCGCCCCTGCTTGGCGGAGCCGCCCGCCGAGTCACCCTCCACGATGTAGAGTTCGGACAGGGCCGGATCCTTCTCCTGGCAGTCGGCCAGCTTGCCGGGCAGCCCGGCCAGATCCAGGGCACCCTTGCGCCGGGTCATCTCCCGCGCCTTGCGTGCCGCTTCCCGGGCCCGGGCCGCGTCGATGATCTTGTTGACCACTATCTTGGCGTCGCTGGGGTTTTCCAGCAGGAACTCGTTCAGCCGCTCGGCCATGGCCTGCTCCACCGCCGTCTTCACCTCGGACGACACCAGCTTGTCCTTGGTCTGGGAGGAGAATTTGGGATCCGGCACCTTGACCGAAATCACCGCGGTCAGGCCTTCCCGGGCATCGTCGCCGGAGGCGGAGGTCTTGGCCTTCTTGCTGTAGCCTTCCTTGTCCATGTAGCTGTTCAGGGTGCGGGTCAGCGCCGCCCGGAAGCCGGCCAGGTGGGTACCGCCGTCCCGCTGGGGGATGTTGTTGGTAAAGCAGAAGATGTTCTCCTGGTAGGAGTCGTTCCACTGCATCGACACTTCCACCGCGATGCCGTCTTCCCGCTCGGTGGCGAAGTGGAAGGCCTTGGGATGGATGGGGGTCTTGTTGCGGTTCAGGTATTCCACGAAGGCCTGGATGCCGCCCTCGTACTGGAAGTGGGCTTCCTTGTTGTCGCGTTCGTCCAGCAGGCGAATGGACACGCCCGAGTTGAGGAAGGACAGCTCCCGCAGCCGCTTGGCCAGGATGTCGTAATGGAAGTCGGTGTCGGTAAAGGTGGCATGGCTGGGCCAGAAGCGGATCAGGGTGCCGGACTTGGTGGTCTCGCCCACTTCCGCCAGGGGCGCCTGGGGCTCGCCGTGCACATAGGTCTGCTCATGCACCTTGCCGTTGCGCCAGATGGTGAGCTGCAGTTTCTCGGACAGGGCGTTCACCACCGAGACCCCCACCCCGTGCAGACCGCCGGACACCTTGTAGGAGTTGTCGTCGAACTTGCCGCCGGCATGCAGCACGGTGAGGATCACCTCCGCCGCCGAGCGTCCCTCTTCCTGGTGAATATCGACCGGAATGCCCCGACCATCGTCGGACACGGAAACAGAGCCATCCGCGTGGATGGTAACGACGATGTCCTTGCAGTGGCCCGCCAGGGCTTCGTCAATGGAGTTGTCCACCACCTCGAACACCATATGGTGCAGGCCGGTACCGTCGTCGGTGTCGCCGATGTACATGCCCGGCCGTTTCCGGACCGCGTCCAGACCTTTCAATACCTTAATACTCGAAGAGTCGTAAGTGTGTTCACTCATTGGCTTACTCGCACTCCTGGGTTTCGGTGATTTCACCCTGTTTCACGTGAAACAGCTTACTGTTGTCCCGTGTGATCATCTGACCGAGCTGGGCTGCCTCGATTGCGGAAATAAAGACCTGGGCACCCAGCTCGTTCAACCGGGCGGCCAGCAGGCCCCGCTTTTGCTCATCCAGCTCGGACGCAAAGTCGTCTATCAAAAAAATACAGTCCTGGCCGGACGCCGTTTTCAGGTGCAGTCCCTGGGCCAGGCGCATGGCGCACACCAGCAGCTTCAGTTGGCCGCGCGACAATAAATCCTGCACCGGCATGCCCCTGGCCTTGATGCGGATCTCGGCCTTGTGGGGCCCGGACTGGGTATAACCCAGCCCCAGATCGCGCTCATAGCCCTGCTCCAGCACCCTGGCCAGTTCGGCCTGTCGATCCCAGCCCCGGAAGAAATCGAAGGAAAAATCGTATTCGGGCAGAAAATCTGCCGCTATCTCCTTGATCACCGGGGAGATGGCATCGGCGTAGTGCTGCCGGAAACGGCTCAGTTCCTCGCCCACCGCCACCAGCTGGGGATCCCAGTAACTCAGCTCCCGGTAGGGACGCTGCTGGCGCAGCAGGGCGTTGCGCTGCTTGAGCAGCCGGCGAAAGCGCCCCCAGGCGGCGAAGAAATCCGGGTTGGAATAGAACAGGCCCCAGTCCAGGTAGGCCCGCCGCAGCTTGGGCCCGCCGGTCAGCAGATTATACCCTTCCGGGTGGATCAACTGAATGGGCAGGATATGGGCCAGATCGGCCAGCCGCTCCGCCACCCGACCGCCCACCTTGAGTCGGGTATCGCCACCCCGGGTCTTGCTCAGCCCCACCGCCAGGCCGTCGTCGTCCCGTCGTACCCGGGCAAACAGGGTAAAGGCCTGCTCCCCCTGCTGGATCACCCGGCCGGTGAGGTGGGTACGGAAGGAGCGGCCGACACCCAGGTAATGGATGGCTTCCAGTACGCTGGTCTTGCCGCTGCCGTTGGGGCCGACCAGCAGGTTGATGCCGGCGGCGGGCACCAGGCGGGCATGGCGGATATTGCGAAAATCCTTGAGCTGGAGATTGAGCAGGGCCATGTCAGAGCCGCATCGGCATCACCACGTAGAGCGCATCCCCGTTGTCTTCTGCTTCGATAAGGCCGCTGCTGCCGGCGTCCTTCAGGCTGATCTTGACCCTGTCCGACTTGAGGGTGCCCAGCACGTCCAGCACATAGGAAACGTTGAAGCCGATTTCCAGCTCGCTGCCCTGGTAGTCCACGTCCAGCACCTCTTCCGCCTCTTCCTGCTCGGGGTTGTTGGCGGTGATCTTGAGGGTCTGCTCCTGCATGTTGAGCCGCACGCCACGGAATTTTTCATTGGACAGGATGGCAGCCCGGGAGAAGGCCTGCTTCAGCTCTTCCCGGCCGCAGATCAGGGTCTTGTCGCATTCCCGCGGCAGCACCCGGCGGTAGTCGGGGAAGCGGCCATCCACCAGCTTGGAGGTGAAGATAAAGCCGGGGGTCACCGCCCGGATATTGCTCTTGCCGATCTGCAGGCGTACGTCCTGCTCCTCGTGCTCCAGCAGCTTGACCAGTTCCAGCACCCCCTTGCGCGGCACTATCACCTGCTGGGTCGGCAGTTCCTCCGCCAGCAACTGGCGCTGGCAGGTGGCCAGGCGATGGCCGTCGGTGGCCACGGTGCGCAGCCACTGACCCTCGGTCTCGAACAGCATGCCGTTGAGGTAGTAGCGCACATCCTGGATGGCCATGGAAAACTGGGTGGACTCAATCAGCTTCTTCAAGGCCAGCTGGTTGATGTCGAACTCCAGCTCCGAACTCCACTCCTCGATATTGGGAAAGTCTTCCGCCGGCAGGGTGGACAGGTTGAAGCGGCTGCGCCCGGAGCGCAGCAACAAGCGCTCTCCTTCCTGGGTGAAGGTAAGCTCGGCGCCGTCGGGCAGTCCCCGGCAGATGTCCAGCATCTTGCGCGCCGGCACCGTGGTGCGGCCGGTGGTGGCGGGCGCCGCCAGGGGCACCAGGGCCACCATTTCCACCTCGGTATCGGTGCCGGTCATCGACAGCGAGTCTTCACTCACGTTCAGCAGTATGTTGTTGAGGATCGGCAGATTGGGGCGGCCCCCCAGGGCACTGGATACCAATTGCAGGGGACGCAAAATCGCTTCACGGCTGATGGTAAACTGCATGGGGTTCTCCGGTTCAGGAAGACAGGGTACGGATAAGATTGGAATAATCTTCCTTTATATCATGACTCTCTTCCCGCAGCTGGCCGATTTTTCGGCAGGCGTGCAGCACGGTGGTATGATCCCGGCCGCCGAAGGCGTCGCCGATCTCCGGCAGCGAATGGTTGGTCAGCTCCTTGGCCAGGGCCATGGCCAACTGGCGCGGGCGGGCCACGGAACGGGAACGGCGCTTGGACAGCAAATCCGCCACCTTGATCTTGTAGTACTCGGCCACCGTCTTCTGGATGTTGTCGATGGTCACCAGCTTTTCCTGCAATGCCAGCAGGTCGCGCAGCGCCTCGCGCACGAAGTCGATGTTGATGGCACGGCCGGTGAAGTTGGCGTTGGCGATCACCCGGTTCAGGGCCCCTTCCAGCTCGCGCACGTTGGACCTCAGCCGCTTGGCGATAAAGAAGGCCACCTCGTCCGGCAGGTGCATGTTGTTCTCGGCCGCCTTGCGCATCAGTATCGCCACCCGGGTTTCCAGCTCCGGCGGCTCTATCGCCACCGTCAGCCCCCAGCCGAAGCGGGACTTGAGCCTGTCCTCCACCCCGTCGATCTCCTTGGGGTAGCGATCCGAGGTCAGGATGATCTGCTGGTTGCCTTCGAGCAGGGCGTTGAAGGTATGGAAGAACTCCTCCTGGGAGCGCTCCTTGTTGGCGAAGAACTGGATGTCATCGATCAGCAGGGCATCCACGCTGCGGTAGTAGCGCTTGAACTCCTCAATGGCGTTGTTCTGCAGCGCCTTGACCATGTCCTGCACGAAGCGCTCGGAATGCATGTAGATCACCTTGGCGTCCGCCTTGCGGGCACGGATGCCGTTGCCCACCGCGTGCAGCAGGTGGGTCTTGCCCAGGCCGGTGCCGCCGTACAGGAACAGGGGGTTGTAGGCCCCGCCCGGATTGTCCGCCACCTGGCGGGCGGCGGCCCGGGCCAGCTGGTTCGACTTACCCTCGACGAAGTTGTCGAAGGTGTAGTTGGGGTTCATGTTGCTCTTGTGGTTGATCTGGGGCTTGTCTTCGGCCTGCTCGATCCAGGAGGGCGCCGCCTGCACCCTGGCCTGGGGCTTGTTGTTGGCCATCAGATTGACCTGGGCCGGTTTGTTGCCCACCTCGAACTTCAGCTGAGGGCACTGGTTGCCGCAAAACTCGCCCAGCAGGCCGTTGATCCGGATCAGATACTTGTCCCGCACCCAGTCCAGCACGAAGCGGTTGGGAGCGAACAGGGTCAGGGTATTGTCGGCGAGCTCCGCCTGCAGCGGCCGGATCCACATACTGAATTCCGCGGAAGGCAATTCATCTTGTAGCCGGTTAAGACACTGCTGCCAAAGCATAGTGCTCATCAGTACTCCTGGAACATAAGGGATCAAGCAAGGGGCAGTTATTCTACTGAGCCGGGGGGAGGATCTCTAGCCGGATCGCGCCGATCCGGGAAAATATGATCCTTGACTTCTGCCGGATCGTCACAACCTCATGCACAGGATCCTCCACCTTATAAACAA